>CAZJBM010000005.1:0-85588 GCA_964544595.1 uncultured Barnesiella sp.
AAAACCACACTCGCCGAAGCTATGCTTTACGAGTGTGGAGTTATAAAACGTCGCGGCACAGTCGAAGCCGGCAATACCGTATCTGACTATTTCCCAGTAGAGAAGGAATATGGATCGTCAGTGTTCTCGACAGTATTTTATGCCGAGTTTCTTAACAAGAAGCTCAACGTGATCGACTGCCCCGGAGCCGACGACTTCGTTGGTAACGCCATTACAGCCCTTAATGTCACCGACACAGGCGTGATTGTCGTAAACGGCCAGTACGGCGTTGAGGTAGGCACTCAAAACATATTCCGCACATGCTCGTCGGTTAAGAAGCCCGTGATTTTCGCCATCAACCAGCTCGACGGCGAAAAGGCCGACTACGAAAATGTGATTGAGCAGATGCGCGAAGTGTTCGGCCCGAAAATCGTTCCCGTGCAGTATCCTCTCCAGTGCGGAGCAGGATTCAACTCGTTTATCGACGTGCTCCTGATGAAGAAATATTCATGGGGCCCCGACGGCGGCGTTCCGACTATCGAGGAAATCCCCGCCGAAGAGATGGACAAAGCGATGGAATATCACAAGGCTCTCGTGGAGGCAGCCGCCGAAAACGACGAGACTCTCATGGAGAAATTCTTTGAGGAAGAGCACCTTACCGAGGACGAAATGCGCGAAGGCATCCGAAAAGGTCTGGTAAGCCGTTCGATATATCCGGTATTCTGCGTGTCGGCAGCCAAAGATATGGGCGTGCGCCGCATGATGGAATTCCTCGGCAACGTAGTGCCCTTCGTAGAGGAAATGCCCGCTCCGGTCAACACCGCAGGCGAGGAAGTGAAACCCGACTCCAAAGGTCCGGTCAGCATCTTCTTCTTCAAAACCACAGTTGAGCCTCATATCGGCGAGGTCAGCTACTTCAAGGTAATGTCGGGCACGCTCAAGGCCGGCATGGACCTCGACAACGTCACCCGCAACTCAAAAGAGCGTCTCGCTCAGATATATTGCGTATGCGGTCAGATACGCACCGCTATCGACGAAATCTGCGCAGGCGACATAGGCGCAGCAGTTAAGCTCAAAGACGTGCGCACAGGCAACACCCTCGACGAGAAAGGCTGCGATTACAGCTTCGACTTCATACAGTATCCCGCTCCGAAATATCAGCGCGCCGTGCGCCCCGTCACCGAGAGCGACGCCGAGAAACTCGCTGGCATACTTAACCGCATGCATGAGGAGGATCCGACTTGGGTCGTTGAGCAGTCAAAGGAACTCAAGCAGACAATTCTTTCAGGCCAAGGCGAATTCCACCTCCGCACACTCAAATGGCGCGTGGAAAACAACGATAAACTCCCGATCATTTTCGAGGAACCGAAGATCCCTTACCGCGAAACCATAACTAAGGCAGCCCGCGCCGATTATCGCCACAAGAAGCAATCGGGCGGCGCAGGCCAGTTTGGTGAAGTTCACTTAATTATCGAGCCTTATACCGAAGGAATGCCCGCACCCGACACCTATAAGTTCGGCAACCAGGAGTTCAAGATGAGCGTCCGCGACACTCAGGAGATACCTCTGGCATGGGGCGGCAAGCTCGTTGTATGCAACTGTATCGTAGGCGGCGCTATCGATGCCCGATTCATCCCCGCTATCGTGAAGGGATTGATGGACCGCATGGAGCAAGGCCCCCTCACAGGCTCTTACGCCCGCGACGTGCGCGTTTGCATTTACGACGGCAAAATGCACCCGGTTGACTCCAACGAAATCTCATTCCGCCTCGCCGGCCGTAACGCCTTCTCTGAAGCGTTCCGCAACGCCAACCCCAAAGTGCTTGAACCGATCTACGACGTTGAGGTAATGGTGCCCGGCGACGTGATGGGCGACGTGATGAGCGACCTCCAGAGCCGCCGCGCGATCATTATGGGTATGTCGTCGGAGAACGGCTTCGAGAAACTCGTCGCAAAAGTGCCTCTCAAAGAGATGTCAAGCTACTCGACTGCCCTCAGCTCAATCACCGGCGGACGCTCATCGTTCACAATGAAGTTTGCGGGCTACGAACTCGTTCCCGGCGACGTTCAGGAGAAACTTCTCAAAGAATACGCCGAAAAGAATCAGGATGAGTAATCTGCATGAACGGGACATGAGCCTATTCATAGATGAATACTTCACACTGAAAGCCCACATACATTACACACGCATAATCACCTGCGTGTCAACTGTCTGAACTCAATCAATCAGGAGTTCCCGCATGGGAGCTTCTGATTGACTCTATAAGTAACTATATCGTTAACCCGCTATGGCCATATGCAACATATTTGGTATTGACCGTCATCGACTCACTACCGATGGCGATGGCGTAACAACTTTAGTGCTACTTCATAAGTGCCCGCTTAATTGCAAGTATTGTATCAATCCGCAATGTCAATTATCGGCCGATATCTTTCCAAGCTATAATTCGGCGGAACTTTACGATATTGTAAAAATCGACAACATATATTTCGCAGCCACGGGAGGCGGGATAACATTCGGCGGGGGAGAGCCTGCCATGTATCCGGGCTTTATTACTGACTTATGGGCACTATGCGGCGACGTATGGAAACTCAATATTGAGACTTCGCTAAATGTTCCCGAAGAAAACATCCGACAGCTACTACCTGTTATCAATCATTGGTATATCGACGTGAAAGATATGAACCCTCAAATCTACCGAAATTACACTGGTACCACCAACGACCGCGTGCTTCTCAATCTTGGGATTCTTAAGGAGGCAAAGGCACAATCTAAAGTTACGATTCGCCTACCGCTAATTCCCGATTTCAACTCCGAGGACGACATTATAAAAAGCAAACTACAACTCAAGCAATTAGGATTCGACAACTTTGATATTTTTCAATACATAATACCTTCGATATGACCAGAGGAAAGCGCACTTGCAAAATACTAAAGGATATACGCCGGCAAATAGCTGAAGCAAACGATATACAACTAATCACCTCTGAGTGCACATACAAAGGTGACTGTCTCGGCACATGCCCGCGATGCGAAGCCGAGGTAGAATATCTTGAAAAGGAATTGGGCAAGCGACGCCGTAATGGCAAACTGGTAGCTTTGGCCGGAATCTCCATCGGCCTCCTCTCAACGAATGCCTTTGCTCAATCTTGCAATATCAACCCGGAACAGAATAAAGCGAATTTAACTACCGACTCTATAAAAAACGTATCGACCAACGTAGCTCGACAAGAAGTGATTTTTGAAGACAAGATATTCGGAGCTGACCCC
Source organism: uncultured Barnesiella sp. (assembly GCA_964544595.1). Taxonomy (GTDB): domain Bacteria; phylum Bacteroidota; class Bacteroidia; order Bacteroidales; family Muribaculaceae; genus JAGBWK01. Next base: position 3,250 of record CAZJBM010000005.1, read on the forward strand.
TGTGTGATGCCAACTTTCCCCAATGGGGAGGCTGCACTACAGAAATTTATATCAGAAAACGGCATCTATCCTCCTGAAGCCGCTGTCGACAGCATTTCAGGACGCGTGGTTGTTCAGTTTGTCATCAAAAAGGATGGCTCAATCGGGGAAATAAAAATAGGTAGAGGTAAGCATGATTTACTGAATAGAGAAGCCGTTAAAGTAGTGCGTAAACTACCAAACTTTAATCCCGGAAGAATTCATAGAGTTCCGCAAGACGTATGGTTTACAATGCCTATAAATTTCGGACTTGGTAATAAGGGGACAATTCATCCTGACTCAACCCTGGTTGCCGAATACTTATCAAGCCCCGAAGGGAAGAAACATATTGAGAGGAAACAAAATTCAGCAACCGGAAATGTAAGCAATGCGACCAACGAATATCCTGTTGAAAAGCCTAAATACCCAGGGGGAACAGACGCATTGATTAAAGACTTAAAAAACAGCATTAAATACCCCGTCAAGGCCCTTAAAGATAAAATTGAGGGAAAGGTTGCAATTGTTTTTCTCGTGCTACTCGACGGCACAATCGATGATATAAAAGTAGAGAATGACGCTAATCCCATGCTTGAAGAAGAGGTTGTGAAAGCGATTAAGACTTTAAAGACATTCAAGCCTGCCGAACTTTATGGGATTGTCAACGAGTCTCATATAAAACTGTCGGTAAATTTCACAATTAACAAGAAAGCCTCCACCTATTCAAAGAAAGCAGGCATAATTGATATAAAAGTAATAGAGAATTAGTAAGTATCGAAATGAAAAAGTATATAATCGGATTAATCACTTTATCATCGGCAATATCTGGCTATGCCATTGACGCGCCGCAGAGTCAGTCCGACAAGCCGCGAATCATCATATCAACCGATATTGGTGGCACCGACCCCGACGATAATCAGTCGATGACTCATCTACTAATGTACAACAACCTCTTCGACATAGAGGGAATCGTTTCGTCGCCTTCTTTTGGCAACGGCAGCAAGGAGGAAATCATACGCATGATTGAGCTTTACGCCAAAGACTACCCCAAGCTTGCCTCGCGTCAGGAGGGATTTCTCTCTCCCGATTCCCTTATCGCAATCTGCAAGCAGGGTAACAAAACCGCCGCCCCCTTTGCGGGATACTCATTACTGACCGAAGGGTCGCGACATATATCGGAGTGCGCGCTCAGGGAATCTGACCGACCTCTATGGATACTTGTGTGGGGCACGCTCGACGACCTCGCGCAAGCGCTCCACGACACCCCTGAGATAGCTTCGCGCATTCGCGTATATTACATCGGCGGCCCGAATAAGAAGTGGGGGGCCGACAGTTATGCCTATATCGCTAAAAATTTCCCCAATCTTTTCTTCATCGAGAACAACGCGTCTTATCGCGGCTTCCCATCAAGCCCCAACGCCGAGGGAATTTTCCAAAAAGACTACTACGAGACTTTTATGCGTGGCGCGGGAGCTTTAGGCGCGGACTTCAAGAAATACTACGACGGGGTGGTAAAAATGGGGGATTCGCCGTCGCTTTTCTATCTCATGAAAGGAGATCACGATAACCCGGAGGCTGACTCATGGGGAGGCAGATTTGAGCGCATCAGCCACTCTCCCCGCCACCAATTCAAAATCTCGGATGGGGCAAAGAATACGGCAACCACGTATTCGATCGTTGAATTCACTTTCAATGGCCCTTCAGTCAAAATTCCTACTGACTCAGCCTGCGTGACGCTCCATATCGACAAACAGGATTGGCCGGGCTATTATGCGGGAAAAGGTAAATATATAATCCGCTACAGCCCGAAGGCCCCCGGCAACCTTGAGTACACTATCACTTCACCTTTGAATGGTTTCAAGACCATCAAAGGTGAGCTTAGGGTCGAAGGCACCTTTCCAGGAGAGAGATCTAAAAACGACTACCGACTGGGCAAAAATTGGTACACCGACGTGAGCGACCCCGCAATGGCGTCGGGCAAATGGCAGGGCGCGAAAACTATCGGCGCGCACCGAGAGGAGATTTTAAGCGACTGGGTAGAGCGACTTAACTGGATAAAGGACGACAGCATGGCCAACGCCGGAAAGAAGTCGATAAGAGTCGCCGACAGCGAGTTTTTCAAGACCGAGGAGGCGCGCCGAATCGGCAATCAGATAATTGCCTATCAACGCGCCACAGGCGGCTGGCCCAAGAACATCAATATGTCGATACCTTTCTCGGCGACCGAAGCTCAGAGCATTCTCGCCGATAAGGGTAGAACAGATGACTCGACTACCGACAACACCGCCACAACCACACAAATATACTATCTCGCCCGGCTTTATAACGCAACAGGCGATGACGTTTACCGTAAGGGGGCTGAAGACGGGATACGCTTTCTGCTCGCCGGACAATATGATAACGGCGGCTGGCCCCAATTCTGGCCTAATCCCCACGGATACCAGATCCACATCACCTTCAACGACGACGCTATGACCAACACAATGGCACTGCTCAACCGCGTTTCGCACTCAATGGAGCCCTTCGACACCGACATTATCAGCGACGAGCTGCGACAATCATCTAAAACGGCATTTGACAAAGGAGTGGAATGTATTCTAAAATGCCAGATTAAAGTTGACGGGAAGCCGACTGTTTGGTGCCAACAGCACGACAGAGACACATACGCCCCTGCACCTGCAAGAGCGTTCGAGTTAGCGTCCTACTGCTCCTCGGAGAGCTCTGCTATCGTTTGGTTGCTGATGGATATACCCGACCCTTCGCAAGAAATAATCGATGCGATCGATGGCGCGATGAGATGGTTTGAAAAGTATAAGATCGAGGGAATAAGAATTGGATCAGATGGCGAAATCGACGGCAAGAAGAATCATATAGTGGTCAACGACGAGGCGGCTGAGCCTATATGGGCGCGTTTTTACGACTTGGTTGAGTGTGAGCCTATGTTTTGCGACCGCGACGGCATACCGCGCAAATCAATGGCAGAGATCGGTCCTGAACGCCGCAACGGATATTCATGGTATTCCTACGGACCGTCGTATCTCTATCCCCGATATAATGAATGGAAATCAAAATTGACAACTAAAGCTAAATGAAAAGAAATTCAATCTGGACTTTATGCTGGGTTCTCCTGCTGATTGGAGTGATGACATGGGTGATGTTCGGCGTGCTTGACTCCCCTTTAGCGCCGGGCATCGCATTGATAGCCGCTTGCGTGCTGGGCAATCTTTTAATTCAGCCTCGCTGGGAAAAATACAGTCGGGAGGTAAAAGCAGACTATAGCCTGTCGAAAAAAGAGCGTTTTTTTCGGCAAGTAATGGGCTATGTTGTCTCTATGATATTGACTCTCGCCATCTTCGCGGCCGCATATCTTATATTGTGGCTGTGCGGAGTGCCGTCATAGGCGGAGTCACTACTAAGAGCCTGTCCCCCCTTTGGGCTGATTAGGGTTGTTGGCCTGCGACTTGATGTAGTTTTTAACCTGCTGGAAGAGATTTGTGGCGAATACAAAGTCGTTTAAGGCCTCGTTTGAGGTGTCGAAAATAAGCTTATTGTCGCCTTGCCAGTCGCAGTAACCCTTGTTAATGAAGATGATGTTCTCGCCTATACCGAGCACAGAGTTCATATCGTGGGTATTGATAATGGTAGTGATATTATATTCATGAGTAATATCACTCAGGAGCTCGTCGATCACGATAGACGTGCGAGGATCGAGTCCTGAATTAGGCTCGTCGCAGAAAAGATATTTAGGATTCAACGCGATGGCGCGGGCAATGGCCACGCGCTTCTGCATACCGCCCGATATTTCCGACGGATATTTGTTTTCAGCCCCTACAAGATTCACGCGCTCGATGCAGAATTGGGCTCGCTCGCGGATTTCCTCGCGGCTCATGTCGGTGAACATGGTGAGAGGGAACGACACATTGCCCATCACTGTCTCAGAATCAAAAAGTGCCGACCCCTGAAACAGCATACCGATTTCCTTACGTATTTCGCGCGTCTCGGTAGCGTTCATCTTCATTATATCGCGCCCATCATAAAGTATCTGACCCTGCTCTGGACGTATAAGGCCGATGAGCGATTTCATCAACACTGTCTTACCCGAACCGCTCTGACCGATGATGAGGTTGGTTTTACCCGTATAAAATGTTGCGGTGACATCGTGGAGCACGGTCTTATCTTCAAACGATTTTGTCACATTTTTTACTTCGATCATTGGAGCAGAACTTTAGTGAGTATGACATCGAAAAGAAGAATCATAATTGAGCTGGTAACTACGGCGTTGGTGCTCGCTTTGCCTACTTCGAGCGAGCCACCTTTCACGTAGTAACCGCAGTAGGAGGCAACCGACGAGATGATGAACGCGAAAACAACCGACTTGATTATGCCGTACCATACATACCACTCATTGAACTGAGTCTGGATACCGTAGGTGAATTTCTGCACTGAAATAATATCGGTAAATATGGCAATGCAATAGCCGCCGAGCATCGCGGTGCCCATACAGAACACAACGAGGATAGGCACAAAGAAGAGGAAGGCGATGATTTTGGGCAACACCAGGAAATTGGCAGAATTGACACCCATAATGTCGAGTGCGTCGATCTGCTCGGTCACTCTCATGGTGCCTATCTCTGACGCGATGTTGGATCCGACTTTGCCGGCAAGAATCAGGCAAAGGATAGAGTTGGAGAACTCAAGGAGGATAATCTCGCGGGTAGCCAGACCAACGGAGTAGGCCGGCATGAGCGGCGAGGAGGTGTTCAACTGCATCTGAATTGTACATACCGCGCCGATGAAGAGCGAAACGATAACAACCAGCGGAATAGAGTCGACACCGAGTTTAGAAATCTCCGTGACGGTGCGCTTTCCGAAAATGCGCCAACGGTCGGGTATCGAAAACACGCGGCATATAAAGAGGCAATATTTGCCGAAATTTGATAACGATTTAGTCAGTAACATAGAAATTTTACGGGTAAACAACGCGCAAATTTACTAAATTCTTCGCAATAATGCTGAAATTTCCAATATTTCGGCATTATTTGCCACAGTAAATAATATTTCGGGGCGCAAAAATTTCTTGTGGCCGAAAAATTTGCTTAATTTCGTGGCGAAAATTCACATCTAATCCCTACGTTCATGCTTATCATCGGTATAGCAGGTGGCACCGGCTCGGGTAAAACCACCGTAGTAAACAAGATAATCGACAGCTTTCCGGCAGGCGAAGTAGCCGTATTGCCGCAGGATAACTACTATAAGGACTCAAGCCACGTTCCGGTGGAGGAAAGAAGCAAAATAAACTTTGACGAGCCGGCGGCAATCGAATGGTCGCTCCTGGTTGAACATCTTATGCAGCTCAAAGAGGGCAAGAGCATCGAGATGCCCACATACTCTTATCTTACCTGCACGCGCGGGCCTGAGACAATAAGGGTAGAGCCTCGCGACGTGGTTATTGTCGAAGGCATCCTCGTGCTGACCGACCCCACGCTGCGAAAGCTTATGGATGTGAAATGTTTTGTGGATGCAGAGGCCGACGAGCGACTTATCCGCGTGATCTCGCGCGACTGCGTTGAGCGCGGGCGCACGCCCAAAATGGTGATCGACCGCTATCAGGAAATCCTCAAACCGATGCATTGCATGTATATTGAACCGACCAAGCGTTTCGCCGACCTGATAATTCCGCAAGGCGGCACTAACACTGTAGCGATAGGGCTTTTGACCGATTATATCGACGGACGCCTCAAACGATCTAAATAAACGTCATGGCACTTTCATTCCCATTCAAGAACAGAGATAAGGAGGACGAGGACATCCCCAAAATAAAATTTGAGGAGGAGGTGCTTGCCCCCTACGGAGATATGCCCCCGGCCGATAGACCTCTCGAAGACGCATTAGCAGTAGCGGCAGATGCAATCGAGGCAGTTGAGAACGTGGAGGCTGAAAAGCCGGCCAAGATGGTGCTTCGCACCGATAACCTCGTGAAACGATATGGCAACCGCACGGTGGTAAATCATGTTTCAATCAACGTCACGCAAGGGGAGATCGTCGGCCTTTTAGGCCCCAACGGAGCCGGGAAAACCACCACATTCTACATGACAACCGGATTGGTGCAGCCCAATGAGGGACAGATTTTCCTCAACGACCTAAATATCACCAATTACCCCGTATATAAACGCGCGCAAAACGGCATAGGCTATCTCGCGCAAGAGCCTTCGGTGTTCCGAAAAATGTCGGTAGAGGATAATATTCGCTCGGTGCTTCAGATGACGAAGCTCTCTAAGGCAGAGCAAAAAGATAAACTTGAAGAACTTATCAAGGATTTCAATCTCGCCAAAGTACGCAAAAACCTCGGCGACCAGCTATCGGGTGGTGAACGGCGCCGTACGGAGATAGCCCGCTGCTTGGCCATCAGCCCTCACTTTATTATGCTCGACGAGCCTTTCGCCGGAGTTGACCCTATAGCTGTGGAGGAGATTCAAAATGTCGTTTACAGTCTTAAGAAGCGTAATATCGGTATTCTCATTACCGACCACAACGCTCCTGAAACCCTTTCGATCACCGACCGCGCTTACCTACTGACCGAGGGACAAATTCTCTTTCAGGGTACATCGGAAGAGCTTGCCGAAAACCCAATTGTAAGGGAGAAATATCTCGGACGAAACTTCCAATTCCATCGCAAACATTTCGACTAATTGGTCATAACCCACATACATTAAGAAACGGCTGAAATTCAATCTTTTCAGCCGTTTCTTATATGATAGAAATGATTAGCGGGTTTTATTTCTTGGTAACCGTAACGTTTTCCACCTTGCAGTTAGCTATGTTTGAAGTGTCGAATTCTCCTGTCGTGTCGAGAGCTGTGACATTTTCAAATGTGAAGTTCTCAAGGTCGAAGTAATTGTCTTTAGCCTCGCGGTAGAAGTCGCGCCAGCAGTCGAGGTCGGCGTTGCGGAAAGTGATGTTTGCCACTTTGGAGCGGGGCATCGGGTCGCGATCGCCTTTGTCGTAGAACTGTGTCCACTTCTGCACCTCAACGCCATTTTTCACCTTACCTTTGGCGCCGTCAACGAGCACGTACATATATTTTTGGGGTGTGTCGGGGCGCATTTTGAAAAGCACCACGTGTGACGTTCCGTCATACTCACAGTTACGTAGTATCACGTTTTCCGCATCCCATGCCTCCGAGCCGAAGGTCACGCCGGCATTTGTTTTGCCAAATTTGCAATCCTCTACGAGAATACGGCGGCAGGGGCCGTTGCCGGGAATGGTGTCGACCCATGTGCCTTTACCACCTTTTACGCAAACCGCATCGTCGTTGACATTCATGTAGCAGCCTTTGACGAGCACGTCGGAACACACATCGAGATCGATAGCATCGGTTGAGGGGCCTTTGGGATAGCCGTCGGTTGGAGCGTAAATGAAGTTGTCGAGATATTTCACTCGATTGCAGTTATAAAGGTGGTTGGTCCAGAAGCCTGAGAATATTAGTTTCACCCCGCTAACGGTCACGTCGTCGGAATCGGCGATGTAGACAAGGCGAGGGCGAAGCGCTTCGAGATTGGTGCACTTCGGATTAACCTTGCGACGCAACCAAAATTCGTCGTAGAAGCGCAGACCGTTGCCGTCGATAGTGCCCGGGCCTGAAATAGTGAAGCCGTCGCAGTCGATAGCGTTAACGAGAGCGGCGAAATATTTTATCGTCTGGCCTTCGAGGCGAGTGTCGATAATCTCATAGTTGGTAATCGCATCTGAGCCTTTGAGTTTTCCCCCCTCGGCGATGTTGAGATGGGTTCCGGGCTTGAAGAAAAGCGAGCCTGAAAGGAATGTACCCTCAGGCACTACTATAACACCGCCGCCATTGGCAGCAGCCTTGTCAATCACAGCCTGGATGGCTTCTGTCTGAATAAGGGTTGAGTCATTGGCTGTAACTCCGTAATCGGTTATGACGTATTTCGGGCCCAACTCGTCGACATTGACAGGAGCCGCATTGTAAAACCATTCGTCGATAACTGTGCCATCGGGCCACGTGGGCGCAACTTTAGGTGCTTTCTTTTTAGCAGCTACGGCAAGTCCGGGAATAACCAAAGCAAGAAGCAGATACTTAAATTTCATGGTAATTAGTGGATAATGATATGCGGTAGTTGATTTTATTTAGGGATTAAAAAAGTAGGGTTTACAAAAATCTAAGATTAACACAAATCAATTTGTAAACCCTACTTAACCAATTATCTAATCAGGAATTAGATATATCGTTTTGTTAAGAAACAGTCTATTAGCCTTTGACAGCAGCCACGCCGGGGAGCACTTTGCCCTCGATGGCTTCGAGAAGAGCGCCGCCGCCGGTAGAAACGTAGCTTACCTGATCGGCAAGACCGAACTTGTTTACGCAAGCAACCGAGTCGCCGCCACCGACGAGCGAGAAAGCGCCCTTGTCGGTAGCCTCAACGATTGCCTCAGCGATAGCGCGAGAGCCTGCAGCGAAGTTATCGAATTCAAACACGCCGGCGGGGCCATTCCAGAGGATAGTCTTCGCATCGACGATAGCGTCGCGGAAAGCTTTGCGAGCCTCGGGGCCTGCGTCAACGCCTTCCCAGCCGTCGGGAATATCCATAACTGAAACGATCTGAGTGTTAGCGTCGTTCTTGAAATCATCAGCAGCAACGCAGTCGGTAGCAAGCACGAGGTTCACGCCTTTTTCTTTGGCTTTGGCAATGATGTCGAGGGCGAGCTGGAGTTTATCGTTCTCGCAGATAGAGTTACCCACTTTGCCGCCCTGAGCCTTAGCGAAAGTGTAAGTCATGCCGCCGCAGAGGATAAGATTGTCGACCTTGTCCATGAGGTTCTCGATGATACCGATTTTGGTAGACACTTTCGAGCCACCCATTATAGCGGTGAACGGACGCTTGATATCGCTGAGGATATTGTCGACTGCCTTTACCTCTTTCTCCATGAGGTAGCCAAGCATCTTGTTGTCGGCATCGAAATAGTCGGCGATAACTGCAGTGGAAGCGTGTTTACGGTGAGCGGTGCCGAATGCGTCGTTAACATAAACGTCGGCGTATGAAGCGAGTTTTTTAGCGAATTCTTTCTGACGGGCCTTCATTTCTTTCTTGGCGTCGTCGTATGCGGGATCTTCTTTATCGATACCTACGGGCTTGCCCTCCTCTTCGGGGTAGAAGCGGAGATTTTCGAGAAGGAGCACTTCGCCGGGCTTGAGACCAGCAGCGAGCTCGGAAGCGTTGGCGCAGTCGGGAGCGAACTTCACGTCGCGGCCGAGAGCCTTAACCACAGCGTCTTTGATTTGAGCGAGCGACATTTTGGGGTTAACTTTGCCTTTGGGCTTACCCATGTGGCTCATGATAATAAGCGAGCCGCCCTTTTCGAGGATAGCTTTAAGAGTGGGGAGCGCGCCGCGGATACGGGTGTCGTCGGTGATGTTACCGTTTTCGTCCAATGGCACGTTGAAGTCAACGCGGACGATGGCTTTTTTGCCTTCGAAATTGTAGTTGTCGATATTCATTGTTCCTAAAAAAATTAAGAAATAATTGTTGTTGGGGTTGAGATTTTCTTATTGGTCACAAATTTACAATAAAAAATGGGTTTAACGCGCACTTGAAGCGTTAAAAATTACTTCATGAGCGCGGCCATCTGATCGGCGAGTTTCTTAGCCTCGCGGGCAGCCGCTTCGGCGAAGTCTTCGCCCGACGAGGCGTATATGACTCCGCGCGACGAGTTGACGAGCAACCCGCAATCGTCAATAAGCCCGCGCTTAGCCACCTCTTCCAGGCTTCCGCCCTGAGCGCCCACACCCGGCACGAGGAGAAACGAGCGGGGAGTGATACGCCTGATCTCATCAAACATCTCGGCCTGGGTGGCTCCGCACACAAACATCAGCTCATCGGGCGACGCCCAAGTCTGAGCCTTAGTCATGACGGACTCAAAGAGGGGAGTGCCCTCCTCGTTTTTGATGTGCTGAAAGTCGAGACTGCCTTTATTGGAAGTGAGGGCGAGAAGGATGACCCATTTGCCCTCATAGCCGAGAAATGGAGTCACGCTATCCTCTCCCATGTAGGGAGCGACAGTGACGGCATCAACTCCGAGGCCCTCGAACAGCGCTTTGGCATACATTTTCGAGGTATTGCCGATGTCACCTCGCTTAGCGTCGGCGATAATGAATTGGTCGGGATAGTTTTCACGGAGATATTTAACGGTTTTCTCGAGCGCTATCCAACCATCAACGCCGTAGGTTTCGTAAAAAGCGAGGTTGGGTTTATAGGCCACGCAATAGGGCGCGGTGGCGTCGATGATAGCTTTATTGAATTTAAAGATTGCATCCTCGTCGCCTTTAAGATGCTCCGGGATTTTATTCAGGTCAACATCGAGACCGACGCAAAGAAACGATCCCTTGCGGCGTATGTTGTCAACTAATTGTTTGCGGTTCATATTGTGAAATGTGTTTTAGAGTTCTGACTCTTTAAGTTTTTCGGCATTCTCGGCTATAATCAGCTGGTCGATCACATCCTGAATATCGCCTCCCATAAAGCCTTGAAGATTATATATGGTATAGTTAATACGATGATCGGTGATACGTCCTTGCGGGTAATTGTAGGTGCGGATTTTAGCGGATCGGTCGCCGGTAGAAACCATCGTTTTGCGTCGCGAGGCAATATCGTCGATATACTTCTGATGCTCCTTATCGTAGATAAAAGTACGCAATCGGCTGAGAGCGCGCTCTTTGTTCTTAGGCTGGTCGCGGGTCTCGGTGCACTCGATCAGTATTTCCTCTGTTTCGCCGGTGTTAGGGTTCTTCCACATATAGCGAAGACGCACACCCGACTCTACCTTATTGACGTTCTGACCACCAGCGCCGCCCGATCGGAATGTGTCCCACTTGATTTCGCCCTCGTTGATTTCAACATCGAAGGCCTCGGCCTCGGGGAGTACCGCGACAGTCGCGGCCGATGTGTGCACTCGGCCCTGAGTTTCAGTAGCCGGCACGCGCTGCACGCGATGAACGCCGCTCTCATATTTAAGAGTGCCATAGACGTTGTCGCCGGTAACAGCGAAAACTATTTCCTTATATCCTCCGGCAGCTCCCTCAGAGAAGCTCGATATGGCAACGTTCCATCCCTTCGATTCGCAGTATTTGACATACATCTTGAAAAGGTCGCCGGCAAAAATCGCCGCTTCGTCGCCGCCGGTGCCGCCTCTGATTTCCACAATAGCGTTTTTGCTATCCTCGGGATCGGCCGGAATGAGCAGCAGCTTGATTTCTTCCTCCACGCGGGGAATTTCCTCAGTGGCCGAGTCGAGCTGCTCCTTTGCCATAGCTTTCATATCGGGGTCAGACTCGTTGGCAATCAAATCTTTGGCTTCGGCAACATTGGCGAGCAACTCACGATAATGATTGGTGGTCTGAGTGAGTTTTTCGAGGTCTTTATATTCTTTTGTAAGCTTGACATATCGCTTCATATCGGCTATCACCGAAGGGTCGGTAATCAAGGTGCTAACCTCAGCGAAGCGCGCGTCGATGCCATCAAGCCTTGATAATAATGAATTTTCCGTCATATAACAGGGTTTCGATTTCAGCGCGAATTTACCACATATTTCGGTAATTCGCAACAATTTGCTAACTTTGCGGCAAACGAATATCCATGGAAATTCTCAAGAAATTATATACCGAGCTTACAGGCTCTTTCCCCGCGACTATCGAGGCAATAACCGGATCGGGGTCAAACCGCAGATACTTCAAGCTCACGGGGCCGATTACGGTAATAGGGACCATAGGGGAGGACACCCGCGAAAACCATACGTTTATCAACCTCGCCCGCCATTTTCGCGAAAGGGGGATAAACGTGCCTGAAGTGCTTGCCGTAGCAGATGACTATACGGCATATCTGCAAGAATATGTCAGTGACACGCAGCTGCTTGATGTGATAAAATCAGAAAATCCGCTCACAGAAGAATTGGTTGAAAAGACGATCAGGACACTTCCGAAAATTCAATACGCGGGAGCCGACGGGCTTGATTTTGACAAATGCTGCCATGAATCGGCGTTCGATGCCCGACTTGTCAACTGGGATCTCAATTATTTCAAATACTGCCTTCTCAAAATCAGCGGCGTGAAATTTGATGAGGCTCTACTGCAAAACGATTTCGACAGACTCGCTGAGAATTTGCTTTACGACGATTTCTCCACCTTCATGTATCGCGATTTCCAGTCGCGCAACGTGATGCTCAAAAACGGCACAGAGCCATACTTCATTGATTTTCAAGGAGGTCGGAAAGGGCCTGCGGAGTACGACGTGGCCTCATTTCTTTGGCAGGCAAAAGCTGGCTTCTCGCCTGAATTCCGCACTCGCATGATTGACGCATATCTCGACGCCGCCTCTGAATTCGCGACAATCGACAGCGATGAGTTCCATTCTCGAATAAAGACTTTCGCTCTCTTCAGGATGCTTCAAGTGCTTGGCGCATACGGATTCCGAGGATTGCACGAACGTAAACAGCATTTTATCGAAAGTATTCCCGCGGCACTGAAAAATGCCGCAGAGCTAATCGAGGCCAACGATTATCCTGAATTGGCAAAAGTGATTTCGGCTCTCTGCGAGAAATATCCATGCGCGCAGAGCAAGCGCAACCGACTGCTTGTGACCGTTGGCAGTTTCTCCTATAAAAAGGGGATACCGCAAGACGACAGCGGCAATGGGGGGGGATTTGTTTTTGATTGCCGCGGTATGCACAACCCTGGCCGATATGAGCAATATAAACGACTGACCGGCCGCGACCTACCCGTAATCGAATTTCTTGAGGAAAGGGGGGAGGTTCAACCGTTTTTGGATGCTTGCCACAAACTTGTCGATCATTCGGTCGAGACATATTTGCGACGCGGTTTCACAAGCCTTACGTGTTGGTTTGGCTGCACTGGCGGCCAACACCGATCGGTGTACTGCGCTGAGCATCTTGCCGCACACATAGCCGAAAAGTTCCCCGCCGCCGACATCCTACTTCACCACCGCGAGCAGTCAATCACCGAGCACCTCAATCACCGCTAAACTATAATCAACTACGAGCCTGTCAAAAAATTAATGTTAAGATAGGCACTGATATACAGCAACATCGGCAACTTGTTGCGGATAGATTGTTGCAAATTGGATTTTTAATTAGTAATTTTGCAGTCACAGACCGCTTTGCAGAGACCCGGTCACGGGACGCTGCGGGCGGGCATGAAATAATATAAGAAATGCGTTTACTTGACGCTCCTTCTTGACAATTGGAAACTTCGCAACTTTCTCAGGTTAGTCAAGAGTGAAGCAAACGGTAGATGCCTTTTGTGGATATGTATATCTATTCCTAATCCTATGCGCGAGCATGGGGTTAGGGTATGTTACATATTCTGCGTGAGGTCTCTGCGTTTGCTCGTTCAACTAACCGGGCATTGCGAAGGCCTCCAATTGTGGAACGAGTAAACAGTTATGGCTCTCACGCATTTTTTATACCTAACTAATACATAGATAAACTGAGCCGAACCACAATAATTAATCAGCTCCCTGCAGACTGATATGGGAATAATCTAACCAATCAATATATATCGAATGAAACAATCGGCCAATCACTACCTATCAAACCCATTTTTATATAGGCTCGTAAGTTCAATCTTGATTTTATCGGTATTATGTAAACTATTGCATACTATAAGATTAAGTACGTCGTCAGGCGCATTGTCGACTTATGAGTTCTCCGAATTTCTGATTAACTTTCAAGGCGGTTTCGTAAGAAGAGGATTGTTAGGGGAAATACTATTTTGGTTTACCTCAACAACAGGTATCAATCCACAAATCACGATAAGCATTATATGCGCGCTTTTTTACATTGGCGTGACATGGTTTTTCTTTGTGAAGTTCAAAGAAAGAGGGTACAGGTGGTGGCTATTGTTGTCTCCCTTCATGTGCGGTTTTGTCGTGTATGTAATTCGCAAAGACTTCATCCTGTATGCAGTTGTCATTGGAATGATGTACTTGATAAGGGATGGTAGCCCGGCGTTATGGAAACGTATTGTCGCTTTATTTCTTGCGGCATTGGGGTTAATGCTTCACGAGGCATTTATGTTTTGGGGAATCCCGATATTCGCTTTGGTTTTACTTACTGACCGAGAGCATTTAACCACAAATGTCATTTTCATACTCCTGCTCGTTGGAATATTCGGAGCGGAATGTATTTTCAAGGGAAACATAGACACGGCCAATGCCATCAACGAATCATGGAATTCTGTAAGTAACAGCAATTTGCATTTAGTGCATCACAACAGTATCGGAGCCTTAACATGGGGAACGCTTGAAACATTCATTTTCCATATAAAAAATAATCTCGGGGCGCAGTTGCAAGGGATCATGTATTGGCCGTTACTGACAGTTTTAATATACTACCTCATTTCTTTCTTCTTCACATCATTTCCTCCTATTAAAGGCAGCTATGACAAGGATGAGCAATCACGCCTATCATGCATAATGATAATATTACTGATATGTCTGCTGCCGATGTTCACGTTGCTAAGTTGCGACTATGGGCGACTGTTTCAATATGTCGTTATAACCGCGTTTGCGGCGATTATCATATTAGACGTAAAGACTATCGACCGAATTATTCCCGACAAGATAAACAAATCAGTCGCAAGCTTTAACCTTAGCTTGAGCAATTATTTACCACCGAGCAAATTAATCATTATAATCTTGTTGCTGACAATCGGGGTGAGTCCGTTTCACTTCAACCCGACCTCATCGTTAATTCAGAGTCCGTTAGGCTCGATACTCTATTTTTGCAGCCAAGTTGTCGATAAATTATTCCCTACATTATGAAGATAGCCTCATTATTTAAATTGATACGTCCGCAGCAGTGGGCTAAAAACGTTTTTGTGGCGCTACCCTTGTTTTTTAGCGGTTCAATGCTCGATTTATGGTGTTGGAAGCAGGTAGCAATCGTGTTTTTTTCCTTTTCTTTTATAGCGAGCTCAATATATTGCTTTAATGATATAATGGATGCGGAAGTTGACAGGCAACATCCGAAGAAACGACTCAGACCTATCGCGAGCGGTGAAATATCAGAAGGAGTAGCATATACGATAATGACTATTCTCGTGATTATATCTTTTGCGTTATGTTGGATGCTCGGGAGGAATCAAAGACTGTTAGTAGCCTGTATAATCGGATTATACTTTATATTGAATTTAGCATATTGCCTGCGTTTGAAGCACTATGCAATAATTGATGTTTTTATAATCTCACTGGGGTTTGTGCTGCGACTTTGTGCAGGAGGCCAGGCTTGCAATATTTGGTTATCGCCGTGGATTGTGTCGATGACATTTCTTATAGCATTGTTTTTAGCTTTTGCTAAAAGACGCGACGACGTAGTGATCAGGGAAACTACGGGCCAGGTTACGCGCGACAATACCGTGAGGTATAATCTGGAGTTTATGAATCAGACTCTTGGCCTTATAGGAGCAATCACAATCGTGTGCTACATCATTTACACGGTTTCGCCGGATGTTGTGGAAAGAATGGGTAGCGGATACGTCTACATTACCTCTATCTTTGTTTTGGCCGGAATACTACGCTATCTACAGGTAGCCATTGTCGACGCCGGAAGCGGTAGCCCAACCAAAATATTATTAAGCGACCGATTTATTCAAGCCTGTGTGTTAATGTGGATTTTGGTCTTTGTCACAATAATATATCTATGATACAGGAAAATGCATCAACCAAAACAGCAAATGCTATCGCGTTTTTTGATTTTGACGGTACTATTACCAAGCACGACACGCTTATTAGATTCGGCAGATTCGCCTTGGGGCGCATGAGATTAGCATACAGCATAATGGCATCCTCGCCATGGCTATTCTTGTGGAAAATTGGCCTCATCAGCAACTCCACCGCTAAGCAGAAGCTTTTCTCCAAAATGTTCAAAGGCATGGGGAAATCGGAATTTTCAAGTTTAGGGGAATCGTTTGTTCCTCTTATTGATTCAGATTTACGACAGTCAACAATAGATTTAATAAACAAGCATAAGAGTAGCGGGCATACGATTGTTATTGTTTCGGCAAGCATTGCGGATTGGATTCGACCATGGGCAGAAAAGCAAGGATTTGATGCGGTAATAGCGACGGAAGCAGAGACCGACCTACAAGACCGACTGACCGGGCGGTTTTCAACCCCTAATTGCCACGGAAAGGAGAAAGTAAACAGAATTAAGGAACGATTTCGCGATCTCTCTCAAATTGAGACGTTCGCCTACGGCGACTCTCACGGAGATGACGAAATGCTGGCTTTCGCCTGTCATGCTCAAAAGATATGCAAATGAATATTTCGAAAAACAGTTTGAAATCAGATGATAAACGAGTGCAACTCTTAAGGTTTATCATTGTCGGCGGCATAGCTTCGGCCATTCAATATAGTTGCTATTGGGCATTAATACATTTTTTCTCGATAAATGCCGTCATTGCATCAGTCGCAAGCTACCTTATAAGTTTCGTTTTCAACTTCATTATGTCGAATATATTCACATTTCATACCACTCCCAACAAACTTAAAGCCATCTCATTCGGGGTAAGCCATGTTATTAATTTCATTCTACAAACAGCTCTTGTGGCCGTATTCGCATTGGTTGTTCCTGCCGAATGGGCTTTGCTCCCAGCAATGGCGATATGCGTACCTATAAACTTTTTACTCGTACGCTTTTCACTGACATCCCAATTATTCGCGGATAGGCGATAAGTGAGCATGGATAAAAAACAAGTTTCGCCTACGCGGGAAATCTTGCGTGAGCGAAACTTGTGAACGGTTATTCGGTCGGGCGGATTATCGCTTGACGGAGATTAGGGCATTGCCGTTGGCAGCGGGGTTCCAGCCGTCGGCGCCGCTCAGCACTTCTTCAGGTGAATAGCCCTTAGCTGATTTGAGCTGCTTGGAGAATTTCGCTCTCTGAGCGGGGGCTGCGCCTTCACCCTTGCTTCCATACTCCATGTAGCGCGCAGTCTTTTCGTTGGACTTCTTGCCCCAGTTATGCCATCCCTCAGGTACGATATGTCGACCCATATCGCAATTGATATACACGGCCTTGGCGTAGGGTCGCCATGGGCGCGAGAGATACACCTTGTCCACGCCTGGATCGGCGGTCAGATTGCAGTCGATGAATGTGTAGCCATATTCCTGCTCCTGGTCGGTAGAGGGCGCGGTAACGTAACCGTTACCTTTGCTGTGAAGCTGACAGCGGTTGAATAGGGCGTTTGACCATCCGAATATAAAGTCAACCGTGCCCTCAATGTAGCAGTCTTCGTAATATTGACGGTCGCCTTTGCTGTAGGTGTAGAGCGTGTCCTGATTGCCGAGGAAGCGGCAGTTCTTGAAATAGTCGCGGTCGCCGCTAACGAAACAAGCCACAGCCTGACCTACCTGTCCGGCAGTATTCTCAAAGGTAATGTTCTCGGCGTAGAAATCAGGGGCATAGATATAGGCAGTTGACGAGCCGGAAGTCGACATCTCTGAGCCGAGAGAATTGAGTTTTGAAGCATAGCCGTCGTTAGTTATCACCGCTCCGGTCTGGCCAAGAAGCGAGACGTTGATTTTCGACGGAGCGACGATAAGTTTCTCCTTATATTCACCGGGGCGCACGAGGATAGTGGTGCGCACGTTTTTACGAAAATCGGGCACCGCATCGATAGCGTCCTGCACCGTGAAGAAATCGCCGCTGCCATCCTTAGCCACAACGAAATCGTAATGACGTATATAGGGTTTCAGTTCGGGAACAGCCTCGCCGATAGCATCGACGGTAAGATTGGTAATCACGCGGCCACCATGGATATTGAGGTGAGTGTTATCCTCGCGTCCTTTGGGAATCGCAGCCACCGTGTTAGGCTCCACCCATACGAACAGGCTTTTGGAAGCTTCGGGACCCATCCCCTCGATAAGGTCGCGCGTTATGGCGTTCATATCCACAAATGCGACACCCATTTCGCGGGCCACGTTGCGGGGAGAGTCGAGATAAGCTCCGTGGGTGTCGATAAGTTTCGCGCCGGCGGCCACAACCTCGGGAGCGCCGTTTGGCTCGCGCTTCGCATCGGGGTTGATATAAAACGCATCGTCTTGATTGATGGCGTTGGCCAATGCGGCAGTATCGGCAGCGGCTGTGCCGAAGTTGCGACGGACAATAGAGTTGAAAAGCACAGGGATACCACCCTTTGCGCGGGTCTCGTTAACGAATTTACGCAGATTGTCGTCGAATGTCGTGCCTGGATCGGTATGGCGGTCGGCCTTCGGCTTCTCGTCGTTGTGGCCAAACTGGATGAAGACGTAGTCGCCGGGCTGAATTTTCTCAACAACAGCATCCCAACGCCCCTCGTCGATGAAGCTTTTCGACGATCGGCCATTAACGGCATGGTTATCAACGGTAATCTCTTCGGAAAGGAATCCGGGGAGCATCTGACCCCAGCCACGCTCGGGATTGTCGCCGTCGAGTTTCTTATTGGCCATTGTCGAGTCGCCTATCATAAAGATGGTTTTAGCCTCGGCATTGAAAATAGCGGCCAATGATAGCAATGCAGCCGCTAAAAAGGTAATTCTTTTTCTCATGGTAAGATAATATATGATTTTGACGCGAAGTTACGCAATTGTCGGGAGTTATTCGTAAATTCGCGTCACAAAAATCTCACGTCAATGATAGGAATGATATTCGCCGCAGGGCTCGGCACCCGACTTAAGCCATTCACTCTGAGTAATCCGAAGGCACTCGTGCCAGTAGGTGGCCGACCGATGCTTCAACGGGTAATCGAGCGCATGAAAGAAGCCGGAATATCATATATTGTAATCAATGTGCATCACTTTGCGGAAAAAGTCATCGACTTCCTGAAGGAAAACGACAACTTCGGCATTGAAATCAGGGTAAGCGACGAAAGCGATCTGCTGCTCGACACCGGCGGCGGGATAGCCCACGCCGTTCCGCTGCTTGAAGCGGGAGAGCCGATTCTCGTTCATAACGCCGACATATTGACTGACTTCTCTATCAAGGAAATGGCTGAAGCGCACGAACTGAGCGGTGCCGACGCGACTTTGCTTTGCGCGGAGCGTCAGTCGTCAAGGATGCTTTATTTCGACGAAAACGACAATCTGGTCGGCTGGCAGAATCTAAACACAGGCGAGACCCGGCCCGCAGGTTTCACGCCCGACCGAAGCATGAGACCGCTTGCATTTGGTGGGGTACATATCATTTCACCAAATTTACTGCAGGATTTTGCAGCAGAGAGCGAGCGAAATGGACGAGTGTTTTCGATCATACCTTTCTACCTCAACATTATTAACCGACACGAAATAAAAGCATGGACACCGAGCAAAGGCTTTAACTGGTATGACGTAGGCAAACCGGAAACCCTCGCCGCCGCCGAAAAATATCTAAGCGACTAAAAAAACGCTATAAAAGGGTAAGAAATTTTGGTAATTCGCGGAAAATCACTACCTTTGCGGCGCTTCAAAACAATACAAAACCGAAGCGGCATCGGGTATGTCGCACTAACAATCTACAAAACAACAACTTATCAATGGCAACTAAAATCAGATTACAACGTCATGGTCGCAAAAACTATGCGTTCTATCCTATTGTGATCGCCGATAGCAGAGCACCACGCGATGGTAAATTTATTGAAAGGATCGGTTCATATAATCCTAACACTAATCCTGCTACAATAACATTGAACTTCGAACGGGCTTTGTATTGGGTAAACACAGGCGCACAGCCCACCGACACCGTGCGCAACATCCTTTCTCGCGAAGGCGTCATGCTCATGAAGCACCTTCAGGGCGGCGTCAAGAAAGGCGCGTTTGACGAAGCTGAAGCTCAGCGTCGTTTCGATGCATGGAAAGCTAAGAAAACCGCTTCACTCCAGGCAGTCGTTGCTTCAGTAAACAATCAGAAAGAAGCAAACGCCAAGAAAGCCCTCGAAGCCGAGCAGGCTAAGAATCAGGCTAAGGCTGAAGCCGTTGCTAAAAAGAAAGCTGAAGCTATCGCCGCTCAGGAAGCAGCCGCAGCTGAGGCAGCCGCTCCCGCCGAAGGCGAAACCGAAGCTGCTCCCGCCGAATAATTCGACGATAAGAGCAGTTATCAACCTCATAGCCGCCATTATTCAGAATATGCTTAATGGCGGCTTCTGTTGTATCTACTCGCGGCAATTGACGGATAATATTTTCCTATCGTCAACTACCTACGATAAGAAGTGTCTATGCAAACTCTATCAATGCTGACTAAGAGCCTGTCACATAAAATCTGTTAACGCTGAGGCGGTCAGCCATTGAGCAGAGTTGTTCAGGTGATGAGGGAGTGTACTTGACGTACACGACCGAAGAGCACGGACGAATATGCCAATGGCTGACCGAGGCGACGGTCGCTCCCATCGCCTGCGGAGCTTCTATGTGAACATGTTGAAACGATACGGCTTGCGGCAGCTAAATATGCTTGAGCGGAATCATCATGAAGGCTATCTTCGTCATCGCCGCGGCCGTGGTGAGCAGCTGCTCGCAGCCACGGCACAGTCTGCGGAAACGATCGAGCCATGCGATGGTGCGCTCGACCACCCAGCGGCCCTACAAGTGAATTGTAACGTTTCACATATCATTAACGCGCTGAAGGAGCGAATATTACCTCCGGCTCGCATCTCTTGGGCGCTTTCGAATCCGTCGCTTGGTCACAATGCGACAGCATTGCTGCCTCCCGCCGCCTCCAAAATCACTACAAGATATGCGACCTCAGCCTAACATATTTTATGGGACAGGCTCTGAGTGTCGGCATTGAAGACATTTTAATTAAGAGTTGGAATGAAATAGGAGTAAAAAACAACTAAGTGACATCATAGGTTAGGGACCTCAAAAATGAATCTTTATGCAAAGGTAAAGAATTTAGGCAATATTTACCCCCCCCCATGTTAAAATTTGTTAAAGAATCATTTTTACATCGGGAGGGGAACACTTTGCGGTTCCTAAAAAACAGAGTCGGGGGAGAACGGAAATCAGTCGAGATAGCGGCTTGTAAGACCACCATAGGCATCGATGCGGCGGTCGCGAAGGAACGGCCACCAACGGCGCACCTGTTCAGATCGGCGCAGGTCGACATCCACAATCGCTTCGACCTCTTCATCGGCAGGCGCCTGGAACAGGAATTCTCCCTGCGGACCCGCCACAAAAGAGCTACCCCAAAAGGTGATTCCTCGGGTCATGCCTGAGGGATCGGGTTCGTGGCCGACTCGATTTACCGACACGACAGGAAGTCCGTTGGCGACGGCATGACCCCGCTGCACAGTAATCCACGCTTCGCGCTGGCGAGCCTGCTCCTCAACCGTGTCGGACGACTCGAAGCCTATGGCTGTAGGGTAGATAAGCAACTGAGCACCCCGGAGCGCCATCAGACGCGCAGCCTCGGGATACCATTGATCCCAGCAGACGAGCACACCAAGACGACCCACTGAGGTATCGATAGGCTCAAACCCGAGATCGCCGGGTGTGAAATAAAATTTTTCGTAGTAGGCGGGGTCGTCAGGAATATGCATTTTGCGATATTTTCCGGCCACAGTTCCGTCTTTTTCAAAGACAATCGCAGTGTTGTGATACAGACCCGGAGCACGCCGCTCGTAGATAGAGGTCACGATGACAACGGCGAGCTCTCCGGCAAGCTCGCCGTATTGACGCAAAAGGTCGGACTGGAGCGAAATAGCTAGATCGCAGTTGTCGACATTTTCAACCTGACAAAAGTACAAAGAATCGTGAAGCTCTTGATTAACAATCAATTCCGCACCTGAGGCGGCAAGCTTACGCATCTTCTCTATCAGGCGATCGCGGTTGTCGACAATAGATTGGACGTTATGTTGCTGGATTATACCGATTTTCATCTATACTGAAGGAATGTAATTGTAATTAAAGTTGATTGAGCTGCGGAATCTGCATAGTCACGCAATGAAGCGACCCATGCTGGCGAATCAGCGGGCGGCAATCGACGGTTTTTATTTCTCGATCGGGGAAAGCCGCCTGAAGCGTCATTTGGGCGAGGCGGTCGTTGGCGGGCTGACCGTAGACGGGGAGAAGAATTGAGCGGGGAGTGATGAGGAAGTTGGCGTAGGTAGCGGGCAAGCGCTCGCCATCCTCGTCGTAGATAGGGTCGGGGAGAGGGAGCGAGAGCAGATTATAGGGTTGGCCTGATAACGTGCGCAGCGATTTCAATTGTCGCTCCATGGCATCGAGTGCTGAAAAATGCTCGTCGGACTCGTCGTTGCATTTCACATAGAGAATCAAGTCGTCGGGACAAAGCCGGGCGAGGGTGTCGATATGGGAATCGGTGTCGTCACCGGCCAGATAGCCGTGGTCGAGCCATAAAACACGCTTGGCTCCTAACGCATCGCAGAGATAGCGCTCTATTTGGTCGCGCGAGAGGTTGCCGTTGCGGTTAGGCGAAAGAAGGCACTCGGAGGTGGTCAGGACTGTGCCTCGGCCGTCGCTCTCGATAGAGCCTCCTTCGAGCACAATGCCGAGTCGATTTTCCAATCTACCGGGAAATAGCCCGGCACGGAAAAGCTTGGAAGTGATCAGATTATCTCGGTCGGCGGGAAATTTGAGTCCCCAGCCATTGAACTTGAAATCAAGGGTAATGAGCGAGCCGTCGGTCGTATCGACGCAAGTGATAGGGCCAAAGTCGCGGGCCCAGGTATCATTGGTGGCCACTTGGCAGAAAAGGAGTCGGCGTCGCTGATGCTCCGGCAGATGCGAGAGATGGTGTCGGGGTATGGCAGTGTCGGGAGCAACTATGACGGCAGTCATTTCCTGCGTTATTTTGTCGACAATGTCGATGAACACGCGAGTAACCTCCGGAAGCATATATGACCAGTCGGTATGCTCATGGGGCCATGCAAGCAGAATAGCCGAGGCCGACTCCCATTCAGCCGGCAATCGGCGCGGAGAAGAAGATTGGGTATTTACCATTCGTCGTAATCTGAAAGCGAATTCATTGCTGAATTACTGTTGTCGTGATACTCCTCGCAAAAGTTCTTGAAGCCGTTGCGAAGAGAATAGCCGTTTTCCTCACACCATTCGGCATACTGCTGTTGGAGATCTCGATCTTCGTCGGTCATCTTCTCAAATTCAGACTGGGCTATGTCGTAGCTACCTGTCTGCCGGATAATCTGAAGGAAAAGCTCGGTAATATCTTCAAACATTAGAAAAAAGTGGTTTCGATTATTCGATGTACTGGGTTAAGGTTGGCGGTTTATGGCAACGAAATTAAGAATTATTGGCGATACGTCAAAATTTATGCTGTTAATATTTCGGAAATAGGGCGCGAAGTGACAATATTTTCAAGCAAACACTGAAATTTAACATTGGCGGGCAAACTTATTGCCCGCGTGAGGCGTTATCTTTGCAGAGTCGTCAAGGGAATGACCCCGGCGAGCAACTGAATCTCAATCCTAAAAACAACAAAGCCATGAATCAGTCAATAATCATTACGTCTCACGTGCTCAACACGATCAACTCACTTCCCGCAGAGGAACGCGTAGCCATTGCCAGCGCAGTGGCAGGAGAAATGATACTCGGCCAGCGACTCGACGACTCCGACCTCACCCCGCTCCAGTCGATGATTTATCAAATGATTCGCGACTATATACGCCGCGACTCGTACAAACTCGCTCAATAAGACTCACAACGCATAACGTTTTTTTTGCGATCACAAGAGGATTTAAGTGGCTTTAATTACCGAAAAAACCGGATTTTCCCGCATTTACACATCGTAAGTGCGGGATTTTTCATATCTTTGCGGGTAAAATCACACGCCGGTAGATTCACACCGGTCAAGACAATCATAACCAACAATGAGCAATACACAATCACTCGCGCCTAAGACGGTGCTTCGCAGTGGACACCAGGAATATATTATCGAGCGCGTGCTCGGAGCCGGAAGTTTCGGCATCACCTATCTGGCAAGCTCGTCGATCAGGCTTGGAAACGTCAGCATGACGGTGCATTTCGCCATAAAAGAGCATTTTATGGATACTTGCTACCGACTTGAGGACGGGATGACCGTAAACTGCACGCCCGCGACCCGAAAGCAAACCGAAACCTCGCGCGCCGACTTCCTCACCGAAGCGAAACGTCTTCAAAAAATATGCCTCAAGGCTCCCGGCATCGTTAAGGTGAACGAGACATTTGAGGCGAACGGCACAGCTTATTACGTGATGGAGTATCTAGACGGGGGAAATCCAGAACCCATGAAGGAGCGCGACGCACTGAAGCTCATGATTCAGGTTGCCGACGCCGTTGCCGCGATCCACAGGGAGCGTATGCTTCACCTCGATATAAAGCCCGGAAATATCGTGATGAAAACCACCGAAGAGGGAAACCACATACCCGTGCTCATCGACTTCGGCATATCGAAGCATTTCGACAGCAAAGGTCACCCGACAAGCCGCATCAAGGCAAAGGGGGTATCGGTAGGCTACGCGCCACAGGAGCAGTACTCCGAAATCAATGAATTTTCGCCCAAATATGACGTATATGCCCTCGGAGGGGTGCTTTTCTATCTGCTGACGGGGAAAAACCCGCCGGCTGCCTTCGACATCGCGCCGAATATGGCGCAAATCGCAGAGAAGCTCCCAGCAGATGTGTCGGAAGCCACCCGCAAGGTGGTGCTCGACGCAATGCAGCCTCAAGCGTTCAACCGCACTCCCTCGGCTGAAGCCATGATAGGCCAACTCCAGCAAGCACTCATGCTTCTCGACGCGCCCAATCAACCCGCTATGCCGATACCGGCAATGCCACAACCCGCGGTTGCGAACCCCGCACCCGCAGCGATACCCAAGCCGCAGCCCAAAAGGGCTCAAGGGGGCGACAACGTGGTGGTAGCGGAAGCTGTCAGCGTAGCTCCCAAGCCCAAGGCGCAACCTAAGGCACAGGCTAAACCTAAACCTCAGCCCAAACCGCAGCCGCAGCGGGTAGCCACCGAACCGCTTACACGGGCAACCAATCGAAAAGAGAAACCCAATCAGCCGTACGGAGCGAAGCGCAAAGGAAGCAAGCTACCGCTTATAATCGGGGTATCGGTCGGAGTGGTAGTGGCGATTATCGCCGCGATAGCGTTGTCGTCGGAAAAGAAAAGTCGCCCTGTAAGCCCTGATGTGACATACACTGATAGCACGGTTGTCAACACTTCCGCACACTTCGTCTCGGAGAAAGTATTCTCTTGCCCCAACGATTCGGGAACATTTGTCTACACCGGCCCCGTAAACTCGCAAGGACTCCCCGAAGGCAAGGGAAAAGGCGTATATGAGCTCGGCACATACGAAGGATATTACAAAAACGGCGTTCGCGAGGGGGAAGCGATATATCGCACAAGAGATGGCTCAAACGTGTTTGAAGGCACGTACCACAACGACATGTATGACCACGGCAAACTTTATTTCCCGCTGAATGACAACATGTATTACGAAGGAACGTTCAAAAACAACGGTTTCGACGTCGGGCACACGTATAGCAGCGACGGCACCCGTATTGATTAGCCAAGAGCCTGTCGGACAATAAGTCCATACATACAAAATAAAAATGAGCCCAAGTTCTTAAAAAACCTGGGCTCATTATTTGTACGGTAAATATTAGCGATTAAAGCAGATTGACCGAGCGGCGGATGAAGTCGGAGAGCGACTGACCGCGAAGGAGACCGTTGCCGAGGAGAGCGAGGTCGATCACCTGCTTAACGAGAGGCTGAGCCGCGGCATAGTCGGCCACGGTCTTGTCCATACGCGAGCGAGTGTCGGCCACTTCTTTTTCGAGGGTCTCCGACTTCTTCTCAGGGTCGGCATCCTTGTCGGCACGCAATTTTGTGATTTCGCTATTCTTGGCGTCGATTTCATCGAGCATAGGCTGGACGGTAGCATCGAGAGCCGAGTCGGCATCGGCAAGAATCTTCTTAATTACAGGCTGCTCGACATTGACGATAAGGTTGTAGCTGTCGGGAAGCTCAGCGTAGAAGCTCATGCCGGGCTGCAGAGAAGCCATCTCTTTCATACGGCGCATATACTCATTCTGAGCAATGACGACAGGGAGATCGTCGGCTGAAAGCGACTCGAACGTAACCACGAAATTAGCCTTGTCGACCGCTGGGGTCTGCGAGGAAAACACGGTAGAGAGGATGCTGCGCTGAAGCGGGGTGAGATTAGCCTCGCGGCGGTCGGTCTTGCGGATAAGGTTATCCACGATGTCGGCGTCGACGCGGGTGAAGTGGCTCTTCTCAATCTTCTGCTCAAGCAACCCTACGAAGTGGTTATCGAGCTGACCGTCCATAAGCAGAACCGAATAGCCCTTATCGGTAGCCGACTTGATAGCGTTGTACTGCGCATCGGTGTCGGTAGCATAGAGATATACGACGGTGCCGTCTTTGTCGGTCTGCTCTGGCTCGATAAGTTTGCGATACTCCTCGAGAGTGAAATACTTGCCTTCGGTAGTCTTCACGAGGCAGAATTTCATAGCCGCGTCGCAGAATTTGGGGTCGGTAAGCATACCATACTCGATGAAGAGCTTGATGTCGTCCCACTTCTGCTCAAATTCAGAGCGGTTTTCCTTAAAGATTTCCTCAAGGCGCGAAGACACCTTCTTGGTGATGTAAGTAGAGATTTTCTTCACGGCAGAGTCGCTCTGAAGATAAGAACGGCTTACGTTAAGAGGAATGTCGGGGGAATCGATGACACCCTGAAGGAGCATCATGAATTCGGGAACGACGCCCTCAACCGAGTCGGTCACGTAAACCTGATTAGAGTAGAGCTGGATGCGATTTTTCTGCACCTCGATGTTATTCTTGATTTTCGGGAAATAAAGAATACCTGTAAGAGTGAAGGGGTAATCCACGTTGAGGTGAATCCAGAAGAGGGGGTCGTCCTGACCGGGATAGAGGGCATGGTAGAATTTGAGGTAATCGTCGTCGGTGAGGTCGGTAGGTTTCTTAAGCCATGCCGGCTCAAGGGCATTGACGACGTTGTCTTCATCGGTATCGACGTATTTGCCGTCTTTCCATTCCTGCTTCTTGCCGAAAACCACAGGCACGGGAAGGAAGCGGCAATATTTCTTCAATAAGCCCTCGATAGTGGAGCGTTCGAGATACTGCTTGTTGTCGTCGTCGATATAAAGGATCACGTCGGTGCCGCGGGTTGTCTTGTCGCACTCGGTCATCTCATACTCAGGCGAGCCGTCGCAGGTCCATTCAACCGCCTTGGCGCCCTCCTTGTAAGAGAGCGATTTGATAACGACTTTCTTAGCCACCATGAAGGCGGAGTAGAAACCGAGGCCGAAATGGCCGATAATGGCGTTGACGTTGTCTTTATATTTCTTGAGAAACTCCTCAGCGCCTGAGAAGGCAATCTGGTTGATGTACTTGTCGATGTCGGCGGCATCCATGCCCACGCCGTGGTCGCTCACGGTAAGCGTGCCGGCTTCGGGATCGATGCTGACGTAAACGCGCGCGTCGCCGATTTCGCCCTTGAACTCGCCGAAAGCTGAAAGCGTGCGGAGTTTCTGGGTGGCGTCGACGGCGTTGGATACAAGCTCGCGGAGGAATATTTCGTGATCGCTATAGAGAAACTTTTTGATGACGGGGAAGATGTTCTCGGTCGTAACCCCGATTGAACCTTTTTGCATAAGATTATATTGTTATTTAGTTTCTTTTTTTCAAATTCTATATAAATAACAATTACAAAAAAAATGCCACACCGATAAGCGTGACATTTTTCCTTAAATTATGTTAACGAATCTGACAAAAGGGCAGACCGTCGTCGCGGGCGGGGATTAGTATTTCTCAAGCTGTTCGATGCGCTTGAGGTTAGAATCATCCTTCAGGTTATAGTAGATATTGCGCAGAAGGGGGAGGGTCTTAGAGGCCATGTTGTCCTCATCGAGCTGATAGGCTTTCTCGAGATAGCCCGCAGCTTCGCGGAATATGGGATAAACCTGCTCGTCGAGAGCTTTGTTGTACTCGGCAGTGGGGAGATTTGAGATCTCGTCGGAGTCGGAAAGGATGATAGCCTTGTTGTAGATCGTGCGGCCATAGTTGAAGAGGGCGTTGGCATTTTCGGGGGCAAGGTCGAGCGACTTCTTGTAGTCGGCCATAGCTTTCTCGGGCTCGTCCTTGGTGTCGTAAATGACGCCGCGCACATAGTAGAGCTGAGCGTTGTTGGGGTCGGCCTGGATATACTGTTCGAGCATCGACATGGCTTCGTCGTACTGTTTGTTCTGGAGCTTGTCGTTGATCATGAAGCCGATATAGCGGTCATCCTCTTTGCCGAAGAGGGGGAAAGCCTGCGAGGCGTACTCGGCCATGCGGGCGTTGTCGCCTTTCTGGCTGGCGACGCTGATAGCGTAGTCGTAGACGGCTTTCTTGTCGTAGCCTTTGGCGATAGCCATGTCGAAGGCAGCGAGAGCGTCGTCGAGGCGCTCGGCCTGCCATGCGGCGAGACCCATGTTGAAGTTCATGTCGGCGATAGTGGAGTCGGCCGGAGCAGTGGGTGCGTTAGCGCCGAGGATAGGGTTGTGGGGAGCGTTGAGGTAGATATACCATGCGTCGTACGCGCCCTGATAGTCCTGCACGCCCCAGAGATATACGCCTGCGTTGGCGAAGTCCTGCGCCACATAGTGGTCTTTGATGAGCTTGATAGCGTTTTTTGAATATTTAGGCTTGATCTGGCCTTTCTCGTTGGGGAGAGAGTCCTTCTGCATAGCGGTCAAGAGGTTGTAGTAACCGTCGATCATAGCGTGGCCGGCAGCCTTGTCGTCGACCTGCTTGCCGATAGCGCGCTGGCCCTGGAGATGATCAGAGAATTTGAACGCTGCTTCGCCGATCATGAAGTAAGGCTGAGCGAGGTCTTTGGTCTCGGGATTTTCGAAAGCGGGCTTGATAGCCGTAGCCTGGGCGGGATAATTCTCGATATTGGATTTAAGCTGACGCTCAACGTCCTTAACGAGGCTCGTTTGGGCCGACATACCGAGTACTGCGCCGCAGCAAAGGCTTAGGATAGCGATTTTTTTCATATCTTTTGGTTTAAAGTAAGAATTCTGACTGATAGTAGGGTTTGAATACTGACTATTATAATAAATACTGACTATTATAATATGTGTGGCAAACCGTGGTTGATGTTGAAAGTCCCCAAAGTTAAACCTTATATTTCAATAATCAAAATATATCGGTTGAATTGTAGGAAACGCGCGTCATTCGTTGGGTTCTTCCTCGCGGTGGGCCTCGGCGATGTCGTCGACAACGTTTTCGTTGGCCTCATCTACAGGGTTCTCCTCGATAGCGGGGAGCTCTTCGCCGCCCTGCTCTATAGCGTCGACTTCCTCTTCGGGGTCGGTCGCGACGCAGCAAACCGAAGCGATCTCGTCGTCGCGCTTGTCGAGGTTGATGATGCGCACGCCCTGAGTGGCACGACCCATTAGGCGGATGTCGGTGACGTGGAATCGGAGCGTGATGCCCGACTTGTTGATAATCACGAGGTCGTTGTCGTCGTTAACGCTCTTGATAGCCACGAGAGTGCCTGTCTTGTCGGTGACGTTGATTGTCTTGACGCCTTTGCCGCCGCGGTTGGTGACGCGGTAAGCGTCGAGGTCGGTACGCTTGCCGTAGCCTTTCTCTGAGATCACCATGACGTTGTTGGGGGTGTTCTCCGACATGCATATCATGCCTACGACCTCATCGTCGGGGCCGTCGAGGGTCATGCCTCGCACGCCTGTCGACACGCGGCCCATCTGGCGCACTTTGGATTCGTGGAATCGGATGGCGCGTCCGTTGCGGTTGGCCATGAGTATCTCTGAATTGCCGTCGGTAAGGTCGACGTCGATTACCTGGTCGCCCTCGCGGATTACGATGGCCTTCTTGCCTTTGACGTTGATACGGGCGTACTCGGCGAGCGAAGTCTTCTTGATCACTCCGTTGCGGGTGGCGAAGACGAGGTTGTGGGAGTTGGTGTACTCAGGATCGGAGAGGTGCTTGCAGTGGATGAACGCGTTGACCGAGTCGCCCGGCTCAATGTTGAGCAGATTCTGTATCGCGCGGCCCTTCATGCTCTTGCTGCCTTCGGGAAGCTCATAGACTTTGAGCTTGTAGACTAGGCCCTTGCGGGTGAAAAAGAGCATATCGGCGTGCATCGAGGCTGTATATATATACTCGATGAAATCCTCTTCGCGGGCCTTGGAGCCGCGGGAGCCGACACCGCCGCGGTTCTGCGCGCGGAATTCGGAGAGGGGAGTGCGCTTGATATAGCCGAGATGAGAGATAGTGATGATCATGTCGTCGTCGGCATAGAAGTCCTCGGCGTTAAAGTCGCCGGCGGTATAGTCGATAGCGGTCATGCGCTTGTCGCCGTAAGTGTCGCGCACCTCGGCGAGCTCGTCCTTCATGAGCTGGCGGCAAACGCCGTCGTCGTTGAGGATAAGCTCAAGGCGGGCAATAGTCTCCTCAAGCTCGCGGTAACGCTCGTTGAGCTTGTCCTGCTCAAGTCCGGTGAGCTGTTTGAGGCGCATATCGACGATAGCCTGGGTCTGCACGTCGTCGAGGCTGAAACGCTCGCCAAGACGCTGCTTGGCCTCGTCGGTCGAAGCCGAGGAGCGGATTATGTGGATCACCTCGTCGATATTCTGGCTGGCGATGATAAGGCCCTCGATGATATGGGCCTGGCGCTGAGCCTCGGCGAGGTCGAATTTCGTGCGGCGGATTACCACCTCATGGCGATGCTCGATGAAGGCCATCAGGAGGTCTTTGAGATTGAGCAGCTTGGGGCGGCCATGGACGAGGGCGACATTGTTGACCGAGAACGACGCCTGGAGCTGCGACATCTTGTAGAGCTTGTTGAGGACGACGTTGGCGTTGGCGTCCTGCTTAAGGCGGATGACGATACGCATGCCCTCGATGTTGCTCTCGTCGGCGAGGTCGGCGATGCCCTCGATCTTCTTCTCGGTGACAAGCTCGGCGATGTATTTCACGAGCTCGGCTTTGTTGACACCGTAGGGGATTTCGGTCACGATAAGGGATTCGTGCTCTGCCTCCTGCTCGATCTCGACTTTGGAGCGTATCACGATACGCCCGCGGCCTGTCTCAAACGCCTCTTTGACTCCGTTGTAGCCGTAGATGATGCCTCCGGTAGGGAAGTCGGGAGCTACGATATGGTGCATCAGCTCGGGGATAGTCAGGTCGGGGTTGTCGATGAGGGCGATCGAGGCGTTGATGGCCTCGGTCAGGTTATGAGGAGGCATATTAGTGGCCATGCCGACGGCGATACCTGCAGCGCCGTTGACCAGAAGGTTGGGGAAGAGGGTAGGGAGCACCACGGGCTCGCGCTTGGAGTTGTCGTAGTTGGGCTGGAAATCGACCGTGTCTTTATTGATGTCGGCGAGCATGTCCTCGCCTATCTTGCGCAGACGCACCTCGGTGTAACGCATAGCCGCGGGGGAGTCGCCGTCGACCGAGCCGAAGTTGCCCTGGCCGTCGACGAGGGTGTAGCGCATAGCCCATGGCTGCGCCATTCTCACTACGGTACCATAAATCGAGGAGTCGCCGTGGGGGTGGTATTTACCCATCACTTCTCCCACGCAGTTGGCTGATTTCTTATATGGGTGGTTGGAGGTGTTGCCCATCTCGTTCATGCCGAAGAGCACTCGGCGCTGCACAGGTTTGAGACCGTCGCGGGCATCGGGAAGCGCGCGGCTCACGATCACCGACATGGAGTAGTCGATGTAAGCCGATTTCATCTCATTCTCGATGTTGATTTTGACGATACGGTCGTCAGCTTTTTCCATTTCTTCCATTTGCGAAAATTTTATGGTCATGGCAGCGGCTTGAGCCGCCGGGAGAGGCCATGATTTTCCACTTATATTTTAGTCTAAATATGTTTAAAAAATCGGTTAATGTATTATATGATGTTAAATCAACATACAAAGGTAAGGATTTTTGCGGAATTTTTCGTAACTTTGAATTGCAGAAATGCAGACAACATATATAAATAACGTTAAAATGGAGTTTGGCACGGTTATTGCTGTGCCTCAAAACGGAGCGACGAGGCCCGCCAAGCCCCTCAACGCCGCCTCATAGGGGCGCGGGGGGCCGGAGCGAGAGCCTATGACAGCGGCCAACCGCAGCCGCCTTCGCCGCGCTCCATATATAAAAATGTAATCAGTAAAGCGTAAATATGGAAATAAATTTCTCTGACAAGCTCAAGACCGCGCTCGACAACAGCCGCCGCGAGGCCGCTCGCCACAACAACGCGACAGTCACCCCGGCCCACCTGCTTCTCGCGCTTATCGCCAACCCCGCCTCCCGCGCCGGGTCGATACTTGAGAAGATAGCCCGCGAAGTGTCGGTCTATCAGTTGCAACAGCAGCTCGACAGCAGCCTATTTGACTCGCAGCCCCATTCGTCGGCCGAAATCGCCATCAGCGACCTCGCCAACCGCCTTGTGCGCCTCTCGGTGTTAGAGTCGAGGATGATGCGCAGCGACGTTGTCGACGAGGAGCATCTCCTCATGGCGATATTCCACAACTCAGAGGTGCAGCAGATGGAGTTCATGAAGCCCTTCCGCGACGCCGGCATCACCTACGAGGCCATATACTACTCTCTGGCCAACAAGCCCGAGACCCCTTCGGCCGGAGCCGGATACAGCGAGGACGAGGAGGATGACGACGACGATATGCCCGGCGGGGGAGCGACCTCGTCGCAGAGCAAATACTCTTCGGGCAAAACGAAGTCGAACACCGGCGACACCCCGGCTCTCGACAAATTCGGCAACGACATGACCCGCCTCGCCGAGGAGGGGCGTCTCGACCCGGTCATAGGCCGCGACAACGAGATCGAGCGTCTCGCCCAGATACTCTCGCGCCGCAAGAAGAACAACCCGGTGCTTATCGGCGAGCCCGGCGTGGGCAAATCGGCCATCGTCGAGGGCCTGGCGCTCCGTATAGTCCAGCGCAAGGTTTCGCGCATACTCTTCGACAAGCGCGTGATCTCGCTCGACATGGCTTCGCTCGTGGCCGGAACGAAATACCGCGGCCAGTTTGAGGAGCGTCTAAAGTCGATACTCAACGAGCTTGCCAAGAACGACAACATAATCCTCTTCATCGACGAGCTCCACACCATAGTCGGGGCGGGCAACGCAGCCGGGTCGATGGACGCGGCCAACCTTCTGAAGCCCGCTCTCGCCCGAGGCGAAATACAATGCATCGGCGCCACGACGCTCGACGAATACCGCAAGAACATCGAGAACGACGGCGCGCTCGAACGCCGCTTCCAGAAAGTGATGGTAGAGCCGACTTCGCCCGAAGAGACCCTTGAGATTCTCCGCAACGTTAAGGATAAATACGAGGCGCACCACAACGTCAACTACACCGACGAGGCCCTCAGAGCGTGCGTCAACCTTACCGAGCGCTACATCTCTGACCGCACCTTCCCCGACAAGGCCCTCGACGCCCTCGACGAAGCGGGGTCGAGAGTCCATGTCACCAACATACGGGTGCCTGAGGAAATCGAAGCGCTTGAAAACCAGATCGTGACAGCCGGCGAATCGAAGCTCGCCGCGGTGAAAAACCAGAATTTCGAGCAGGCCGCATCGTTCCGCGACAAGGAGACGCAGCTCAAGAAGCAGCTCGAAGAGGCCAAGAAGCAATGGGAAGCGCGACTGGCCAACGAGCGCGAGACCGTCGACGACGAGAAGGTGGCCGAGGTGGTAGCGATGATGACGGGAGTGCCCGTGCAGCGCGTGGCGCAGGCCGAAGGCACCCGCCTCAAGGCGATGAACCCTCAGCTCAAATCGGCCATCATAGGCCAGGACGCGGCTATCGATAAGATCGTGAAGGCGATACAGCGCAACCGCGTAGGGCTTAAAGACCCCAATAAGCCGATAGGCACGTTCATGTTCCTCGGCCCGACCGGCGTCGGCAAGACCCACCTCGCCAAGATGCTCGCCGAATATCTCTTTGACTCGGCCGACACGCTTATACGCATCGACATGAGCGAGTACATGGAGAAATTCACCGTCAGCCGACTCGTGGGCGCGCCTCCGGGATACGTAGGCTACGAGGAGGGTGGACAGCTCACGGAGAAGGTGCGCCGACGCCCCTACTCGGTTGTGCTGCTCGACGAGATTGAGAAGGCCCACCCCGACGTGTTCAACCTCCTCCTCCAGGTGCTCGACGAGGGCCGTCTCACCGACTCGCTCGGCCGCAAGATCGACTTCAAGAACACGCTCATCATTATGACCTCCAACATCGGCACACGCCAGCTCAAGGATTTCGGCGCGGGCGTCGGCTTCAACACCCAGGGCAAGGTGAGCAAAGAGCAGAGCCACGGCGTGCTTCAAAAAGCGCTCAACAAGGCTTTCGCCCCCGAGTTCCTTAACCGTATCGACGACATAATCATGTTTGACCCCCTCTCGAAGGAGGCTATCTACAAGATTATCGACATAGAGCTCGCGGGATTCTATAAGCGCATCGACCAGCTTGGCTACCGTCTCGACATCACCGAGCAGGCCAAGAGCTTCATCGCCGACAAGGGCTACGACCAGCAGTATGGCGCGCGCCCGCTGAAGAGAGCGATCCAAAAATATCTGGAGGACAACCTCGCCGAGATGATTATCGACGCCGACGTGAAGCCTGGCGACACTATCAGAGTGGAGCTCAACGAGGCCGGCGACGACGTGGTCTGCACCATAGTCCACCCCGAGCCTGAGCAGCAGCCTGAGCAGTCGGGCGAGTAGCCGTAACGCTCCGCGACCGCAGAACACAAAGAAACAGCAACACACGCTATAACGCATTATGCATCAATGCATTACGGCGTGTGTTGCTGTTTCTTCCGTTTCTTAGGCTATACCGTTGATGATGCGAGAGACGGTAGTGCGGTTAGCCCCGATGCTGTCGGCGAATTTGCTGACGTTGCGGATAGGGTAGTGGCTATGAATGAGCTTAATGGCATCGCTCTTCGACAACTCCATCAGAGGAGCCTGCCTGGCCTTTATCACCGAGTAGACTCTCATCGCGTTCCTCTCGAAGCAGAGCATAAGAGCGGCGGCGTCGGCCATAGTCTCGCCCGGAATGGTGAAAATCACGTCGAGATCAACCCCGTATGCCTCGTAGCCCCCTCCGGCGTAGCAGAGATTTGAGGCCACGTTGAATAGGTGGAGTATGCCGGCTATGCGCAGTATCTGTATCTGGCATTTCGAGTAGACCGAACGCTCGTAGTCGCATTTGGCCGCGTATTTCTTTACCTGGAGATCGTTATAGTATTCGATATAAACCTCTTTGGCTTCTTTGTCGGGAACGAGAGGGCGATTAGTAGGGTTACTGAAGCGCGAAAACTCGCGGATATACGCCTCCCAGTGTTTTTGCAGCTCCTCGTTAGGCAAATCCTCGCTGTAAAGCCCATAACTCGGCGAGTCCTCGTAGTTGAAGAGAAACCTCTGGTTGAGGCCGTTGGCGAGAAACTTAGGGTCGCCAAACGCCTTGCTCAACAGAGCGGGCTGTATGTCGCCTATGATGTTCATAAACGGATTGCGTATATCCCAGGGATTATCGTCGCTCTTACGGTTGACGCTTATATCATCGCCGTCGTAGATACGGAGGAGCTTCGCGCTACCGTCAGATGCGCTATAACGGCTCATATCGTCGAAAAAGCCTTTTATCTCAGGGTAGTAACAGAGAATACCTTTAGGATTGTTGTGAATCACCTTAAGGCGGGCTTCCTCGGTAGAGTCACTGATAATAAGCTGATGACATACAGGTATAGGATCGTCAGGCCCTGCTTTTGCCTTCTCCATCTTGTATTGGTCGATCATCTCTCGGTTTATATCAAACAGGGGAGCGAGCACCTTTCTTACGGGAGCCGTCTTGTTAGTGCCGCTCTTAGCCACGTTAACCATCCACAGCATCAACGGATTATCATACTTGCCGTCATATACATGAACCTTGTTTCCTATCACCGACGATGCGGCTACCAACACAGCCGACGTCACGAAATCTCTCGGGCACTGATACGTATAAGCAATATCGGCTATGAACTGACTTATCTTCCCCGGAAATACCTCTATAGGTAGCTCTTCAAGAAAACCGCCGCCGCAGGCAGTATCCACCTCATTAATCTTATCTTTCTCCATATTCACAACTTATTTTACATTATATGATTGCTTTATCAATCACACCACAAAGTTATGACCGCGGGGAGCGGAAAATGTGCGAAAAAGAAACTTTCGATTATCGGGCACACGCCAATGCGTCGGGCTTAGGCCGAGGCGAGGGCTTAACCCATGAACGCAAAGAAACAGCACACATCAGTCTAAGCGACTATCAATCATCACGTTACACCGTATTGTGCTGTTTCTTTCGTTTCCGGGGCAGAAATGTTTGGATAATTGGTTAATAATTAGTAACTTCGCGGTGCTTTTGAATAAAGCTCCCGTGTGATGGGAAATTAAGAACTACTTAATTTTGAGTAACACAATTAATCAAATTCAATCATGAACACTTACAAACTCGCAGCCGAGCCCCGCACCGACCTCGGCAAGAAAGCAACCAAAGCTCTCCGCGCCGAAGGTAAAATCCCCGCAGTGATCAACGGCGGCGAAATCGTAGAACTCCCCTTCAACGGCACTCTCGCCCCCGGCCAGAAACTCGTTGAAATCGAAGACGGCAAAGGTATCATCACTACCGACATCACCCTCACTCAGGAGGGCGTGCGCAAACTCATCTACACCCCCGACATCTACGCAGTGGAAATCGACATGAACGGCAACAAGAAAATGGCCGTGCTCAAAGAAGTGCAGTTCCACCCCGTGAAAGACACCGTGCTCCATATCGACTTCCTCGAAGTAGGCGACAAGAAGCCCGTTGTTGTTGAGGTTCCCGTTAAGCTCGAAGGCCACGCCGAAGGTGTTAAAGCCGGCGGTAAGCTCTCGCTCTCGATGAAGAAACTCAAAGTTCGCGCCATATATACCGAAATCCCCGAGCGCCTCATCATCAATGTCGACCACCTCGGTCTCGGCAAGAGCCTCGCGGTCGGCGACCTCCACTTCGAGGGTCTCGAACTCGTCAACGCTAAGAACGCAGTCGTTTGCGCCGTTCAGCTCACCCGCGCCGCCCGCGGTCAGCAGGCTGCCGCAGCCAACGCTTAATAAGCCCCGACGGCTCACGACTTATTTTACAACATCGTCTATAACATCAACCTCTTGCGGCCTCAGATGCTCGCAAGAGGTTTGTTGTTAAGACCGAGCAACCACCCCCCCCCCCCCTGATGACCCTACTTAAGCGACACTCCCTCCCGGCCCTCATAGCCTTAGCGGCAGCCGCGGCAGCCATTATCGCCGCCGTTCCGTGCCCGATACGGTCGCTCACGGGCCTCAGCTGCCCCGGATGCGGCACGACCCGAGCCCTCGGCGACCTGCTCGGCGGCCATGCGCTCGAAGCTTTAAGCCATAACTACTTCCTCGTTGTCTCCGCGCCTTATATCGCCCTGCTCGCGTACTCGGCAATCGCTGACCGCGGTCCGGCGAAGAGTATCTACCGGCTATTGACTGCCCCCGCCGCCATAGGCGCGATGCTGTCGCTATCAGTCGCATGGTGGATCGCCCGCAACATCATCAATCTTTAGCCTCTCGCCACAAAGTCGACCATTTTTTCCCCTCACCGCACAATCCCATGACTGAATACTACATCATATACAACGGCCAGCAGATAGGGCCGATGCCGAAGGAGCAGCTGCTCAACTACGGACTGACGCCCGACTCCAACGTGTGGGCGCAAGGTCTGCCAGGTTGGGTGCCCGCCTACACCGTTCCCGAATTAATGGAGATGTTGAGGCACCGCAAGCCCTCAACCCCGCCGCCGTTTAATCCCTCAGCCAACAACGGCTACAACAACGGCTACAACAACAGCCGTTACCACCACTCTTACGACAACCCCGAAATCGCGACCACCGACAAGAGCAAAGTAGTCGCCGGGATTCTCGCGATACTCTTTTGCGGCTTAGGAGTGCAGTATTTCTACTGCGGCAAGATTGCCGGGGGCTTTCTATCGATCCTCCTGTCGGTGGTCACCTGCGGTATATGGAGTATACTGATGTTCATCCAGGGCATCATGATACTCTGCATGACCCAGCAGGAGTTTGAGGACAAATACGTGCTCTCCGACACGACTCTCCCTCTATTTTAACGCTTGGTGGCAATCAAGCCTCAGCCGCCGAAATATTCTATCAACGCTAATATCTACTAATTAATGAAATATCTGATCGTAGGCCTCGGAAACATAGGCGACGAATACCGCTCGACACGCCATAATATCGGCTTCATGATCGCCGACAAGCTCGTTGCCGACGCGGGCGCCTCGTTCTCGACCGAGCGCTACGGCGACATCTGCCGTATGCGCGTCAAAAACAAGCAGCTTGTGGTGCTCAAGCCCTCTACCTACATGAATCTATCGGGCAACGCCGTGCGCTACTGGATGGATAAGGAGAATATACCTCTCGACCACGTCCTGGTTATCGTCGACGACATCGCGCTTCCGTTCGGCGCTATCCGCATCAAGCCCTCGGGCAGCGATGCGGGGCACAACGGTCTGAAAAACATCGCCCTGATGCTCCGCACTCAGGCTTACTGCCGGCTCCGCTTCGGCATAGGCGATAACTTTCCCCGCGGATGCCAAATCGACTACGTGCTCGGCTCTTTCACCCTCGACGAGCGCCAGAAACTCCCGACGCGCATCGACACGGCTGTCGAAGCCATCAAGGCATTCGTGCTGTCGGGGCTGCAGTTCGCCATGTGCAATTACAATAACAAGTAACTCCACCTCCGCCTGTTTTTTAAGCAATGAAATCTGAAGTAAGAATCGACAAATGGTTATGGGCGATGCGCATATTCAAGACGCGCACCGTGGCCACCGACTCGGTAAAGAAGGGTCGCGTAAGCGTTGGCCCCGATGCTGAGACAGCCCAGCTCGTCAAGCCCTCGCGAATGATCAAGGTAGGGGAAATAATCCATGTGCGCAAGCCGCCGGTGACCTACAGCTTCCGCGTGAAAGCGCTGACCGAAAACCGGCTTGGGGCCAAACTCGTTCCGGAATATATGGAAAACGTCACCCCGCAGTCGCAGTACGATCTGCTTGAAGTGGTGAAAATATCGGGCTTCGTCGACCGCCGTAAAGGTCTTGGGCGACCCACCAAGCGCGAAGGCCGCGAGCTAAGCAAGTTCACCTCCGAAGCCTACGACGACCTCGGCTGGGACTTCGACGAAGAGGATTTCGAGTAAACGGGGGGGGGGGAGGATTCAGCGCAGAGCGTCGAGAAACTCGCGACGCAGCGACGCGTCGCTTTCAAACACGCCGTTATATTCGGTAGTGACGGTTGATGAATGTTGCTTCTCAACTCCGCGCATCTTCATGCACAGGTGCTCTGCCTCGCAGCATACCATCACCCCTTTGGCGCCGAGTATCTTCAGCACCTCGGCGCAGACCTCGGCCGTCAGCCGCTCCTGCACCTGAAGGCGGCGGGCGTAGATGTTGACAAGGCGAGCCAACTTACTGAGCCCCACGATTTTGCCGTCGGGGATATATCCGATTGAAATTTTACCGAAGAAGGGGAGGATATGGTGCTCGCAGAACGAGTAGAATTCAATATCCTTAACGATAATCATGCGCGAGCCTTCGTGGGAGAAGATAGCCCCGTTGACCACCTGGTCGAC
This sequence comes from uncultured Barnesiella sp., assembly GCA_964544595.1. Lineage (GTDB taxonomy): Bacteria > Bacteroidota > Bacteroidia > Bacteroidales > Muribaculaceae > JAGBWK01. The sequence goes on from CAZJBM010000005.1 coordinate 43,019, forward strand.
GTCGGCCTCGTAGCCCCGCGTGGCGAAATACATGGCTTTGGCAGCGCGCAGAGGGGTTTTTACGAGCCCTTCGCGCTCAGGGTCCTCGCCGATAAGGCGCAGTATCGCCTCATAGTGCCGCGCCAATTCGCTGATTATCTCGTCTTTGCTTTTGTTCATCTTCATGTGTATCCAATTATCTGATAACCACACGGTCGCGAATCACTCTGACCTCCGAAGCGTAGGAAGGGAATTTGCGGCGCAGCAGCGTCGCGGCCTTCTCCGCGTCTTCGCGGGTGGTGAAGTCGCCTAATTTCATACGCCAGTAGGGCGACTCATAGACCACGTAGGTGCGCTGGCCGGGGACGGCTCCCGCTACTCGGCGGGCAACGGTGTTGGCGCGGTTCTTGGCCGTGCGGGCGTTGTTGTCGGCAAATACCAGCACGCGGTAACCGGGCTGAACGCCTTTCTTCTTAGGCTTGTTATCCTCCGCGGCTCCCTGTGTCGCGGCTGCCTCTTCGGCAGGCGACTGCAAGATTCTCTCCTGAAGTCCGGCGGGCTGCTCGATGACGATCACCTCAGAGGCGTTGATGCGGTCGACGATGTTGAGCGAGTCGGTCGGCGCCGCGGTCTGAGCCGTAGCCGTCAGCGCAGCCAGTATTACCGGGGCTATAAGATAGATACGTTTCATTGATGAAATAATTGATTAGAATGTATCGCCCGCCGCGTGTGACGCGTGTCGCGGGGTATACAAGGAATCGGACAAAAGAGCCCTCACTATGATAGGCAAAGGCTCGTTTTGTCCATACACCTTTCGCGATGCGCTCAGGCATCGCGGGTGAGTCAGCGAATCTTAGAATGCGGTGACGATGCCCATGAACGACTCGGCTTCGAGCGATGCGCCGCCGATAAGACCGCCGTCAACGTCGGGCTTCGCGAAGAGCGCCTTAGCGTTTGAGGGCTTGCATGAGCCGCCATAGAGTATCGAAGTGTTGTCGGCTACCTCGGCGCCATATTTGTCGGCGATGGTCTTGCGGATGAAGGCGTGCATCTCCTGGGCCTGGTCGTCGGTCGCGGTCTTGCCGGTGCCGATTGCCCATACAGGCTCGTAAGCGAGGATGAGTTTAGCGAAATCTTCTGCCGAGAGGTCGAAGAGAGCTTCCTCGATCTGCGATTTAACAACGTCGAAGTAGGTGCCGTTTTCGCGCTGCTCAAGCACTTCGCCGATGCAGAAGATAGGGGTGAGGCCGCACTGGAGAGCGAGGTTCACTTTCTCTTTGAGTGTCTCTGAAGTCTCGCCGTAGTACTGACGACGTTCAGAGTGGCCGAGAATCACGTATTTGGCTCCGGTCGAAGCTACCATAGGAGCTGAAACCTCGCCTGTGTATGCGCCTTTGAGGTGGTCGGCGCAGTTCTCGGCGCCGAGACCGAGCTTCGACTGGTCGATAACATCATTTACCGATGCGAGGTGAGTGAAGGGGACGCAGATAATCACGTCGCACTTTGCCTCTACACCCTTAAGGGCATTGTTAACGTCTTTAGCAAGACCCACGCCTTCCTGAAGGGTGGTGTTCATTTTCCAGTTGCCTGCTACAATATTTTTTCTCATCTTAGAATATGTATTTTGGTGTTGTGAGTTTTTGCGATTGCAAAGTTACTTCCTTTTTTTGATTTTTTGATAGATTTCGACAATGATTTCCTGAAAAAGAGCCAGAGCCGCCAAAAAAACGAATACCGCGATAGTGGCTCCCTGCAGAAGGCTGCGGTCTGACACCTTCACGTCGGCCACCTTCATTTCACCCTTTCCTATGCGGTCAACGGCGTCGAAGTCGAAGGCCGAGAGGCTGCGTTTCCATTGTATCACCCCGTCGCGGAGATATACAAGCGACATGGAGCCTCGCGAAAGCTGCTTGAGCGAGGTGTCGTCTACCGTGTAGTATGGATAGTCCGACATCGAAAGGTCGACCCACTCGGCGATTTTCTCGGCAGGGGCGGCGATCAGGCCGATCATCGACCCTCCGTCGCGCTGCATCGCCTTGTTGAATTCGTTGGCGTGGTAAGAGTAGGAGATGTCGGCGCGGTCTCCTTCGGGTATGACCAGCAGAAGCTGCTCGCCGTAGGGCGCGACTACGTCCTGTGTAACCTCCTCGTCGCGGTCGTAGATAGCGAAACTTGCCCTCTCGCCGGCCGAAGCGGGGGCCGCGGTTATGACGTCGCCAACCACGCGGCGGTCAACGAACGTCCATGTAGAGTCGGGGAGATTGTCGATACCGAACGCCTGCTGCTGTCCGTTTTTCTCATAGATGAACTCCATCTCTACCTCCTCATCAGGCTCGTCGCCCATAAGAGCCTCAGCCAGATTCATCCCCGCGGGGAAGGGGCGGAAATCGACCATAGGCTGAATGTTGTAGCCGTAAAGCCCGACGAACAGGCAATACGCCATCGCGACAACCACCACGAGCCATTGAACGCCCGGGGTGTAGATCGCCGATCGAGTGCGGCGGTTGTATACACATAAATATATAAGCGCGAGCGTGATCGCGACGTTTTTCCAGAATGTGGCGGCATTTGACAGCACTATCGCGTCGCCGAAACATCCGCAGTCGGCTACTGGATCGGCCACCCACGTCCACAGCGTAAGCGGCAGCATTACCGCCATCATCATCGTCAGCAGCCATGGCGCCAGGCGCTTGAAGCACCCCGTGGCCAGCAGGAATCCAAATATCAGTTCAAACGACGCTATGCCTATCGACGCGACCATCGAGAGCGACCTCAGCGGCTCAAGCCCCATAGCGTTGAGATAATCCTCTATTTTGAATATGAATCCCCATGGGTCGACGATCTTGACAAAGCCCGAAACCACGAACACTGCTCCGACAACCACCCTGAGCGCCCATACGGCCACAGGGCTGTAGAGCGATCTGATCTGATTTTCGGTCTTTGGCGGGCATTTTTTGTCTTCCTGACTCGGCTTGCTCTCAGCGTCGCTGACTTCCGCCGCTCTCTTTGGGGTGATTTCCTCGCTCATTACTCGGTAAGTTTAATTATGGCGAATATGGCATAATTGATCATGTCCATGTAGTTGGCGTCGATGCCTTCCGACACAGCCGTCACTCCCTGGTGATCCTCGATCTCCTTTGTGCGCATCAGCTTGGTCAGGATGATGTCGGTGTACGACGACACCCTCATCTTGCGCCATATTTCGTCGTAATCATGGTTCTTGGCAAGCATAAGCGAGCGGGACTCGCCCATAAGCGCGTCATAAAGTTCTTCGGCCTCTTCGGGGGTCATATCCTTCGTGTCGCTGAATCCCTTCTGAAGCTGTATCAAGCCTATGATGCCGTAGTTGACTATCGCAACAAATTCCGGCAATATCCCTTCGCCTACCATCGAAACGCCCTTAGTCTCCAGCGAGCGTATGCGGTTGGCCTTAATGAGTATCTGGTCGGTGATCGACGTGGGGCGCATTAAACGCCACGAAGCTCCGTAGTCGCGGAGCTTGTCGTGAAACACTTTGCGGCATCGTCCGATCGCCGCGTCAAATTGCTTTACTGTATCCATTTGTAATGGTTGCGGTTTACGTATTCTCAGAGCGGCGGCTTAGCGTGCCAAGATGAGGGCCGAAGTGGGGGCCACTGTCATTTCGCCCCCCTTTGCCGTGCGGAGTCCGTCGGCTTTGAGGCTTCCGTCCTCGGCAACGACGGTCCAGTTGCCTTTAGGTATTTTCACCTTCTTGGGCTTATCCGAGCCGTTAAACACAAGCTTGATTTCCTTCCACTCGTCGCCGTTGGCATTGTTCTTGATTGAGTAGCTGATTAGGTTATCCTCCTTGACGTTGTCGAAAACGATATTCTTGGCGATCTCCTCGGCGGTGGTCATGCGGAAGGCGGGATGAGCCTTGCGGAGCTTGATAAGCTCCTGGTAGTAGTTGAACTGGTCGGCGTTTTTGTTCTTAAGCGTCCAGTCGATGCCGTTGATCGAGTCGGGCGACTGGTAAGAGTTGTGCACCCCCTTCTTGTCGCGGAACACCTCTTCGCCGGCAAACATGAAGGGCGTGCCCTGCGACGTGAACACTATCGTCTGCGCCAGTCGAGCGGCGCGTTGGCGCTCAGCCTCGGTAGAGCCGGGCATCGATTTCGCGAGCTTGTCGGTGAGCGTCAAGTCGTCGTGACACGATACATAGTTGATAATCTCGGTAGGAGCCTTCGCGTAGGCGAATTTTGAATTGTTTCCTTTCGAGTAGTCGACCTGCGGATGCGCGGTTGCGGCCACAATGCCGATTTTCACCGTCTCCTCATTGCCGGGTTTCCCGGTAGCGAAGCCGCGGTCCTCGGCGTTGCTGTAATGTCCTTTGATAGCATCGCGGATGTCGTCGGAGAACACGGCTATGCCGTTCATCTTGCCGACGTTCTCCTTCAGCGCGCGCTGATCGACCGGGAGGGGAGAGTCGCCCGCGGTCCATCCCTCGCCGTAGACAAATATGTCGGGATTGATTTTCTTCAATTCCGCCGCCACCTCGTTCATCGTCTCCATGTCGTGGATAGCCATGAGGTCGAAACGGAAGCCGTCGATATGATATTCATCGGCCCAGTATTTCACCGAGTTGATTATGAAATCGCGCATCTGCTGGCGTTCAGAAGCTGTCTCGTTGCCGCATCCCGAAGCGTCGCTGTAAGTCCCGTCGGCGCGGTGGCGGTAGTAATAGCCGGGGGCCGTAAGCGAGAAGTTTGAATCGTCGTTATTGGCCGTATGGTTGTAAACCACGTCCATCACCACGCCTATGCCGGCGTCGTGGAGAGCCTTGACCATCTCCTTCATCTCGCGTATACGCGCTTCGGGGTTGGCCGGATCGGTCGAGTAGCTGCCTTCCGGCGCATTGTAGTTATACGGGTCGTAGCCCCAGTTATACTTATTATTTTGGAGGTTAGCCTCGTCGACGCTGTTGTAGTCGTAAGAGGGGAGAATATGCACGTGTGTCACGCCTAATTCCTTCAAGTGGTCGATGCCGGTCTTATCGCCGAGCGGGGTAGTGGTGCCATCCTCAGTCAGAGCGAGGAATTTTCCCTTGTGCACTATGCCGCTCGATGGGTCGATTGAGAAGTCTCGGTGGTGCATCTCGTAAATCACGGCGTCGGTGATATTCTTAAGCCGCGGCCCCTTGTCGTCGCTCCATCCGGCTGGATCGGTGCTGTCGAGATCCACTATCGCGGCGCGCTTGCCGTTAGTGCCCACGGCTTTAGCCCATACGCCGGGAGTCTCGTCGAGCCATTTCCCATCGTGCTTAACCTTGAACGTATAGAAGTTACCCACATTCTCCTTGCCTGCCGAGGCGCGCCACACGCCATTTTCGCCCAGGCGCATAGGTATCTCGGCGATTGCCGACGAATTGCGGTCGGTGGGATAAATGTAGAGAGTCACCGCCTCGGCCTTAGGCGACCACAGCGCGAAATCTACGCTCGCGGGCGCGATCACCATCTCGAGGTCTTGACCCGCATATGTGGGGTAGGATGCGTAGACGCTATCGTCTGCTGCCGCTACGCCGTAGCCGCTAAGCATCATGCTGAAAGCGAATGCTCCCGATGCCATATTCTTGAAGTTTATATTCATCTGTTATATTGTTAATTAGGTGTCGATACTATTTGAGCATGACGCGCTTCGTCCAGTTGTCGCACTTGACGATATAGAATCCCTTGGGCAGCTCCACCTTTACGGGCATCGCTTTAACTGTCAAAGTCTTAATAAGCTGGCCTGTAATGGAGAAAATCTGAAACTTCACCGCCTCCTGATTCGGGCTGCGAAGCTCTATCACGGTGCCGCTGACCTTTACCAATGGCTGCTGCTCCTGAGCCCGCTCCTCAACCGGAGGCTTCTGCTCAGCCGCCACAACCGCCACAGGCATCGCCGCGACTGCCGACAACAAAATCAAATATATTATAAGTCTTTTCATGAAAACGCTTGTCTCTTACGTGAGATTTCATCCACAAAGGTACGCATTATTCCCGACACACACAATAATTATTTATAAAAGTTGAATTCAACCACCCCGCTCAACCGATGGCAATCCTTCCCGCAGCCGATTCCGCCTCATGTTTACAAACCTTTTAAACACAAAATCTAAGTTAATCGCTCCTTAGCATTTGGCTGTTTGAAAAAAAAATCGTAGATTCGCGGCTGATTTTTTGGGTAAGTATACACTGACTGCCCGCTTTTCACGCAGCACGCTGCTCAGGCCTCTTTGCCGCGGAGCAACTGCTCACGATAAATTAGCTACTTACTTTTATGCCAAAAAACACAAAAGAAGATGTTAAAGTAGACTTGCTTTTTGAAACAAGTTGGGAAGTTTGCAATAAAATAGGCGGTATTTACGCCGTGCTTTCCACTAAGGCAAAAACACTTCAGACATTATACAAAGACAAGGTTATCTTCATCGGGCCCGACGTTTGGTCCAAAGAGACCCCTTCGCCTTATTTCATCGAATCGCCGCTGCTCATGAAAGCATGGCGCGAGAACACCGGTCTTCCCGAGGGGGTAACCGTCAGAGTGGGTCGCTGGGACGTGCCCGGAAGCCCTATCGCCATTCTCGTTAAGTTCGATGCCCTCTACGCTTCTAAAGATCAGTTTTACGGTGATATGTGGCGCCTCTACGGCGTGGATTCGCTCCATGCCTACGGCGACTACGACGAAGCTTGCGCCTTCTCGCGCGCCGCGGCCCTCGTCATCGAGAGCATATGCCGCTTCAAGAATGCCGAGAGCAAACGCGTCATCGCCCACTTCGACGAGTGGACCACCGGTATGGGCCTCCTATACACCAAATGGAAGCTCCCCTACGTTGCCACAATCTTCACCACCCATGCCACAAGCATTGGCCGAAGCATCTGCGGCAACAACAAGCCCCTCTACGACTATCTCCGGGGCTACAACGGCGACCAAATGGCTGCCGAGCTCAATATGCAGTCAAAGCACTCCCTTGAGAAAGCAGCCGCTCATGCGGCCGACTGCTTCACCACCGTCAGCGACGTGACTGCCCGCGAGTGTGAGCAACTGCTCGAAATCAAGCCTTATGTCACACCCAACGGCTTTGAAATGAACTTCGTGCCTGAAAAGCCTGAGTATGACAAGGCCCGGGCTAAGGCGAGAAAACGCATTCTCGACGCCGCGGAGGCATTGACCGGCAAACGCTGGGGCGACGACACCTTCATCGTGGCCACCTCAGGCCGCTGCGAATACCGCAACAAGGGCATCGACGTTTATCTCGACGCTCTCGCCACGCTGCGTGAACGCACTCAGAGCCACACTCTTGCGCTCGTTCTCGTGCCCGCTTGGGTCGACTCCCCGCGCGAAGACCTCCGAGCCGCCCTCGACAAGCGACAGGCCGGTCCGCTTCACGACCCGGTCATGACCCACACTCTCCACAACACCGACCAAGACCCGATTTACAACCGCATACGTCAGCTCGGTTTCTCCAACCAGGAGTACGACGGCATGACGGTTATATATGTGCCCTGCTACCTCAACGGCAACGACGGCATTTTCAACATGGCTTACTACGACCTCCTGATCGGTCTCGACGCCACCGTGTTCCCGTCCTACTACGAGCCGTGGGGCTACACTCCGCTTGAAAGCGTTGCATTTGGCGTGCCTACCGTGACCACCTCACTTTCGGGATTCGGCCAATGGGTGCGCGCGTCGCTCACCGCCGGATTCGACGCTTCGGGCGTTAACGTGATTAACCGCACTGATTCCAACTACCACGAAGTGGCTCATGCTATTGCCGATTCGCTTCAGCAACTCTTGTTAGCATCCCCAGCCAAACGCGCCGAAATCTCTCTCGCCGCTTGCGAAACCGCCGCTAAAGCAGCCTGGAGCTACTTCATCAAGCACTATATCGTCACTTTCAAGGTAGCGCTCGAAAAAGCGCACAATCGCCTTGAGGCTCATATATAATCTCTCAACCCCTTAATAATCAAGTCAACAATACTTAATCAATCAATTTTATATGAAACTCCAAGTAAGCAACTCTAACGCTCCCGCATGGCGCAACGTTACCGTGAAGGCCGAGCTGCCTTCTAAGCTGAAACATCTCGAAAAACTCTCCAAAAACCTTTGGTGGGTTTGGAACAGCGAAGCTAAATCGCTCTTCCGCGACCTCAATCCCGACCTTTGGCGCTCTACCGGCGAAAACCCCGTAATGGTGCTCCAACTCCTTTCTTCTGAAAGAATTAAGGAAATTCTTGCCGACGAAGCCCTTCTCGCTCGTCTTGAAAAAGTCTACGCCGACTTCAAGGAATATATGGCTAAACCCATGCGTAAGGACATACCCTCTGTCTCTTACTTCTCTATGGAATACGGCCTCTGCAACTGCCTCAAAATCTATTCAGGCGGTCTCGGTGTCCTCGCTGGCGACTATATCAAAGAAGCTTCCGACTCTTGCGTCGATATGACCGCTGTCGGCTTCCTCTATCGCTACGGCTACTTCACTCAGACCCTCTCGGTCGACGGTCAGCAGATCGCCAACTACGAGCCCCAGAACTTCGACCAGCTCCCCATTGAGCAAGTTGTTGACAAAAACGGCGCTCCCGTTATCCTCGAAGTTCCCTTCCCCGGACGCACCATCTATTCTCACATCTGGAAAGTCGCTGTCGGCCGCATGAACCTCTACCTCATGGATACCGACTTCGACATGAACAGCGAGTTTGACCGCCAGATCACCCACCAGCTCTATGGCGGCGATTGGGAAAACCGTATCAAGCAGGAATACATGCTCGGTATCGGCGGTGTTCTAATGCTCCAGAAACTCGGCATCAACCACCAGCTCTATCACTGCAACGAAGGCCACGCCGCGCTTCTCAACCTCCAGCGCCTTGTCGACTACGTTCACTCGGGCCTCGACTTCAACGTTGCCCTCGAAATGGTACGCGCCACTTCGCTCTACACTGTCCACACTCCCGTACCTGCGGGTCACGACTACTTCGACGAAGGTCTTTTCGGCAAATACATGGGCGAATTCCCCGCTAAACTCGGCATCTCTTGGAACGACCTCATGAACATGGGCCGTGAGAACCCCAACACCAATGAACGCTTCTCTATGAGCGTATTCGCCCTCAACACCTGCCAGGAAGCCAACGGTGTGAGCTGGCTCCACGGCGAAGTTTCTAAGAAAATGTTCGCTGGCATCTGGAAAGGTTACAACTGGGCTGAGAGCCACGTTGGCTACGTAACCAACGGCGTGCACATGCCTACCTGGGCAGCTTCAGAATGGAAAGAATTCTACGCTAAGCATCTTGGCGAGCAAGTGTTTGCCAACCAGAGCGACCCCGAGGCTTGGAAAGAAATCTTCAACGTGCCCGACGAGCTCATCTGGAATCAGCGCATGGTGCTCAAGAACAAATTCATCAACTTCGTTAAGCGCGATTTCAAGGCTAAATGGCTCGCAAACCAGGGCGATCCCGCCGCAGTGATGAAAATCCTCGACAAGATCAACCCCAATGCCCTCATCATTGGCTTCGCTCGCCGATTCGCCACTTACAAGCGCGCCCACCTGCTCTTTACCGATCTCGACCGTCTCGCTAAGATCGTCAACAACGAGCAGTTCCCCGTGCAGTTCGTGTTCTCAGGCAAGGCTCACCCCGCCGACGGTGCAGGTCAGGGTCTGATCAAGCGCATCATGGAAATCTCGCGTATGCCTCAGTTCCTCGGCAAGATTATCTTCCTCGAAGACTACAACATGGTTGTGGCTAAACGTCTCGTCACTGGTGTCGACATCTGGCTCAACACCCCGACCCGTCCTCTCGAAGCTTCAGGTACTTCAGGCGAAAAGGCTGAGATGAACGGTGTGCTCAACTTCTCAGTGCTCGACGGTTGGTGGTACGAAGGTTATCGCTTCGACGAGAAAGCCGGTTGGGCTCTTACCGACAAACGCACATTCCAGGATCAGTCTCAGCAGGATAAACTCGACGCCGCTACCATTTACTCGATGCTCGAAAACGAGATTATCCCCCTCTACTTCGCTAAAAACTCCAAGGGCTACTCTCCCGAATGGGTTCAGTATATCAAGGGCTCTATCGGCCACATCGCTCCTCACTTCACTATGAAGCGCATGATCGACGATTATATCAGCCGCTTCTATGAGAAGGAAAGCTCACGCGCCAAGAAGCTCGCCGCTCACGACTATGCCCTCGCTAAGGAGATCGTGGCATGGAAAGAGAAAGTGGCTCAGGCTTGGGATGGCATCAAGGTATTCGACGTGCAGACTCCCAACGACCTCGTAGGCAGCGTGACCGGCCGCAAATTTGATGCGAAAGCCATTATCGACACCAACGGTCTTGGCCGTGACCTCGGTCTTGAGCTCGTTGTTTACAAAGTTGAGAACGGCGAAGAGAAGTTCTGGAAAACAACCGAATTCAAGGTTGAGAAAGAGGAAGGCAACGTGCTTACCTACGCCCTCTCGACCGTGATCAGCGATCCCGGCGTGTTCCGTATCGGCTATCGTCTCTTCCCCAAGAACCCCAAACTTCCTCATCGCATGGACTTCGCTTACACCCGCTGGATCTAATCATCGGCAAAGTAAGTTTACCATAACAATTAAATCGGCTTCACTCTCTAAGTGGAGCCGATTTTTATATTGAGTATCAATCAGTTAACTGCCGAGAAACACCAATAAAGCGCCAAACAACCTATCGATCAGCTATTTACATCATTTTGTGCTGTATCTTTCACTTCCTCTCCTTTGATTTGTGCTTATATAGTTGATAGGAGTTGACCACATTGTGCCAAATACTGTAAAAGCCTCCCGCGACTGCAGTCACAGGAGAGAAGAAAGTGTAGCCGATCCATATCGCAAACACAGTGTTCTTCTGTCCTAACGCTTGCCCCGCGGTAATCTTATCGCGGTACTTTGCTCCGATTTTCCTCCCGAGCCAAAACTGCAGAACGCAACAGCCTAATGAAACGGCCACAAGACCTATCTGAGCCGAGATCGCTACTGTGGAGTGCACTATACTCCTTACAGTGACGGCTATTGCAAGCGTCAATGCCACCGTCCAAAGATAAAACGCGAGATCAGGCACTGCAATCATCTTCTTATGTAACTTTGGCGACAGCTTCTTAACCAGAACGGCAAGCACGAGCGGCAGCAATAGCAGAGGAAACACCTTGCCGAGTATCATTATCATAGAGTTGAGCACATGCGTGTCGGGCCGTGGATGCACAAAAGGCACCATCACCGGGATAAGCACCGATGCCACTAAGTTTATCAGTATCGTGTACGTGGTGATATGCGCCATGCTTCCGCCAAGTTTGCGGGTAACGACAGCCGCAGCCGTGGCGGTAGGGCAGATGAGGCATATCATCGCTCCCTCCAATACTACCCTTAGACCGCTCCCCGGCAATGCCATCAACACGCAACCTATGCCGATGAAACACCCCGACTGAATCAGCAGTAGCCACCCGTGCCACTTACATGGTCTTATCTCGCGCAAATCAATATGGCAGAACGTCAGAAACAACATCGCGAATATAAGCGCCGGCTGAAGTATGCCTACCAATCCCATCATTGCCTCATGGGTTGAATTAAGCCAGGGGATATTCACATACACAAAATAGCCAGCAATGCCCGCGAGTATGGCGAAAATAAGCATCCAGTCTCTTATAAATCTGATCATCGTTACCTATTCTTGAAAATTTGCGCGAAATTACCTAATTTTGTGCAAACATTTCGTAGAATCATGAAAAAACATCTTATATCACTCATTGCCCTCATCTCCTTTTTAACCACATTCGCGCAGGATTATTCAGGCCGTTATGCGCCTCATGGACTCGAACGCCAGATGCCGGTGTTTCTCGACAGCATGAAGACCCGGCTCACTTATCCTATGGCATGGCGAAATGCCGCTATCGACGATTTCAGCCAGTGGCGCGACTCGGCCCGCTCAGTGCTTCGCACCGCCCTTATGACCGTTCCGCCCAAAGCGCCCGACTTCGCTGCCGAGACCATTTTTGAAGAGCAGCGCGACGGCTATAAAGCCCGTATCGTGCAGCTCAACCTCTCGGCATGGACGCGTGTCAACGTCTATGTGCTTGTGCCTGACTCTGAGGGGCCTAAACCCGCAGTCCTTATGTTTCACGACCATGGTGGCCATTTCCTTATCGGTAAGGAGAAAATGATTCGCCCTATCGCGCGCGGTGCGGTCACCGATAAGAGCAAAGGCAATATTCTGCCGGGGCTATCCGACACTCTTGTCATCAACGATGCCGACCGATGGGCCCGCCAATGCTACGGTGGCCAATATTTTGGCGACTACTTGGCAAAAAACGGCTATGTTGTCGTCTGCGGCGACGGCATATTCTGGGGAGAACGAGGCTGCAAAGAGGGTGTGCGCAAAGCCAAACTCAATGAGTTTGCCGGAAACCTTATGGGCATGGGCTACTGTCTGAGCGGCATCACTACGGCTGAGGACAGCTACCTTGCCGACTGGATTGCTTCGCTTCCCGAGGTAGATCCAAAGAGAATAGGATGCACAGGCTTCTCCATGGGCGCTTACCGTGCCTGGATGGTATCGGCCCTTACCGATGCAATCGGCCCTACGGCTGCGGTTTGCTGGATGACTACCACCGACAATCAGTTCTCTTGGGAATATGGCCGCGAAAACGGCGGATATGCCAACACCCTCCCTTCGTTGCGCCATTTTCTCGACCACCCCGATGTCGCCTCTATCGCTTGCCCCAAGCCGCTGTTTTTCATAAACGGCGAGACCGACAAGCTATTCAAGATACCCGGCGTGGAGTCGGCTTACGCCACAATTAAATCGGTATATGAAAGCCAGGGTAAAGCCGACAACTTTCAGTCGGCCATTCTACCGATGCCCCATTGGTGCGGCCCTGAAGTGCAGGAGCGCGTGCTCGCTTTCTTCGACAGCTATCTCAAATAGGCTATCTTTTGCAGTTGAGCAACTTTTCATCTGACCGACGTACTAAGATGCGGTTTTTTACGTTATTTATTTTAACACCCGCATCACTCTAACGGAATGAAGCCATATCAAATACTTACACTCTGCATAATCTTCTTTTCTGCCCTTTGGACAAAAGCGCAGGATGGCTCCTCTGCCTACAATTTTCTCAACATCTCCAATTCTGCCCGCATCTATGGTCTTGGTGGAATCAATATCACCTCTATCGAGGACGACATTATGACTATCGACCAAAATCCCTCTTTGCTCGGATCGGAGATGGACAATCAGCTGGGCTTCAGCTATATGCGTTATCTTGGCGACTCTAATTTCGCAGGTGTCAGATACGGAAAGGCGATTGGCGATCACGGCGCGCTCGCTTTAGGGCTGCAATATTTCGGCTACGGCAGCATTAAGGGTGCCGACGAGAATGGAGTGCTGACAGGAGATTTCTCCCCCAAAGACATTTCTTTCAGCGCCGCTTATTCCTACGACCTTAACGAAAACGTGCGACTCGGCGCCAACCTCAAATTCCTTTCAAGCAGCTACGAGCAGTATTCTGCGTTCGCCATTGCTACCGACCTCGGCGTCAACTATTTCAACCCCGATAAAGACTTGTCGCTCTCTGCCGTTGTTGCCAATCTCGGCGGCCAGATAAAGAAATTCAACGAGTCTTACGACCGTCTCCCGATCGATGTGCGACTCGGTATCACCAAAGGTCTCGGCTCTTCTCCTATACGCCTCTCCCTTACGGCATGGAATCTGACCAAATGGAGCTTGCCATATTACGATGCGGGCGACGGCACTCAGTCCTCAGAGCCCGAAATCAAAGAGTCGTTCATGTCCAATCTCTTTCGCCACCTTATTTTCGCTGCCGACTGGGCCCCCAACGAGAAGTTTTACGCGACCATAGCCTATAACTACAAGACGCGTACCGATATGTCTACCTATCAGCGAAGCTTCCTCTCAGGCTTCTCTATCGGCGCCGGCCTCAACGCCAACAAATTCGGCCTTAGCCTTGCTTTCGCTCAACCTCATTCCGGAGCTACTACCTTCATGGTCAACATCCGCCTGAACATCAACGACTTCATCAACTGAGATATTGCTTTAAGGTAAGTTATATTCACTGTTCGAGATGAATGATAAGAATAGACTCGGTAAGCACCCGCTTATAGCCAATCGCACAGCATTTTTGATAATAGGCTGCCTTGAGGCCGCATGGGCGCCTCTTGTGCCCTACGTTAAGAGCGCATTCTCTCTCGATGAGGAAACGCTCGGTTTGCTTATGCTCTGCTCGGGGCTTGGATCAATCATGTCTCTCCCGGTTTCAGGTTGGCTTTGCATGAGATTCGGGGCCAAGAGGGTAGTGTATTTTTCGGGATTCATGATGGCGTTATCGCTTTTGGCCATTAGCCTTATGGTCAATGTATGGCTTACGGCTGTCATGCTTATGATATTTGGAGGTTGCACGATTTCGGTTGATGTTGCCGCCAACGTCAATGGTGTGGCTATTGAGCATCAAACCGGGAAGCACCTGATGTCGGGGTTTCACGGAGGATATTCCCTCGGAACGCTTATCGGCGCCGGAGCTATGAGCGTGTTATTCTCGTTGGATATCGTTCCGGCATGGGCCGTCGTTATCTGCATCGCGCTTATTCTCATAACTATGATTTGGGGTTGTCGCGACCTCCTATCCAAGAAAGGGCTGAAAAATGCCAATCCCCCTTCAGCCTCCGCGCCGCGGGCAAAACAAAAATTCCGCGTTCCGCCTATGGTCATAGTCATAGGTTTGTTATGCTTCATCATGTATGCGTCGGAGGGTGCGGTCATGGGCTGGTCGGCGATATTTGTCAGCGAGGAAAGGGGTGTAGATATTTCAGCGGCCGGATTTTTCTATACCGCTTTCGCGGTTATGATGACAGCAATGCGCTTTATGGGCGATAAGATTGTCAGCCGATTCGGTCAGCGTCGAGTCGTGGTCTACGGAGCTTTGTCGGTTGCTGCGGGCTTCGCTTTGGTGATTATTGTGCCTAATATCATATCTACCGCTATCGGTTTCGCCCTGATTGGCCTCGGTGCCACCAATATCGTGCCGCAATTCATTTCCTTTGCGTCGGGCATTGAGGGAATGGCCGTTCAGAATATCATCAGCGTTATTAACGCCCTCGGCTACTCAGGCATATTGCTCGGCCCTGTATTGATTGGCTTTGTGGCAAAACATTACGGCCTTCACGCTTCCTTTGCCGGAATCGCGGTCTTCACTTTGGTTGTGGCCGTAATCTCAGCCGCTGTTTTAAAAAAACGTGAGCGATAAATCCCACTTGTTTGCAAATCTACAAATGGCGGGCATTCATAATCCCGATTTTTTTGTAATTTCGCGATAGATTAAAAACCACGTGACATAATGGGAAAAAAAATAATCGTAGCCATCGACGGCTTCTCTTCTTCAGGCAAAAGCACAATGGCCAAGCAATTGGCTCGCGAGATAGGTTATCGTTACATCGACTCCGGAGCCATGTACCGCGCCGTTACGCTATATGCGCTCGACCATGGAATGATTTCGCCCGACAATGTTGTCGACACTTGTCGGCTCATCGAGTCGCTCCCCGACATTCATATCGACTTCAAGGCTCTCCCCTCAGGGCAGAGGACCCTACTCAATGGCCGCGACGTTGAGGATGAGATTCGCACCCTCCGCGTGTCCAATTCCGTATCGCCGGTAGCTGTTATCCCTCAGGTAAGAGAGGCGCTTGTGGCCATGCAGCAGCGATTCGGGCAGGAGAGAGGTATCGTCATGGACGGCCGCGACATAGGCACAACCGTATTCCCCGATGCCGAGCTCAAGATTTACCTCAACGCCTCCCCCGAAACTCGCGCCATGCGCCGCTGGAAAGAATTGCAGGAAAAGGGCGACGCCACCACTACCTACAAGCAGGTGCTCGACAACGTGATCACGCGCGATCATATCGACTCCACCCGCGAGGTGAGCCCTTTGCGCAGAGCTGATGACGCTATTGATCTCGACAACTCCGCAATGACTATAGCTGAGCAAAATCAATGGCTTATCCAACGCTTCAACGAAGCCGTCAACCAAGCCTGATAAATCTGCTTTTCCTATGGAGATAGAGATTGATCCCGGTTCAGGTTTCTGCCATGGGGTAGTGGCGGCAATCCGTAAGGCAGAGGAGGCTCTCGCTTCCTCCGCGCCTCTTTATTGCCTCGGAGATATTGTCCACAACAACGAGGAGGTCAGCCGACTGGAAAACAAAGGCATGGTCACCATAAGCCACGACGACATGTCGCGCCTCAGCAACGCCAAGGTGCTTCTCCGTGCCCACGGCGAGCCCCCTTTGACCTATCAGACCGCTGAAAAAAACGGCATTGAAATTATCGATGCCACCTGCCCGGTTGTCCTAAAGTTGCAGAAACGCATAAAAACGAGCTACGCTGAGAGCCCTGGAGCCCGTCAGATCGTTATATACGGCAAAATGGGCCATGCAGAGGTTAATGGGCTGGTAGGGCAGACCGAAGGCACCGCTATTGTGATACAAGGCGTCGAAGACCTTGAAAAAATTGATTTTGACCGCGACATCGACCTCTATTCCCAGACCACGATGTCGGTATCCGGATTCAAGGAAATAATCGCCGAGATAGAGAAACGAAAAAATCCCGCGACACTATTCCGTAGCAGCGACACTATATGCCGTCAGGTTGCCAACCGCGTCGACGCTCTTAGGGATTTCGCTGCCAAGCACGATGTTGTGCTTTTCGTCAGCGGCGCGAAAAGCAGCAACGGTAAATTCCTGTTCACCGTATGCCGCGAAGCCAACCCGCGCACATATATGCTCTCTACCCCCGAAATCGATCCGGCATGGATTGAATCTGCATCAACCATAGGCATTTGCGGCGCCACTTCTACTCCCCGCTGGCTTATGGAGCAGGTTAAAAACAAAGTCTCTAAAATGACCCTTCATTAAACCATAAAAGACCATAAAAACGCGCAAGAGGCAAAGATTTCCCTTAGTTCTTTGCCTCTTGTGCGTTCTGTATATACGACATCGAAGATTGGAATGACCCGATTTTCGATGATACTTACTTAATTATTCTCCTCCTCGGGTATAATCAGTTTATAGCCTTTACCGTGTATATTGATAATCTCCACGCGGGGATCCTCGGCCAGCTTTTTGCGCAGCTTGGTGATATACACGTCCATTGAGCGGGCGTTGAAATAGTTATCATCGATCCAAATTGTCTTCAACGCATAGTTGCGTTCAAGAATTTCATTTGAATGGGCGCAAAGCAAGCTGAGAAGCTCCGATTCTTTCGTTGTAAGTTTGTCGGAGAATCCGTTGATGGTGAGGGTCTGCTTTTGAGTGTCGAAAGTATAATTACCGATTTTGTACATCGTCACCTCTTTACCCTTCTTTCCCTTCACGCGGCGGAGTATCGCCTCGATACGGAGCAAGAGAAGGTCCATAGAGAAAGGCTTGGTAATATAGTCGTCGGCGCCGATTTTGAAGCCTTCCACAATATCTTCCTTAAGCGATTTGGCTGTCAGAAATATGATAGGCACCTCGCTGTTCACCGTTCTGATTTCTTGTGCTAGCGCGAATCCGTCCTTTTTAGGCATCATGACGTCGAGCACGCATAAATCGTATTTGCCTTTGAGAAAGGCTTTATATCCGGCCTCGCCGTCAGTGCACAAGTCGGCATTGAAACCCTTAGCCTGCAAATATTCTCGAAGGAGCATGCCGAGGTTTTCGTCATCCTCACATAATAATATACGCATACGTTCTTCCATAATTTTCAATTTTTTGATAGGGGTAATATGATTATAAATTTTGTTCCTTGATTTAATTCGCTGTCCACTTTGATGGTTCCGCCATGAAGCGTGACCATCTTGTAGACGTAGGCTAAGCCGAGGCCGAAGCCTTTCACGTCGTGCTGATTTCCGGTCGGCACTCGGTAGAATTTGTCGAATATCTTCTTCAGATGCTCGCGCTTTATGCCGATACCGTTATCCTCGACGATGATTCTCAGCGACTCTTCGCCTATATCTGAGGTCGACACTTTAAGCTCAAGCGGCACATCCTCGCGGCGATATTTCACCGCATTGTCGAGAAGATTGTATATAACGTTGGTGAAGTGCATCTCATCGACGTTGACTATCGCGTCTTCCGCGTCGAGATCCGCTTCAAGATGACCGCCATAACGCTCCACTTTTATCTTAAACGTGTTCACGATCTGATAAATCGCCGCGTTGGCATCCACCTCTTTCAGTCGCAAAGTTGCCTTCTTGCGGTCGAACATCGACATTTGCAACACCTTCTCAACCTGGAAGCGCAGCCGCTTGGTCTCGTCGTTTATAACCTGCGAAATATGCTGGAGCATTGCCGGTGATTTCCTTACCGAAGCGTCGTTGAGCATCTGGGCGGCGAGCGAAATGGTTGATATCGGCGTCTTGAATTCATGCGTCATATTGTTGATGAAGTCGGTCTTCATCTCGTTGAGTTTCTTCTGGCGGAAAGCCACTATGATCGTGTACACAAACACTATCAGGAGCACTATCGTGAAAATAAACGCCGGTATCAGGAAGCCAAACGAGTCATATATGAAATTGTTCTTTCCCGGGAAATACACTTCAAGAAAGAGGCGTTTGTTCTCAGGGTCGTTGCGAAACAACGGTATCTTAAAGAAGTTTGACGACTGCGTCCGTTCATCCTCCAGGCGAGGATAGTTTGCCGTGGTGTAAATCGGCATATTGCTTCGATTGACTATCGCGAACTCAAAGGGCATATCGTGGATTTTCATCTTTTCAAGCTCCTCCTTGATATACTTGCGGGTGGTTGCCGAGTCGATCCTCTCCATTACGGGGCGATTGCTCGCTTGGGCCGAAATCTTAAGAATCACCTCGTCGATAAGACCCTTTTGATACAAGTAACGATCTTGAAGCTCCTCGTCGATCTGCTGCATCGAGTTATATCGGTTGATTATCGAATTATCGTCGCTTTGAAGATTCGTTATCTGGTCAGCCTTGCCGCGGATGGTGAGATTTCCCTCCATGCCGCTGGTGGTAGAGAATGAGTAGCGTATGCCGCGCCCTTTCGCTCTCGAATAGAGTGTCGACGACTGTATCTCGTTAAGGTCATCCTCCAGATAGTACTTTGTCTCCTCCTCCTCGAGTCGCGCGCTTACCGAGAAAAGGCTGTGAATGACCCCTTCAGAGAATTGGTCATTACGCATGGTGATCATGTCGTCGACATATCTTATCTCGATGTAAAGCAACCCGCAGAAGGTGATCGACATCAATATTGTTAGTAACCAGATGGTAGATTTTTTCATCGCGGTTGGGTATTTACAATATTAACAATTTTAAATAGTGTATGTTTAAAAAAACTGAAAAAAACTGAATTCCGCCTTTAACACTCAACGGCAAATTTAACATAAAATTGTGAAAACAGCAAAGAAACGGCTCCCGAACGAAACATCCGGAAGCCGTTTTCGATTGATGAGAAATCTAAAGGCTTAGATTCTTGTGCGGGAGCGTAAGGCTGTTTTCTTGCGCTACCAGCGATATGTGGGTACTTTTAATCCGATAGATTCATCTTGGAGTATGGTCTGATTAGTAATTCCACTGGCAAGCAACCATGCGGAGCTGATCGCAGCCTTGAGTGCGGAGATCGTTAATCATATTGTAGCGGCAGTTAATATAAACCAGTTGCGGGTCAAACGAAACGTCGAGCATCGAAAGCTGGTTATTGTTGCAAATCACGCGCTGGAGGAAAGTCTGGTTAGAGAGGGTAAGCGTAGTCAGGTCGTTGTATGAGCAGTCAACGTACTCAAGCTGAGTGCAATTTTCAACATTAAGAGTAGTCAGGTCGTTGTAAGAGCAAACGAGATCAAGAAGATGAGAGCAGTTGTTCAGAGAAAGACCGGTCATGTTGTTGTCAGAGCAGATAAATGAGCTGAGCGACTCGAGGTTTTGAATGGCAAGATTCTGGATCTCATTGTCGTCGATATTGAGGTTGGTAAGATTGTCAACACCAGTAAGAAGGAGTGAAGTCAACTTGTTATAACCGCAATAGAGATTTTTAAGGTTCGAGCAGCCCGTGATCACGAGTTTCTCAAGACGGCAACCCTGGCAGTTAAGAGTCTTCAACGAGGTCGAGTTGGCGAGATTGAGCTCAACGAAGCTGTTGTTTGAGCAGTTGAGATCCTCGATGTTGGGAGTCCCGGTGAGAGTAAGGTCGTTAAGACGGTTTTTGTAGACCTTAACGCTTGTAAGAGAGGGGAGGTTGGCAAGTGTGAGAGTCGTAAGCTTGTTGCGCGAAGCGTCAAGCTTGGCGAGGACACCGTCGCCGGTAACGTTGAGAGTGGCGATTTCGTTGCGCGAAACGTTTACTTCAGTAAGCGCGCTGAAGTTAGAAAGGTCGAGATTGCCTGCGATTTTCTTGTCGCTCCAGTCAATTTTGGTTACATGACCGTTTTCGATAGTCACGCCTTCCCAGGTAGAGGGTGCGGAAATATCGACAATCTTAAGGGCTAACTGATTAGTGGCCGCTTCGGCAGCGGGTTGGGTTAAAAAGTTTTGGAGTTGTTTCAACTCGCTTTTGTTCATTTTTTGGGCGAAAGCAGTGGCACATCCCAGAGCCAAGGCCATCAATAAAACAGCTTTTTTCATAATTTTGTAAGTGATTAAAAGTTTTTATACGAATAACAATATTTTTTCACGATTGGTTTACGATTCAAGAATGTTTTTTTATGTTTTTTCACCAATTTTCAACCTTTCAAATTCTTATTACTGCTTTTCGAGAGTCACAACCCTTTGACAATCTACCCGTTTTTTTGTGACAAATATTGAGCGGGGGAGTTCCTCCTATGGCGATTCTCTGATGTTGTTTGCTGATGTGACCTAAGCCAGAGAGCGATTCGGCATGAGATATTTTTGAAGTATATGGCAGAAATTAGATTTATAGGTATAATGGTTGGTATTAACACAGCCCGCTATAACGGCTGCCTGAAGAGATTCGAGCAATGCCGTGCGTCGGGCGTTGCGACAAAGTTAATCAATTCATTCCGATTATGCAAGTGATATGCGCCGTTATGATGAATATTATTGGGCTGAATATGCGGCTTGGCGGTTAAAATGGGGCTGCCGAGTCGGTAGGCGAGGCCGAAATGTCGGCTGTGCCCCCCGTGAAGGGATCTCCCCCTGCAATGGGGGCTCCGAGCGGGTCGTCATTGATTTTCGACCCTACCGTCGTTTCGCCGAATGAGCTCTCCTGGTCATCCCAGTTCTCGAACCGCGTATATTTACCTTTAAATTTGAGTTTCACATCGCATACCTGGCCGTTACGATGCTTCGCTATGATGAAATAGGCAAGATTGCGTATATCGTTCCCTTCGGCGTCGGTGTCCGACTTCGTGTAATATTCAGGTCGATGGATGAAGCATACTATATCCGCATCCTGCTCTATAGCGCCCGACTCGCGAAGGTCGCTCAGCTGCGGGCGTTTTCCGTCTCTGCCATCACCGCGCGACTCTACCGAGCGGTTAAGCTGCGACAGTGCCACGATCGGTATATTCAGCTCCTTCGCCAGCTGCTTGAGAGAGCGCGAAATCATCGACACCTCCTGCTCGCGCGAGCCAAACTTCATGCCCGAGGCGTTCATCAGCTGCAAGTAGTCGATGATGATGAACTTCACTCCATGCTCGCGGACAAGTCGGCGCGCTTTCGTGCGCAGCTCAAATATCGAGAGCGAGGCCGTGTCATCTATATATAGTGGCGCGCTGTAGAGATGCTTTATACGCGACATCAGCTGATCCCACTCGCGGTCCTGCAGTCGTCCGCTCTTTATCTTATCTGACTCCAGCTCGCATTGATTGCAAATCAAGCGGTTGACGAGCTGAATATTCGACATTTCGAGCGAAAACACCGCTATCGGAGTGTTGTAGTTGACCGCCATGTTCTTTGCCATCGAAAGCACGAGAGCGGTTTTACCCATTGCCGGACGGGCCGCGATAATGATGAGGTCGGAATTTTGCCATCCCGAAGTGATTTTATCTAGGTCATGGAAACCCGACTCCAAGCCGCTCAGTCCAGTCGCGCGGTTGGCTGCCGCCTGTATCTGATCTATAGCCTGCTTGATTACAGGGTCGATCTGCGTGAAGTCCTTTTTTACGTTTCGCTGCGATATTTCAAAAAGCTTGCCTTCAGCCTCCTGCATCAGGTCGTCGACGTCGTTGCTCTCGTCATAGGCTTTGGCTTCGATATTGGTCGCGAAGGAAATAAGCTCGCGGGCAAGATATTTCTGAGCGACGATGCGGGCGTGATACTCTACGTTGGCAGCCGACGCGACCCGCGCGGTCAGCTCTGAGATGAACACCGGGCCGCCAACGCTCTCAAGCTCACCCATGAGGCGCAACTGCTCAGTGACGGTCAGCATATCTATAGGCTTCTGGGCTGCGCCGAGAGCCTGTATGGCCTCATATATTTTCTGATTGGCCGGCTCGTAGAACGACATCGGGTGCAATATGTCGCACACCACCGTGTAGGCGTCTTTTTCAAGCATTATAGCGCCGAGAACCGCCTCCTCGATCTCCTTATCGCGAGGCTGCATACGTCCTACAGTGTCGGCTACCGTCTCTTTGCGCGGGCGATATTCGCGTCGATTGTTATTATTTATAAATTCCATTATATGCTATCCTTAATTTGTCCTGTAAACGATCGGATGATTTCCTCTTGCTTACGAGATGCAAATTTAGCAATTTAGCTGCCGATTGGCAAACCATTTGACCCTATTTCTATCAACAGCCTTTCAACAACGGCCTGTTAACGGTATTCTCCATGATTTTTTGTAAATTCGCGACAAAACGATTTTTATGGTAGTATTTCCTAACGCTAAAATCAATATCGGGCTCAACATTTTGAACCGCCGTCCCGATGGCTATCACGAAATTGAGTCACTTCTTATGCCTATCGGCTGGTGCGACATCCTTGAGATCGTCCCGGCAAAAGGAGTTGAGACAACCCTCACCGTTACCGGGCGCCGGGTTGACTGCCCCGTCGAGAAGAATCTCGTCATGAAAGCCTATCGCCGCATGGCCCGGGAGGTTGAAATTCCGCCTGTCGACATTTATCTGCATAAAATCGTGCCCGACGGGGCAGGGCTCGGAGGCGGCAGTTCCGATGCCGCGTTTACCCTTGTCGCGCTCAATAAGATGCTTGCTCTTGATTTCTCTAAAGAGCAGTTGGCCGACATGGCTTCCGACCTCGGCGCCGACTGTCCATTTTTCATTTATAATCGCCCGATGCTTGCCAGCGGTATCGGTACCGCTCTCAGCGAGATTGATCCTCCTCATTTTTGCGCGAAAAGTATCATCGCCGTGATTAAGCCCGACGATTATGTCTCTACAAAGGAAGCCTATTCGGGTGTGACGCCTCAAATGCCGGCTGTGCGACTTGCCGACGCGCTCGCCGCTTCCGATAAGGCTCATATTGCCAACCAGTTTGAGCAAACCGTATTTCCGCTCCACCCCAAAATCGCTTTTCTCAAAAATCGTCTTCTTGGATTAGGAGCATCCTACGCTTCAATGTCGGGTAGCGGTTCTGCCGTCTACGGCCTGTTTGATGCGGAGAGTATTGATGCTGACAGTTTGTCAGCCCGGCTCGCGGAGAATTTCCCCGGCGCCGATTTTCATCTGTCGGAATTATGACGTGAACGAACTTCGCACATTTTTTGTTAAAATATAAAGTCAATTAGTGGCTTGACCACTTTTTGGCAATGTTTTTGCATGACAACACTTATATCATAATCCCGAAAATGAAAAAAAACAATTATAAAATGAATAAAGAAGACAAATTCTCTAACGTGGAGCCAGCTACTCCTACTCCTGTTATCGACCAGGAAGTTCCTGATGGCGTTGACGTGGCTGATACCCTTACCGGCGAAGACGCCACTGTCGATGAAGACGTTTTAGGCGTAAGCCCTGAAGAAGGCGACGAGCTCGAAGCTTTGAAAAATATGCTTCAGGAGCGCGACAACCAGCTTGAGAAAGAGAAAAACGAATATCTCTTCCTCATGGCCGAATTCGACAACTTCAAGAAACGCACAATCCGCGAGCGGGCCGACTTGCTCAAAAATGCCGCCGAGAAAGTGCTTAAGGGCATCCTTCCCATTGTCGACGACTTTGAGCGAGGTCTTGCCGCTATCAAGGATTCTTCAGATGCTGAATCAGTTAAGGAGGGCATGGAACTCATCTATAATAAGCTCATCAAATATCTTAACCAGAATGGCGTTAAGGCTATCGAGACCACCGGTCAGACCTTCGACCCCGACGTCCACGAAGCCATCGCTATGCTTCCTGTCGATGATGAGTCAAAGAAAGGCAAAATAGTCGACACCGTCGAAAAGGGCTACATGCTCAACGATAAAGTGCTCCGTCACCCTAAAGTGGCCGTGGGGCAATAATCTGCTTTATAAGCATGTAATTCTTTTTCACTCTCCAAAATCAGTAATCGAAACTCGCAACCAGTAACTAACAATGGCAACAAAAAGAGATTATTACGAGATATTAGGCGTCGACAAATCAGCTTCTGAGGCCGACATAAAAAAAGCCTATCGTAAACTCGCGCTTAAATACCACCCCGACAAGAATCCGGGAGATAAGAATGCCGAAGAGAAGTTCATGGAGGCCGCCGAAGCCTACGACGTTCTCTCCGACGCTGATAAGCGCGCGAAGTACGACCAGTATGGTCATAATATGGGTCCTTCGGGATTCGGCGGTGCAGGTGGCGCCGGTGGATTTGGCGGATTCAGCTCCGGCGGCTTTACAATGGAGGATATTTTCGAGCAATTCGGCGATATTTTCGGCGGGGGCCAATGGGGTGGCGCCACAGGCGGTTCGCGTCGTGGCCCGCGTCAGCGACGCAAACCTCAGCGTAAAGGCTCCGACCTCCGCATCAAGGTGAAATTGACCCTGAAGGAAATCGCCACAGGCGTTACTAAGACCCTCAAAATACCTACACTTGTAAAATGTGACGCCTGCAACGGCACCGGCGCTAAAGACGGCACTGCGTTCACCACTTGCCAGACCTGTCACGGCACTGGCACCGTGTTGACACAGCAGCAGACTATCTTCGGCACCATGCAGCAAGAATCTGTGTGCCCCACTTGTCACGGCGAAGGCAAAATCATTACCGAGAAATGCCCCAAATGTGGAGGCGAGGGCGTGATTCGCAAAGACGAGCTTGTCACGTTCAACATTCCCGCAGGCGTGTCCGACGGCATGACCCTTACCATTAAAGGCAAAGGCAACGCCGCTCCCCACGGAGGTGTCAATGGCGACTTGCTCGTGGTAATCGAGGAAATCAAAGATCCCGAACTTATCCGCGACGGTAATGACGTGATTTACAACCTGATGCTCGACCTCCCGACCGCGATACTCGGCGGCTCTGTGGAAGTGCCTACCATCACTGGCCGAGCCCGCCTGAAAATCGCACCCGGAACGCAGCCAGGCAAAGTGCTCCGTCTCCGCGGCAAAGGTCTCCCTTCAACCGAAGGCTACGGCACTGGCGATGAGCTTATAAACGTAATGGTTTACATCCCTGAGCAGACCAATGACAAAATCCGTTCAGCCATTGAATCAATTAAAGACGAGCCCGATCTCAAGCCGAGTGAATCAACCAAATCGCGCATATTCTCCAAACTGAAACACATATTTGAATAAGCGCCGAAATATATAAAAGACAGCCGGAGGCTAACGTGATTGTTTATCCAATCCTTAGCCTCCGGCTGTTTTCGTTACTAAGAGCCTGTCCCATAATATCTGTTAAAGCTGAGGCGGTCAGCCATTGAGCAGAGTTGTTCGTGTGATGAGGGAGTGTACTCGACGTACACGACTGAAGAACACGGACGAATATGCCAATGGATGGCCGGGGCGATGGTAATTACCACCTCCCTCTGTCTAACGATGACATGTTGAAACGTGGAGCTTTTGAGTCGTGGATGTTGGCCGTAGTGACGATGACACCGAGGGGCAAGCCGTCGCTATCCACGGCGATATGTCGCTTAATACCTTTAATGCGTGCCGCTGCGCAGAAAATCACCTCCGTTTCGCATCTCTCGGGCGCTTTTGAAGCCGTCGCTCGGTCACAATGCGACGGCATTGCTCACTCCCATCGCCTCCAAAATCCCTCCGAGATATGCGACCTCAGCGTTAACATATTTTATGGGGCAGGCTCTTACTTATCTTATTCTATGTCCGAGTCCACCGGCGCAACAAAGCGTAACCAGCGACTCCTGCTATAAGCGATCCGGCGACAATACCGAGTTTTGCCTGATTGAGCATGGCAAGCGATTCAGCCCCTCCCTCGCCAAACGACAAGTTGGCGATAAACAGCGATACCGTGAATCCTATTCCTCCGAGAACCGCCACAGCACCCATTATCTTCCAGTTAGCCTCGCGCGGCAATGGAGCTAACCCCATTTTTACGGCGATCCACGAGAACGAGAATATACCTACGAATTTTCCGATAATCAGGCCGGCGATAATCGCGAGACTTACACCGCTCACTATCGAAGCCGCTTCCATTCCCGCGAACGATATGCCGGCGTTGGCAAAAGCGAATAGGGGGATAATCAGATAGTTGACCACCGGGTGGAGAGAGTCCTCCAAATCCTGCAACGGTGAAATCACCTTATCCGACGCTGATTCCACTTGCTTCAACCAGTCGAGCTGCTGATGAGACAGTATCGTGCGCCGGGAGAGCGTTTCGTCGTCCTCCGCGCGGAAATGATTCATAGCTCCGCGTATCTGCTTAATATACAGTTTAGGCTCATAGACAGGCGACGCAGGCACGCAAAACGCAACCAACACTCCCGCTATCGTAGGATGTATACCCGAGTTGAGGAACAGGAACCATACCGCACCACCTATCATCACATAGAACATTTTGCTCTTGAAATGCAATCTTGCGCCCAACAGCAACACTCCTAACAGCATTGCGGCATAGAGGAGAAGCATATAGTCGATATGGCTTGAATAAAATATCGCTATGACCGCGATGCCGCCTATATCATCCACTACGGCAAGCGTTGTGAGAAATATCTTCACAGAAATCGGTACACGACTACCCAACATTCCGAGGATACCGAGTGCGAAGGCGATGTCGGTTGCCATTGGTATGGCCGCTCCGTCGATGTAGTCACTACCGGCCGCGAATGCCATGAATACCACCACAGGGACAATCATGCCTCCTATAGCTCCGATAATAGGGAGTAGCGCCTGCTTGAGCGATGATAATTCGCCGACAAGTACCTCGCGCTTGATTTCCAGACCAATCGAGAAGAAGAATATTGCCATCAGAGCGTCGTTGATAAACTGAAGCATCGTCATAGCGTGGCCTGAGTGACTGAAAAGATTGAAATCACCGATCTGCAACCTCACCTCCTGATTCCAGAAGTTAAAATATGGGCCGCTGAGAGCCGGGATATTGGCGACAATCATTGCCAATACAGTCACAAAAATCAATACGTTGCCACCCGAAGCATGATGCTTAATGGCTTGTCGCGCGGTATAGAAAACCCCGCGTCCCTCCTTTGTGTTGTCGTTGAAATCGCGTGTATCCATATTATTGGGTAAATAATGCTTTCTAATTATCGCTAATCAAGTTTCAGAACCGCAAGGAACGCTTTTTGAGGCACCTCAACCGAGCCAATCTGCTTCATGCGCTTCTTTCCCTTTTTCTGCTTTTCAAGCAATTTCCTTTTTCGCGAGATATCGCCGCCATAGCATTTCGCTGTCACATCCTTTCGCACGGCCTTAATGGTTTCGCGCGCGATGATTTTCGCGCCTATCGCCGCTTGGATAGCTATATCGAATTGCTGACGGGGGATAAGCTCTTTAAGTTTCTCGCACATGCGGCGCCCGAAAGTGACGGCGTTGTCAACATGGGTAAGAGTCGACAGCGCGTCGACGCTCTCTCCGTTAAGCAGCACATCGAGTTTAACGAGCTTCGACTCTCTGAAATCATGGATATGGTAGTCAAACGACGCGTATCCTTTAGATATCGACTTCAACTTATCGTAAAAGTCTATCACAATTTCGCCCAACGGCATATCAAACACCAGCTCAACGCGGTTGCCCGAAATAAACTCTTGCTTAATGAGCTCTCCGCGCTTACCTAAGCATAGCGTCATTATCGGGCCGATATAGTCAGTGGTCGTTATGATTGAAGCGCGGATATAAGGCTCCTCAATATGGTCGATCAGGGTTATGTCGGGCAGTCCTGACGGAT
The DNA here is from genome assembly GCA_964544595.1 of uncultured Barnesiella sp. Lineage (GTDB taxonomy): Bacteria > Bacteroidota > Bacteroidia > Bacteroidales > Muribaculaceae > JAGBWK01. Next base: position 71,240 of record CAZJBM010000005.1, read on the forward strand.
TGTGCACCTCGGTCATATTCCCCTTCTTGTCATACACTTTATATGAAACGTTGGGCACGGTGGTGATTACATCCATGTCAAATTCGCGGCCAAGACGCTCCTGAATAATTTCCATGTGGAGCAGACCGAGAAACCCGCATCTGAAGCCAAATCCAAGAGCTGCCGACGACTCAGGCGAGAACGTCAGCGACGCGTCGTTGAGCTGCAACTTTTCAAGCGACGTGCGCAGATTCTCGAAATCCTCAGTCTCGATAGGGTAGACGCCGGCAAAGACCATCGGCTTTACCTCTTCAAATCCGTCGATAGCCTCCTTGCAGGGATTGTTTACGTGCGTTATAGTGTCGCCGACTTTCACCTCCTTAGAGGTCTTTATGCCAGATATGATGTAGCCAACATTTCCGGCCGAGAGCTCTTTGCGCGGATCCATGTCGAGTTTCAGCACGCCGATCTCATCGGCATGATACTCTTTGCCGGTGCTTACAAACTTCACGAAATCGCCGGTATGAATCGTGCCGTTTACGATTTTAAAGTATGCTATGATACCGCGGAAAGGATTAAACACCGAGTCGAAAATGAGAGCTTGCAGAGGTGCCTCCGGGTCGCCCTTCGGAGCGGGAATACGGTTTACGATAGCTTCCAGAATCTCCGGAACGCCGATACCGGTCTTGCCGCTGGCTCTGATTATCTCATCGCGGTCGCAACCGAGCAATTCCACAATCTGGTCCTCAACCTCATCAGGCTTGGCCGAGTCGAGATCCACCTTGTTTATCACGGGGATTATCTCAAGGTCGTTGTCAATCGCCATGTAAAGATTTGAGATAGTCTGGGCTTGTATGCCTTGCGATGCGTCGACTATAAGCAACGCGCCCTCGCAGGCGGCGATTGAGCGCGACACTTCGTATGAGAAATCGACGTGCCCCGGGGTGTCGATAAGGTTTAGAGTATAGTCAATGCCGTCGATGCGGTGTTGCATCTGTATGGCATGGCTCTTAATCGTGATGCCGCGCTCTCGCTCCAATTCCATATCGTCGAGCACCTGCGCCTGCAGGTCTTTCTGAGCGACGGTATTGGTGTATTCCAAGAGGCGGTCCGCAAGGGTCGACTTGCCGTGATCAATATGCGCTATGATGCAAAAATTGCGTATATTCTTCATTTTACAGTAATTTTAACGCGAATTTACGAATTTTTTCGCGAAAATTACAGCTATATTGAGTGCCTTTACACGTATTTTTTCACACAATAACGCCGATTTCCTATGGGTTGCTTTGCGGCTGAGTTGGGGTTTGGCCTCGTTTTGACCCGAAACGCTCGCCAAGACTCTCCATCATATCCCAGAAGTTAGGAACGAATAGCGTACCGATAAACGCGTTGATCGCCATGCCGAAAACAACTGCGCAACCGAGTGAAATCTGGCTTTGCGCTCCTGCTCCCGATGCAAACAACATCGGCATCACACCGAACACAAACGCCAAAGCCGTCATCATAATCGGGCGGAAACGTATCTGGCCCGCCTGCGCCGCAGCCTGGCGTATCGGCATACCGGTTTTCCTGAAATCGACCGCATATTCCACAATCAAAATCGCGTTTTTAGCAGCGAGACCCAATAGAAGTATTATGCCGATCTGAGTATAGATACTGATGCTTTGGCTCATAAATATCACGCCCACCACTGTGCCTAAAATAGCTGTCGGCATAGCTAATATGACGGCGATAGGATCGGTCCAGCTCTCATATTGAGCCGCGAGCACCAGAAGGGTCATGATGATGGCGAAAATCATTACTACCGAAATAGTTGTGCCCGCCTGTGTCTCCTGATAAGCCTCTCCTGTCCATGAATAAGAATAGTTGCCGCCGAGAGCTTTATCCACGATTTCCTCCATTGCCGCGATACCCGACGAAGAGCTGGCATCGTTGGCGAGCGAAGCAGTCACCGAGGCGGTGGTGTACATATTGTATCGCGACACGGTCGATTGTCCCATTACGGGGTCAATGGTGGTAAACGACGAGAACGGCACCATTTCGCCCGACGAGTTACGCACGGTTAGTTTCATCACGTCGCCGATTGTGCCTCGCGAAGAGTCAACCGCCTGTAGGTTCACTTGGTAAGTGCGACCGAAATCAACGAAATCATTCACATAATCCGTGCCCATATAGGCTGAAATCGTTGAATATATATCGCCTAAGTTAAGGCCCATCATTTCGACTTTGTCGCGGTTGATATTCAGCCTGTATTGCGGCACTTCACCCTCATACATAGAGGTGATTTTGGATATCTCGGGATAATCTTTGGCCGCATCCTGAATTTCGGTTATGGCTTCGGCCATCGCTTCAGGGCCAAGATTATTAATGTCGAGAAGCTGCATCTGCAAGCCCGAGGTCATACCCAAGCCTGGTATCGCGGGGGGATTGATAGCGAATACCACCCCCTCTTGAATATCAGCCATGCGGGCGTCTACCTCATTAACAAGCTCTTGCGCTTTTTCCGCTTTTCCCTTGCGGTCTTTCCACGGCTTCAGCACGACGAAAAACGACCCATAGTTGCTTGCGCTTCCTCCGCCGATAAACGATGTGCCGGAAATCGATACCACATTTTCAACTTCGGGAAATTCCCTAAGCCGCGATTCTACCTCGGCCATTACCTTATTAGTGCGATCGAGCGACGCGCCGGTCGGCAACTCTACCGAAGCCAGGAAGTAGCCCATATCTTCCTGAGGCACATAGCTTGTAGGCCACTTTATGAAGCCCCAGAACGCGATTATCATCAACACGAAATATAGCCCCATGGCCACCCACGGCCTTTTCAGGAATTTACCTACTATTCTCATGTACAGCGCCACGGTTTTGGTCCATCCGGCATTAAACCACCGGAACAAGAAGAATTCCTTGCTTCCCTCTTTCTTAGGCTTCAGGAACAGGGCGCACATAGCCGGAGTGAAAGTCAATGCGTTGAAGCCTGAGAAGGCCGTCGAAACCGCGATTGTCAGAGCGAATTGCTTGTAGAGCTCGCCTGTTATACCGCTTATAAACGCCGTGGGGATAAACACCGAAAGAAGCACGAGCACTTCGCCGACAACCGGACCGGTCAATTCATTCATTGCCTTTATGGCAGCTTGCTTCGACGTCATTTGCCCTTTGCTAACAATTCGCGCGCAATCTTCCACCACCACTATCGCATCGTCAACTACGATTGCAATGGCCAAAACGAGGCCAAACAATGTCAACGTGTTAAGCGTGAATCCCATCATCTTCATCACAGCCAGGGTTGCTATCAACGATACAGGTATCGTAAGCATAGGAATGATCACAGCTCTCCAGTTCTGCAGGAAGATGAAAATCACGAGCATCACAATGAGCGTGGTTTCAACGAAAGTCACCACAAGATCATCGACCGACGCGTCGACAAACTCGGTAGTGTCGAGCACCACTCTATAATGCACGCCCGGCGGGAAATATTGTTCAAGCGATTCGAGACGTTCCTTTACCTTTCCGGCAACCTCAATAGCGTTTGCGCCTGGCACCTGACTGATACCTAACATACCGACTTCCTCGCCCGACACCTTCGCCACCATGCTGTATGAATCAGATCCAAGCTCAACCGTCGCGACATCGCTCAGTCGTAATATGCCGCCGTCGGCGTCAGTGCGGATAATAATGTTTCCGAATTCGGCAGGGTCGGTAAGCTGACCGACAGCAGTCAGAGTGTACTCAAACGCGTTTTTGCCGTTGGTCGGGGGAGTGCCTACCGAGCCGGCCGACACCTCCATATTCTGAGCCTGAATCGCGGCGCTCACATCCGCGGGCGTAATTCCTCTGACTCGCATTTTGTCGGGATCGAGCCATACGCGCATACTGTACTCGCCGGCGCCGTATGCGCCGACATTGCCTACGCCGTCGACGCGCGCCAGTTCATCCACTATATTGAGTTGCGCGTAATTTGTCAGATAAAGTCCTGAGTAGTTGTAAGCCGAGTCGCCTTCTATAGCTACCATCATCAGCATATTAGATGAGTGTGACCCTACATTGACGCCCTGTTGCTGCACTGACTCCGGCAGCTGAGACTGAGCCTGCGACACTCTGTTCTGCACCTTAACCTGAGCGATATCGAGATCGGTGCCGTTCTCGAATGTTATGCTGAGATTATATGACCCGTCGGACGACGTTGAGCTCATATACATCATGCCTTCAACGCCGTTGACCTGCTCTTCGATGGGCACACCGATAGTCTCGGCAACTGTTTTAGCATCGGCTCCGGGATATGACGCCGACACGTTTACTACCGGAGGGGTTATATTAGGATATTGGGCTACCGGCAAGCTTGTGACCGCTATCAATCCGGCTATAACCATAATGATAGCGATTACAGTCGAGAATATCGGTCGGTTTATAAAGAATCTTGAAAACATACTTTTTTTCGTTATAGGGTGATGATACGGAGTTAGGTAAGTATCGCGAATCGGTATCTCTTATTTACGATGCTTCCTTTTGCTCCCGGCTGACTTAATTTTTCACTATTCGAGGTTTCACCGTCATGCCGTCGCGCACCTTAAGAAGCGCTTTTGTGACATATTTTGAATCAGGTTTTAATCCTGAAAGAACCACCCTTAGCGAATCCTGATATAGTTCTCCGACTTCAATGGGGGTGTAAACTACCTTATTGTTTTTTCCGATCGTATAGACATATTTGCCCTTCTGATTCGAGGAAATCGCGGCATCCTTTACAAGCAACGCATGGTTATCGCGCTTAACCGGGAGGTGAACCGTCGCATACATACCATCCTTTAACTCTCCGTCGCGGTTATCGAGCTTTATCTTAATAGTCATAGTGCCCGTCGATTTGTCGATTTCGGGAGCGAGATAGCTGATAGCGCCGCGATATTCATTGGTCAGCGGCTGAGAGAATGTGACAGGCACTGACTCTAACTGCGATTTTTCGACGTTACCGCTACCGGTAATCTCAAAGAAAGCCTTATCGTTCAATGCAAACACGGCTTGAACGACAGCGTCATCATAAATAGTGGTTAAAGTAACGGGATCATCCTCGCCGCCGACATAGTCGCCAACGTCAACGTTGGCATCCTTGATATGGCCTGACGCCAATGCCCTCACGGTGCAGTAGCCTAAATCGGTTTGCGCCGTTCGCAGCTGCGCCTCCGCAACCTTGATCGATGCCTTGGCCGAATTGACCGCATCCTGGGCTTTTTCGACGTCCATGTGCGATACAGCCTCGCTCTCATATGCTTTCTTCATAGCCGCATACTGCTTCTCGGCATACGATGCCTGCGACTGTGCGCTTTCGAGCGATGCCTGCGCCTGGTTGACCGCGTTGCCGTATTGCGGGTTCTCGATACGGAAAAGTACCTGTCCGCTTTTCACATAATCTCCCGCGTTGAAATACTTCGCTGTAACGAATCCGTTGACTCTCGCCACAACATCCACAGCCTTGTCTGCTGAGATTGTGGCGGGGAATTCCTGTCTTATAGTGATCGAATCAACTAACGGATAGGCCACGTTGACTGTCATAGCCGATGCCGCCTCCTCTTTATCCTTCTCTTTGTTTCCGGCACATCCGGCTGAGCAAATCAACAATGCGGCTAATGCTGCCGCAGCGGGTATATTGTGTACTGTTTTCATGATCCTTAATTATTAAATGCGCCTCCGAGGGCTTTATATAAATTAATAAGCGAAGACAATGCTTGGGCCTTGCACTCCGCGAGCTGATTCTGATATTGTAATAAAGAGGTTTGAGCGTCAATGACGTTGGTAAAAGCGGCCAATCCCTGCTTATACAGGTTCAATGACAGCATTAGGGATTTATCGTTCTGCTCAACGCAGCTTTGGAGCATTGATATGCGCGCGACGGCGCTTTTATACGAAGCCATCGCGTCCTCTACCTCGGTCACTGCCGTGAGCACAGTCTGATTATAGTTATCGATACCCATCTGCATCTGATGTTGCATCGACGCTTTGTTGGCTTTACGCGAAAAGCCGTCGAAAAGGGTCCAAGTAAGTGTCGGAGCGATCGAGTAGGCGAAAGATTCTTTTCCGAACATATCCTTCATGTTATGGGCCTCAGTTCCGATCGTTCCTTCGAGTGAAAGCACTGGCAGAAAATCTTTTTTTGCAACACCCAACTGAGCGGCGTAGGCAGCTAACTGATGCTCTGCCTGGATAATGTCGGGACGTCGACGCAGCAAATCCATTGGCACGCCTACGCCTATAATCCTGCGATAGTCGGGCAATTCATGCGAGCCCTTTTCAAGCAAGCCCTTTAACTCAGCCGGATACAATCCGGTGAGGATAGCCAATTGGTTGATGGTTGACGTTACGGAATATTCGAGGGAGGGCACGGTTGCTTGCGTGGAATAGAGCAGCGTCTTTGTCTGCGCCACTTCAAGGCCGTTACCGAGCCCTGCCTCAAGACGCGCCTCCGTGATTTTAAGCGTGCGCGCCTGTTCTGCCGTCTGCGCGGCCGCGATACCTAATTCTTGCTGATATAAACGCAGATTAATATAGTTCAAAGCCAATTCAGATGCCAACGAAACCATCACGCCGTCATATTCGGCGCGAGTCGCGGCGTACTGAGCTTCCTGAGCCTTAACTCCTGAGCGTATTTTCCCGAAAAGGTCGATTTCCCAATTCATTGTGGCACCGAAGTTGAAATAGCTTGTCTCGGTAGCATGGCCGTTGCTTACGGCCATCATGCCCGAACTGCGCTCTTTGGTCCATCCAACATTGAAATCAACGGTAGGGTAGTAGCCGCTACGCGCGCTCTTTACAGCCTGTTTGGCAATAGCCATTCGCTGAGCGGCCACGGCCACATCGTAGTTATTCCTCATGCCGAGCTCAATCAAAGCGTCGAGCACGGGGTCGGAAAACTGCCTCCACCATTGGTCGGTAGAAGGATCGGAGGGTGTGAAATCTGATGTATAAGTCCAATCCATCGGTATGGAGTCGGTAAGTTCCTGCCGATAATCCGCAGCCGAAATATTAAAAAAAGTCCCTGTTAATACCGCCGTAAATAACAAAATACGCGTGGTTGTCATAAATAAATAGTTAGAATTTTATAAATTATAACGTGATTAACGTTAATTAGGTTTTAAATATGGTCATTTTTTTCGTAATTTTGCATAAACAATTGCCGAAAAAAATATGAAGAGAATCGACCGCGAGACTGTGCAACGTATCTTCGACAGTGCCAACATTGTTGACGTTGTCTCTGACTTCGTATCGCTTAAGCGACGCGGCGTCAACTACATCGGTCTTTGCCCGTTTCACGCCGATCGCTCCCCCTCGTTTTACGTCTCTCCGGCAAAGAATATATGTAAGTGCTTCTCATGCGGCAAAGGTGGCAGTCCTGTCAACTTCATTATGGAGCATGAGCAGATGACCTATAACGAGGCTCTCCGATACCTCGCTAAAAAATACAGCATTGAGATTGAAGAGCGCGAGATGACCAAGGAGGAGCAGGAGAGGGAATCGGCCCGCGAATCGATGTTTGCGGCCAACGAGTTCGCTCTGAAACACTTTGAGCGCACTCTCACCGACACGCCCGACGGCCGCGATATCGGCCTCGCGTATTTTCGCGAGCGCGGAATCACCGACGCCGCTATCCGCAAATTTCATCTCGGCTACTCTCTGGAGCGAGGCAACGACTTGCTCCAGGAAGCCACAAAAGCAGGATTCTCGCCCGACATTCTCGCCGCGACCGGACTATGCATACGCCGCGACGACGGCACAGTCTTCGACCGCTTCAAGGGGCGTGTCATATACCCCGTGCACACCATCTCAGGCAAAGTGGTCGCTTTCGGCGGTCGCACACTCCGCTCCGACAAAAAAATCGCGAAATATGTCAACTCGCCCGAGTCGGCCATATACTCCAAGTCGCGCGAGCTTTACGGGCTCTATCAAGCGAAAAAGTCTATCGTCGAGAAGAAAAAATGTATTCTCGTGGAGGGTTACATGGACGTGATCTCGATGAGCCAGCTCGGTATCGAGAACGTGGTCGCCTCGTCGGGCACTTCGCTGACCGAAGGACAGATCAGACTGATACATCGCTTTACCGATACGGTCACAGTCATTTACGACTCCGACGCTGCTGGCATCAAAGCTTCTCTGCGAGGCATTAATATGCTGCTTGCCGACGGCCTGAAAATCAAAGTCGTGCTCCTCCCCGACGGCGATGACCCCGACTCGTTTGCTCAAAGTCATTCTCTCTCAGAGGTTGAGGACTATCTCAAAGAGCACGAAACCGATTTCATACGCTTCAAGACCGACATTCTGCTGAAAGACGCTGCCGGAGATCCCATACGCCGCTCCCAAGCTATCACCGACATTGTCGGCTCGATTGCCGTGATTCCGGATGAAATCACCCGATCTATATATACCCAGGAATGTGCAAGGAGCCTTGACATAGACGAGAAGGTACTTCTCCGCGAAATAGCCAAGCAGATAGCCGAGCGCAAAGAGCATGCAGCCGACGATTATCGTAGAGAGAAAGCCCGCGCCTCTATTTCCGACATCGTGTCGCCAAGCGAGGAACCGGCGTCACTCCAATCTATCGGTACGGTCACCGACGCTTCAACAAATGCGGCAAATGCCTCGACCACAGTTCAGAGACATGTATCAGAGACTGAATCTATCCTTGAGCCGTATGAGCGCGAGCTGATCCGCTATATAATCAGATATGGGCTTCACGCGCTTCCGTTTGACGATGAAAACGGCCAGCCCACGCAAGTGCGTGTAATTGACTATATCTCCGACGAGTTGAGCTACGAGAACATAGAGTTCTCTCATGCGGTGTATTCAAAGATTATCGATGAGTGCCGGGAAATAATCAATTCCTCCTTCGAAGCCGACTTAGATAGGGCAGAGGCCGAGAATCTTAATCAACGCGCGATTGACTGGAACGAGGGGCAGCAGCGTATAGCCCAATCGGCTCAAAACCTTCAGCAAATCAAGTCGCAGGAAGAAACCCTCAAAGCTGAGGTCGACAATAAGTATTGGGAGCGAAACGCGCGTTTCCTATCCTCTTACCTTATACGGCACTTATCGTGCTCCTCCGACCCCGACGTACGCTCAGTCACAACCGAGCTGGGCACATCGCGCCATAAACTTAGCAAATACCACTCAAAATTCTCGCACGTGGAGACTGAGCAAGAGCGACTGTTCGACCTCCTTCCACGCGCGATTTACGGGCTGAAGAACGCTCGCCTGAGCGCACGTCACAAAGAGCTTCAAGCACGACTCTCAGAGCTAAGCAAGGCACCGAATTACGACCCTGAGGCCACAACCAACGTCATGCTCGAGATGAGAGCTCTTGAGCAACAACGCCGCGAATACGCTTCGCTCCTGGGCGACCGAGTGGTTCTTCCTAAATAAGAGCGTTTTAGCAAGGGGTAAGCTCACCAGTCACTGAATCCATTATATAACCGCTGACAGTTATGTCTTTGGGCAGCAAAGGATGGTTGCGAACGAGGTCAACCGTTTCGCCGACAGCCTTTTCGGTATCGTCAAAGCCATGAAGCCAGCTCCCGAGATCTATGCCGCAATGCTTCATGAGATTGATATGCTCGTCGTCGATACCGCGCTCGCGCATAAGATGAAGCATCTCGTCGGCATCCATTCCTTGAACGCCGCAATTGGTGTGACCGATAATCAGCACTTCGTTAACCCCAAGCTCATACACGGCGATTAGGATTGAACGCATGGTCGAGTCAAACGGATTGGTTATCGTGCCTCCGGCATTCTTTATCATCTTCACGTCGCCGTTCTTTATACCCAATGCGGCAGGAAGAAGCTCCACAAGCCTGGTGTCCATGCAAGTGACGATAGCGATTTTCTTGTCGGGATATTTTGAGGTAAGGTACTTTTCGTATGCCTTATCTTCCACAAACTTTTTATTGTGGGCAAGAATTTCTTGTATCATAAGTTCGATTTTTTTAAACAGTAGATTCACAAAATTAGCGAAAAAGTTGATTGCCTCAAAATATTATCCCCATAAAAACTTGCCCGCGCGACGCACAACGATTTTTTGCCATTATTAATAAGGTATTTCAAAAGTAATTTAGTAAATTCGCGGTGCTATAATTATCGCATCTACTTAAATTTATTACATAAACCTAATCATGGCAAACAACAAAGAAAAACTTTTTGACCAATTCCCTCCAGTCTCTACAGAGGAATGGAGAGCGAAAGTAGAAGCCGACCTTAAGGGCGCACCTTTCGACAAAAAATTGGTATGGCGCACAAATGAAGGCTTCAACGTGCAGCCTATGTATCGCGCCGAAGACATCGCCGACCTGAAAACCACAAATTCCTATCCCGGTCAGTTTCCCTACGTTCGCGGCACACGCGACAACAACGACTGGCTGACCCGTCAAGAAATCATCGCCTGCTCGATGGAAGAAGGCAATGAAAAAGCCCTTGACGCCATTTCAAAAGGTGTCAATTCAATTTACTGCCACATACCCGCCGATCAAGTGAGCAAAGAGAGCATCGCCACTCTTCTCAAAGGCATTGACCTCGCCGCCGTTGAGGTCAACCTCTCCACTTGCCAGCGTCACACCCTCGACCTTTGCAAAATACTCGTAGAGTATATTAAGGAGCAGGGAGCTACCGAGACCTTCCACGGCTCAATCGATTACAATCCCCTCAAACGCGCGCTTCGCCACGGCGGGAAAATCCTCGACGACGCTGTAGCCACAGCGAAAGAGATGATCGCTCTCACAGCCGACATCAAGAAGCTCAGCACTATAGGCGTCGACTCCGTAATGCTATCCAACGCCGGATGCTACATCTACCAGGAACTCGGTTACGCGATAGCATGGGGCGCCGAGTGGATGGCACAGCTCACCGACGCGGGCTTATCGGCCGACGAAGCCGCTTGCGCTATCAAGTTCAACATGGGCACAAGCTCAAACTACTTCATGGAGCTTGCCAAATATCGCGCCGCTCGCATGATGTGGGCCCAGATTGTTAAGCAGTTCAACCCCGCTTGCGATTGCGCCTGCAAGATGGTTTGCCACGCTTCAACATCTAAATTCAACCAGACTATCTACGACGCTCACGTCAACTTGCTCCGCTCTCAGACCGAGGCCATGTCGGCCGCTCTCGCAGGAGTCGATTCAATCACAGTAGTGCCCTTCGACACCCCCTATAAAACCCCCGACGCATTCTCGGAGCGCATAGCCCGCAACCAGCAGTTCCTCCTCAAAGAGGAGAGCCACCTCGACAAAGTGGTTGACCCGGCAGGCGGCTCCTACTACGTGGAGACCCTCACCGTATCGCTCGCCGAGCAAGCTTGGAAACTCTTCCTCGACATTCAGGAGAAGGGTGGTTTCTTCGCGGCCGTTAACGACGGCAGCGTGCAGAAAGCCGTCAACGAGTCGAGCGCGAAACGCCACCTCGACATGGCCCGCCGCAAAGAAATTCTTATCGGTACGAATCAATACCCCAACTTCAACGAAATGGCAGCCGGTAAAATCGAGAAAACAGGATGCGGCTGCGGATGCTCACATGAAGAAACCGCAGGCGAAGGCCTCAGCGACAAGCGCCAGGCAAGCGACTTCGAGGCGCTGCGTTTAGCCACAGAAGCTGCTTCAAACCGCCCCAAAGTGTTCATGCTCACAATCGGCAATCTCGCTATGCGACTCGCCCGCGCCCAGTTCTCGAGCAACTTCTTCGGCTGTGCCGGATATGAGATTATCGACAATATCGGCTTCAACTCGATAGAAGAGGGCGTTAAAGCCGCCTTTGATAAAGAAGCTGATATCATCGTGCTCTGCTCATCTGACGACGAGTACGCCACATTTGCTCCCGAAGCGTTCAAGCTCATCGACGGCAAAGCGAAATTCGTGGTTGCCGGCGCGCCCGCTTGTATGGAAGACCTTCAGAAGCTCGGCATCAACGACTTTATCCACGTTCGCTGCAATGTGCTCGAAACTCTTCAGAACTTCAACAACCAACTCCTCAAATAACCCATACCGATGAGACCCGATTATAAAAACATAAATATCGTTGCCGACGCATTCGCGCCTCAGGCTGCCCCCGCAAGCCAGGGGGGTGAAGATTGGCTTACCCCGGAGCTCATTCCGGTTAAACCCGTTTATACTAAAGAAGACCTCGAAGGACTCGAGCACCTTAACTACGTTTCAGGTCTTCCTCCGTTCCTCCGCGGCCCATATAGCGCGATGTATCCTCTCCGCCCCTGGACAATACGCCAGTATGCAGGATTCTCCACCGCCGCCGAGTCTAACGCCTTCTACCGCCGCAACCTCGCTTCGGGCCAGAAAGGTCTTTCAGTAGCGTTTGACCTCGCCACTCACCGCGGTTACGATGCCGACCATCCCCGCGTTGTAGGCGACGTCGGCAAAGCCGGCGTGTCGATATGCTCGATCGAAGACATGAAAGTGCTTTTCGACGGTATTCCATTGAACAAGATGTCGGTGTCAATGACAATGAACGGCGCCGTGCTTCCCGTCCTCGCCTTCTATATCAACGCCGGCCTTGAGCAGGGCGCTAAGCTCGAAGAGATGGCAGGCACGATTCAGAACGACATTCTTAAGGAGTTCATGGTGCGCAACACATATATATATCCGCCGGAATTCTCTATGCGCATTATCGCCGACATTTTTGAATACACTTCGCAGAATATGCCTAAATTCAACTCGATTTCAATCTCCGGATACCATATGCAGGAAGCAGGCGCTACTTGCGACATCGAGTTGGCTTACACACTCGCCGACGGTCTTGAATATCTTCGCGCAGGTGTCAACGCAGGCATGGATATCGACGCCTTCGCTCCGCGCTTGTCGTTCTTCTGGGCTATCGGCATGAACTTCTTCATGGAAATCGCCAAAATGCGCGCCGCTCGTATGCTTTGGGCTAAGATCGTTAAGCAGTTCAACCCCAAGAACCCCAAATCGCTTGCTCTGCGTACCCACTCGCAGACCTCAGGCTGGTCGCTTACCGAGCAAGACCCCTTCAACAACGTGGGCCGCACAGTGATCGAAGCAATGGGCGCCGCTCTCGGCCACACTCAGTCGCTCCACACCAACGCGCTCGACGAGGCTATCGCGCTCCCCACCGACTTCTCGGCCCGTATCGCCCGAAACACTCAGATCTATATTCAGGAAGAGACCTACGTCACCAAGCAGGTTGATCCCTGGGCAGGCTCGTATTACATTGAGTCGCTGACCAACGAGATCGCCCACCGCGCATGGGAGCATATCCAGGAAATCGAGAAACTCGGCGGCATGGCCAAAGCAATCGAGACCGGCCTTCCGAAACTCCGCATCGAAGAGGCAGCCGCCCGCACCCAGGCAAGAATCGACTCAGGCCGTCAGACAATCGTTGGCATCAACAAATATCGCCTCGATCACGAAGACCCGATCGACATTCTCGAGATTGACAACACCGAGGTGCGCAAAGAGCAGATCGAACGTCTCGACGACCTCAAAGCTCATCGCGACGAAGAGGCTGTCAAGAAAGCTCTTGCCGACATCACCGAGTGTGTACGCACAAAGAAAGGCAATCTCCTCGACCTCGCCGTGAAAGCAGCCGGAGTTCGCGCCACTCTCGGCGAAATCTCCGATGCCTGCGAAGAAGTTGTTGGACGTTATAAAGCAGTAATCAGAACTATTTCAGGAGTGTATAGCAACGAAACCAAGTCGGATCCCGACTTCATCAAAGCACAGCAAATGTGTGAAGCCTTTGCTAAACGCGAGGGCCGTCAACCGCGTATCATGATCGCCAAAATGGGTCAGGACGGCCACGACCGCGGCGCAAAAGTTGTCGCAACCGGTTATGCTGACTGCGGCTTCGACGTGGATATGGGTCCGCTCTTCCAGACTCCTGAAGAGGCTGCCCGCCAAGCTGTCGAGAACGACGTGCATATCCTCGGCGTTTCTTCGCTCGCTGCCGGCCACAAGACCCTCATCCCTCAGGTCATCGCAGAGCTTAAGAAACTCGGACGCGAGGACATCATGGTTACCGCAGGCGGCGTTATCCCCGCTCAGGACTACGACTTCCTTTACAAGGCAGGCGTGGCCGCCATCTTCGGCCCCGGCACACGTATTCCCGAATCGGCAATCAAGATGCTCGAAATACTTGAAGCGGCTGAATAACATTCTGCCACACAATCCTATCTACACCCGACCGTGTGCAACATCTGACGTCGGCGTGTCATAGTAGCCTCAATAGGCTGAGTCAAAATTCAGATTTTTGACTCAGCCTATTGCTTTTCTCTCCGACTATTCACGCGACCAAAATGATATGTAAAGTTTTATTAAGATTCAATGTAGAATCCAAATCGAAGTGCAAAATCTTCGCACTGACTAGCCCCATATTTTT
>CAZJBM010000006.1:0-84378 GCA_964544595.1 uncultured Barnesiella sp.
CGCAGAGGACAAAAGCGCGTTTTCGGGCAAAAAAGCGCGCGAAAAAGCGCGAAAAAGCCCCCTTAACGCGCGTTTTAGCGCCGAAAAGCGCGCAAAAACGCGCAAAATTGTGCCCAAAAACGCGCAAAAAACGCGCCGATTCCTGCCGGAAGCGAAGATTATCGACGGCTGAAGCCGTCGGCCAGTAATAGAGGGCTGGGGGGATAAGGACGGCTGAAGCCGTAAGCTTCATTTTTGGTTGCCACAGGGTTGTTTATCTTTCACGATGGTGGCGAGGCTGTGGATTGCTCTTTGCCACAGGGTTGTTTCTTTTTGGCATGCCAAAGGCATGCTGCTACATATGCGGGGGTGGAGGGCCACGGTTGGGGGTAGGCGGTGGAGGTGGAAGGGTTTAGGAAAGTTAACGGGGGAGAGGGGGATGGTTTGGTTTTTTAAGGTTTTTTGAGGTTTGTGTAAATATTTTTCGCGGGAATGGTGGGAATTATAGAAATTTGTTGTATATTTGCAAAAATATTTTTTATTTCGATTCATATTTAGTATCACATTTCTTTTTTTAGAACTGATAAGTGCCATATAGAATGTACCATGGGCGTTTTTGCAGCCCAATTCTCTCTTGTATGCAACTTGGCTTTCAGATGCAGCTCAGGATATGAGTTGCGGTAAGTAAGGTCGAGTCTATCGCGCTCCCTTTGTCTTAGTCTTAAGATTACTCCCTTCCCCACCATTAATCCGGTAACTAAAAAACATAATTAATTATATTTACGATGAAAATTTATCACACCATTCTGTCGGCTGTGGCCCTTACGTTTATGGGTATGGTCGGCAATGATGCTTCGGCCAAGGTTGGTGCAAACGTGTTGCAACGTGAAGTAAATGTACAGAACCTCATGCGCCGCATGGCTCCCAACGCCGGCATTTTCGAGTCGAACCGCACAGTGAAGACCGCAGCGATCAACACGATGATCACAAGCAAGGTCGCACCCCTTTTCGACGCCCCTAACTACCCGACTCCCGTACCCGACGTGACCGTAGGCCCCAACCGCGCCTTCCGCGACATGGACGGCCCGAACGGCGAGATATGGTATTACACCACCCAGCTCGTAAGCCGCCCTATCCCCCACGAATATTACACAGAGTATATCCTCGAGGAGTACACCTTCGACATCTTTGACGCGAACATGGCCTATGTAGGCACCGTTCACGACAAGATGCACTATCAGGACGACGAGGTGCGCGTGCCCGGTCCCGACATCGGTATCGACCTGCTCCCCGTGGTGACTAAAAACTTCTTCAATGGCGACGATCTCTACGAAGTAGTAGTGTCAATCGCCGTGAACACGACCACTCCCGGCAAAAACCACTATCGCTCGGTTATCTACTCGATCAACGGCGAGAAAGAGGTTTACCCCATTTATAACGCCGCTACAAAGGAATATGAACCTAAGGAGTGCGACAAGATCGTAACGACGTATCCCGCG
Source organism: uncultured Barnesiella sp. (assembly GCA_964544595.1). Taxonomy (GTDB): domain Bacteria; phylum Bacteroidota; class Bacteroidia; order Bacteroidales; family Muribaculaceae; genus JAGBWK01. Next base: position 1,479 of record CAZJBM010000006.1, read on the forward strand.
TTTGTAGGCGACGTGCTCAACGCATCGAACGCCGACAAAGAGGAGGTTTACATGACTTTCATGGACGAAATCATGCCCGAATCTTTCTTCTATAGCTACGCCGAGGGCGCAACAGACGAGTCAGATCCCGCCGACTCCCGATTCTGGAAAGACCTGATCAGCTATCGTTACAACTTCCAGGTATATGGCAAAGCTGACGCCGCAGGCAACCTTCAGAAAGTGAAAGAAATCAACTTGCCTATCATCCAATCTCAGGGCGACCAGGAGTCAACTCCTCCGTTGATGACATTCATCCACGACGGCGTATGCTATATCGCGTTTCCCTACTATGAGGAGCCTTTCTTCAACCCCTACAGCAGCCCCTACGAGGATATGTCGATGCGCGAGACCAACAACCTCGTGATCGAGCTCTTCAAACTGCACGATTTCCAGGCCGACCTCATCTCGACCACCAAGGTGCCGATGACAAAAGATAATAAGAACGGCGTGCTTGCCACTTATTATTCGGTAGGCGACCTCCGCTACACCAAAGACGTGGACTTCGGCAGCTTCGGCAACCCCGACATGCCCGTGTACTACATCACCCGCTGCAACTACGTGATCACCACCGACGGCAAGGATGATTTCTGCTACTATGCCTACGACGTTGACGGCAACAAGATCCGCACTATCTTTGAGTATGCCGACGCCAACATGGAACTCACCCAGGCCACCGGTCTCAAACCTGAGCACATGTTTGTCGACATCGACGACGACGGCGACTACCGCTACAACATGGTTGACCTCGTAGATGGCTACGACGCCCAGAAGACCGTCAAGATCAGCTCGCTTCTGCGTCTCGATCCCGACGACGACGGCGACCTTATGATGGCCAACGTAGACCGCGTGCCGCTGAAAGACGGCTCTTACAAATACGCTTTCGAGATGCGCGTGCCCGGCGTTGACGACGACGAGAACGACATCATGCGCGTGGCATGGTTCAACGCCGACGGCAAGTTTGACCGCCTCGACGGCATCAACATGGGCAAGAACGTTTACTTCGCCCAGACCTACATCAACGGCTCGGTGCTCAACCCCGACCTCTTCACCGACCAGGACGACGAGCATGAATACATGGTGCTCATCAAGCGCGGCATCGACGCCACCGGCGTTAGCTCGGCTTCGCAAGAGGAGCTTATCGTGGCCCAGCCCCAGTCGGAGGCTAACCCCGAAGGCAAGACATTCCTCCACCTGACGCCCTGCGAAAAAGGCGTACTCGCCTCAGTCGGCGTCGCTCAGTCGAACGGCGTGAAGTCAATGAACATTACCTACGCTTCAGAGGGCGCTGACAACAGCACCGAATACTACACCGACTTTTATTACCTCCCCTTCAAGCTCGACGCCATCCAGGAGATCACCGACACGGCCGCAGCAGGCAACATCAGCTACAACGGCACGGTAATCGCCGCCGAAGGCTCGATCGAGATCTTCAATCTCAAAGGCATCGCCGTGGCAGCCGGAATCAACGAAGTCAACGTGGCTTCGCTTCCCGCCGGCATCTACGTGGCAGTATCAGGGGGCAAAGCATATAAATTCTCCAAATAATCTGATCTGATAAGTGAAAAAACAAATAATTCTCGGCATGGCCGCGCTCTTGTGCGCGGCTATCGCCGATGCAAAACCGATCACTCCCGAGCAGGCGCTTGCCCGCCTCGGCGAGACCGCGGCCCCCGCTAAGGCTCCCGCGAAAAACCGCGCGGGCTCGAAGCTTGTCCACACAGCGCTTACCGAGCAGGGCGAGCCGGCCGTCTATGTGTTCAATCAGCCCAACCGCAGCGGCTACGTGCTCGTCGCAGCCGACGATTGCGCGCTCCCATTGCTGGGCTATGCCGACGAAGGCGAATTCTCAACCGACCGCATGCCCGACGCAATGAAATGGTGGATCGGAGAGTACGCCCGTCAAATCCAGTATGCCAACGACAACGGCATCGCCTCGCCGACGCTCGCGCGAGTGCCTAAATCCAACCGCACCCCCATCGCCCCGATGATTACCGCCAAATGGGACCAGATAGAGCCGTTCAACAACATGGCTCCCCTCTACGGCACCCAGCGCACCTACACCGGCTGTGTCGCTACCGCCATGGCGATGGTGCTCAACTACTGGAAATATCCAGAAATAGGCCAAGGCTCGATCAGCTACTCAGCCTCGACCATCGGCAAGCGACTGAGCCTTAACTTCGGCAGCCGCGCCATCGACTGGGACAATATGCTCGACGTCTACGACCTCGACAAAGACCCCACGCAGGAGCAAATCGACGCCGTGGCCTACCTGATGAAGGCCTGCGGATACTCCGTGAAGATGAACTACTCGACCGAGGCTTCAGGCGCGCTCGCCATGAACATCGGCAACGCCTTAGTGAAATACTTCAACTACGACCCCAACTTCACCTACGCTCTCCGATTGATGTACTCAAGCTCAGAGTGGGAGCAGATGCTCTACGACAACCTCCGCAACGTAGGCCCGATACTCTACGGCGGCGGCTCGATGCTTGGCGGCGGCCACTCATTCGTTTGCGACGGCTACGAGGATGGCTACTTCCACTTCAACTGGGGCTGGAGCGGCATCTCTAACGGCTACTTCGCTCTCGACGCGCTCACTCCCGAGAACCTCGGGTCGGGCGGCGGCGAAGGGGGCGGCTTCAACTTCACGCAGGACGCCGTGCTCGGCGTGCAGCCCGCGACCGGCCAGCCCGCTGAGATAAAAGAGCCGAAGCTCGTGCAGATGGGATCGCTCAACGCCGAAATCATCCGTGACGAAGCGGGCGCCGACATAGTCAACTTCACCCTTATCGACCAGGAGGACGGCATGTGGGTCAACTACAACCCGGCCACGCTCAACGTTTATCTCGGCGTGCTGATCCAGCCTCAGGGCGACACTCCCGGCACGGTCAAGGGGATGAAGACCGTAGACCGCGTACTGGACATCCAGGCAGGCTACGGCACAGGCCCGAGCGCTACCCCCCACACCATCAACCTCGCCGAGGCCAACCTCGCCGACGGCACGTATAAGCTCACCTACGCCACACTCTCAAAAGAGGAGGGCTCGGAATGGAATGAGGTAGCGGTGGCCTACGGCAACTACAACTACGTGATACTCCGCAAGCAGGGCGACACTTACACCGTAGAGAATCAGCCTCTGCCGCAGCTCAATATCGTAGATGGCGGCTTCACCGACCGTCTCATATACTACGGATGCGCCGTTCACCCGACCATCACGGTGGAGAATCCTACCGACGTAGAGCTGAACAAGGGTTTCGCGCCCGCCCTCATGCTTGAGGTCGACGGCGAGAGCTACCCCTTCTTCCTCGGCGAGAGCGTGCAGATCACAGTGCCCCCTCACTCGACCGTAACCCGCGAGTGGGTCACCGACCTTTATCTCCTCCAGCAGGTAGGCATCTCCTCAGATATCCAGTTCAGCCTCACATACTTCGATGAAGGCACCTACAAGTTCCTTACCGACAAATTCTCGAAGCCCGTCACGCTGAAAGCCAATCCCGGCTTGCCCGACGTGGTATTCGGCAGCGAAGTCACCATCCCCGGAGCCGAAGTGGTAGAGGAGGAAGTGATCGAAGGCCAGTATGCCCGCGTGTTCATTGTCGACGACAAATACAACATCCCGCTCGAAACCTCGTTCAGGCTCGGCGCGCGAAGCACATTCGCCTATACGATGCTCGCCTGCGTGCTCGCACCCGACTGGGGTGCAGAGTCAGGCACATACGAGATTATCGCGCAGAGCGGTCATCCGATGTTCCTCTCAACAAAGGATTCACCCTTCGAGACCACCCTCAGCATACCTAACGCCAAGAGAGGTCAGCACTATCTCCTGACCATGGCCTACATCTACGGCTCGAACTACGTGCAGGTAGATCCCTACAAAAACATCGTTTTCCGTCTCTCCGACCCCTCGGCGGTAGAGAATGTCACTATCGAGACAATCGACGAGGCCAACGCTCCGATATATAATCTACAGGGCGTATGCTTAGGCACCGATTGGGATTCGCTCCCCGCCGGTCTCTACATCCGCTCAGGCAAGAAACTTCTTAAGAAGTGATAAGCCGATAAGCTATGCGCTCAGAGATGATTTTTGAGTCTAAAATATTGAAAATTATCTCTGACCGCATAGACTTATTTAACGCCTAACCCTCCTCTAACTGACAAATTATTTGCTAAAAACTGAATTTTTTGACAAAATATTAAAATTATTTAAATTTTATTGCTATATTTGCAACTTCAAAGGATAAATAATTGACATTTAGCAATCAATTCATCTACTATTACCGTCATTCGTTCTAAAGCGTTCTCTCCATCGCGCTTATTCTAAATTCAGTTCGCCACAGGCGATCTTCCGATAGTTTTTCAAAATTCTATACAATTTCTAATTATTCATTAACACATTTCATCTCTATGAAAAAGCTTTACTCGTTGATGCTCTTGGCTATTATGGCCATAGGAGTGTCATTCACAGCGAAAGCCGAATGGACAGCAACTGTCGCATGGGATATCCCGGGATCAGTTGTTGTGTATGCAGGTGGCTTCAGTGACTCTAACAAAGTTACTATTCCTGCAGGTGCTACTTCAGTTAATTGCACTGTAGAAGAGAGCTGGTCATCTATTTATGTAACTCCCGCCGACGGCTATATGCTCAAAGGGGCTGCTTGCGAAGACGACGGTTCAGCAATCAAGTTCAACGATTACTACAACGCCTATCAATTCGATAATGCTCATGCAGGTCACACAATCAAAATCGATTGCGCTAAGATCGAATATGACGGCTCATTCACCATTGATTTCCAGAGCACAGGTACAGTTAGCGCCACGCTCACCAATCCCCAGCGTAAATTCAACCTCGAAGGGGGTAAGCAGACTTATGGCCTCTTGACCGAGAATCCCACAACCCTTTCTCTCTCGGCAAATACTGCTTTGGCTTCAAATTATTACGTTAAGAAAAACGGTCAGGAAATAGAGTGGTCAAATTTCTATGGCACTCTTAGATTGAACGATCTCGCGATCGCTGACGGCGACGTAATTGAGGTAAAATACAACGACGAGGAGCCGATTATCGCTTCAGAGCAGACCAAATACACCGTAACCATCAACTATGCTGACCAGGCCGCTAAGGACGCTCTCAGCATGATCTACAACAAGACCAAAAGAGAGTCAATCACCTCTACCGATAAGTTTGAGGTAGTAGAGGGCACTCAGATTCAGTTCTCGTTCAACACATTTGACTACACCGTCACTGTCAACGGCGAAACCCTCAACGGCGGCACTCAGGTCGACAAATACCAGACTTGGCTCACTACCATCGACGCCAACACCACTATCAACATATCTGCTAAAGAGCGCGACTACGGCAAGATCGCCCTTACCTTCATGATCGACAAGCCTGAGTATCTCATCGTTCACGACGGCACAATCGACGGCCCCATCGTAGACCTCTCGGCTCTTACCCCGATCACAACCACATTCAACGGCGTCGAATACAAGAAATACACCGTATATGCCAACGCTAAGTATGGCAAGCTTTTCGTAATACCCGCTGAAAATTGCTGGTTTGAGAAATGCGTTTACGACACCGACGGCGAAGAAGCCGAGTCAGGCACAGTGATGGCTGATTACACCAACTTCCGTATCATCGCCTCTCCGATCGTACGCGATCAGAAACTCGTGATCTATGTTGACAGCAGCTGGGATCCCACCAAGCTCAATGTACGCGACCGCGATTTCAACAAGTACCCTCTCGAGAAAGGCTACAACGAGCTTCTCATCGACCCCAAATACAGCACTCCGATTTCGATCGCTCCCATCGATGTGACTGATACTTTCACCGTATTAAGCGACTATGAGAAAGTAACAGCTGACGAAAACGGCGTGTACAGCTCTGCGTTGCATGCCGACGGCCAGGTGCTCCATGTCTTCGGTAAAAGCAATCCCGCAATCCGCGCAATCGCTATCAACGAAAACGGCGTAAGCGGCTCTACCGTCACTATCGACAAGCTTACCTACACTGTAGAGGCAGGCAAGACTTACAGCGCTCTCAACAACTATGAGGTATCGGTTAAACCCGGCGCAGGTTACGACAAGGTGCTCAACGGCGAAACCGAGGTTGAACTCACCGACGGCGTTTATACCTTCAAGCCCTCTGCCGACACTACTATCACTATCGAAAGCGATCCCGCTAAGATGATTGTAACTCCCGCTGCCAACTCGGTAGTAGAAGAGTTTGAATACATCCTCTTCACCTTCCCCAACGCTACCACCGCAGCTCAGGCTCTCGACGACGACGAACTCATCTTCGCTAACGGCGGCTGGGGCAACTATGGCTGGACTATCGCTCAGGTTGAAGCTGAGCAGGGCGTAGCCTTCACCGCAACCCCCAACTTCCACACTCCCAACGGCACCTTCCGTCTCTACATGCCCGAAGGCTTCTTCAAGATCAACGGTCAGTATAACAGCGAAGAAATCGACATGAACTTCACCGTTAAGCGCCCCGTAACTGACTTCGAGTATCAGTTCTCTCCCTTCACCGAGAAGATGGTTACCTCTGACTGGGGTATCAACGTGGCAGTTGTGTTCAACGAAGAATACCAGGTATCAATTGTTGATAAAGCAGGTATTACCGTTAAGTTCAACGGCAAGGACGTAACTAACGATAGCAAATGTATGTTTGATACAGAAGGCAACTACTTCATGGTTATGTACCTCGAGGCTAACGCTACCGGCACTCTCTCGCTCTCGATCGCAGAAGGCGCTCTCGCTATCTCAGGCGAAGCTCTCCCCGCTATCTCTCACGACTGGGAAGTTGTAGCTCCTAAGGAATACACTATCGACACTACCGAAAACTGGACTCCCGAACAGGGCCTCGCTAAGGACGGCGAATTTGAATTCGTGATCACTTTCGTAGGCGCTGACTCAGCTGAGCTCTTCGAGCAGAACATGATTATCCTCCAGGAAACCGGCTACCCCGTTAACCGCTACTATCAGGTTGCTACCAACGTAGAAGCTGTTAACCCCGAAATTCAGACCTACGCTACCTCAGCAGCAGCTGATCCTTCATTCAAGCTCACCTTCCCCTCGCTCAAGTCGGTTAAGGGTGAAAACTACGATTACAGCAAGCCCGTTGACATGAAGCTCGAAGTAAGAGAAGGCGCGTTCAACCTCGACGGTTATGCTCCCTCGCCCGCTATCGAGAAGACTTACAGCAGCTTCCTCACTACCGGCATCGCTAACCTCCAGATCAGCCTCGACGGCGAAGCTCACTACTACAACCTCCAGGGCGTAGAAGTTAAGAACCCCGTAGAAGGTCAGGTTTACATCAAGGTTACCGGTAAGAAAGCCACTAAAGTGCAGCTCTAATCTGTAGCTAATCCTATCCTATATTGTAAAAGCTCCCCGCTTGCGGGGGGCTTTTTTTGTATGGGGTGACGGCTGAAGCCGTCGGGGGGTAAGAAAGCATTACAATTGGCGGGATACAAGTTTGTTTCTCTTTCGCGGGGCTGAAGCCCCACGCTCCATATTCGTTTGCCACACTGCATTTTGCGTTATTTTGCATGCCGAAGGCATGCGGCTACAAGTTGGGGGCACAAGGGTTGTTTCTCTTTCGCGGGGCTGAAGCCCCACGCTCCATATTCGGTTGCCACACTGCATTTTGCGTTATTTTGCATGCCGAAGGCATGCGGCTACAAGTTGGGGCGCAGGGGTGGGCGCTTTCTGACGGCTGAAGCCGTCACCCAGTAATAGAGAGATATTTGCTGGCCGCGTTGGTTCTCTTTCGCGGGGCTGAAGCCCCACGCTCCATATTCGGTTGGTAATCAGGAAGCTGCACCATGGTGCAGCACTAATGGTCGGGGGCACAACGCCTGATACTCTTTCGCGGGGCTGAAGCCCCACGCTCCATATTCGTTTGCCACACTGCATTTTGCGTTATTTTGCATGCCGAAGGCATGCGGCTACAAGTTGGGGGCACAAGGGTTGTTTCTCTTTCGCGGGGCTGAAGCCCCACGCTCCATATTCGGTTGCCACACTGCATTTTGCGTTATTTTGCATGCCGAAGGCATGCGGCTACAAGTTGGGGCGCAGGGGTGGGCGCTTTCTGACGGCTGAAGCCGTCGGCCAGTAAGAAAGGGAAGGGGGGAGATTGGGGGCTAACTTTCAGTAAGTCAGGAAGCTGCACCATGGTGCAGCACTACTGGCGGAGGCACAGCCATGTTTCTCTTTCGTGCGCCTAAAGACGCACGCTCCATATTTGGTTGCCACACTGCATTTTGCGTTTTTTTGCATGCCGAAGGCATGCGGCTACAAGTTGGGGCGCAGGGGTGGGCGCTTTCTGACGGCTGAAGCCGTCGGTCGGTAAGAAAGGGGGAGGGGGGAGGATGAGTGAGAGGACCTAACTTTCAGTAAATCAGGAAGCTGCACCATGGTGCAGCACTACTGGCGGAAGCACAGGGGTGGACGCTTTCTGACGGCTGAAGCCGTCGGCCAGTAATAGAGAGATATTTGCTGGCCGCGTTGGTTCTCTTTCGCGGGGCTGAAGCCCCACGCTCCATATTCGTTTGGTAATCAGGAAGCTGCACCATGGTGCAGCACTACTGGTGGGGGCGAGGGGGTGGGCGCTTTCGGACGGCTGAAGCCGTCACCCAGTAAGAAAGGGAGAGGGGGGAGATTGGGGGCTAACTTTCAGTAAGTCAGGAAGCTGCACCATGGTGCAGCACTACTGGCGGGGGCGAGGGGGTGGACGCTTTCTGACGGCTAAAGCCGTCACCCAGTAATAGAGAGATATTTGCTGGCCGCGTCGGTTCTCTTTCGCGGGGCTGAAGCCCCACGCTCCATATTCGGTTGGTAGTCAGGAAGCTGCACCGTGGTGCAGCACTACTGGCGGGGGCGCAGCCATGTTTCGCTTTCGTGCTGCAATCGGTTGTAAATCAGGAAGCGGCACCATGGTGCAGCACTACTGGCGGGGGCGCAGGGGTGGACGCTTTCTGACGGCTAAAGCCGTCACCCAGTAATAGAGAGATATTTACAGGAGGGGTTGTGTCTCTTTCGCGGGGCTCTATATATGATTGGGGGGGAGGTATATGAGAAACCCGGCCGATGCGCAGGCAGGGGCCGGGTAGGTGTAGGATATGATTTTATTCTTATGTTAGTGCTCGAAGGGGAAGTTGGGCTCGTCTTCGGCGTGGATGATCACGGGCATGCCGACGTAGGCGTAGTTGGCTTTGAGGTCGTCGATGTCGGCGTCGCGGAGGCGTATGCAGCCCTCTGACGCTCGGCCGGGTACGGACGACTCGTTGTTGGTGCTACCATGGATGCCGATGCCGGAGTGGCCCGGTGTGCGCAATCGGAGAAACCAGTTGCCATAGGCGCGGATGTTGCCGCGGCCATCCTTGAAGTCGTGGTGCCACGTCGATGCGTCCTGGATCTGCTGTATGGTGAACGGCTTCGCCATAGTCGATTCGGGGGTCTTCATGTCGCCGACTTTCTGCTTGTTGCCTTTGTTTTTGCTAAGGCAGGCGGGGTAGCGGGCAATGAGGGTGGTGTCGCCGTCGATGTCGGCGTAGACCGATAGGGTCTCGTTGAGCTTCGAGATGACGATAAACGATTTCTTCTTGTCGAACTTGCCGTCGTAGTATCGGGTGAACTCGGTCACAGAGGCCTTTGCGGCGGCGTTTTTGGCGGGCGCGGGCGCCTGGGCAGGCAACGACTCATCGGCGGGGACAGGCTGGCTCTCGTCGGCCTCTAAAGCGGCTGATTGGGCCTGGTCGGCGGGGCGGTCGGGGGGGAGTATGTCGCGCGACTCGGCTTTGGAGGAGCAACTCATCATAGCCGCGGCGAGAACGGAGAGCGCGATAGCTGAAAGTTTCATAGCGTTAAGTCGTTAATAAGCTTGGGAGAATTGACGTGAGATATAGAGGGTTTGGCCGTTGTAGACGACCTGGTTCCAGTCGCCATGCGCGCCGGTGCAGTAAAGGATCTCGCCGTTGGCGGGGTAGATGGGGGTGCCGTTGGCGGTGGAGTAGATGGCGCCGTTGAGCGAGGGCTGCCAGCGAAGGCGCACGTGGGTGCCTGTCACCATGATGTAGGCGGGGAAGGTGACGGGCTGGTAGCCTGTCTTTTTAGCGGCGGGAGCCTTGGTGGAGGCTTTCTTCTCCTCTTTCTTCACTTTGGCCACGAGCTGCGCTCCGCCGACGATGTCGCCGAGATTCTGGATGTCGTTGTCGCTCATAAGGACGCCCTCAAACCATAGGTTGACAGCCTTTGAGTCGCCCGATTTGATGCCCTTGACGAGGGCAGCGGCCTCTGACTTGTCGCGGAGCTGGAGCTTGACGTTGGGTATCTGGTTGCCGTTTTTGTCGTAGAGTCGCACGAAGGGGCGGTCGGAGGGGCCTTTGCCGACGATGTCGGCGACAGCGGGGTCGCTTTCGCCCTCAGGCACGATAGAGAGCACGATCTGGGGAGTCAGCGAGGAGAGGTCGAGGACGGCGACGCCTTCGAGCGAGGCGTAGTCGGTGAGATTGCCCTGAATCTGGGTGTTGATGTTGGGGATTTCGACGCGGGTGATTTTCTTTTGGCACGCGGAGAGAGCGAGCAGGCCGATGCACATAAGGAGCAGGAATGATTTTTTCATCGTAGTAGGGGGTGTTAGTCGCGATATAGCGGGTTAGAGATTGCGCACTTTGTTGGCGAAATCGACCATTTTAATGGCGGTTTCGGCCGCTTCGGTGCCTTTATTACCGAGCGAGCCGCCAGCGCGGTCGAGAGCGTCCTGGAGGGTGTCGACGGTAAGGACACCGAAAATAACCGGGATGTCGCAGTCGGCGTTAAGGGCGGTGACGCCCTGAGTGACCGACTGGCAGACGTAGTCGAAATGGGGGGTGCCTCCTCGGATGACGCAGCCGAAGACGATCACGGCATCGAACATCGACGACTCGATGAGCTGCGAGGCGCCGAAAGTGAGCTCAACGGCGCCGGGCACCTTGAAGACATTTATTTGCTCGGCGGGAATACCTTGCCCGGCAAAGAGGTCGAGCGCGCCCCGGGTGAGAAGGTCGGTGACGTTGGAATTCCATTCGGCCTGGACGATGGCTACTCTGATGTCGGGGATGGAGGGGAGGGCGGCTTTAGGCGCTCCCGAAGCGAGTTGGGTTGACATTTTTTATTTCTTCTAATAATTGGTTGTTTATGGTGGATTCACTTGAAGGGGGAATCAGACGGGGATCGAGGAGAGAATCGAGGCGATGCATTGGGCCGCGTCGGCTCCGGGCGCGATCGGAGGGAGGTCGATGCTGCCGAATGATCTGGCCGAAACGGAGCCGGAGCCGGAGTCGGCGCTGAGGCACACGGCCCCGGGGCAATAGAAAGCGAGATTGTTTTTAAACGCACGGTCGGCGTCGTCGTGGCCGTAGAGGGCGGGGAGGTCGCCGGGAAGGGTGATGACGAGGTCGGCTATCTCGAGGTTCTCGAATATGGTGGGCATCACGCGGGTGATACGCTGGATACGCCGGTCGTCGACATCGGGGATATACACGATAGTAGCTTTGCGCTCCTTGCAGTTGGTAAGAAACGACCAAAGGCGCTGGCGCACACGCTGGTCGATGGCAATGAAGCCCCCCACGACTATCAGATCCTCACGCTCGATACGGGGCCAGGTGATGTCGAAACCCTCCTCGGAGCCGGGGAGGTCGTAGCGCGAGGTCTCGCCCCCTTCGGGCCGCAAGGCTATGGAGGTCTTGTAGGCGTAAAGGTCGGCGTAGGAGGTGTCGACTCCGGCGCCGCTGAGCTTGGCGTTGATTTTCTTGCCTATGGAGTCGTTGCCGATCTCGGTCAAGAGAATCGGGTTGACCCCCCGGGCGGCAAAAGTCTCGGCAACCTTAACTATGCAGCCGCCGATAGAGGAGCCTGTAGGCTGGCTGTCTTTGAAAAAGATGTCGAGCCAGGTCTCGCCGATGAGTATGATTTTTCTGTCGGGCATATCGATTGGTTATTTAGAGGCCACTTGGCCGAGATAGCCGCCATGATGGCGCTTGGCGTAGTCGGCGCGGGTAAATCCGATGCGGTTCATGACGTTGACGACGAGGATGTCGCCAATGACGGTCATGATGGTGGTAGAGGTGGTGGGCGTCAGGCCAAGGGGGCACACTTCGGGGGCGCCGCCGGTAGAGAGGGTAATGTCGGACAGCTCGGCGAGCGGGCTCTCGGGGTTGCCGGTGATGACGATGATGGGAATGTCGGGGATGAGGTTGCGGGCGAGCTGAATGAGCTGGATAATCTCGCTGGTCTTGCCGGAGTTGGAGATAAGCAGCAGCAGGTCGTCGGGCTGCAGGAGCCCGAGGTCGCCGTGCTGGGCCTCGGAGGGGTGGAGATTGACGGCGGGAGTGCCGGTGGAGGAGAAGGTGGTCGCGATGTTCATCGCTATCTGGCCTGCTTTGCCCATGCCGGAGGTGACGAGCTTGCCACCGCGGCGATTGACGCGCTCGACGATCAGATCGACGGCTTTGCCGTAGCCGTCGGTCACGGGAATGTTGAGAATGGCGTCGCTCTCAGCCTTGATTATATCTCTGATAGAGTCTTTGATGTCCATGTTTACGGTATTGTCTCGCAAAATTACGAAAAACCCTTTAAATGCCGAAAATATAAGGGCAATTATTAAGAGCCTGTCCGATAAAATCTGTTAAGGCTGAGGCAGTGGGCCATTGAGCAGAGTTGTTCGTGTGATGAGGGAGTGTTCGAGATATTGCTGAAGAGGCTGCTCCGTCAAAGCCGCGAACGAGCGCGTGGACGCGAAGGCCGAAGTCCGACAATGGCGATCATGGACAGCCAGAGTGTCAAGAGCGGGCTAACCCATTACCTCCGTTTCGCATCTCTCGGGTGCTTTTGAAGCCGTCGCTCGGTCACAATGCGACGGCATTGCTCCCTCCCGTCGCCTCCAAAATCCCTCCAAGATATGCGACCTCAGCGTTAACATATTTTATGGGACAGGCTCTTGACAAAACCGCCGGGCTTGTGCGCGCGACACAGCCCGGCGGCTCGATATCGGGAGTGAAAACTGATGGTTAGAGAACCACTTTCTCGCCGTTGACGATGTAGAGGCCGGCAGGGAGGGTAGAGAGGGCGGCGCGGGGAGCGTCGTCGAGCAGGAGGATGCCCTGGAGGCTGTAGACGGTCACGGCGGGGGCTTGAGAGTCGGCGTCGACGCCGTCAATGCCTGTCAGCGGAGTGGCGTGGCCGGCGATGGGGATAAGCATCGTGGGCGCGCCCTCAGAAGAGAGCTGGAGATAGGCTTCGTGGAGGCCGATCTCTTCGGGGGAGAAGGTCACGGCGATCTTGCCACCCTCGGCGGGGAGCGATTTCACCGTAGGCTTGAATTTGGAGGCGTTGGCTCCAACGATGGTCGCCTCGATCGGGGCGGTAAGGTTAGCGCCGGTGACGGTGATCTCTTCGCTGGTGGTGGTATGGTCAACTTCGCCAACGATGTCGAGCAGGTCGGTGTCGACATAGATGTATGGGATGTCGGTACGGCCCCAGCTGACGTTGTCGATGTAGTAGGAAGTGGCGGTGTCGGTGCCGCGTGTCGACTTGAATCGGAATCCGATGAAGAAGACGTCGGCGAGGTCGAGTCCGTCGAGATTGACCACATGGTCGATCCATTTCTCGTTCTGGTCGGCTACCATCGGAATGTCGAGGCCGTTGATAGGCTGAATGTAGGGCTTATCGGGGCCGTCGAGGAGGTCGATGTAGCATACGTCGAGGGTAGAGTAGGGGTCGCCGCTCTCGGGGAGAAGGGTGGCCATGACGCTGAATGTAAATAGCTTAGACTCGGCGTTGCGGTAGTCGAGGGCTGGGGTGAGAAGCATAGCCTCCATCGGCGACGATTTGGTTGCTTTAGAGTCGAACGCGGTGACTTTGGCCATATAGTTGACCTGGCCGTCGCTCTCCATGCTGTAGCCCCACCACGCGCGGGTGCCTTCAACGGCGGCGTTAACCCAACCGGGGAGGGTGAACGCTTTGTTGCGGTAGTCGGCGACTCCGTCGAAGTTCTGAGTCATTTCCTTAAGCGGGTTGGCGGTGTCGTAGACGAGAGGCTGGCCCTCGGGTTTCTCAGGCTCGACGGTGCCGGTAGAGGTGCCGGTGATAGTAAGGATCTTGGTCTCGGCCATGCGCGAGGTGAAGGTGATGGTGGCGGTGTAGTCGCCGGGCTGGGAGGGGCGGAATGTCACCTTGATGTCCTGCTCGGTGTTCTTAAGGAACGAGGATGAGGCGAGGATAAACGATCCGGGCACGGAGGAGCTGATCGACATGGTGCCGTAATCGATGAGATTGGCCGAGGAGAGCTTAAACGTCTGCTCGCTGGTGGTGCCGGGGGCAGCGGAGAAGGGGGGCATCGACTCGGGGACGATGATTTCGGGGAGGTTTTCGGGGTCGTAAGCGTAGGCGGTCAGCGAGTAACCGGTAGAGAGCTCGGTGGGCTGGGCGTCGAAGTTGACGCGGACGTCGTGCTTGCCGATCTCGGTAGGCACATAGTAGAGCGTGATCACGGTGTGCTCCTGGCCCACGGGAATCTCGTCGGCGCTGAGCTCAAACATATCGCGGTTTTTGCCGGTGAGGTAAACGGAGACGGGGGCTGTCAGTCCGAGCGTCTTCACGTCGAAGGTGGCGAAGGTGGTGCGCTCGTTGATTTTGGCTGCTTCGCCTTTGAATACCTGCTCGGGAGTGACCTGAAGCACCTGGTTGGCCACTTGCGCGTCGGTAATATCGCCGAGGTCGCGGGGCCAGATGACGGCGCCGTTCTTAGCGACGGCGATGCCGCTGACGGTAGCTTTCGCGGGGATGGGGGTGCCGATAAGGTCGGTTCCGGCGAAGGGGTGGACCATTATGACGGCAGCCGACGGATCGACCGCGTCGTAGCTCTTGGCGGCGAAGTCGCCAGTCTCGGTAAATGTGAGATCCTCGATCTGCACGAGGCGGTTCCAGTAGAGGTCGGGCGACGCCTTAAGCTCGGCAATGGTGACCGGGGTAGGGGTTTTGTCGGATCCGGCGGTCACGTTCGAGGGGTCGACGGGGACAATGGCGTAGAGCGCACCCTCGATTACCTGGGCGTAGATCTGCGACACCTTGTCGGCGCGCTTGAGGGTCATCTCGCCGTCGACATACTGGAAGTCGACGCAGATAGCCCCGGTGAAATCCTGGAGATACACTTTCTTGCCGTCGACAAAGGTCACGACGCCGTTGCGCGACTCGATGGAGAGCACTTCGCCGTCGGCGTAGCTGTTGTCGAGGAGGTTGTTGGAGATGTTGGCGTAGTTGAGGGGAGTGGTGACGCTGAGGGCAGAGCCGCAGAGAGCCACGGTGGCGTTTTCTGCGCCGGGGGTAGAGAGCGTGAGGGTCTGCTTGTTTTCGCCTCCTTTGGTCGGGTTGTAAGTCACGGTCAGTGTGTAGCCGTCGGCTTCATCCTTAGAGATAGTGGTTGCCGACGCAGAGAAGGGAGCGGCTACCGACACGTTGACGTCGCCGGTGAGGCCGGTGGCCGAGATGGTCAGCTGCTTGGCGACGGGAGTGCCGGGGAGGGTCGTGCCGAAGTCGAGAGCCGAAACCGACGCGGAGATCGCGGCGTCGCCTTCGGGAGGCGTCGGGCCGGGATCGTCGCCGCCCCCTTCGCCGGTGCAGAGAAGGTCGGCGAGGTCGGTCGCCACACGCACGGCGTCGATGTCGACGCGCGACGCGGGATTGGCTGCGGAGCTAACGGGGGAGATTGCCACGCCCTGCACGCCGTTGGTGGCGCTAACTGAGCCTTTAGCGGCGAGGAGTAGCTCGGGAGTGGCGGTAGCTGAGGTGGGATTCACCCAGAGGCTGATGTCTTTAGTCGCGAAATCGTATCCCACGACAACGAGATATACCTTGTTGAGGTCGTACTCGGTCGCTCCGTAGGTTGCAGTGGAGGTCGCGGCGGCGAGGCCAACCTTGAATTTGCCCTCCGAAGCGGCGGTCACGGCAAGCGAGTTGTAGCGGCCGTTGGAGATGCCGTCGCCCCAGCCGGAGTAGTTCTTGCTCGAAAACGACATCACGAAGCTCTTGCCAGAGCCAACTTCGGTGGCTTTGATGAGAGCGGAATAGTAGATTTTGCCGCTGACGACGGCGTCCTCAGTGAATTGTTTCTGGAGTATCTGGTCTTTTCCGTTGTTGTTTCCGGCAATAGATGCCATGTTGCCAACGGGGGTGTCCTGATAGCCGGGGAGGGTGAGCGATCCGGCCACGACCTGGATCGGAGCCTCGGTGTTCTTGCCGTTGAGCACCCATCCGCCCTGGTTGTACAGGTCGCCGACATTGTAAACGAAGTTGTCGGAGAGAAGCACATCGGCCGAAGCGGTCAGCCCAGTCATGGCTATGGCCGCGGAGAGTGCGAAATGCTTGAGGTTTTTAAGTTTTTTAATCATTCTGAATTATAATTGGTTGTTTGATTTTAAAAGTGAGTGAAATCGGGTAGGATTAGTTGCAAATCGCAAATATAGGTATTCTGCGCTTAATGCGCAATAAAAGCAATAAAAAAGGAGCGACAAGCGCCCCTTTTTTGTGAATTTTGTCGCGAAATGACTGTCAATCCGCGTCGGTATCGATCGCCGTGGCAACGATTTTCTGATCGACGCCGTTGATGAAATTGAGGATTTCGGCGCGCACCGGGGAGTCCTGTATGTCGTCCTTGATGCGCTGCACGGCATTGAACACCGAAGTGTTAGACTGGTAGACGTGGCGGTAAGCGGCGGCGATGTCGTCGATTTGCTCGTCGGTGAAGCCTTTTTTCTTGAGGATAAAGGCGTTTACGCCGAAGTATGCGACCGGGTTGTGGGCCATGATCACGTAAGGGGGCACATTGCCCGAAATGCGGCAACCACCCTTAATAAGCACCCATTTGCCAATCTTAGAGCCTTCGTGGAGGATGGCGTTGGATGAGAGTATCGAGCATTTGTCGACGGTGACGCCTCCGGCGATGGTTACGCCGTTGCCGATCACGCAGCGGCCTTCGATCACCGAGTCGTGGCCGATATGGCTTCCGGCCATGATGAACGTGTCGTTGCCGATACGGGTGCCTCCGTCGGGGCCGAAGCCGCGGTTGATGATCACTTGCTCGCGAATGACGCAGTTATCGCCGATGATGCAGAACGAGGGCTTGCCTTTCCATCTGAAATCCTGGGGATCGGCGCCAATGACGGCTCCGGAGTATATTTTGGTGTTTTTGCCGATTTTGGTGCCGGGAACGATTGACACAAAGGGGAAAATCTCGCATCCGTCACCTATCTCCACGTTCTCGTTGATGGCAACGAAGGGGTGGATGGTAACGTTTTGACCGATTTTCACGTTGGGAGAGATATGAGCTAAGGGGCTTATCATGGCTTTGGATAATTACGAATTAGAAATTACGAATTACGATGAAGGCGAAATCTGGGCTATCGGCCGCCGCCGAGCGCCTGATATAGATTGATGATTGCCTGCGCTTTGGCGAGCTGACATTCGCGCTGGCTCATCTGGGCCGAGAGGAGGCTCGACTGGGCGGTGAGGATTTCGAGATAGGTTGAGCCGGCCGACGAGAAGAGTTCCTTTGTGTAGTAAACCGATTTCTCGAGGTTGTCGACCTGCTCGGCGAGCAGCGCGGCTTTCTCGTTGTATTTTGCGTAAGCAACCATGGCGTCATTGACCTCGGCGGTAGCGCTCAGAAGGGTGTAGCCGAAGTTGTTGAGGGCCTGTTCCTGCTGCGCTTTGGCGGCTTTGAGACGGGCGATGTTCTGGCCGCGGCTGAATATCGGGGCAACCATAGAGCCGGCGAGCGACGCGATCCAGTCGCCGGGATTTTTGATGAATGATCCGAACTGGTTGGTGAAGCCGTAGGTGCCGGTGATGGTGATCGACGGATAAAATGCGGCTCGGGCCGAGTTGGTGGTGTAATAAGCCTTGGCGAGGGTCTCTTCGGCGGCGCGGACATCGGGGCGCGAGGCGAGTTCCTGCATCAACACGCCTTCGCGGTAGATAACAGGCACCTGTATCTCGGTGGATTCGGTGACAGGCCATGCCTGGGGAGCCTCGTTGAGCAGCAGCGACATGGTGTTGTTCATCTTGTCGATATTGATTTCAAGCTCCTTGATAGAGGCGAGCACGTTGAGGTAGTTGGCCTGCATCTGCACAACGGCGGCCTCGTTGGTGCGTCCGGCGAGCTTGAAGTCGCGCATCGTCTGCACGTTTTCGCGCCATACCTCGGCGGTCTCTTTGCTGAGCTGAAGCTCGCTCTTGAGGGTTACGAGCGCATAATAGCAGTTGGCCACCGCGCCTATGATTTGCGAGCGGGTAGCTTGCTCCACGTCCTGCATCTGACGATATGATGCCTCGGCTGAGCGCTTGTTGTTAAGGATTTTGCCGAAAACGTCGATTTCCCAGCTTGCCGACAAGGGGATCGTGTAGTTCCAGTTGGTAAGCTTGCCGTTGGAGACTGACGACGCGCCGCCCTGCGGGGCGAGCGCGAGCGAGGGGAGGTAGGACATGCGCGCTCCCTGAAGATTGGCGTGGGCTATGTCGACGTTGAGTTTAGCGTTCTTGAGGTTGACGTTGTTTTCGAGAGCCTTGTAGATGAGGTCTTGCAGCATCGGGTCGGTGAACACGTTCTGCCAGGCGAGGTTGCCGAGCGCGTCGGGGTTGGATTCGGCTTGCTTGGCCTCCACGTAGTCTTTCTGGAGCTGCGTGTCCTGCGGCATCTCGAATTTCTTGTAAATGTGGCAGCTCGACAGCGACGCGAGCATCGCGATCGCTACCGCAGTCTTGCCCATATTGTTGATTTTCATATTCTTATTCAGAGTTGTTAAGTCGGTAAGTGGTTTTTTCTAATGACCTTAAGGCCCTTGGCTGATGCAAGGCCCTTAAGGTCGTAACTTTTCAACTTTTAATTAGTCATTTGAGGGAGTGTACTGCTCGATTTCCTTCTCGATGCCGGCGTTGTTGGTGTCTTTCCACTTAATGGGTGAAATCTTCTCCTGGATGAGCTGGAACACCACGAAGAGCGCGGGCACGAAGAATATCTGGAGAATCATGCCGATAAGCATACCGCCTACCGAGCCTGTGCCGAGCGTGCGGTTGCCGTTCGCGCCTACGCCGTGGGCAAACATCATCGGGAGAAGGCCGATAATCATAGCCAACGAGGTCATGAGGATAGGACGGAGACGGGCCGAAGCGCCGGCGATAGCGGCGTTGTAGACCGACATACCCGTGCGTCGGCGGTCGAGAGCGAACTCAACGATGAGGATCGCGTTCTTAGCCAAGAGACCGATAAGCATGATGAGCGCGATCTGGAGGTAAATGTTGTTTTCGCAACCCATTATCTGGGCGAAGATGAACGCGCCCATAAGGCCGAACGGCACAGAGAGGATAACGGCGAACGGAATGATGTAGCTCTCATACTGAGCCGAGAGGATCAGGTAGACAAACAGCAAGCAGAGACCGAAAATCATGAAAGTCGCGCTTGAGTTAGACGAGCCCTGCTCGCGGGTCATACCGGCATATTCGTAGCCGTAGCCCTGGGGGAGTGTCTCGGCAGCGACGCGCTCGATAGCGGCGATGGCGTCGCCCGACGAGTAGCCCGGGTTGGGCGAGCCGGTCACTGAGATCGACTGGAACATGTTGAAGCGGTTGAGCAAGTCGGGGCCGTACATGCGGGTGAGGGTCACGTAGTTGTCGAGCGAGGCCATTTGACCCTGACCGTTGCGCACCTTGATGCTCGAAAGCGTTTCGGGCGATACGCGCGCCTCGGGGTTGGCTTGCATCATTACGCGGTAAATCTTACCGTAGGAGTTGAAGTTTGACACGTACATACCGCCGTAGTATCCCTGAAGGGTAGAGAGGATAGTGGCGGGGCTGATGCCTGCCTGCTTTGCCTTAGCGGCGTCAATGTCGATGATATACTGCGGGAAGGTGGGGTTAAACGAGGTGTAGGCCATCTGAATCTCAGGCTGCTGGTTGAGCTGGCCGAGGAAATTCTGCACGATGGCGAAGAAGTCGTTGATGTCGCCGCCGGTCTTATCCTGCATCTTGACCTCGAAACCGTTGGTCGCCGAGTAGCCGGTAATCATCGGGGGAGCGAATATCACGACGCGCGCATCCTTGATAGCCATGGCGGTCGCGCCGTAAAGACGCTTGATGATGTTCTCAGAGCTCTCGTCGGCGCTACGCTCCGACCAGTTCTTGAGCTTGCAGAGGAATGTGCCGTAAGTCGCGCCCTGGCCCGCGATGAAGCTATAGCCCTGGATCATCTGCGAGTACTTCACGCCGGGGGTAGACTGGATAATCTTGTCGATTTTCTGCATCTCGGCGAGAGTGCGCTCCTGCGACTGGCCCGGGGGAAGGTCGACGATCACGAAGACCATACCGGTATCCTCGTTAGGCACGAGGCCCGAAGGTGTGCGGCCCATAAGCCATACGAGCACGCCTACCGAAACGATCACCGAGGCAAAAGAGATGATTTTATGGCGAGTGAAGTATTTGGTCAACTTCTGATATACTTTGAGCAGGCGGCTGTAGCCTTTCTCGAAGCCGGCGTGGAAACGCTTGCCGAAGATGCCGAGCACGCTGAAGACAGCGACCACGATAGCAACGATCATCTTCCAGGTCTCTTCAGCGGTAAACCATCCGAGAATCATGAACGCGATCGTCACGCACACGAGGATGAAGGTGATCACCGGGGGGAAGTCGACTGTGAAGCGGCGTTTGTATTGGTGGCCGAGGGTCTGGGTGGCGGTTGAGACAGCTTCGCCCACGCGCTCCTTAAGCGGGCGCTCGTCGCCGTGGGCTTTAAGGAACATGGCGCAGAGGGCGGGCGACAGGGTCAAGGCGTTTATAGCCGAGAAGCCGATGGCTATAGCCATTGTAAGACCAAACTGCTGGTAGAACACGCCTGATGTGCCGGGCATGAACGACACGGGGATGAACACGAGCATCATGACGAGGGTGATCGAGATAAGCGCGCCGCCGATCTCGCTCATCGCGTCGATCGATGCCTTTCGCGACGACTTATATCCGGCGTCCAACTTGGCGTGGACCGCCTCGACCACCACAATGGCGTCGTCGACCACAATCGCGATCGCGAGCACGAGAGCCGAGAGGGTGATAAGGTTGATAGAGAAGCCGATGACCTTAAGCATGAAGAATGTACCGATCAAGGCCACAGGTATAGCGATAGCGGGGATGATAGTAGAGCGGAGGTCCTGGAGGAAGATGTACACAACGAAGAACACCAGCACGAAAGCCTCGATGAGGGTCTTGATTACCTCGTGGATCGAAGCGTAGAGGAAGTCGTTGTTGTTCATCACGATCTCGAAATTCAAGCCTGCGGGGAGGTCTTTACGCAGGGTGTCGACTGTCTTGATACAGTCGTTGATGATCTCGGTCGCGTTGGAGCCGGGCGACTGGAACACCATACACATCGAAGCGGGGTGGCCGTTGAGGGTAGATGAGAATCCGTAGGACACTTTACCGAGCTCAACTTCGGCCACGTCGCCGAGGCGAAGCACATTGCCGTTGGAGTCGGCTGTAATCACGATATTCTCAAACTCTTCGGGCTCAACGAGGCGGCCGCGATAGCGCATGATGTATTGGAAGGTCTGGTTGCCGTTTTCGCCGAACTGACCGGGAGCGGCCTCGACGTTCTGCTCCTGGAGAGCGGCTGCCACGTCGGTAGGCATAAGGCCGTACTGGGCCATGACGTCGGGCTTGAGCCAGATACGCATTGAGTAGTCGGCACCGAAGCACATTACGTCGCCCACGCCGTTGACACGCTGAAGCACGGGCACTACGTTGATTTTCATGTAGTTGTCGAGGAAGCCGTCGCTGTATTTGGCGTTGTTCTCAGCCACGAGGGCCACGCCGACGAGCATTGAGGTCTGGCGTTTCTGAGTGAGGACGCCCACTTGGGTGACCTCGGCGGGGAGCAGGTTCTGAGCCTTAGCGACACGGTTCTGCACGTCGACGGCAGCCATATCGGGGTCGAATCCCTGCTTGAAGTACACGTTGATGGTCGCGCTACCGGTGTTGGTAGCGGTCGACTCCATATAGGTCATGCCCTCGGCGCCGTTGATCGACTCCTCGAGAGGCGCGATAACGGAGTTGAGCACAGCCTGCGCGTTGGCGCCGGTGTAGGTGGTGGTCACCGATATGGTAGGGGGCGCGATGTCGGGGTATTGCGTGATTGGGAGGGATGCGAGTCCAATCAAACCCAACAACACAATGAAAATTGATATAACCGTCGAGAGAACAGGGCGGTTAATAAATCTGTCGAGTTTCATTTATTTCTTACGGATTATTGCAAGTCTTTGGTTTGCTGATTTTTATAGCGGCTCTCAGGCTGCTTATTTCTGCTGCTGCGCGGCAGCGGCCTCGGCGGCGGCTTTACGAGCGTCGACGGGCTTGATTTCCATGTTGGGCTGGAGCTTGGTGCCGATGCCTTCAACGGCGATAGTCTGGCCGAGCTTCAAGCCATCTTCGACGATGAATACCTTGCCGTCCTGAATGGGCGAAACGACGATACGGGTCGGAACGACTTTGTTGGAGTCGTTGACAACGTAGACGAAGCGCTCGTTCTGCACCTCAAACGTGGCCGACTGGGGCACGGTGATAACCTGGTTGGAGCGGGTGGGGAACACAACCTGGCCGGTTGAGCCTGAGCGAAGCACGCCGCCGGGGTTGTTGAAGAGGGCGCGGACGGTAGATGCGCCGGTGCCGGTACCGATGAGGCCCGAAACGGTAGCGACTTTACCGGTGACGGGGAGGGTTGCGCCGTCGGCCATGCGGAATTCCACGGCGGGCATCTCGGCGATAGCCTGGTTGAGCGACTTGCTGCCGTTGTCGGTAAGATCGAGAATGTCTTTCTCGGTGAGCGAGAAGTAAGCGTAGACCTCGCCGTTGTCGCTGACGGTTGTGAGCGGCTGCACCATTGAGGGCGATGCGAGCGAGCCTTCGCGGAAAGGTATCGAGCCGATCACGCCGTTAGAGGGGGCGGTGACGGTAGTGTAAGCGAGATTTTTCTTGGCCGAAGTGAGGGCGGCCTCAGCCTGGGCGAGAGCGGCTTTGGCGGTCGCGAGACCCGACTGTGCGGTCGCGAGGTCGTTCTTGGCGAGCTGATTCTCGTATTCCGATATGATATTTTTGTTGAAAAGCGATTGCTTCTGCTCGGCGGTCAGCTTGGCGGTGTTGACGCGGGTAGTAGCTGAATTTACAGCGGCGCGGGCCGATTCGACGGCTGCGGCGGCCTGGTCGACAGCTGCCTGATACTGAACCTGGTCGATCACGAAGAGTGTCTGGCCTTTGGTCACGTGCTGACCTTCATCGACGAGCACCTGAGTGATGAAACCCGAAACCTGCGGACGGATTTCGATGTCGGTTTTGCCTTTTACGGTCGCGGGATATGCTTTGGAGAAATCCACTGTGCCGTAATCGACCTTCATTGTACCGATCTGGGGAGCCTGACCCATCATTGCGGCGGCCTGAGCGGCCTGGTCGTCTTTGCTGCCGCACGAGGTGAGGGTCACTAATGTCGCGGAGAGCATCGAAATCGCGACATTCTTAATCAATCTTTTTTTCATACTTATTTGATAATGTGTTTGTTGTCGATAGAAATTGGTCGCATTAAACCAAATTTTGTGCAAAATTACGGTTTTATCTTGCCAAAATATATGATATTTATCATTAATTTTTGATTAGTTAACATTATTTAATAACTATCTAACATTCATAAGTAAGTATCGATGATCGGTATAAACCTATTTTCGTCACTTACTTGCCTAATCACTTAGAGCCTGTCACATAATTTGATGACCAAGTAATCTCGGCGCATCGCGAATTTTAGCTATCTTCGCGACTGGAATACGATGCGCGACAACCAAACGGCCCTTTCGGGCGTTTTTTTAATAGCCACTCAGATGAGGCTTATCGCTGACTATTCAAAACGAAGTTTTGCCGACTTCAAACAAAAATCATATAATTATGGAATCAACACGTCAAGCAAAAATAGCACGCCTTCTCCAGAAGGAGTTGAGCGAAATTTTCCGCCTGCAGACGGCGAAAACCCATGGCACGCTCGTGTCGGTAAGCAATGTGCGTATCACGCCCGACCTGAGCATTGCCCGCGTTTATCTCTCGGTGTTCCCCTCCGACAAGGGGCAGGAGATACTCGACAATATCACCCGCTCGGCCAAGACCGTGCGCTACGAACTCGCTCAGCGAGTGCGCTTCCAGCTTCGCAAAACCCCCGAACTCGCCTTCTATCTTGACGATTCGCTCGACTATATCGAGAATATCGACAACCTGCTCAAAAAGTAACGTCGCGCGCTATAGCCCAAGAATTTTTTTCGCGGGGACTCGCTAACAAGCCTTTCGCTGAAGTCCCGGCGGTTCATACTGACGAATGAAGATGAATTTTCTGGCCGAGAGGATCGCGTTGAGGTATCTCGCCTCGAAGAAGAGCCACTCAGCGGTCAATATTATAAGTTATGTGTCGATAGCCGGTGTCGCTTTGGCGACAGCGGCTATGGTCATTGTATTGTCGGTGTTCAACGGCTTCGCCGACTTCTCATTGTCGAAAGCTTCGCAACTCGACCCGGAGCTGGTTGTGGTTCACTCCCGCGGCAAGGTTATGGAGTCGGGCGATTCGTTGGCCGCGAAGCTGTCGTCGCTTAATAGCGTGGCGGCTGCAGTGCCCATACTGGAGGAGAAGGCGTTTGCAATTGCCGGCGACCGCCAGATGCCTATTGAGCTACGGGGTATCGACCCTGACGGCCCTATGGCCGATGATTTAAAGCAACTGATCATCGACGGCAACGGAGAGCTTCAGGTCGTGGATGAGTTTACCACCGCGCTCGCCTCGGTAGGGGTAGCCAACGGCCTCCGCACCACGCCTCACAATCTCCGGCAGATAAAAATCTATGAGCCTAACCGAGTGGCGCGTATCAACCCGGCGAATCCTATGGGCGCTTTCCGAGCCGACTCCGTGTTGATGGCGGGCGTGTATCAGGTCGAGCGCCAGGAGTATGACACAGATATGATGTTCGTGCCTCTTTCAATGCTCCGCAATCTTCTTAACTATGACGACGAGGCGACGATGATCGAAATCAGGGTCGCGCCCGGGGAGAATATCGATAAGGTAAAGGACGAGATCGCCTCGATGCTTCCCGACGAGCTGCGTGTGCTCGACCGCCTGGAGCAACAGCAGGAGTCGCTGCGCATGATAGCGATAGAGAAGTGGGTGACGCTCGCGATGCTTGTGTTTATAATGGTCATCGCGTCGTTTAATATCCTGTCGACAATGTCGATGCTGATAGTGGAGAAGCAACCCAATCATGCCATACTTGAGGCTATGGGCGCCACTCGCGACATGATCTCAAGGATCTATTCGAGTCTGAGCTTCATCATATCCATTATCGGTGGTGCGGTCGGGTTACTCCTCGGCACCGCCGCATCGCTTGCCCAGCAGTTCGGCGGATTTATCAAGCTCAATGCGGCCGATATGTCGGCAATGGCAATCGACACATATCCCGTAAAGGTAGAGGTTGGCGATGTGGCTTTGGTGGCCGTCGTGATAGTGGTCCTCGGCTTAGTCACCTCCCGCATAATGAGATTGAGATAATTGTTACTTACTCAGTAATAGCTTGGTCAATAAAGTCACTAAGGCTTTAGCGACTGGCTGATACAAAAAAAGCTCCCCGCGAGGGGAGCTTTTAGTATAATGGGGAATCTGTTACGGATTAGAGCTGTACTTTAGTAGCTTTTTTGCCGATAACCTTGATGTAAACCTGGCCTGCAGCGGGGTTAACCACGCGTACGCCCTGGAGGTTGTAGTAAACCGCGTCAGCGTCAGCGTCGACAGTGACAGCTTCAACGCCGGTCACGCCCTGGCTTTCGGGAGTATAGGTCTTTTCGTCTTCAACTTCGAAGAGCTTATTGCTGCCGAGTTCGGTAGAAGCGCCGTCGGTGAAGTAAACATACTTAGCGTCGGCGGGGAGTTGAGCTGTCCAGATGCCGGTGGGCTCATACTCGATAGCGGCGGGAGTAGCGGCAGCTACAGGATATTCAACTCTTACGAAATAGATGTTTGAACCACTCTTAGCTGAGCCGATAAAGATTTCGCCGGCTTCGCCTGTGTATTCAACAGAGGCAACATTTATATCACCTGCGGGAGCTGCGATTGCTTGAAGTACATTGCCGGCTGCATCGTAAACGTTCACTGTGCGCTCTTCAGAACCGCTTGAAGAAGTAGCGGCTACTACGATAGTGCAATCACCGTCAACGGGGAAGCCGATAACGCGAGAAGGAACACCATTCTTCATGCTTGCTGTGCCACCGAATTTGAGACGCTGGGTATAAGCTACATCTTCGATAGTCTTATTGCTTCCATCGATGCTGATCTTAGCGCTTTCAGAAGCGTAGATAGTCATATCACCTACCTTGGTTTCTTCAGCGTAGTCACCAGCGGGGAATTCTGAGAAATTGTAGGTGACAACTTTTTGTTCGGGTTCGGGAACGTCGGGAGTCTCAACCTCGGCCATGAGCTCGGTCATGGGAACAGAAGTTACGGTGCCGTTGATTTCGGTTGACCAGTTAGCGTAGGGATTAGCGTATTTAGCTTCATTGTTATCCCAGTTGACGCGAACTAAGTCAGCAACTTCTTCGCCCTCTACATTGTACACAGCTTCGAGAGCGGCAGAAAGAGAGCCGTTAGAGAAGTTGAGCATGCCTTCGGGGATGGTAAGAGTGTAAACGCCCTTGGTAGTTATATTGGGCTCGAGATAGAAGCCTACGAATGTGAAGCTGTTGTAGTCGAACGAGTTTTCGTAGAGATCAGAGCTTGTGGTCGAGTAAACGACTGTGCCTTCAGCGTCCTTGATCTCAACGACAGCGTCCCAATCTTCAACGCCTGCGTCTTCGATACCGGGAGCCTGGAGCTCGATGCGGGTAAGAGTCTTAACGTCGCCTGCGGCGGGGTCGAGGGTGAGTTCTACTTTCTCGGCGGGAACGGCGATAGTATAGCTTGCGTAGAGAGCTTTGTTGGCGTTCACGTCAAATTCCTGACCGATAGTGAAATAGCCTTCAGGAACGTAGAGCAGATAAGTGGCAGGGTCGGTGATGGCTTCGGGGAGAATGAGCTTAACGGTAGAAATAGTGCTTGTTTCGTCGGGATATTCAAGCTTGATTTCGTCGGTAGTGAACTCGTGGATAAGCTCGCGGCCCATTGTAGAGAGTGTGATGGCTTCGCCTGAGTAGTTCCAGTCGATAGAAACGGCTTTGCCTTCGTATGAGAGGGTGAATTCAGTGAGTTCCTTAACTTCCGAACCGCTTTCGGGCTCTACGATGAGGTCAACAAAGCTTGCGGGATCGTAAACGCCGTAAGAGATGTTGGTGTAGCTGTTTTCTTTGTCGCCGGTGTTGCCTTCAACTACAGCGCCATCCTCGCCGGTGGCGTAGATGAATACTTCAACAGCGTTGAGGCCCTTTAACGCATCGGTCGACAGGGTGAGTTTCCAAGTGTTGGAGTAGTCTAAGCCGTTGATAGAAACTTTGTCGTCCTGCGAAGCGTAGATGGGTTCTACCTTAGCGAAGGGGGTGTTGCCTGCAAACTGGTCGGCGTAGATACCCGACTTCTCAGCGTTGACATTGGCGAAACCGTCGAAAGTAGCGGTGAACACTATCTCGCTGGCGCCATCGATATTAAGTACCGCGCCTGCGGCGGGAGTGATACCGGTGAATGTGGTTTCGCTGAATGCGAAGGGAGCGGTGGTGCCGTAGAAGGTCAGGGTGTAGCTTTCGAGAGCTTTGCTGCCCTGCCAGTAAGAGGCTTCGTCGCCGTAAGCCGATACGACCATCTTCGCGGGATAGTTGCTGTAGATAGTGTAGTTGCCGTTGTAGGCGGTGTACTGGCCATTATCATCCTTGTTGATGCCGGTGCCATATACCCATACGGGCTCGCCCTGAGCGTCAGCTTCGTTGTAGAAGTCGTAGCGGAGGTAGCCGAAGTCGGTGTTGATGTCGAATACGAAATCGTCGTTTCCGGTTGAAGCGTATGTGCCGCCGTTAACGATGGGCGAAACAAGCTTAACTACAAACATGTTGTACTCAGCCTTGATTTCGTGGAGCTGACCGTCGTTAGTGGTCATTTTGTAGAGCGATACGGTGATGTTCTTTTTGCCCTTAACGTCAGCGGGAACAGCCACGATTATAGTAGCCTCGTCGTTGTAGACGCTTACGTTGAGATTGTCCTTAGCGACAACGATGCTCTTGGTCTCGCCGTTGTCGTCGTAGGTGAATTCCACGCCTTCGTAGTTGATGGCCGAAGCGTTGTCAAACCATATTTCGATGTTGTCGACATCGTTGATATACGCTCCTGAAGCGGGAGTGAACTCGCTGGCGATGTCGATAGGCTCGATATATTTGTAGGGGATCACGAATGAGTACGACCCTGCGCTTGCCGATTCTGTGCCGTTCGCGCCGACGCCGTTAGTGC
This sequence comes from uncultured Barnesiella sp., assembly GCA_964544595.1. Taxonomy (GTDB): domain Bacteria; phylum Bacteroidota; class Bacteroidia; order Bacteroidales; family Muribaculaceae; genus JAGBWK01. The sequence goes on from CAZJBM010000006.1 coordinate 30,031, forward strand.
CTAAGATGTCGGCTATTCTGATGATAACGCAGTCATTGCTTGAAGGAGCCTCTGCAGTGAGGTCGCGGAGCTTGCCGGTGAAGTTTACGGTAGCGGTTTTGCCGCTGATAATCACGGGCACTTTCTCTGAATAGTATGAAGCCTCGGGGTTGCCGCAAGAGAGCTCGCATGAAGCTTTGGAGAGATCGTAGTCGAAGGTAAATGTCGCGATACCATCGGGGTCGCCGGCGGGGAAGTAAGAGAGGAACTGGCTCATCACGTGCGACTCAACGAGGTCGAGAAGCTTAGCTGATGACACGTAGTTGAGCTCGAGAGTGCCGTCGCCGTTGTATAATAGCGAGCCGTCGGAGTTGGTGATACCGGTCACCTTGATAGCGATTGCATCGCCGCCTGTGGTGCTGATCGCGCCATTGGCATAGAGAGCGGTAAGAGCGTCTTTGATGTCGATTTGAACAACTGCGGGAGTGTTGATGTCGATAGTCGCGGGGACTGTCATAGTCTGGCCGCCCGCGGTAAGGGTTGCTCCTCCGACCTTAACGTTGGTTGAGAATTTCACGAGGATTGAACCTGTGCCGTTAAGGTTGGTGCCGATTTTCGCGCCGTCTTCAGGATCGCACGATTCGAGCTTGATACCCTGAGTGGCTTCCATCTCAAATACAACCGGGCCGCCGTTCATTACAAAGTCGCCTTTGATGTCGTAGGTTTTGCCGGCCTCAACGTTGATGTAGTATGACTGACCATGAGCGCCATAGCCAAGCGATACGTCGGTCAACATTGTTCCGTTAAGGTAGAGATGAAGGTCAGTGCCCCCCATGCCGGCCTTGATTAATTTGCCACTCTGCGTAGGAGTGATAGTGGCATAATAATCCTGGAAGTTTGATACTGTGTATTCCTCTCCCAGGGTGATGGCGCTACCATCCTGCGGGAACGCGACGGCGGATGCCGAAAGCCCGCCGACCACATACACAGCTACCATTGCAAGTAGTGAAAATAAAAATTTTTTCATAGAAAAAATATTAATTAATAAATAAAAAGAAACTGTCGATGGATGGGTCGGAGAGAGCTGAAAAAAACGGGGCGTGTCAAAAAATAACACTGAGAGTTATTTCATTTGACACTGCCCCATTTTTCTTATTTTAGAGGATTACTTTGGTCGATTTGTTGCCCTGCACTTTGATATAGACGTTGCCCGCGGCGGGATTGTCTACTCTCATGCCTTGGAGATTATAGTACACAGCTTCGGCTTCGTTGTCGTCGGCCTCAATGCCGTTGATGCCTGAGTAGATCATCGGGAGCTTTTCGGCGTTGATGATGCGGCCGGTGCTTCGGTTGACGAGCATAACTGTTATATAGCAGTTGTCGGCGTTGTAAATGTTGGCCTTAGGCACGGTGGTGTTGAGGGTGACGGTGTAAGGCTCGCCGGCAGTGATTGATGACGCGTTGAGCACCTCGCCATTAAAAGCTGAGCCGTTGACCACGTGGCGGACAACGTCGTTGGCAAGCCAGGTGTAAACCACGTTCTGGCCATAGATGCCACCCTGGCCCCACGGGCCGAGCAGCGGGTCGTTTGTGCCATACAGGTAGTTTGACTGGTAGCATGGAAGCTGATCCTCAGTCATGACCGCGAACACGCCGTAGCTGGTGTCGTCGGTGTCGAGAGCGAAAGTGACTTCGACAGGCACTGTCAGCGCGCCGGTCTCCTTGTTGAAGTCGGGAGCGAAGCTGATAGATGCTTCGGCGGGAGTGTTAAGCTCATCTTGCACGGCGTCGGCCCAGAGATATGCCTCTTCGCCATTGTCCATGATTATGCCGCGGCCATTGAAGGTGTAGCCTTTGGTTCCGTTCTGGAGCATCGGAGAGAGAATCTCGCCGCGGTTGATGCGACCCGAAGGCGCTGCAGTTAGTCCGAGGTAGGCTGTGTAGTCGTAAGCGCCGTTGCCATACATATCGCTCTGATAGGTGCGGAGCGTCAGAGGAATGAAATTGTTGGGATAGAGTTTTTCGAGGTTCTCGATAGCGACGATGCCGAGAGGACAGTTGCCGCACTCCGATCCGGTATATTCTTCAAGAATAACTTTCTTGTTGCACTCAAAAAGGAGATTTTTCACAGAGTAAGCGAAGTCAAGCGCATCGGCGTCGGACGACACTTTGATAGAGTAGTTGTTGGTAACGCCGGCCATGAGCGGAAGAGCCTGCGGGAAGGTGAAGTCGAAAACGTCGCCTTTCTTCAATGTCACGCTGGCGTCGTCGACGGTCGATACCACCTCGTTGTCGGCGTTGATGAGCTCAATCTTTATGCCCTTGTAGGCTTTGAGGGGAGACTCTACGACAACCATGCCTTTCACTGTGACGTTGTCGGCGTCGACAAGTGTAGAGGGGGTCTGGTTGGTAAGAGAGAAGTTCATGTTGCGACGCACTTCGACGTTGTCGATGAAGATCGCGCTCTGGTCGTAGTTATTGTTGACAAACGCGATATAGATGTTTTTGCCCGCATATTTGTCGAGCTTGACAGTGTAGTCGGTCCATTCGCCGTCGAGGCCTTCGTTGGTGGCGCCGGCCGGAATCACTTCGTCAAACACGAGGTCGCCTTCGCTGCGGAATTTCTCGGTAAGCGGAGTGCTGAAATAGTTGTAGACGGCGTCGTCGACGCATACATATACTTTCAGGTTGTCGGCCTTAGAGTTGAGGTAGCGCTGAGCCTGGAACTGGAGGAAGCACTTTTCGTCGGGAATATAGAGCTGCGGCACGACAAGCCAGTCGTCGGATTCGGCCGGAGGGGTGAACATCGAGTGAGATGTCAATGCCCAGTTGCTCGACTCGTTGTTGTCTCTGAGCAGAAGCCATGTGCTCTCTTGGGTGAAGCCCCATGATGTGGGGGTAGAGGCAGGCTTGCTGAAGTTATTCTTCCAGTAGATGAAATGGTTGTAGTCGTCGCAGGCCGATTTGAAGAGGCATAGGTCGTCGTCGGTGAGCTGACGCACGTAGGCGCCGGTGTATTCGAGCACGATTTCCTCGTTGCCGCCTTGACCAGAAAGGTCGGTGATTGAGCCTGCGGCAATCTCCACTCTATAGTTGGTGCCGCGATAGAGCATATATGACGAAGTGGGGAAGAAATGTACCTTGTTTCCTTCGTAAGATGCGTTGAACTGCGCCACGACTGTGTTGTCGTCGGCGTTGTAGAGGGTGCATTTGCCGCTCTCCTGCGCGAGGACGGGAGAGTCGAATTCGAGAGTCAGCACGTCGGGGCTTGAGTTGAACTGAGCCACGAGGCTGCCCGAAGCGGGCGAAATCGAAGTGGGCTTCACAGGCTCGTTGTTGCGGCCAATGTAGTTGATTCTGATTTCTTCGGTTTTCTTCGACGAATCATCCTTCAGCCATATCATTCCGGCGGGGATGCGCACGGTGTAGGTCTCGCCGGGCGTGAGGGCGGTGGAGCGGAAGGTGACCACGATGCTGCGGTCGCTCGCGTTAGACACGGTGAAGCCTGAGGCGTTGCGCACGAGTGTGCCTTTTGAGTCAAGCAGCTCCACGTTTTTGGGGAGCACCATGCAGTTGACCGGGCGGTCGAACGTAAGCGTGATTGACTGCATCATGCTTATTTTTGACCCGGCGGGGATGCTGACGGTGTAATTGCCGAGAAGATCGACCTTAGCGGCGGCGTCGGCAAATGATTCTTTCATGCGAAGTATGTAGCTGTTCTCATACGAGATCATCACGGCGGTCAGGCCGTCGGCTGAGATCGAGGAGAAGAGTCCGGTCACGGGGTAGCCGATCATCTGCTCCACGGTGCGGCCATATACCTGGCTGAACACCTGGTCGAGCGAGATGAAGAATTTGCCGCTGCGGATAAGACCGGTTGGATAGGGGTTGCCGGCGGGCGACGATGCGAGCAGAGTGCCGTCGGGGGTGATTTGGTTGCCCGCGATGTCGGGGGAGTCGGTGAAGAGTTCGAGATTCTGCTCGGCGATGTTGTAGCGATAGGGGTAGCTGCCCTCTGTGCCGCCGTCGGCCTGGCCTCCGTTAAACACCATGTAGGCGGTGCCTGTCACCCATTTGCCGTCGGCGCTGAGCGTCTGGCTCTCGATGAAGTGGAGGTTGTTGTGGAGGCAACGGTAGCTTTTGGTCGCTGAGTTGTAGCTGTAGCCTATGGGCGTCCATGTGCTCGTTGAGGTGTCGTAGACGTAGGAGAAGAGCGCCACAGGCATGATGTAGCTCTGCGACATCTGGCCTAAGATGTAGCGTCCGTCTTCCGAAATGCCGAAGAACGCGTTCTGGTGCTGATCCTGGCCGGTGAGGTCGACTACGGGGAGATTGGGAGTTTCGATGGCTTCGCCGGTCTCGAGGTTATATGCCATGGGGGCGAAAGAGAATTCGTCGGTGGTGGCGTAGTAGCCGACCGCGTATTTTCCGTTGCCAGTGACGTGGATGAAGCATCCGCCTACGTAGCCTTTGGGGAAGGGGTATGTGGTCCATTGCTGAGTCTCGACTGACCAGGTGGCGGGCTGTCCGTTGACGCTGCCTACGACTGTGCCGTCGTTCGACACGTCGTAAACCTCCGCTTTGCCGTTGGGGCCTTTGATGTCGATCGACTTGCGGGTCTCCACGTTGAAGATTATGCCGCCGTTGCTGTATGAGGTGCCGTCGGCTGCTTCTGCCTCACCGCTACCTACGACGTAAAGGCCGTTGTCGGATACGGTATGAACCTGAGCTGACGGCTTGATCACCTCCGGCATCGCCTGAGCGTTGGATGCGAGCGGAGCGATTAGCATGGCTCCGGCAAGCATGATTGCGCTTTTAAGACTTCTTTTCATAGTTCGTTATTGAGTAGTTTTTTTGTGATATTTTGTTAATTCGGGTAGTGAAATCGGGCTATTATGCCCCATTAGGTTTCGGGAATGGGGTGAAATGCCGATTGCCCCGGTGAATCGGTCGATTCTGGGGGCTATATTGTGAGGATTTATCGTTTACTGGGTGAAATGTTACTTTCGATTTTAGATTTGTGGATCCTAATTTCGTCGAGCATCAGCCGTGAGGCTTACAGTGTAGAGGGTGAGAGATGGGGGCCTTTTCGTGTGTATGAAATTTGAGCAGGATTTGTTTAAAACCTTTACTAAATTGCACAAAAATAATAAAAAAATAAATAATGGCAAAATTTCGGGTCAAATTCTTAATTATTTTTTTGAAATTCAGAGCCTGTCCCATAAAATATGTTAAGGCTGAGGTCGCATATCTTGGAGTGATTTTGGAGGCGACGTGAGGGAGCAATGCCGTCGCATTGTGAGCGAGCGGCGGCTACGAAAGCGCCCAAGAGATGCGAGACGGAGGTAACATTCGCTCCTTCAGCGCGTTAATGATATGTGAAACGTTACTTTATGGGACAGGCTCTAAGCTTGTTTGAGGGCCGTTTTTCACAAAAAATAAGGAGCCGCGCTGTTAATTTGAAAGCGCGGCTCCGATGGGGCGGCGGGCCTTCCGCAAGGCCCGGAAGATGGGTCGAGGGGTCAGTCTCAGCGGAGCGAGATCTTAGCTACCTGAGAGGTGCCGTCGGCCGCGATGACCTGAAGGATGTAGAGGCCGGGCATACCCGAGGGACGGGGGAGGATTGAGCTCATGCGGGTCGACGAAACCATGCGGCCCTCGAGGGTGTAGAGCGCTGCTCCGGCGGGGTCGGCGGGGCCTGTGATGACTATGGCTGAGGCGGTTGCGTACCATGCCAGAGCCGAGTGAGCGGCGAGAGCGTCGGCTACCGAGCTGGTGTTGTCATATACCTTGGCATAAAAGTCGTAGACGCGGATGCCGCCGTTGTTTGATGTCGGGTTGACGAATTTCACTGTGATCGGGTCTTCGGTAGGCTCGATTCCGGCAGCTGCCATGAGGTCCCAGCCTGCGAGTGTGGTTTTCTTGAGCTTGTCGGAGGTCCAGGAGTGCTCGGTTGCGTCGCCTTCCTTCTGCCAGCGCACTTCGAGATAGCGTCCGCCGGTGAAGTGAACGTTGGCTTTAAGCTCCATAAGCGAGGGGAGCTTCCACACGAGCGCGCCACCGCGCTCAACATTCACGGCGCCTTCGGTGCAACCTGAGGGCACGCTGCCGCTCTCGGTGTAAGTCGGGTCCCATACGGTGGTGTAGGAGTCCGACGACTCGATTTCGACGACTCCGGCGAGGTCGGAGGGAAGGGCGTCGAGAGGATCCTGGATGTGATACCAGTCGCCTGTGAGAATGCGGTAGGCGGCTTCAAGGGTGATGGTGCCCGAGATGCTTACGGGGGCCATGCCGCCGACAGCGGTCACGGTGTAAGTGCCCGCTTCTGTGGGAGTTCCGCTGATAGTTAGCGTGTTGCCTGAGGTGGCGTATTCGAGCCCGGCAGGGAGGTTGGCCACTTCAAAGCCCGTGGCGCCGCCGCCCATTTCAAAGGTCACGGGGCTGAGGGGCTGGTCGAAGAATAGTGCCTGAGAAGCGTTGGCCGAGGTGCACACGAGCGTGGCGGGGCTGACGGTCGACACTTTTATGCTGATGGAGAGCGACGCGTTGGTCTCGCCGCCGATGGTGGTCACGGTGATGTCGAGGTCTTCCGCGGGCGAGCCCTCGATTGTGAGCGTCTTGGCCTCCATGTCGCGGTTGAGCGAGAGAGAGCCGTTCCCCTCGACATTGACGTCGGTGGCGGCGCCGCCCCATTTGATCACGATAGGCTCGATGGGAGTCCCGGTGTAGACGAGCTGGTCGGTGTCGCCCGAAACGAGGTAGATGCGTCCGGCGGTGGGCTGTCCGCTCTCAAACGCGCCGAGGTCGGGGGCGGCGCCGTTGTGCTCTATTGTGACGGGGGCGCCAACGGTCAGCTCAAGGCCGTATTGGGCGGCCTCGGCCTCTGTCATGAAGCGAGCGGGGATGAAGTCTTCGGTGATTTCGCCCTTGTCGACGAAGATGCTGCCGCTTACGAGGCGCGCGAAGTTGTTTTCGGGCAGAGAGCCGTCGGGATTGCGGGGGGCTTTCGCGTCGGCCTCGCTGAGCGATAGGAACTGCGACGTGTGGTCGGCCACGTTTACCTTTGTGCCGTTGACTTTATTGCCGTCTTTGATCGGGTCTACGCCGTCGATGAGGGTCCAGGAGTTGTAGTCGGTGTCTGGCTGCACGAAGCCTTCTTTTCCCTCTGAAAGGAATTCGTGGTTGAGCTTGCGGGGGAGGAAGCCCACGCAGTTGCGTATACGCATACCGCCGAATTTAAACATCGTGGGGAATCGGTAGTTGTACTCGTTGTCCCAAGCGAGGTTGTTGAAAAGATACATTCCCTCGTAGGCGTTGTTCTGGTCGAAGCCCTTTACCGTGTTGGAGAAGGCAACGCAGTTGCGCACGATGTGGGCGCCGGTCGACTGGTCGAATGCCGAGCCGCCCGACGACCCGCCGCCTCCGAGCTTGAAACCGTTGCCGTTGCCTGGGGTTTTCGAGCCTGTGGGCGAGATGGCGGCGTTCCAAGCCCAGCAGTGGTCGATCACTACGGGGTGGTAAACCATGTAGAGGTCCCAGTTGTCGTCGGAGTTGTTCCAAGCGCGGCAGCCGTAGAATTCAGTGCCGGGGCCGGGGAAGAGCTTGCAGGCGAATCCGTCGGCGTCGCCGCCGTCGTCGGTGCCGGTATAGGTCACTGCGTCGTAGTTGTTATATGAGTCGCAGTTGATTACCTTATTGCCGCGGCAGTAGGTGTAGCCGGGGTTGAATTCGGGCGACCCCTTGATCGGGAAGCTCTTTGTCTCTTCGATGCTCCAGTCCTTGAACATGCCGATCTGCAGGCCGGTGTCGTTGTTGTCGCGGAAGGTGCAGTTCTCGAATATGTTGTAGCTGCCTTCGACCTTTACGCCGTTGTCTTTGGCGTTCTGGAATGTTATGCCTTTGACATACCAGTAGTTGGCCCAATAGGGGAAGTACATGCAGCGCGACATCTTGAACTCGATGTTTGATGCCGGGGTCATCTTTGAGCCGTCGATGATCACCTCGTCTGAGCCGTATGCCATCAGGCGTATGCGCTGGGTCTCGGAGGTAGCTTTTTCGGGGATGCGGATGCGGTTGAGAGGGTAGTATGTGCCCTGGTGGATGTAGATTGTGCCGCCCGGTTCGACGGCTTCGATAGCGCGCTCGATTGAGGCGAACGGGTCCTGAGCGGATCCGGTGGCGGTGTCGCTGCCCGTAGTGGCCACATGGATGGTGGCTTGAGCCGACACGCTTGCTGCCGCGGCGAGTAGCAGCCCGGCAGAAAGAAGTAGCTTCTTCACGGTGATAAAAAAGATTTAAGATTATTGAATAATATAGGTGATTGTGACGCGAAATTACATCGCATGGATGAAATAACAAAATAAATGTGACAATTTAACATTGACAAATGATAATGAAATGTGATTATTTTGTCGCACCGTTCTGATTGTCCTGTTTTTACCGCTCACATATGTTATTTTAAGAGTTTTTTGATTTTTTTTCACCATTAGTCTTTGATGATACCGATAAATGTGACTATATTTGCGAAATATATGCGTTAGTCTCAACATTTCGGAAACAAAAATTCAATCTATATGAAGAAAATCTATACTCTTATTACTCTATTGGCCGCGACCCTGTCGAGCTATGCGGCCGCTCCCGAGCTCCTTTTCGGAAGCACTCCCGTAGTGTCGGGCAAGACCTACGAGACCGCCTACGAGGTGACTACCCAGCAGATTGGCCCCATGACTCTCAACCGCTATGTGCAGGATTCAAACCTTTCCATTAAAGGCGAAGGTGGCAAAAGCGTCACCGTGGAGCTTATCCCTACCGCTGAGGTGCAATTCTGCTCAATCGACGGCCAGTGTATCATGGCTAAACCCGACGTTACTTCAACCAAAGTAGGCATACTTGGCGGCGCGGGCGCCTCGGGCGTTATCACCGACCCGCTTTTGATCGACTTGGCCACAACCGATATGAGCGGCCAGAATCCTTCGGAATTGCTCTCCGACATAACTATTCAGGTTAAGGCTTATTATACCGACACTCCCTCGGAGTATACAAGCGTCAAGGTGATAATGACCAACAAGGCTGAAGTCGGTGGCGTAGGCAGCGTTACGGCCGACAAGGCTTCAGTGACGGTGAAGGGCAATTCGCTTGTCTACAACTTCGCCGCGCGCACTAATCTTTGCGTTTACAGCATAGCTGGCGGAAGAGTTTACGGCAACACCCTCCAGGGCGCCGGCTCGGTTAATCTCGATTTCCTCCACCCCGGTATCTATATCTACACTACCGGCTCCACCTCCGGCAAAATCCTTATCCGTAAGTAAGCGACAACAATCTATACCTGAGAGCCCGCGGCCATCGGCTGCGGGCTCTTCTGATTTTGTGGGTATGCTAATAAGAGGGGATTTCAGCGCGATATGGGCCAACGGAAACGGTGGAGTTTCGATATGAGCTCCTTCTCGCGGCCATTGAGATAGCGGTCGCAAAGGGCGTGGAAACGAGGGGAGTGGTCGAAGTGGGTAAGGTGGGCAAGCTCGTGACATATTATATAATCGCGAAGCTCGGGCGGAAGAAACATGCAAGCCGATGAGATCTTGATTTCGCGGCGCGCCGAGCAGGTGCCGAGCGTTTTTACCCCCGATGATATGCTCCATGAGTTGACTGAACAACCATGTTTGGCGGCTAACTCCTTCCCTCGCGGTATCAGGCTGGAGGGGGCGAGGTTGGCGGCGATGCGTTTAAGCCCGCGGCTAATGAGCAGTGTGGTTTCATGCTCGGCGAAGTCTATATCGTTGCCGACCAAAATGGCCGATTGAGCCGCGGAGAAGTTGACGATAAGGCTTCGTGGCTTGAGATTTTGCCTGCCGATAACGACTTTCGCCTCGGTGAGGTCGATTATCATCCCTTCGGAGTAGCTGAGCGACTGACGTCGGCGCAGCAGACCCGGTTTTAACTCGGCGAATGCTCTGGCGAAATCGGCTCGGCTCGCGCCCGGAGGTATGGTGATATGCACTTCCGAGTCTTTCCACCGGGCAATGAATCTGCGCGCCGCGCGTTTCTCGCATACATAGACTCGCCCAAGGTCGGGGTCGACGAATGTGAGCGCGGCGCCCCCGGCGAAACCGCTGTCGCGCGGCCCGATCATTCAGCCAAAGGCTTGTTTAAGGGGGAGGCGCCCCATAGGAGCTTATCGCGGAGGGTGCCGAAGAAGTTGTAGTCGGGCTTCTGGACGGTGCGGATGGAGAATGGCGCGCGGCTGACGAAAACGCTTGTGCCGCACGGCATATTGAGCGAGCGTCCGTCGAGGCTTATGCGGTAGGAGCTTGTGCGCGAGGTCACTTTCACTTCCAGCACGCCCCGGTCGTCAATCACCAGCGGGCGCATCGAGAGCGAGTGGGCGGCTACGGGCGATAGAATGACGTTGTGCAATCCCGGCTCTACGATAGGCCCCCCAACCGAGAGATTGTAGCCGGTAGAGCCCGTCGGAGTGGCCACGATGAGGCCGTCGCAGAGATAGTTGGCAAGCGGCTGCCTGCCGACCCTTATGTCGGCCCCGATCATCGAGGCTGAGTCGCGCTTCATGAAGGCGACTTCGTTGAGGGCGTAGGGCCATAGGTCGAAATCGCCGTAGGGATAATCCACCTGCAGGATATCTCGGTCGATAATCTTGTATGTGCTCAGGCAGTTGTCGGCGATAGCCGCTTTCGCCTCGCTGATAGAGAACGGCGCGAGGAAGCCGAGATGGCCGGTGTTGACCCCTATGATGGGAATCTCCTTGTCGGCAACCCACTGGGCCGTGCGCAGGAAAGTTCCGTCGCCGCCGATGCTGAGGGCGAGGTCCGCGCTAAAGTCGGTGGAGTCGGTGTGCCGGATGTGGCTTAAATCCTTGCTCGGGTCGGCGTCGCTCAGATAGGCGTGAAGTTTTGAGTGCATTAATATAGAGTCTCCGCGCCCGGTTATGAAGCTTAGGAGCGAGAAAATGTCGCTCAAAAAATCTTCCTGGCGCTTGCTGCCGTAGATTGCGATTATCATAATTATATACGTTTAAAGCGCGTAATTATATGCATTTAATGCGCGAATATAAGCAAAAATTTGGCAGATTTTGATTTAAATTTATCCGTATTGTCCTTTTTTCGTGTTTATTTAATCCATTTATGGGTATTAATTGTTACTTTAGTGCAGCGGCACATATTTTTGCCCTGATTTTAACGTTTCAACGCTTTTTAAAACATCTGAGATATTATGAGAAATCTTTTTGGGATACTGGCTGTCGCCGCATTGGCTGTGGCCACTACCGGTTGCAAGAAAGAGGAGACCAAAGCTACGGCTATCCCTCCTTTAAGAGTTAAGACAATGGCAGTTACCCCGACCGATATGGCCGGGACAAGTTCGTTTAACGGCACTATCGAGGAGTCGAGCGGCACAACGGTGAGCTTCGCCGCCGCCGGAACGCTCCAAACGATGAACGTCTCTGCAGGCGACCGTATCACCAAGGGTCAGCTTATAGGCACAATCGACGACACAACCCTTCGCCACGCCTACGACATGGCGAAAATCACCGTGGCTGAGGCGCAGGACGTATATAACCGCATGAAAGCGCTCCACGACTCAGGATCGCTCCCCGATATGAAGTGGGTAGAGGTGGAGAATGCCCTCCGCTCGGCCCAGAGCGCGGAGGCGATCGCCAAGAAAGCCCTATCCGACGCCCGCCTTTACGCCCCGATCTCGGGCTACGTGTCGGAGAAATTCGCCGATGCGGGCCAAGTGGTGGCCCCTGGCGTGCCTGTGGTTAAGATAGTTTCGATCCACCCCGTCAAAGTCAACGTTTCGATACCCGAAAACGAAATCTCCAACATCGCGCTCGGAGCCGGAGCCACGGTGACGGTGTCGGCTCTCGGAGGCGAGACATTCCACGGCGTGGTTTCGGACAAAGGCGTCGAAGCCAATCCTCTCACTCGCAGCTACGACGTGAAAATCAAGGTAGATAACGAAAATAGCCGCCTTCTCCCCGGCATGATATGCGACGTGGTTCTCGACCTTCCTGTCGCCGACGGCAGTGATGAGGCGAAAGCTATCGTGCTCCCCAACTCGGCGGTGCTTCTCGACTCCGACAATCAGAACTTCGTGTGGCTCGCCAAGAACGGCACCGCGCGCAAGCAGATCGTGACAGTGGCCCGAATGGTCGACGACGGCCTGGTGGTCAGCGGAGGTCTTGCCGCGGGCGACTCGGTGATAGTGGCCGGGCAGCAGAAAGTGGGCAACGGCACTAAGGTGGTATCCCTGTAATAAGCCGCCTGTTGATATTCGTGATATTCATTGACATCGTGCATTACCTGAAAATTAGATTATGGCAAATATGAAAATGGGCGGAATCGTAGGCTTCGGACTTCGCTACCGCCGACTCGTCATACTTATTGTCGCCGTGTTGGTGGCATTCGGCATCTACGCCCTTAAAGAGATGGATAAGAACGAGTTTCCCAGCTTCACCATTCGCGAAGGCTTGCTCGTGGCCGTATGTCCAGGCTACGACGCCACGCAAGTGGAAACCGAAGTGCTTACAGGACTCGAAGACTACGTTTTCAGCTATAAGGAGGTCGACAAAAAGAGCACCCGCTCGCGTTGCACCGCCGGCATGGCGATTATCTTTGTCGAGCTCGACGACAACATCCAGGACACCGACGCCTTCTGGAACAAATTCCAGCAAGGCATCTCCACGGCCAGGGCATCGCTCCCGTCGGGAGTGCTTGCCGTCGAGGCCCTTACCGACTTCGGCGACACTTCGGCCCTGCTGATCTCGCTTTCGAGCAAGGATAAGACCTATCGCGAACTCCATGACATGATTACCGACCTCCGCGACCAGCTCCGCCCGATCGCGAGCGTGGGTCAGATGAGTGTCTATGGCGAGCAGAAAGAGCAGATAGCCATCTACGTCGACAACGACAAGCTCGCCAACTATGGCATTAAATCCAATATGATCGGCCCGATGCTTCTCGCCCAGGGCTTCAGCACCACCGGCGGTCAGCTCAAGAGCGACAGCTACACGTCGCCTATCTATGTCAGCCGATCGGTAAACTCGGCCCGCGACGTGGAGAATATGATCGTGATGTCGACCCCTACCGGTCAGGTGGTGAAAGTGGGCGACATCGCGACCGTAAAGACCGAGTATCCCGACGCTACCTCGTATATTACCAACAATGCCACAAAGGCGTTGCTGCTGAGCGTGTCGATGAAGGATGGCAACAACATCGTGGCTATGGGCGACGACGTGCAGAAAGTGCTCGATAAATTCGAGTCGGAGCTTCCCGCCGGAGTCGAGCTGTTTAAAATCACCGACCAGCCCGATGTGGTGAATTCGAGCGTGATTGACTTCCTCCGCGAGCTTCTGATCGCTGTCATCGCTGTGGTTGTGGTTATTATGTTCCTGCTCCCGATCAGGGTGGCTCTTATCGCCGCGGCAACGATCCCTATCACGATATTCATATCGCTCGGCTTGTTCTATTCTCTCGATATAGAGCTGAATACGGTGACGTTGGCCTGCCTGATAGTTTCGTTGGGTATGGTAGTCGATAACTCGGTCGTGATTATCGACAACTACGTGGAGCTGATTTCCGAGGGTATGGACCATAAACGCGCCGCCTATCAGTCGGCCGTAGAGTTCCTAAAAGCCATTTTCTCGGCCACGTGCGCGATATCCATCACCTTCTTCCCGTTCCTGTTGACGCTTACAGGCATGTTCCGCGACTTCATGAACGATTTCCCCTGGGCGCTTACTATTATCCTCTTCGTTTCGCTCTGTATCGCCGAGGTGCTTGTGCCGTTCCTCCAGTATAAGCTGATCAAGAAACCTATCTACAAGCTTGAGCAGGAGGCCGTGGCCTCGGGCAAGAAAAAGTTCTCGTTCTTCGTCATGCTTCAGAACGGCTACAACAAGCTCGCCGACCTCTGCTTCGCATGGCCTAAAACCACTCTCGTGCTGGGCTTGGCGTCGGTGATTGTTGGCGCGTGGGTATTCATCGGACGCCCGATGAAGCTGATGCCTATCGCCGAGCGTAACCAGTTTGCCGTCGAGATTTATCTGCCGACCGGCACGTCGCTTGCCTCGACCGATGTTGTGGCCGACTCGCTCGCCGAAATTCTCCGTCGCGACGACCGCGTGGTGAGCGTCGCTACCTTCCACGGATGCTCATCGCCCCGATTCCAGACCACATACGCCCCGCAGGTGGGCGGCCCCAATTTCGCGCAGTTTATCGTGAATACGGTCAGCCAGGAGGCCACGATCGAGGTGCTTAATGATTATACCGATAAGTTTGAGTCATTCTTCCCCGAAGCTTTCTGCCGCTTCAAGCAGCTGAGCTACTCCACTGCCGACTATCCCATCGAAGTAAGGGTGACAGGCGACGATATGGCCAAGCTCCACGTTGCCGCCGATTCAATCCTTGAGCGTATGCGCACGTTTCCGGGCCTGCGCCTGGTGCGCCCCACCACGTCGCTGCCTCAGGTCGGCGCGATGGTCAACCCCGATCCTGCGTCTTCGCAGCGACTCGGTATCAGCAACCTCTTCCTGGAGGCTACTCTCGCCATGCGCTACAGCAGCGGTGTGCCTTTGGCTACGGTATGGCAGGGTGACTACGGCATGCCCGTAGTGCTTAAATCGATGAAGGCCGACAGCGCCCGCGTAAGCCAGCTTGAGAACGAGCCGGTGCCGGTGCTTGAATTCGCCCATGCCCCGGTGCGCCAGTTCGCGAGCGTCGATCCAGTGTGGGATTACGGCCTTGTGGAGCATTACGGCGGCAAGCCTACGATCACCCTTATCGCCGAGGTTGAGCGCGACCTCTATCCGATGGTCATCACTCAAGACCTTATCAAGGCTGTCGACAACGTGAGTGTCCCCGAAGGCGTGACCGTCGAGTATGGCGGCGACTACGAGAATACCTTCGAGATTCTGCCGCAGATATTGTCGGCGCTGGCTATTGCCATCGTCATCATATTCTTCATCATTCTGCTCCACTACAAGCAGGTCAGTATCTCGGTGATAATGCTCGTTTCGCTCTTGCTCTGTATTCCCGGCGCGGCCTTAGGCCTGTGGGTAATGAATGAGCCGATAAGCCTGACGTGTACGCTCGGCCTGATATCGCTGATGGGCATCCTCGTCCGCAACGCGATTATCATGATCGACTACGCCGAGCAGATTCAGGGCGAAGAAGGCCTCGATAACTTCAAGGCCTCGATCGAGTCGGCCAAGCGACGTATGCGCCCGATCTTCCTTACTTCGGCCGCCGCGACCATGGGCGTACTCCCGATGGTGATTTCAGGCAGCGCGCTCTGGAAGCCGATGGGCACCGTGATTTTCTTCGGCACCCCGCTGACGATGGTGTTCACGCTTACGGTTATCCCCGTGATGCTCTGGATATTCAATGGCAAGAGCAAAATCGATCCCGAATGGGGAGCCCCGACGCCCACGTTCCCTCCCTTTACCCCCGAGCCCGACAATGCAACCCCGGCTCCGGCAACCGCTCCCGCGGCTGTCCCCGCCACAACCTCATCCCCAACCACATCCTCCACAATGAAAACTACAGCAACAACCATAGTCGCCCTTATCCTCGGAGGCGCGATGACCCTCTCGGCGCAGCAGACCTACCAGGCCCCCGTTATCCTCTCGCTTGACCAGTGTAAGGAAATGGCCGTCGAAAACAACGCCTCGGTAAAAATCGCCCGGGGCAACGTCGACGCGGCCAAGCAGGTGAAAGACGAGGCATACACCAAGTATTTCCCGACGGTCGACGCCTCGGCCATGGCTTTCGGCACTTCGCGCTATGTAGTCAATCTCGACCTCTTCAATATCGCCAATCTCAAGATGATAAAGAAGGGCGTCGGAGCCAACGTGGTGGCGGTGCAGCCGGTCTACGCCGGTGGCCGTATCGTCAATGGCAACAAACTCGCCTCGGTAGGTGTCGAGGCGAGCAAGCTTGAGCAGGAAAACGCCGTCGATAATGTGCGGCTCACAGCCGAGCAGTATTATTGGCAGCTCTATACGCTCAAATCCAAAAAGCACACTCTGGAGACCGTAATCGCTATGGTCGACACTCTTCAGCGTCAAGTCAAAGTGGCGGTCGACGCCGGCGTGGTGCTCCGCAATGATTTGCTGAAAGTGGATCTTAAGCGCAACGACTTCGACGCCCTCATGGTCGACCTCGACAACGGCATCGTCCTCTCGCAGAAACTTCTCGCCCAATATGTGGGCTTAGACGGCCAGGCCGTCGATATCGACGACCCGGTGCTCCCCGAGTCCGTTCCGGAGCTCCCTGTCGATATTTTCGTCGAGCCTTCGCAGGCTCTCTACGGCACTGCCAACTACAAGCTCCTCGGCAAGCAGGTTGAGGCGGCCGACTTAGAGGCCAAAATGGCAAAAGGCGCGAATCTGCCTACCGTCGGTGTCGGCGCGGGCTACTTCTACGACGACGCCATTAACGATAAAAACCATTTCGGAGCCGTGTTTGTGAGTGTCAACGTGCCTATTTCAGGATGGTGGGGAGGCTCCCATGCCACCAAGCAGAAGGAAATTAAGGCCAACAATGCCCGCCTTCAGCTCGACGACCTGTCGCAGATGCTCAAGCTCAATATGTCAAACGCTTGGGACGATCTCACCGCCGCGCATCGCAAAATGGTTATCTCCCATGAGTCAATTACCCAGTCAGAGGAAAATCTGCGTCTTAACCGTAATTACTACAACGCCGGAGTGACCACTATCACCGACCTTCTCGACGCTCAGACGCTCTACCGCCAGGCATTCGACGGCTATGCCGAAGCCTATGGCAACTTCTGCGCCAAGCGCGCCGCTTATCTCAACGCTATCGGGCAGTGAGCCTGACGAAACTTAACTTATTTTTGGGGGGAAGTCGACCAATCTCGGCTTCCCCCATTCCTTTGACGAGTAAGAGCCTGTCTTATTGTCCTTCAGGCTCTAAGAGAAAGGGCCGCGGGAGTTGACCCGCGGCCCTTTGGAAATATCGGGGCGCGCGTGAATCATGCGCGCCCTTTTGTGGAAAGGTTTATTTCAGTTTAGCGTCGAGATCAGCGCCGGCTTTGAATTTGATGGCTTTGCGGGCAGCGATTTCGATTTTTTCTTTAGTGCGGGGGTTGATGCCGGTGCGCGCGCCTTTTTCGGTTACAGAGAAAGTGCCGAAGCCGAGGATAGCGACTTTGTCGTTGGCGGCGAGAGCGGCGCCGATAGCTTCGATAGCTGCATCGAGGGCGTTCTTAGCGTCTACTTTAGAGAGATTGGCGCCGTCGGCGATAGCGTTGATAAGTTCTGATTTGTTCATGGGGATTATGATTAATTAGATGTGAGATAAACGCGTTGAATTGACCGGCCATCGCGACGCGGATCGCGCGTCGAAAGGCCGCGTCGCGCGGTTACTGATTGGCAATCGCGTGGTTGCGATTCGCAAATTTAAAGCTAAATTTCCGATTTGCAACTATTTCGGCCATTTTTTTTGCTTTATATACTCATTTTGCGCCTAAAACACAGAAAATTTGTGTTTTTATCGCTACTCCGTTGACATTTACATAGCTAAAGTCCTATGCTTTTGTGAAAATGCCTCGTCAGCTATTAATCGTGATTCGTCAGATATTCCGCTCCGTTCAAAGGATATGGGTCAGATTATTCGTTTTTGACAAGCCGAGGTGTGTAAATTTGCATTGTCGAACGAACGACACCAATAATTTGAAATCAAATAATCCTATTCAAAAAATGAAAAAAATCGCTATCCTTTTTGCGGGTATCACTGCTTCGATCACTATGTCGGCAGCTACACTTAGAGTCAACAACGTTGCCGGCACAGGCGCAGAATACACTACTTTCGACGCGGCTCATGACGCGGCAAACGATGGCGACGTCATTATCGTTGACGGTTCAAGCACGTCGTATGGCAAAATCACAATCACGAAGAAGATTACCGTGCAAGGCCCCGGATATTTTCTCGCGGTCAACGATGCGACTAAAGAGGGATGTTCGCCTGCAAGTTTCTCGGAAGTGAGTGTAGCTTGCGATGGCGCGAAAATCACAGGCTTATATGTTGACGGCGAGATCAAAATGCGCGCCAATAATCTCGTTGTCACGCGATGCTATACCAAGAGTATCAGCCTATGCGAGTCATATTCCTATACGCAGAATCATATATCTAATGGTATCATTCATCAAAATTTTATATTAAACGGTATAGGCGGCGATAGCTACAGCGCGTCGGCTACCGAAATGCAGGTTACAAATAACATTATCGCGAACGGCTATAACGCGCAGTTTTGTAATATGAGCCATTCTGTAATATCAAGGAACACCTCTCTGAGTAATGAGTCAGGCGTTCGCCAGCTCACTAACTGCGTGATTGAGAATAATATCTGCAATAATATTGAGAACGACTATTGGGCAAACAAGGATAATACTTATGCCAACAATTATAACCTTAATGCATATAACGTATCTGATCTATATGGTAGCGGGTCGGCAAGAACCGACGCGGCTATTAAGGCGATTGATGCCACAATGGCGGTTGATGCGGGCGCTTTCTCGGGCGATGACCCCTATGTTCTCTCAGGATTGTCAACAGGCCCGGTGCTTAAGGACGTGATTATGCCTGAATCAGTAGCTCAAGGAGAAGACCTGAAAGTCACAATCGTAATCGGCACATCAAGATGAGAATCGCAAGAACTAAGAAGCATTTTGGGCTAATCGCTATCGGTTTCGCGTTAATCGCGCAGGGCTCGGTCAATGCTCAAAACTATAACGCCGAAATATTTTTCGGAAACGATAAGGGTGTGGGTCTCACCGGCACTACTTATTCGGTAGCCGAGGGGAGTAACGACCTTGAAATCCCTACTGAAAATATGCAGCCGGGCGCCTATCTTATGTCGGTGCGCGTGCAGGATGGCCAGGGCGTATGGACTCCTACCGTTAGCCGAATGATTTATATAAGCAGCGACGGCAATGTCAAAGACGCGGAGTATTTTATCGACGCGGATCCGGGTGTAGGCAAAGGCGCGTTTGTCGCGGGGCTGAAGAATGGAGCTTTTGATTTGACCATACCTACAAATACACTTGCGCCTGGCCCGCATACCTTGACCGTTCACGCTTTAGACGCGTTTCGACAGCGGGAAGCAGGCATTTCGCGGTCATTTATCGTCAAGGCGAACAACAGCGAGATTGAATGGTTTTTTGACGAGGATCCGGGTATTGGCAACGGTAATAGTGTCTCGGCTGAGAATGGTAATAATGTGCTGCTCCTCCCAACGGCAATGCTCAATCCCGGCGCGCATCTTTTGTCAGTGAGAGCCAAGGACTCTAAAAATCGGTGGACTACAACGGTGACCCACCCGCTCTATGTGGTCGAATCGGTTGAGGATGTCGAGGCCGGCGAATATTTCATCGATGAAGATCCCGGAGAGGGTTATGCCGTCAGCTTCGGGGTAGATAGCGACGGGAGCAGCTCATTCGTGATCCCTTCTGATAATCTGGATTTAGGAATTCACTATCTCACATTGAGAGCAAAAACCGCTTCAGGCAAATGGGTGATGCTTCATGTCGCACCCTTTGAAGTCTGCGCTTCAGGCGGTGTGCAGAGCATTGAATGGAAGATGTCGTTCAACGCGCGCCGAGAAGGCTCATCGGTGATAATCGAAGGAAAAGATATTCCTGCCGGCTCGTTTGTTGACGTGGTGTCAATCTCCGGACGCCATATTTATCAAGGACAATTGAGTGGCGATAATGGATTATATCACATCCCCGTTGCAGACTCCGAGAGGAATGTTGTGGTGTCAATCACCTCTCCTGATGGAGTAAGGACCGTTAAGCGCATACAATAAATCACCTGGCCGCATCTCAGATAATGGGATGCGGCTTATGTTTTTAGGTGAATTCGGTGGAAAATCGTTGATTTTTGTTAACTTTGTGGCGCGGATGAGCGTTAATCTATTGATTGATTGTCCGTAAATTCGTGACCATATTATTATGAAAGATCTTATTATAGATAAAGAGACCACGGAGCGCACGGTGCTCGTGGGTCTCATCACTCCCCGTCAAAACGAGGCGAAAGTAAATGAATATCTCGACGAGCTCGAATTTCTCGCCGACACGGCCGGCGCCGTGGTGACCAAGCGTTTCACCCAGAAGGTCGAAAACGCCAACCCGCGCACATTCGTCGGCAAAGGCAAGCTTGAGGAGATAAAGAAATATGTCGAGGACAACGAGGTTGGCCTCGTAGTCTTCGATGATGACCTGACGGTGAAGCAGGTGGCTAATATCGAGAAGGAGTTGCAGGTGAAGATTCTCGACCGCACTTCGCTGATTCTCGACATTTTCGCCCGACGGGCGCAGACCGCCATCGCGAAGACGCAGGTTGAGCTGGCGCAGTACCAGTATCTGCTCCCGCGCCTTACCCGCCTCTGGACCCACCTTGAGCGTCAGCGAGGCGGTATCGGTATGCGCGGCCCGGGCGAGACCCAGATCGAGACCGACCGCCGTATCATCCTCGACAAAATCTCGCGCCTCAAGCAGGAGCTTCAGGCTATCGACAAGCAGAAGTCGATACAGCGCAAAAACCGAGGCAAGCTGACGCGCGTGGCTCTCGTGGGCTATACCAACGTCGGCAAGTCGACGCTGATGAATCTGCTGTCGAAGAGCGACGTCTTTGCCGAAAACAAGCTCTTCGCCACGCTCGACACCACCGTGCGCAAGGTGGTGATCGACAATCTCCCCTTCCTGCTGACCGACACCGTAGGCTTTATCCGCAAGCTCCCGACCCACCTCGTCGACTCCTTCAAGTCGACCCTCGACGAGGTGCGCGATGCCGATATTCTCGTCCACGTCGTCGACATATCCCATCCCGGCTTCGAGGAGCAGATCGAGGTGGTCAACAAGACCTTGCAGGAGGTGTGCGACGCAAAAGACAAGCCGATGATCATGGTGTTCAACAAAATCGACGCCTTCACCTACAAGCCTAAGGATGAGGATGATCTTACGCCCCGCACCCGCGAGAACATATCGCTCGCCGAGCTGAAGGAGACATGGATGAACCGCATGAACGACAACTGCGTGTTCATCTCGGCGAAAAACGGCACCAACATCGACGAGCTGAAGGAGAAACTCTACACCCTCGCCAAGGAAATCCATCTCCAGCGATTCCCCTACAACGACCTCCTCTTCCAGCACTACGACGACCTCGACGGCGAGTAGCCCCGGTTAACATTTTTTATCAAACGCCTTCTAAGTTTTTGCGGCAAGTGTGATAGATTTGTTTTTTTATTTTGTAACTTTGCGCAAAATTTTGTAAAACCGCAAAATAATGAAACAGATTGACCTACTTCTTGCCGAAAAACTTTTGAACATCAGTGCCATTAAGCTCCAACCCGAAATGCCTTTCACTTGGGCCTCTGGCTGGAACTCACCTATTTATACTGATAACCGCAAGACGCTCTCATACCCCGACGTGCGCACCTTCATCAAAGTGGAGCTTTCGCGTCTTATCATGGAGAACTTCGGCGAGGCAGAGGCAATCGCGGGCGTCGCCACCGGCGCCATAGCCCAGGGCGCCCTTGTGGCCGACGAGCTGATGCTCCCTTACGCCTACGTGCGCTCCACCCCTAAGGACCACGGCCTTGAGAATCTTATCGAAGGCAATCTCAAGCCCGGCCAGAAAGTGGTGGTGGTCGAAGACCTCGTCTCTACCGGAGGTAGCTCCCTCAAAGCTATCGAGGCCGTTCGCGCCGCCGGATGCGAGGTTATCGGCATGGTCGCCATCTTCACCTACCAATTCCCCATCGCGCAGGAGGCTTTCAAGAACGCCGGCGTGAAGCTCATGACTCTCAGCAACTACTCGGCCATGCTCGAAGTGGCTCTGGAAACCGAATATATCCGCGAATCCGACGTCGAGACTCTCCACGAGTGGCGCAAGGATCCCGCCAACTGGATTCCCAACCGCGCCGACGTGGAATAATAATTAATCGAATAATAACCTATAGATTAGATGTCGAAATTCACTGGCTCGCCCACTATCGCGGCAAAGCCCATTACTGAAATCTACGATCGATTCAAAGACCTCACCTTCTTTGAAGAGAAAATCAAGCAATTGCCCGCCGATCAGCTCGCGAAGCTCGGCAATATCAACTTCACCCCCGACTCCATCACCGTCAATACCGGCCAGATGGGCAACTTGACCTTCGGCGTGACCGAGCGTGTCGCTCCCACCAAGATCGTGTTCTCGGCCGTCGGATCTCCGATACCCCTCACAATGCGTATCGACCTCCGCGAAGTCGACCCCGAGCAGACCGAGGTGCTGACGTCGATCGATGTCGACCTCCCCGCCATGCTGAAGCCCTTCGTCGGCCCTAAGCTCCAGGAAGCCGCCGACAAGTTCAGCCTCATGATCGGCAATCTCGCGAAATAATAAAACGCTTACTTAACCCCTGCGCGCGTCATGCTCCCGCAGGGGTATATTATCAATGAAAAGGGATAATCCATGAATAAGATACTCTCTGCCGCCATATCAGCGTTGGCACTTGCCGCGACGGCTGGATGCCATACCGTCGACGACGACCGTATCCCCCCGGTCGACGTCTATATCCCGTTCAACTCCCAGCCGGAGTGGACCGTCTACGGCGTGTCGGGCGCGTGTTCCCACAAGCGCTTCATAAAGCAAGAGCGTATCCCCGCCGATTTCCCTTATCCCGCCATGAGCTATACCGGCTACGGCGGCGTGCTGCTCTGCACCGATATTCACGGTAACCCCGAGGCTTACGACCTCGCTTGCCCTGTTGAGGTCAACCCCTCGGTCCGCGTGTTTATCAACGCCGACAAGCTTGAGGCCGAGTGCCCCGTGTGCCATTCTACCTACGACGTCTTCGCCAACCACGGCGCCCCTACCGGTGGCGTCGCCGCCTCCGATGGCTACGCCCTCCGTCGCTACCGTGTGGGCGCCGGAGCCTCGGGCCAATACATGATAGTGACCCGCTGACCCCCCGGCCAGTCTAACCCATATCCCCCTCCCCGCCGATGGAAACTCCGAGACCCCTTAAGCCTGAATTCCTGGAAATGCTCGACAGCCTCGCGGCATTGCCCGGCGGCGACCCGGTCGCGGGGCTTGCCGACGCCTTAGCCTCCTCCGAGCCCGCTGTCGCCGTGAGGGTCAACCCCCGAAAAGGCGCGCCGATTGTGGGGAAGCGCCCTGTGGCGTGGGCCTCACGCGGATTTTATGTCGACGGCGAGCGCCCGAGGTTCACCATGGATCCCGCTCTTCATCAGGGGCGATATTACGTCCAAGACCCCTCCTCGATGGTCGTGGGCACCATCGTCGGCCAGCTGGTCGCGAACATCGGTAATACACCTATATTATATATCGACGCTTGCGCGGCCCCCGGCGGCAAGACCACAGCCGCGATCGACGCGCTCCCCGCGGGCTCGCTTGTGGTGGCCAATGAGTTCGACCGCCGCCGCGCCGACGCCCTCGTCGAGAACGTGGTCAAATGGGGCTACCCCGACTGCGTCGTGACGCAGGGCGACACGGCCCGGTTCCGCCGCCTCCCCGCTGTCGCCGACATCGTCGCGGTCGACGCCCCCTGCTCGGGCGAGGGGATGATGCGCAAAGAGGAAGCCGCGGTAGGGCAGTGGTCGCCCGGCCTTGTCGAGCGTTGCGCCGAGCTTCAGCGCGAGATTCTCGCCAACATGTGGGCCGTCCTCCGCCCCGGCGGTTACCTTATTTACAGCACCTGCACCTTCAACCGCGCCGAGGATGAGGACAACCTCGGCTACATAGTCGGCGAATTGGGCGGCGAGCCTGTGGCTGTCGACCTCCCCGCCGACTGCGGCATAGCCCCCGGCATCGCGACCCCCTGGCCCGCCTATCGTTTCCTACCCGGCAGGGTAGAGGGGGAGGGCCTTTTCGTCGCCGTCGCGCGCAAGCCCGGCGTCGCACCTGTTTCTCGGCCTAAAGGCTTCAGAAAGAAGCCTCATCAGGCCGACGCGTTCATTGCCGACAGCCCCGATCGCGTCGTCGAGGAGCGCGACGGCCATGTCGTGGCCCTCAGCGGGCGCTGGTATCCCGTGGTCGAGCAGTTGCGCCGCGAGCTCAACGTCGTTTACGCCGGGGTTGAGCTGGGCCGCGTCGTCGCCCCGGCTAAGGGGGGCAAGAAAGGCGCCTCTCCCGCGCTTGTTCCCTCCCAGCCCCTCGCGCTCTCCTCTATCCTCGCCCCCGACGCCTTCCCCCGCCTTGAGGTCGATTATCCTACCGCCGTCGCCTATCTCCGCGGCGAGGCCCTTCGCCTCGACTCCCCCGCCAAGGGCTACCTGCTTCTCTGCTACCGCTCCTTCCCCCTCGGCTTCGTCAAGAATCTCGGCAACCGCGCCAACAATCTTTACCCCGACCAGTGGAAGATCCGCTCCACCCATGTCCCCTCCGAGCCCCCCGCCGTGCTCCCCTATGATCCTGTCCTACAACCGGAATAACCCTTGTTAAAAAGGTTATTTAACATATTTTAACATCGGGGGGGGGTAAATATTACGCATTTTCCTTATCTTTGCCGTTACCTAAAGCCATGGAGCTCCCGCCAGGCGGTTGAGCGTCGTATCCTCGGCTTTTTTCAGGACATTGTCACATTATCCCATGAGCATAGAAGCTTAATCTGATAGAAAAACGGCTCTCTTAGGTCTCAACTCTCTAATACATTAAATTGCCGTCGCGAGGCAATTTGTGAGAAACAGTTAGGAATTCCTTTATTAATACCATATTACCTCCATTATGAAGAAAGTTTTACTTCCTATCACATTGGCAGCATTAGCTTGCGGTTCGATGGCTGCGGCTGAAAATATCGAAGGGTATTTTCGCGTGCAGAGCGCGTTGAACGCCGACTCCAACAACGGCTACGTTGAGGTCAAAGGCCCCTTTACCGTGGCTCCCGACTGCAATTATGAGACTGCCCTTACGAGCGCCGGCACCGTCATGCGCCTGCGCGCGTTTCCCGAGACTGTCAACGGCGTTGAGCGTTACATGATCGCCAACCTCAGCTCTCAGGGAATCGAAGTCTTCGGCACCCCCAAGGCCGACTACGAGTCAGCCCTCTCCGAGCTTACCGAATACATCTCTTCGAGCGACTACGTTTCGGCCGCTTACGGCCTCCAGCGCTATGCCCGCGGCTTAGGATATATCGAGACCGGCCGAGTGATGATCGAGTCTATCTTCCAGATCGTCGCCCAGCGTCTCGACGACGAGATCGCCCGTCTGAAGCCCGAAGTCAAGGCCGAGCTCGGCATCGAGGATGGCCAGGAGTCGCTCGCCGATTTCGCCAAGCGCTTCAATCAGGAAGTTTCTCAGAAAATGGACCTCAGAGCCTATCTTGAGCCCACCGCCGACGGCAACTATCGCCTCTACTTCAACTGGATCGACTGCGCTCCCGTCAGCGAATTCTATCTCGCCAACGAGCAGAACAAGAAATCCTTCGAGATCGGTTTCGCCTGCATGCGCAACTATATGAGCGGCAAAGACGGCCTCTCCTCAGGCGAGGGCATCGACAAGAGCGAGTATCAGACCTGGAAAAGCTGGGGCTTTGACATCGCCGACAAGTACGCCGACTGCTACGACGCCAACGAGGGCCTTTATCGCCTTACCTACGAGCAGATCTTCGCCGACCATCAGCTCCTCTACAACTGGCTGAAACTCAATATCTACCGTATGCTCGACCCCGAGAAAGCCCCCTCTGGCTCAGTGCTCGGCATCGACTTCAAGCTCTTCGCCGAGGAGATGCAGCGCCACGCTATCATGCAGGGCTTCCTCGCTTATATCCCCTCTATTCAGGAGGGCCAGAAGCTTTACCTCTCTAAAGGCCGCTTCGTCGACGCCGACAATCAGTTCACCACCGTAGGCACCGTCAGCGACGGCTCCGACCAGTTCGGTCTCCTCGCTCAGGAGCAGGCCGACGCCAATCTCGCCGCTACCACCTGGCGCGTGATTCCGATCGACGAGAACACCGACAACTACTTCGCTATCCCTACCTTCGCCCAGAAGTTTAACCAGCCCGGCGACGCCAACGCCTTCTACTCGGCTGTCTACTTCGACTTCCCCTTCCAGGCGATCGACGGCAACATCACCCTCAGCCAGTACATCCCCAGCTACGACGTCCTCTCTATCGACCTCCCCTCGCTCGGCACCGTCGACTACGTCGAGATCAAGGATATCGGCGAGACTGCCGCCCGACTCACCTCTGTGCTCGTTTCGACCAACACCTCCAACTCAATCGACAACAAGGTGAAGATCATCTACGAGCCCCAGGAGGGCGACTACAATCCCGGCGCCGCTCCCGCCTCAGCTCCCGCTAAGGCTCCCGCCGCGGCTACCGGCGAGCAGGCTCAGATTCTTGGCGTGCTTCTCAACACCCCCGCCCAGGAGAAGATCCTCCAGGCCATGTGGGGCATCGACGCCGACCTCGCCAAGAACCGCGTTTATGATTTGACCACACGCGACGCTTATTCAAGCGTTACCAATCAGGCTATGAAAACACCCTGGTTTGTCGAAGCCGACAACATTCCCGCTAACCACTCGTTCCTTTTATCTGAGGCTTCCAAACCCCTCGGCGCGATAAGCTTAGGCGTTCCCGCCGATGAAAAACCCGCGGTAACCGCAATTGATGGCATTGAGGCCGACAAGATGTTGCCCAATGTGATTTACGATCTCAACGGTAGAGTAGTGACCGCTCCCGCAGCCGGCAACATCTACATTCTCAACGGTAAGAAAATTCTCGTGAAATAAACCAATTGCGCTATCAATGGCCAATAAGGTCAACCGACAGAAGCTCAACCGCCGGCATGGCATCCTTGCCATTGCCGCGGTTGTCTTCACTTTGCTCCTCCCCGCCGCTTCGTTTGCTCAGCAGCCTGCCGGCGTCTCTCCCCGCCCTTTCGCCGAGCCGGTCGAGGCTTCGCTCCTCGCCGCCTCCCCGGGCGATAAGGTCTATCAGTCGTGTGGCCACGCCGCTTTGAGGCTTCGGTGCGACGCTTTCGGCCTCGACAACGTCTTCTCGTTTGAAACCGAGGGCGACAACCCGGCGGGTCATACCTTAGGCAGTTTCCATGGCCGCTTCAACCGTATTTCCCTCCCCGACTATGTCGGCCAGTTTGCCGCCGAAGGCCGCGGCGTCACCGAGTATCCCCTCAATCTCTCCGACTCTCAGGTGCGCGAGCTCTGGCGCCTGCTCGACCAAGAGATTGCCCGCGGCTATGAGCGCGACTTCAATTTCAGGTGGCGTAACTGCTCCTCCGAGCTTTACGCCGTGCTCGGCGAGGCAATCGCTCCCGATCGTCTCGTTGTCGATTCCCCTGATTTGCTCGGCGCCTCCAACTTCGAGCTTTATGCCCCGGCGTTGAAACCCGTCAGCCCATGGTCGTTAGCGTTGATTACGTTGGGCTTAGGCGGCGGCACCGATCAGGCCGACCCCTGGCAGGTGCGTCTCGCTCCGGTTATGATGGATCGCTTTCTGGGCGATGTCTATATCGAGAGCCCCGACTCCTCCCGCCGCCCGCTGCTCGCCGCGCCCCCTCGCGAGCTTTCTGCGCCCCGCGCTCAGGCCGCTCCGCTCTTCACTCCCCCCTTGGCCGCCCTGTTGCTGCTTATCTTCTCGATAGCGCTCTCGGCTTTGGATGCTGCTCGGCGATGCCGACGGTTCGTCCGCGTGGCCGACCGCGTTCTGCTCGCGGGGCAGGCTGTCGCCTCGCTCGCCCTGGTGGTCGTGGCGCTGGTGCCCGCAAGCATCGCTTCGGGGTTCAATTGGATGCTCATTCCGCTCAATCCTCTCCCGGCGGTGGTGTGGTGTCTATGGCGCGGCAAGCGCTTCTGCTCCTGGTTCTTCTTGGCTTACGGAGTGGCTTGCGCCCTCTTTGTGGCCGCTCCGCTCTTCACCGACCAGGCCGACCTCTGGAGCTCGCTCCTCTCTGCGGCGATCGCCGTCAGAGTCCTGTCGAAATCAATTTCAATTATAAAACCGAAATAATGAAAATCAATACAACTAAATTACTCAACTCCCTCGCGATGCTCGTCATGTTTTTGGCGTTCTCGCTCCCTGCGAAGGCCGAAAAAACCTATTATTCCAAGGTGACGGCCACTGCCTCGGCTAATGGCAAGGTCTACGCTTCGGCCAGTGCCGATGTCGAAGACTCGCAGATAACTGCTTCATCCCAATCGGCTACCCATAGCTCCGGGGCTGCATATAATAATAGCAACTACGGTGATCACTGGTATTTTGTATTTGCTAAAGGCGATGACGGCTACAACTTTGAGAAATGGAGCGACGGCGACACTACCAATCCCCGTAGAGTGCATTTGAAAGCTTCTTCAACCACGGAGAATTCTCCGACAACTGCTACTTATACCGCTTCGTTCGTGCCTGCCGCGTTAGTGGCCAAGAGTGCTAATCCTTCGGTCGGTTTCGTGAAAATAAGCAAGCCCAATAATCAGATCGGCGACGAAGTTACCCTTACAGCAGAGATCGTGAAACCTCACAACAGCTCTGAGTTTTCAGCCCCCGTGGCCAGCACCGCCATAAAATTCTTAGGATGGTATGACTCGGCGGGCAATAAGCTCTCCGGCGACCTGGTCTATAAGCATACGGTCGACAAGGCCGACGTGCTCGAAGCGAAATTTGAACGAGAGTTTACCGTCACCGCTGATGACGGCGGCAATATCGAGGGATACTACCGCCTTGAAACCCCGCTGCGTTCAAATACTTCTAAGCGTTACTTCCTTTGCCTTACAGGCAATTTCGCTTATAAAATTAACGATAAGACGACGTTAAATGGTGCTGTGGAGTTTAACCGCGTGCCTGAACGTACTGATGGAAAATACGCTTCGACCGAGGCTGTGTATGCCGACGCGGGCAGCATCCTTTATGTTACCGGCAAAGCCAAAGCGGCTAACCTCCATGCCGTTGCGGATCGCGTTGAGGTCGCTACCAATCTTGTCGCTTCCGCGCAGGGTACCGACACTAAGAAGATTTCAGGATACGAGATGACCCTTAAGACCAGCGGTATTCCAGGATTCTATATTGTTGCTAACTCGATAGGATCGCTGCAGCTTACGTATCAAAAGCAGATTTACGTGACGTCTGATAAGCCAGCTTATGCCTCTTATGTTGAAGCAGGCGATTTCGATATCCAGCCCATTGATGAGGCTCATATCGACGATAACTATTTCGGACCCTATTTTGCCGACGACAGCCAGCTCTTCGACGGTTATTACTGGACCACTATGTACACCGCCTTCCCCTATATCTGCTATGAGCCCGACGGCGTGACCGTCTATGCCGTGACCCATGCCCGCGAGGTCGCAGGTAAGCCTTATCCTATCCTTAAAGAGATAGAGTCGGGCATCGTTCCGGCTGAGACGCCTGTGGTGCTCAGATGTAAGAGCAAGAGCCCTAAGGGCAACCGCCTTATCCCGCTTCTCCCTGGCGATTCCCGCTTAGACTATGCCGAGCTCGCCGCTATCGACAATCTCCTTAAGGGAGAATACTCCCTTTGGTCGGCAAAAGATTGTACCGGAAAGCCTACCTACGACGACTCCTCTATGCGCCTCTTCTCGGTTAAGAACGGCGAGCCGGGCTTCTACCGCGTCGAGACGGCTCTTTCGCGCGCCGCGGGCGACCCCGAGCTTGCGTCCAACAGCGCCTACCTCGCTATGGACAATCTCCCCGAGGAGTATAAGGATTTCGCCGAATACCCCCTCCGCATCGAGGATCCCGACGGCAACGTGACCGGAGTCGACGGCGTGCTGATCGACAGCTTCGACCACGACAGCCCCGCCGAGTACTTCACCCTCGATGGCCGCAAAGTGGCCCGGCCCGAGAAAGGCCGCTTCTACATCGTGCGCAAAGGTAGCCGCGCGAGCAAGATCATCTACTGATAAGTTAAAGATTAATAGGAGTAATATAGGTGACAAGGGATGCCCCGCTTTGGAGCATCCCTTGTTTTGCTATGAGTGTCGTAGCCTCAGATCTCGAGATAATGGAGCAGCTCGTTGGCGCGCGCTCTCGCGCGGTCCATATCCTCGTCGGCGCCCTCCTCGGCCGTCGACCCGATCAGCTCGGCCGTGTAGCCGAAGCGCTCTATCGAGCGGAGTATCGGAGCCACGTGCAGGCGGTTGACCCGAAGATACACTATCGTCTCCCCCGCCGCGGTCCGCTCGGCCGTCACGTTGAGGTTGAGCACGTGGGCGTCGCAGTCCTCCACGGCCCGGCATATCTCCGACGCCGAGTATTGGTTGGGCGAGCAGTACACCGCGATTTCCGACGAATCCTCTACCCTCGGAAACAGCCGCTCCGGGTCGATTTTTGGCGTTTTAATATCTTTTATATCCAAATTTTTTCCTCGTTTTTATTATTATTTCTAAATTTGTGACAAATTTAGGAATAAATTTCCGTAGTTACAGCTATTTTCACAAAAATCAAAATACGAAATGACTACTTCTTTAAGTGTCAATATTAATAAGATAGCCACTCTCCGCAACGCCCGCGGCGAAAACAACCCCGACCTCCTTAAGGTCGCTCTCGACTGCGAGCGATTCGGAGCCGACGGCATCACCGTTCATCCCCGACCCGACGAGCGCCATGTCCGCCGGGCCGATGTCTACCAGTTGCGCCCCGCCCTGAAGGTCGAGTTCAACATCGAGGGCTATCCCTCCCCTGAGTTCATGGATCTCGTGCTCAAAGTCAAGCCCGAGCAGGTGACCCTTGTGCCCGACGCCCCCGATGCCGTGACCTCGTCGGCCGGATGGCTCGTCGAGCCTAATTTCGACAGGCTCTCCGCTATTATCGACGCCCTCCATCAGGAGAATATCCGCTCCTCGATCTTCGTCGGCACCGACGTCGACAACATCAGGCTCGCCGCCCGCACCGGCACCGACCGCGTCGAGCTTTACACCAAGCCCTACGCCGACCTCTTCCCCTCCGACCCCGAAGCCGCCGTGGCCCCCTTTGTCGAAGCCGCCCGAGCCGCCCATGCCGCTGGTATCGGCCTCAACGCCGGCCACGACCTCAGCCTCGCCAATCTCGCGTATTTCCATAAAAACGTGCCCCATCTCAATGAGGTCTCGATCGGCCATGCCCTTGTCTGCGACGCCCTCTACTACGGTCTGGAGGACACTATCCGCCGCTATAAGGCATGCCTCGTCTGACTCTTTCCCCTCTACCTCTCCGACAACCAGTATAAATCAATCGTTAATCCTACTTTATAATGTTACTCCCTATTTGCCAAACCGACATTATCGCGACCGGCTCGGTTGAGACCGTCGAGACCGCGACCCAAAGCTCAATATCGTTATGGGATCTCTGCCTCCAGGGCGGGGTGCTGATGATTCCGATAGCTCTGCTCCTCCTTGTCAGCATCTACGTTTTCGTCGAGCGCTGGATCATGATCAAGAGCGCCAACCGACAGGATCCGCAGTTCATGCGCCGCATTAAGGATTACATTCACGAAGGCGAGATCGAGAGCGCGCAGAATCTTTGCCGTAAGACCGCTACCGTCTACGCCCGCCTTATCTCTAAAGGCATCTCGCGTATCGGTCGCCCTACCAACGATGTCCTCGCCGCTATCGAGAATACCGGCAACATCGAGATAGCCCGCCTCAGCAAAGGCCTCCCCTGGCTCGCCACCACAGCCGCCGGAGCCCCTATGCTCGGCTTCCTCGGCACCGTTATCGGCATGGTCCAGGCCTTCTATAATATCGCCGATTCAGGCTCGTCGGCCGACATCGCCACTTTCTCCGGAGGTATCTATACCGCCCTCGTCACTACGGTGGCCGGTCTTGTGGTCGGCGTCGTGGCCCTTTTCGCCTATAATATCCTCGTTGCCAAGATCAACAACGTTATGACCTCGCTCGAAGGCAAGACCATGGAATTCATGGATCTGCTCAACGAGCCGGCCTGATAAGCCATCGCTTTCCAGGCGCTCCAGCCCCGCTTCCCCCCGGCCGTTTCAGCGCCAATGAGTCGTAACCCTTTAAATTCTTATCAAGAGTGTCGTTAAAACAACATAACCAGATACAGGCCACCTTCTCGATGGCCTCGATGACCGACGTCGTCTTCCTGCTCCTCATCTTCTTCATGGTCACCTCTACCTACGTCTTCCCTACGGCTCTTGAGGTCAACCTCCCGAAGTCGGCCGAGCAGACCGTGCTGAAGCCCTCGGTCAGAATTTATCTCAACGCCGACGGCCAGCTCTCCGCTATCGCCGGCGACTCCGAGCCTGAGCCTATCGAGGTGTCGCGCCTCGGCTTCTGGCTCAAAATGGTAGCCGACCAGAGCGCCGAGGAGACCCCCGCGATCGCCCTCTACGCCGACGAGCAGGTGCCTTACGGCAAAATCGTCGAGGTGCTTAACGCCGGCGCGCAGGTCAACCTTAAGATCGTGCTCGCCACCAAGCCGATGACCCCCGAAGCCGATAGCCCGGCTCCCGCTCCCGCTCCCGCCGACGCCGACGTCCAGGCCCCCCTCAACCAATAGCCCGTTTCCTCCCCCCCCCCATAAGATTGACAATGAATGATTATAGCAAATCGCGCGCGATAGCCCTGCTGATAACGCTGCTGACGGCCCTGCTGCTGTTGCTGCTGTTGCTGTTCGGCACGCTCTCTACGCGGTCAGTATCCAAAACCCGCGAGTGGCCCCCTTCGGGCCATGCCGAGATTCTCTACGCCGACGAGATCGCCGACGTCCGCGTTTCGCGCGTCGCCGAGTCGGGCGACAACGTCCTTGAGCCTCTGGTCGGCGACGAGCCGGGCCCCTCCGATGTCGATGCCGATGTCGACACTCAGCTCTCGGCCGATGCCGTCGACGAGTCGGCTACTCAGGGTGTCAACACCAATCTCGTCTCCTCTCAGGCCGAGTCGCCCGTCAGCCATAAGACCGACCCCAAGCCCGGCAATGCCAAGCCTAAGGAAACGCAGGCCCCCGCCCAGGGCACCAACTCCCAGAAGTCGAAGAAAAATGTCCCTGAGCTTCCCGGCATCGACCGTTTCAGCGGCCGCGGGAAGGGTAGCGGCAACCCCGACAATCCTACCGACCGCGACGGCAATGACGCGACCGGCGGCACCACCGGTGGCCGCGGCCTCGACATGACAGCTAATATCAATCAGCGCCCCGCGAGCTCCGACCTTGGCGTTATCATTATCGAGTGTGTCGTCGACGGCAATGGCCGGGTCTCCAACCCTCGTTTCCGCCAGAAAGGCAGCTCAGGCAAAGCCGCCGAGAATCAGGCCCTCAAGGCCGAGTGCATCCGCCGCGCTACCCAGTGCCAGTTCTCTCGCCCCAAAGGTAGCCCCACCGCCTCAGGCATCATTCGTTTTGTCTGGAAATAATACGTAATACCCCCTCCGACCTTGCCAACGCTTTATCTTTTCCCATCCAACCTCAGCGACGCCCCCCTCGACAACGTCATCCCGGCGCGCAACATACAGCTCATCGGGCAGCTGAAATATTTCATCGTCGAGAACGTGCGTACGGCCCGCCGTTTCCTTAAGCGGTGCAACCGCCTTATCGACATCGACTCGCTGACGTTCTACGTCCTCAACGTCAACACCCCCCTTGAGGAGGTGCCCGCCATGCTCGCCCCTATGGAGCAGGGCCACTCTATGGGCGTTATTTCCGAGGCCGGATGCCCCGCCGTTGCCGATCCCGGTGCCCTCGTCGTCGACTTGGCCCATAAAAAAGGGTTTGAGGTCGACCCCCTCGTCGGCCCTTCGAGCATCATCCTCTCCCTTATGGCCTCAGGTTTCAATGGCCAGAATTTCACCTTCAACGGCTACCTCCCGATCGACCAGGCCCGCCGCGCCGCTAAGATAAGGCAGCTCTATCGCGAGGCCGATAAGGGCGTCACGCAGATTTTCATCGAGACCCCTTATCGCAACAATAAGCTCATTGCCGAGATCATCTCCGCGCTCCCCTCGTCGGCGATGCTCTGCGTCGCCCTCGACCTTACCGGGCCCAAGCAGCGCGTCATTTCCCAGCCCCTATCCCGATGGGCCAATACCGACCTCGCTTTCGACAAGACCCCCGCGATATTCCTTTTAGGCAAAAGCTGATTTCCCTTAATTCCGCAACAACGTAACCACGATACAAACCATCAAAATGGCTCGACGAAAAAAGACAGTTTACGATGACCAGCCCGGCCTCTTCGACATGTTCGACAACCAGCCGGCCGACGACGCTTCAGCGTCCCCTTTCGAGCCTCTCCCTTCTATCACCCCTACGCGCCCCCTCCGCTTCATATCGTTCGGCTCTGGCAGCTCAGGCAACTGCGCGTATATCGGCAACGACCGCTTCGGCCTGCTCATCGACGCCGGGGTTGAGCCTACGCGTATCTACGACAAGCTCCTCCGCATGGGCATAGCGATGGAGTCAGTCGCCGGTATCATCCTCACCCACGACCATGGCGACCACGTGCGCTACGCCTACAATATCCTGCGCAAAAACCGACACATGCGCCTGTTCTGCACCCCCAAGGCGTTCAACGGTATCCTGCGCCGCCATAGCATTTCGCGCCGTATCAAGGACTATCATCAGCCTATATTCAAGGAGTTTCAGTTCAAAGTCGCCGACTTCCAGATCACCCCATTCGAGACCTTTCACGACGGAACCGACAATTGCGGATTCTTCATCGAGTTCGAGGGCCAGAACTTCGTCGTCGCTACCGACATGGGGGCTGTCAGCGAACGCGCCGACCACTATATGCGCCAGGCCAACCACCTCATGATCGAGGCCAACTACGACCTCCAGATGCTCCTCCGCGGCACCTATCCCGAATACCTCAAAGCCCGCATCCTCTCCGACCGCGGCCACATGGACAACACCGCTACCGCAGGCTATCTCGCCCAGATCTACACCCCTCGGCTGCGCAACGTGTTTCTCTGCCACCTCAGCCACGACAACAACGACCCCTCCATCGCCCTCGCCGCTGTCCGCTCCGCCCTCGCCTCGCGCGGCCTCAAAGTGGGCGACGCCTCAGGCTCCCTCGACTCCCGCTCCGCCGACATCCAGCTCCTCGCCCTCCCCCGCTTCGACCACACCTCCCTCCTCACCCTCCAGTAACGAGCGAATACGTAGCAGGCGTGTTACCCCCGACCGGCAGGGGTATTGTATTAAAGGCGTTGTGTCCCCTCCCGTAGTGCTGCACCATGGTGCAGCTTCCTGCTATACAGGCGAATATGGAACCAACCCGGCCAGCAAATATTTCTCTATTACTGGGTGACGGCTTTAGCCGTCAGAAAGCATCCCCCCATGTGCCCCCTCCAGTAGTGCTGCACCATGGTGCAGCTTCTTGACCCCCAGTCAATTACAAATCTCCGCGCGAAATTGCCTCCCCCGCGAAATACCCATTTTTGGGTATTTCATATTCCCCCTCTCCGCACTATCTTTGCATCAGATAATTAATCACTACCGATAACAAGTTTTTTCTTTGCGATCGCGGCCCCGCTTCCCCGGGGCCGCCCCATTTTATGGCAATACCACGCGAATAAAAACGCGAATTTCATCGCCCCATCGCCATCTTAGCCTCACCGCCTCGACAAATGGCTCTAAAGATGCATACTTTTTTGTGTAATTTGTAATTATTTCATAAATTTGCGTTAATTGCACAAGAATTTAGCTCATCCACCATCCACTCTCAGGCTTATGGCACAGGATAATTTCACCACCCCCGAAGAGGACAAAATGATCGACGACGCTTATGCCGAAGTACTTAACGGCTATTTAAGCTCCAACCAC
This sequence comes from uncultured Barnesiella sp., assembly GCA_964544595.1. Classification (GTDB taxonomy): domain Bacteria; phylum Bacteroidota; class Bacteroidia; order Bacteroidales; family Muribaculaceae; genus JAGBWK01. Next base: position 65,776 of record CAZJBM010000006.1, read on the forward strand.
CGCAAGAAAGTGGAGATCATCAACCGCGCGTTCGCTTTCGCCAAGGAGGCGCACAAAGGCGTGCGCCGGCGCTCTGGCGAGCCCTATATCATGCACCCGATCGCCGTGGCCAAGATTGCGAGCCAGGAAATCGGATTAGGCTCCACCTCGATATGCGCCGCGCTGCTTCATGACGTGGTCGAGGACACCGACTACACGGTGGAGGATATAGAGCAGCATTTCGGCAAGAAAATCGCGCAACTCGTCGAGGGCCTGACCAAAATCTCCGGCGGCATCTTCGGCAGCCGCGCCTCAGCCCAGGCCGAAAACTTCCGCAAGCTCCTACTGACCATGTCGGAGGACATACGGGTGGTGCTGATAAAAATGGCCGACCGACTCCACAATATGCGCACTCTCGGCTCGATGGCCCCCAACAAGCAGTATAAAATCGCCGGCGAAACCCTCTATATCTACGCTCCGCTCGCTCATCGCCTCGGCCTCTACGCCATTAAGACCGAGCTTGAGGATCTGGCCTTCAAATACGAGCATCTCGAAGCCTACAACAAGATTTCAGCCCAGATAGAGGCTTCTGAGGCCAAGCGCGAGGAAGCGTTTGCCAACTTCTCAGCCCCGATCCGCAAGAAACTCGACGAGATGGGCCTCAAATACACCATCAAGGCGCGCGTGAAATCCATTTACTCTATCTGGAACAAGATGGAAACCAAGCACGTGCCGTTTGAGGAGGTCTACGACCTCTACGCCGCGCGCATCATCTTCGAGTGCGACGACCCCGAGAAGGAGAAGGCCATCTGCTGGCAGATTTTCGGCGCGATCAACGACCTGTATAAGTTTCACCCCGACCGCACCCGCAACTGGCTCGGCTCCCCCAAAGCCAATGGCTATCAGGCTCTCCACCTTACGGCCATGGGCCCCGACGGCAACTGGGTCGAGGTGCAGATACGCTCCCGCCGCATGGACGAAATCGCCGAGAAAGGCTTCGCCGCCCACTGGAAATACAAGATAGGGGAGGGCGACGAGGAGAGCGAGCTCAACGCCTGGCTTCAGACTATCAAAGATATCCTCGACAACCCCGAGCCAAACGCGATCGACTTCCTCGACACGCTGAAACTCAACCTCTTCGCGTCAGAAATAGTGGTGTTTACCCCTACGGGCGAGCTTATCACCCTCCCCAACAACGCCACCGTCCTCGACATGGCTTTCGCCCTCCACTCCCAGCTCGGTTGCAGCTGTATCGCCGGAAAGGTCAATCACAAGCTCGTGCCTCTCAGCCAGCCGCTTAAGAGCGGCGATCAGGTGGAAATCCTCACCTCGAAGTCGCAGAAGCCCAAAGCCGAGTGGAGCGAGTTTCTCGTCACCGCCAAGGCCAAGACGCAGCTGAAGAAAGCGTTGAGCCGCCTGCAGCAGCCCGACATAGCCAAGGGCCGCAAACTCTTCGAGCAATTCCTGTCGGAGCACAGCATCGCCGACTCCAACGAGGTCATAACCAACCTGCAGGGGCGCTACGGCGTGACCAAGCGCGACGAGCTTTACCTCCTGCTCGGACGCGAGGAGATTGTGCTCAACGAGTCGGTGGTCAAGTCGCTCCAGAAGTCGGAGTCTAAGAGTATGCTGCGCAAGCTTTTCCGCATACCGTTCAAAAACCGTCAGAAGGATGAGGCCCCCGCCGCCGCTGCCCCCGAGGTAGATCCCATCAAGGCCATAAACACCAAGCAGGTCTATCATCTGAAATATGACGAGAACGGGTCTAACTTCAAATTCGCGGAGTGCTGCGCCCCGATACCCGGCGACAAGGTGCTCGGCTATATAGACGATAACGGCGAAGTGGAGGTGCACTCGATCGACTGCCCCCGCGCCCTCGCCCTTAAGGCGAGCTTCGGCAGCCGCCTCCTTTCTACCGAGTGGGAAACCACTACCGGACAGTTCCTGGCCCGCGTGCAGATCGAAGGTATCGACCGGCTCGGCATCCTCCAGGAGCTTATCCACACTATCTCGATCAACATGGCCCTCAACATCCGCGAGCTTCACATCGAGGCGCGCAAAGAGGTGTTCACCTGCTCGCTCAACGTGCTTGTCGACGACTCGGCGGCGGTCAACGATCTTTGCGAGCAAGTGCGTAAGATCAAGGGAGTTACAAACGCCGCGCGCATCCGCTGACCCTCCCTCTGTTAAGTATATTTAGCAATCAAAACGAAAATTTTCATTTAACCATATTGTTTTTTAATCTAACATTTTAAAAAATGAAGAAAGTATCATTTTTCGCCCTCGCGGCTTTCGCCGTTTTGGGTCTCGCGAGCTGCGGTAACAAAGAAAATGCTGAAGCTACCGACGGAACTGAAGTTGAAGCCGTAGAAGTAGTAGAAGGCGAAGAGGTAGTGACCCCCGAAGACGCCCTCAATCAGGCTGCCGACCAGGCAAGCGACGCTATGGACGCCGCGAGCGACGCCATGGATGCCGCAGGCGACGCTGTCAGCACAGGTGTAGAGTCGGCAGGCAAAGAAGCTGTCGACGCTGCCAAGCAGGCAGGCAAAGAGGCTATCGACGCCGCCAAGGCTAAGGCCGGCGAAGCGGTTGACAAAGCTAAAGCCGATGCCAAGACAGCTACCGACAAAGCCAAGGCAGCAGCTGATGAAGCAGTCGAAAAAGCCAAATCTGAAGCTGCAAACGCGCTCAAAAACGCGCTTAAATAAGCTTTAAAAGTGCACTTTTTGCCCAAAAACGCGCCTTTTTTGTACCTAAAAACACAAAAAAAGCGCGTTTTTTGCGCGTTTTTTGCGCGTTTTTGCACCCTATTTTTTGAGGTGGCGGCCAGGTTTCGGGGAGCGGGGGGAGGGGTCGCGGGAGGGGTCGCGGGAGGAGTCGCGGGAGGAGTCGTCGGAGGCGCTGGGGGAGGGGGATTGTGGGCTGTAGCGGAGGACGGGGAGGGACCAGTTGTAGTGGATGGCGCCCATGCGGAGGAAGATGACGGTGACGGCGCAGAGGATCTGCGCGAGGATGTCGCTGCCGTTGAACTGCATGGTGGCCCAATATGCCAGGCCGCCGGCGAGGCACGCGGTCGCGTAGATGTCTTTGCGGAAGAATAGGGGCTCGATGTTGATAAGGATGTCGCGGATGACGCCGCCGAACGAGCCTGTGATCATACCCATGATGATGCCGACCCACATCGGGTAGCCGACCATGAGCGATTTCTGGATGCCGATTACGACGAAGAGCGCGAGGCCGATGGTGTCGAACAGGAAGAGCGTCTTGTTCATGCTGACGAGGAGCTTGCGGAAGAGGGCGACGACGCCGAGCGCGATCGCCGTGATGGCGAGGTAGACGGGGGTGTTCATCCAGAAGACGGGGATGTCGAGAAGCACGTCGCGGAGGGTGCCTCCACCGATGGCTGTGACCAACCCGATGGTGTAGGCCCCGAAGAGGTCGAAATGCTTGAACGCGGCCAAGCGTATGCCTGAGATGGCGAAGGCGAATGTGCCTACGGCCTCGATGATAAAAAGAAACAGATCGTCCAATGTGGTTGCGGCTATTGGTTATCCTTTAGAAGAGTCGCCGTTGTAGTATCGGCAAAGGTCGGTGAGGGAGCAGTTGAGACAGTCGGGGCGGCGCGCCTTGCACACGTAGCGCCCATGAAGTATGAGCCAATGATGGGCGTCGGGGACTATGTCGGCGGGGATGTGTTTGATGAGCGTTTTCTCGGTCTGGAGGGGGGTGGTGCTTCCGGTGGTCAATCCGATGCGCTCGCTGACGCGAAACACGTGGGTGTCGACGGCCATGGCCGCTTTCCCGTAGACCACGGCGAGCATGACGTTGGCGGTTTTGCGGCCAACGCCGGGGAGCTGCATGAGGGAGTCGATGTCGGAAGGCATCTGTCCGCCGAATTTGTCGACCAACGCGCGGGCCATGCCGACGAGCGACTTGGCCTTATTGTTGGGGTAGGAGACCGACTTAATGTATTGGTAGACCTCGTCGGGCGACGCGGCGGCGAGGCTCTCGGGGGTAGGGTATGCCTCGAAGAGGGGGGGCGTCACGAGATTGATGCGCTTGTCGGTGCATTGCGCCGAGAGTATCACGGCCATGAGGAGATGAAAAGGGGAGTCGTAGTGAAGCTCGGTCTTCGGCGAGGGCATAGACTCGGCAAAGCGGCGCAACACCCTTTCGTAGCGTTGCTTGACTGTCATAATCGCTCAAAAAGAGGGGTTTATTTCTGCGCGCCCTGGAACTCGTCGAGGAAGCGGATGTCGTTCTCGGAGAACATACGGAGGTCTTTGACGCGGTATTTGAGGTTGGTGATACGCTCGATACCCATGCCGAGAGCGAAGCCGGTGTACTCCTTAGAGTCGATGCCGCAGGCTTCGAGGACGTTGGGGTCGACCATGCCGCAGCCGAGGATCTCGACCCAGCCGGTGCCTTTGCAGAAGGAGCATCCTTTGCCGCCGCAGAGGTCGCAGGAGATGTCCATCTCGGCTGAAGGCTCGGTGAAGGGGAAGTAGCTGGGGCGGAGGCGTATTTTGGTCTCGGGGCCAAACATCTCGCGGGCGAAGTAGAGGAGGGTCTGGCGGAGGTCGGCGAAGGTCACGTTCTTGTCGATATAGAGGGCTTCGACCTGATGGAAGAAGCAGTGGGCGCGGGCCGAGATAGCCTCGTTGCGGTATACGCGTCCGGGGCAGATGATGCGGATCGGGGGTTTCTGATGCTCCATTACGCGGGTCTGCACGGAGGAGGTGTGGGTGCGCAGGAGGACGTCGGGCTCGCGGGTCACGAAGAAAGTGTCCTGCATATCGCGGGCGGGGTGGTCGGCCGCGAAGTTCAGCGACTCGAACACGTGCCAGTCGTCTTCAACCTCAGGGCCTTCGGCCACTGTGAAGCCGAGTCGGCGGAAGATGGATATGATCTCCTCGCGCACGACCGAGAGGGGGTGGCGGGTGCCGAGCTTAATGGGGGTAGCCGTGCGGGTAAGGTCGAGGCCTTCGAGGCCGGTGTCGGCGGTGGCGAGGGCGTCGCGGAGCGAGTTGATCTTGTCGGTAGCGAAGTCCTTCAGCTGGTTGATCGCCTGGCCGATAGTGCGTTTCTGGTCGGCGGGGACAGAGCGGAAGTCGTTGAGCAAAAGAGAGACAGCGCCTTTCTTGCTGAGGTATTTGATACGGAGGGCTTCGACTTCGTCGGGAGTGGTCGCGGAAAGGCCCTCGATTTCGGCTTTGAGGTTATTTATTTTTTCAATCATAATCAAAAGGAGTATATGGCGCGAATTTAGCAAAAATCCATATTTTAGGCAAAGAATGGTGTGAAATTTTGAGCGGGGCGGGAAGAGGGCATGGCGCGGAGGCGGGGGCAGAGCGGCGATGAAGCGAGGGTGGATAAACAGTCGGGGGAAATGTTAAATGATCAACTTATTTAACAAATAAATGTTAAAAATACTCCTAAAGCAACAAATTTTACCTTTAAAAAACCTTAAATAAGAAAAAAATCATTTATTTTGCGGTTGCGTTTCAACCCCTTAAAAAGGGTTATGCGACACGAAAATTTGTCCGGGTAAAGCAGGAATCCTTGAATTAATACCACCCCCGACTACCATTAAAAACTGATAGACAGGCCCAACACTAACGGTCAATCGCAAAAGCCGCGGCGCAAACCCCGGCCAGAGCATGGGATGTATAGACCGGCCCGCGGCCTGAAAGTCAACCTCTCGGAAATTTATTTTTTAATTGTATAACCCAAATCTAAAAATTTTCTTGCATGAAGAACATTTGTTTTCAAATGACGCGGAAGGCATGGTTCGTAGCATTCGTGATGCTATGTATCGCTTTCCCCGCTTTAGCGCAGAAAACTACAGTCACAGGTACTGTAGTAGACCCTGAGGGCGAGCCTCTGATCGGCGCGAGCGTCCTCACTGAAGGCACTTCAGTAGGCGTGGCCACCGACATTGACGGAAAATTCCGTATCGACGTGGCTCCTAACGGTGTCTTAGTGGTATCATACGTCGGCTACGACACGCAGACCGTACCGGTCAACGGCCGCACGAACATCACAGTCACCATGACCGAAAACTCAGTGATGCTCAACGAGGTAGTGGCAATCGGCTACGGCGTTGTAAAGAAATCGGACGCAACCGGCTCAGTATCAGTAATCAAGCCCGATGAAATCGAGGGCGCGATCTCGGTGTCGACCCAGGATCTTCTGGTCGGCGCGGCCCCCGGCGTGGTAGTGACCACCGATGGCGGCTCGCCTACAGGCAACGGTACCATACGTATCCGCGGCGGCTCATCGCTCAATGCGTCGAACGACCCTCTGATCGTGATTGACGGCGTGCCCCAGACCAACCAGGGCAACGCAGGCGGCGCCAACGCCCTCACGATGATCAACCCCCAGACCATCGAGTCGATGACAGTGCTCAAAGACGCGTCGGCAACAGCCATCTACGGTAGCCGCGCATCGAACGGCGTCATCATCATCACGACCAAGAAAGGCCAGAGCGGCAAGCCCCAGATCAACTTCTCGGCTAACTTCTCAGTGCAGACCCCCCGCAAATATTACAACGTAATGAACGCAGAGCAGCTTTCGAAAGTGGTGCGCGAGCAGATCGGCACCGACGCCGCTATCGGCATGCTCGGCGACGCTAACACCGACTGGCAGAAAGAAGTGCTCCGCACCACCTTCTCTCAGGACTACAACCTCTCGATCGGCGGCGCATCAAGCTGGCTCCCCTACCGAGTTTCGCTTGCCCACACCTCAAACAACGGTGTGATCAAGACCTCGGGCATGTCGCGCACAACAGTGGGCGTCAACCTCTCGCCGAAATTCTTCGACAACCTTCTCCAGATCAACGCTAACGTAAACGGCTCATACATCCACACTCGCAACGCCGATTGGGTGACCAACGCGGCGCTCCGCATGAACCCGACTCTCCCCGTCTACACCACTTACCCGACTATCGGCTCTTACGGACGCCCGGTATTCAACGGCTTCACCAACTACGTACAGGCATCGGGCTCGCCCAACACCCTGACATCGCAGAACCCCGTGCAGCAGCTTGAGGACACCAAGAGCATCGGCAAGGTAGCGTCATCGACCGGTAACCTCCAGATCGACTACGCACTCCACTTCCTCCCCGAACTCCACTTCAACCTCAACCTCGGCTACCAGGTATCGAAAAACAATACCGACAGCGACACAGCAGAGAACTCAATCATGGCATGGCGCAACGGCGGCCTCTCGCAGATGGGCTCGGCCGGCGCGGCTACTCTCTACAAATGGTATGAGCTTCAGCGCAACACCCTCCTCGACTTCTACATCAACTACCGCAAGGACTTCGAGGCCATCAAATCGAACCTCGACGTAATGGCCGGCTACTCATGGCAGCACTTCGACTACCACGGCCGCAGCAACACCTACGTGAACGGCCCGGGCTTCGTGACCAACAACGGCTTGATGATCTACAACGACGGTGTCTACACCCTTGACTACGACGAATCATCGTATGCCAACATCGGCAAACCGGTCAACAACGCCCCGATGAGCCGCTGGGAGCAGGAACTCCAGCTCGTATCGTTCTTCGGCCGCTTGAACTATTCATTTGCCGACACCTACCTTCTGACATTCACACTCCGCGACGACGGCACTTCACGTTTCTCTAAAGACACCCGCTGGGGTCTCTTCCCCTCTGTAGCACTCGCATGGAAGATCAACAACATGCCCTTCATGGAGCGCACACAGACCTGGCTCAACGACTTCAAACTCCGTCTCGGCTGGGGTATCACCGGCCAGCAGGACGTGGGCAGCTACTTCCCCTACCTCCCGATCTACACCAGCTCGACCTCGCAGGGCTTCCAGTATCTCAACCCCGACGGCTCGGGCGAATGGATCGATCCCCTCTATCCGGAACCCTACGACGCCAACATCAAGTGGGAGGAAACAACCACCTACTCGGCAGGTATCGACATGGCAATGCTCAACAACCGCATCACCCTCACACTCGACTGGTATCTCCGCGACACCAAAGACCTTCTGGCCGAGACAATCGTATCGGGCTGGAACACCAAGGATAAGGTGCTCACCAACATCGGCACACTCCGCAACTACGGTATCGAGGCCACCATCGGCGCCCGCCCCATCGTCACCAAAGACTTCACCTGGAGCACAAGCTACAACGTAGGCTGGAACCGCAACAAGATCACCAAGCTCACCGGCGACGTGGAGACCTCGCGCATCGAGGCCCGCGGCGTGCCCAGCGGCACAGGCGGCGGTCTGCAGTATCACATCGTAGGTCAGCCCGCCTACTCATTCATGGTTTACCAGCAGGTATATGACAACAACGGCGATCCCATCCCCGGCCAGTATGTAGACCAGAACGCAGACGGCGTAATCGATAACGAGGACAAGATCCTCTACCACTCGCCCGAACCGAAAGTCACCATGACCTGGAGCAACACATTGAACTACAAGAACTGGGACTTCGGTATCTCGCTCCGCGCATCGCTCGGCAACTATATGTACAACAACCAGACCTATCAGGGAACCCGCCTCTCGGCAGTGTCGGGCTATCAGCTCAACAACCTGCTCGCCGACCGCTACCTCTTCCCGGTTGACCTGGCCGACCAGAACCTCGCGCTCAGCAACTACTTTGTAGAGGACGCATCGTTTGTTCGCTGCGACAACATCACCGTAGGCTACACCTGGGACAACCTGCTGAACAACTCACTGCGCCTGCGTCTCTTCGGCGCCGTTCAGAACCCCTTTGTCATCACGAAATACCACGGTGTTGACCCCGAGAAATTCGACGGTATCGACGACTCGTACTATCCCCGCCCGATCACCGCGACGCTCGGCGTAATCGCTACTTTCTAAACCAGTCAAAGCAGACACCGAAAAAATTAGTAAATATGGATACGGAACGCAATTCCTAATTCCTCATTCCTGATTTCTAATTACACAATAAAGAATATAATGAAAACATTCAATAAGATATTTCTTTCGTTAGGCGTAGCGGTTGCGGCACTCGGCGTGACCTCTTGTACGGGCGACCTCGACCTGCTCCCCGTGGATCCTAACCAGACAACCGCCGGCACCTTCAAGGACGACCCCGAAGGGTACATGAACAAGGTGCTCGCCGACGTCTACCTCAACTTCTCAACTTACGGCATCAACGGCAACTCGACGGTAACGCAGTTTGACGGCGGTATGTCGACCTTCCAGCGCGGTATCTTCATCCTTGAGGAAATCCCGACCGACGAGGCCAACTGGCTCGCAACTGACGACGTAGAGTACGGCGTGCTTCAGTACGGCCCGATCCCGGCCAACTCACCGATCGCGGGCGGTATCTACTCGCGCATGACCATCAATATCACCCTCTGCAACGACTTCATCCATACGGTAGACGAAGGCCTCTTCGGGCTTCCCGCCGACCTTCAGGACCGCGCCGCAGAGTATGTGCGCCAGGCCAAGATACTCCGCTCGGCTTGCTACTACTATCTGATCGACCTCTACGGCAACGTGCCCTACGCCGACGAGAACACTCCCGTAGGCTCAGTGACCGCACAGCGCAGCCGCGCCGAGCTCTTCGACCTCGTCACCAAGACGCTTGAGGACGTAGTCGCAGAATACGGCAACAACAATAAGGTAAACTACGGCTTCGTAGGGAAGCAGGTGGCTCAGGCTCTCCTCGCCAAATTCTACCTCAACGCTGAAGTCTACACGGGCCAGGCACAGTGGGAAAAATGCTACGCAGTATGCCAGGACATCATCGCCGCTCACCAGGGCAAGGGCTTCAACGGCTCAGGCCTCGCCGAGCACTACCACAACCTCTTCAGCCGCAGCGCTAAAGACTGCACCCTCGGCGGCGGCGGTTACGTAGAAGAAATCATCTGGCCGATCGTGGTTGATGAGCCTAACCTCAAATCGTATGCCGGCGGCTCGCTGCTGACAGCCGGATACCTCGGCTCGGCCACAACCGACGGCGCGACCTGCGACCTCAGCCGCTGGAACATGAACACAGGCTGGCGCTGTATGACTGCCCGCCAGCAGTTCTCAGAGGTGTTTGAATGGGACGACGCGCAAATGGCAACCAGCAGGGACATCCGCGTGAAGCTCTGGTGCACATCGGCCGACGGCTTCAAGATCACCAACGACGTGCTCTCATACGACTACTACGGCTCAAACGGTTACGCTCCTATCAAATATTCTAACTGGAACTACAAGCAGAACGGCGAAATCGACTACGATAACGTGCCGGTAGCCGGCGGCGACGACGTTCATATCCCCTATGCGATGATACGCCTCGCCGAGATCTACCTCACCGCCGCCGAAGCCGCACTCCACGGCGCAGGCTCGAAAGAGGACGCTATCAAATATGTGAACTACATACGCCAGCGCGCAGGTCTCGACGGCTTCACAAACCTCACCTTCAGCAACCTTCAGGAAGAGCGCCAGCGCGAGCTCTACTCAGAGTGCACCCGCCGCACCGACCTTATCCGCTACGGAAAATGGTGCACAGGCTACACCTGGAACTGGAAAGGCGGCGTGAAGAACGGCACAGACCTTCCCGCAACCGCAGTGCTCTATCCTCTCCCCTCGGCTATCGTAGAACAGACAGGCTACACTCAGAACCCTGGCTACTAATATAGCATCACCCCACAAATCTTAAAATCCGCGATAACTCGCCAAAATATTTAAGAAAAAATGAAAAAACTATCGATATTACTCGCCGGATTGGTAGCGATGTTCGGATTCACCGGGTGCTCGGATGATCACGACGAAACCGTATACCACGCTCCGACCACTTTCGAGCTGAACGAGCCGGCCTTCGCCGATCAGTTCATCACCCTCACCGAGGATGGCACCTTCACCCTCACCGCCAAGGCACAGCCCGACTACGGGTACTCGGCCATCACCCAATACTCGGCCATCGTGTCGCTCACACCCGAGTTCACCGAAACCCGCGAGCTCGAGAACCTCAACCCGACGCAGTCGCGCATGACCTTCTCAAGCGAGAAGCTCGCTATCGCAATCTGCCAGCTCATGGGCATCACCAATGCCGACGACTGGGCGGCTCTCGGCAACGACAGCCCCGTGACCAAAGTCTACTTCAAGGGCGCAGCCGAGCTGAAAGGCGTGGAAGGCAGCCGCATAGTATCGTCGAACTATGTAGCCCTCAACAATGTGCAATATTACTTCGCAATCCCGACCGCAGGCTACATCTATCTCGTAGGCGCACCGGAAGGCTGGTCAGGCCCGTCGCCAAGCAATGCCGACCACTACAAAGACTGGCGCCTCTTCGAGCCTGAAAGCGCGATCGGCTCGAAGGTATACAGCGGCGTATTCGACATACCCGCCGGCCAGGCAATGTTCCGCTTCTACACAGCTCTCACAGGCTGGGATGCCGACTCATACGGCGCTCAGGAAGAGGACAACCCCGTAGACTTCGAGATGACCGACGGCGCCTTCGAGGGCACGCTCGTGAAGGGTAAAGGCTCGTTCAACTTCCCGAACTGGGAGGGTGGCAAAATGACCATCACCGTCGACATCCCCAACATGACCGTAACGATACTCGCAGGCGAGCACACGGTGACCGTGTCGAAGTATGTCTACATGGTAGGCAACCAGGCGGGATGGGCAGAGCCCTCAGAGGCCAACGCAGCGACTTACGACGCATGGCGCCTGGCCGACACGAACGAGGACGGCGTGTATGAAGGCCGCTTCGACCTCACCAACTTCGATGCCGACGGCGGTCTGCTTTACTGCCGCTTCTATGAGGCGCTCACAGGCTGGGGCCCCGCACAGTGGTCGAGCGACGCCGCAGGCGGCAATGTTGACGTGGTGCTCGACACGACGATGCCCACATTCGCAGGCGAAGGATGCTTCGTGGTTACGGGCGCAGCCGGCAAGGTACTTCTCGTCACTCTCGACACTAACGCTAACACCGTATTGTTCACGCTTGAATAAGCGCAAAAAATAATATTAGGTAAGAGCTTTAAAGCCGTTAAGGACTTTAACGGCCATAAAGACGCAGACGACATATCGTCATTGAAGACTTTAACGACTTTAAAGCTCTCATTACTGATAACTCAAACAAATAGCTAAAAAGATTTCACAATATGAAAAAAATAGCTTTATGGGGACTCGCCGCTCTCTGTCTCGGCTTCACCGCCTGCGACGATTATGAGACTCCCAATCCCCCCGCGCAGTCAAATCCGGCCGATGCGGTGCTCAGTGTTAAAAATCTGGAGTATTCAGAGACACAGGCCGTCTTCAATCTCGACGAGCTGAACTCTGAAGGGAAGCTCGCCTACACTGCCAACGTTCTCCTTACCGAAGCACTCCCGCAGGGTTACACGCTCAGCAACGTGATGCAGGTGGCAGCTTCGGACAGCTACGCCGGCGCCGTAGAGGTGGCTACGACCACTCAGCACATCGAGGGCCTGGAATACACTGTAGGCGTCACTCCGGCTGCTTTCCAGGACGCGATCAACACCGTCGTATCGAAGGCTCCCGGCACTCACACCGTATTCGTTCGCTTCGCGGCATACGCCGTCAACGGCGACTCGCAGGTGCGATTCGGCACCCCCGACTTCTACTACGGCGACTACAAACTCGCCGTGACCGCCCTCACCCCCGACTACTTCATCTCGCAGGCTTACTATCTTATCGGCACAGTCTCTAACGAGCAGATAGCCAAGGCTGTTAAATTCAACCACTCATCGGCCAACGTCTACGACGACACCGTATTCACCCTGAAGGTTGACATCACTTCAGACCAGGCTAACGACGGCTGGAAGTGGATGATCATCTCAGAGGAGGCATACAAGGCCGGCAACACCAACGCAGCTGGCAGCCTCTTCGGCATGGAAGTAGAGGATGACGACCTCACCGAGGGCACTCTCGTGGCTAACTCGGCTTCGGTCACTCCCTACTACGGCGTGGTATATGAGGAAGGTCCCCACTTGATCAAATTCGACGCCAAGTCGCTCGAATACTCTATCGCCCTCACCATCGAGAACCTTTACACTCCCGGCAACGCACAGGGATGGTCGCCCGCGACAGCCAATATGCTCTACACCGAGAACTACAGCGAATATTACGGCTTCGCTCACCTCAACGGCGAATTCAAGTTCACCGCTCAGCCCGACTGGAACCCGCTCAACTGGGGCGCAGGCGAGAATCCCGAGAGCGACCTCGCTCCCGGCGCAGGCAACCTCAACGCAGGCGCTGACGGCCTCTACTGGTGCTACGTGAACATCGCTAACCTCACTTACAAGGTGACTCAAATCACTTCGTGCGGCGTGATCGGCTCGCTCAACTCATGGGGCGAACAAGCACCCCTCACCCCCTCGGCCGACTTCCTCATCTGGACCGGCACGGTCAACTTTGACCAGGGCGGCGAATGGAAGATACGCTTCAACGACAACTGGGACATCAGCCTCGGCGGCGAGATGAACAACCTCACCTCATTTAACGGCGCTAACCTCGCTTCTCCGGGCCAGGGCGCATACAAGGTGACACTCGACCTGTCGACTCTTCCCTACAAGGTGACAGTGGCAAAATAAGCCTCACCGACTCATACAAAAAAATGAGCCATCCCTTTCGGGGTGGCTTATTTTTTTCGTAACTTTGGGGCATGAATCGCAAAGGAAAATTATATTTCAGATACGGCACGATGGGGTCGGCCAAAACGGCCATCCTCCTTACTACGGCCTACAACTTCGAGGAGCGCGGGCTGAGCTACCTCTGCATGAAGCCCGTGATCGACAACAGGGAGCGCGACAGCATCATCAAGTCGCGCATAGGCATTGAGCGGCGATGCGAGTGGATATACAACGACACCGACCTCTACCGCTACGCCATGGATCTCTATGAGCGCGAGATGAAGGTGATCGACTGGTATCTCATCGACGAGGCTCAGTTTCTGAGGCCGGAACAGGTAGACCAGCTGTCGAGGATAGTAGACGATTTCGGCTCGAACGTGATATGCTACGGGCTGCGCACAGACTTCCAATCGCATCTTTTCGAGGGCTCGCGCCGATTGTTTGAAATCGCGGACACGATCGACGAAATCAAGTCGACGTGCACGTGCGGCCACAAGACGATAATCAACGCGCGCATCGACGCGAACGGCGAGATAGTCGACGAGGGGGCGCAGGTGGAGATCGGCGGCGACGACCGCTATATCGCGGTATGCCGCAAGTGCTGGCGCAACCGCCGCATCGAGAAGGCGCGGAGGGCGTCGTTGCCGTTCCTTGACCGGTAGCTGTTGTCGCCTCTATACCGCAACGCAATAAAAAATGGCTGAACGAATGAAGTATCGTTCAGCCATTTTTATGATAGAGCCGCCGGGGCTTCAGCGATTGAGAACGTATTTGCGGCCCTTAACGATGATGAGGCCAGAGGCGCCGGGGGCGTTGACACGGCGGCCAAAAAGATCGTAGGCATCGGCCGGGTAGGCTGGGGCATCGGGGGCAACGGAGGTAATGCCCGAAGTGGAGTCGAAGAATCCTTTGAGGGCGCCGCGGTAGTCGGTAAGGGCGTTTTTCAGGCCGGTGATGACATCGGTGTTGGCATCTTCGGTGGCATTATCAAATTTCCAGATAAAATCACCTTTCTGGCAACGCCCCGCGCCGTACTCGCCGGTGACGATTTCAGGAATCAGTTCGGGCGCATCGGGTGTCGAAGTGTAAATCATACCCTCGGTAGTGTCGAAATTGCTGTAGGTGGTCGGGGTTTTCACAAGCTCGGCCTTAAGGGCTTTGACGCTCTCGGGAATAATCTCGTCGCGGGAGTCGACGACGTAGGCGTCGTAGAGATTGGCACCGAAGTCGTCCTTGCTGGTTATGAAAGATTTGGCACCCTCGACGTGGTTGTTCCAGAACTTGCAGACGCCACCGTCCTCTCCCGAAAGGAGGCCTTTCTTGCTTTGCTTAGAGTCGACGAGCCCCTTGTCAGTTCCCTGGCCGGAGTTGATGACGGGATAGCGGCAGTTGCGGAAAAAGTTGGCCTCGACAAAGGCGCACGCGTTGCTGGCAAGCCCGACGCCATACTCGCCGTTGCCGTCGTAGTAATTGTTGAATACGTGGAAAGCCTTTCCGTGGCGGCATCGGGGGAGTCGCGAGTCGGCGTGGTCAAACCAATTGTGGTGGTAAGTCAGATAGTCGGCGGGCGTCTCAGAGCCGTAGGATTTGCTGGGGTCGATGAGGCAGCACTTACCGTTGTCGAAGAAGTGGTTGTAGGCCACGGTGCAATATGAAGAATACTTGATGTCGATCGCGCCGTCGCCTTTGACCTGGTCGGCGTCGGAGCCAACCTGGCCGTAGAAGAGGTCGAGATTGTGGACCCAGATATGCGAATTGTGCTTGTTGAGCTCGACGCCGTCGTCCTTGCAGAGGAGTATGCCGATATTTCTCATCTCCGCGCCGGTGACCTGACTGAACTGGACTCCGAAGCCGTAGATGGTCGCGTCGTTGCCCACGCCTTCGAGGGTGAAGGGGAACTCGGAGTAGGCTGCTTCGCCCTTAATGTCGAGCCCCTGGCCGAAACGGAGCTTGTCCATGTCGTCGGCAGTGACGGTGCCGATAAGGCGTATGACGAGGGGCTGCTTCATGCCTCCTGCGCTGAGGCATTTACGGTAGCCTTCGACGATGGAGTAGAAACCGGTGTAGGTTTTGGTGGATTTCTCGTTGTAGGGCCAAGTCACGGTGATGGTCTTCGCATTGTCGGCGGTGACGTATAGCACGATAGCGTCGTCTTTGAGGGTGCCGTCGTTTTTATACGCACCGACGCCTTCGTATAGGCCCTCGGTGTCGCGCCCGAAGTGGGCATAGCCGGTGCGGTCGTGGGCTTTCACGTCGAGGTTGTCAACGACCGCGGCCTCGGAGTCGGCTTCGCTGCCGTTTATGACGGGGACGATACGGAGGGAATAGGCTCCGGCTTTGAGGCCGAGGGCGTCGGCGCGGCCATAGGAGCCGTAATCGCGTATTAGCTCGTTGTCGAGGCGTGTCCATGCCTGCGATCCGGCTTCGGAGACGTAGACGTTGTAGGCCGAAGCCCCGGGGAGGAGATCCCACTCGACCCAGGCGGTTTCGAGCCATCCTCCGGCAGCTTTGACATTGACTTCGGCGGCAGCTCCGAGTCCAAACATGGAGACAGCCGCGCAGATTGCCAATCCTTTGATTCTCATTGTGGTATTAAATTTGGGGTTTGTTGATAGGTTGATGAGGGTAATAATTCCATTATTATTAATCAGCGATATGTGTCGCCTATGTGTGGAATGTGCAAATTTAGGTATTTTTTACTTTATAACAGCACAAGCAGGCCATCGTTAAATTCTCTCGAAAGCGACGCCCGATCGGCGGCCGCAGACGTAGATAGCCGGGCGGCTATCGGCATGGACGAGCTTGTCGAGATATAGCGGCTCGCCGGAGACTATCAGCGGGCAGCAGAATGTGTCGCCGGGGCTGAGGCGGGTGCCTTCAGACCGCACCACTTTCCAACTGAGACCTCCCGTGAATTCAATCTCGCAGACGCGCGCCGGAGGCCAGCGGAGAATGACACGCTGGCCGGGATTGATATTCTCGCCGGCGCGTATGGCGGAGCAGCTAAGGTTGCCGCTCTCGATTTCGGGGAGGTTGCCGCTCTCGTAGTCAGAGAGGTCGCGCCACCCGCAGAAACGCGCGAGGACGTCGAGGGTAGAGCGTCGGGGCGTTGTGGTGTCGTCGATGTAGTGCCAGATGCGTTTGAGCGTAGTGGGGCTGAGCAATATGCCAGTGCGGCTATAAATCTTCCGGGAGAGCTCTTCAAATTGACCGGCAGTAGTAGCCTCCAGCCCGGCGGCGGCCTCGACCCGGCGGCAAAGGTCGTCGTAAGCGCCTACATCGAGAGGTTTATTTGTTTTAGCCATTTATCCTGGTATTTTGCGATATTTAATGATATGTAATTATATAGATCCATAATCAATTTGTCGCGGTCGTCGGGCGGGAGACGGTCGTCGCGGTAGGATTTGGAATAGTCTTCGACGGTGGCCTTCAGTTTATTCATTAATTCGATTTCCGTGCTTGAGAATATGGGGTAATCATCGGGCGTCATTTTTGAAAAGACGCCGCGGTCGTATTCCGTCAGCAATTTATCGATACGGCGGTATCCGCCGTTGAGGAAGTCCTGACGAATGTTCTCGATTTCCTTAACCTGGGTCAATTCCTGGGTGGTGGAGGCGAGTCGATCGCGTATTTCGGTAAGCGAGTCGCGCAGGCCCGCAACGAGCGTTTCGTTTTCGACGTTTTTCTCGCGGAGCATCGTTAAATGCCGCCGCGAGGTGTCGGAGACGCGTTGGAGGTCGAGGATGCGGATTGTCACCAAAGCGGCCACAGCGACCGCCACGATGCCCGCTAAGAGGGTAAGGAGTATCTTCGGACGGCGGTCGCGCCTGAGCATCAGCCTCAGCAGCGCGGACGCGTCGGCCGGACGCTTGGCGGCCACGTCGGTGCATCTGTCGGCAATCGCGCGGTAACGGGGCACCAACTCGCGCATTACGACCCCCAGGCTGTAAACGTCGTCGGTGGGCGACACGCCTCCTGACTCCATTTGCTCAGGCGAAATGAATCCCGGAGTGCCCGCCGCTCCCTTATTTTCAATATAATCATCGGAATCGGCGAGCCCGAAATCGACGAGCACGGCTTCGCCTCCTGTTTTCCTGATCATCACGTTGGCGGGCTTGATGTCGCGGTGCACCACTCCGCACCGGTGAAGGTAGGCAGCGGCCTGGGTCAGCTCATGCATGATACGGCGACGGTCGGCGGCGGTAAGGCTGCCATCGCGAAGCGCGGCGTGAAGTGTCTCGCCCTCAACCCATTCCTGGACAATACATGGGCCTAAGCCCTCTATCTCCTCAAACCCTACGGCCTGGACGATATTGGCATGGCGCAAGCGGGAGTGGATCTCAAATTCCTTGATCAGCCGGCGCCTCATCGACGTCGATTCGCGCAAGTCGGCGGTCAACCCTTTGAGGAACCATTGCCGCCCGTAGCGTCGGCCCACGGCTATGATATTGGTAGCGGTGGTAGCGATTACCTCCACGTCGCGCATCGCGGCCCCCGTATAACAATCGGTATCCTCCTGACTGAGGAAACCCGACTGCTGGTCATGCGGCTGATGATGTTCCATTGCAAAGGTGGTCTATAAAGGGAAGGAGTTTACATGCTTGTGCCCCAGGAGGAGCGGTCGAGGTTGCGGTAGGAGATGGCTTCGGCGATGTGGCTGGCGAGGATGTCGGGCGAGGCGTCGAGGTCGGCGATTGTGCGGGCGACGCGCAGGATGCGGTCGTAGGCGCGGGCCGACATGTCGAAGCGCGTCATCGCGTTTTCGAGCATGGCGGATGACTGCGGGTCGAGTCGGGCGTGGGCTTTGAGCAATCGGCTGTTCATCTGCGCGTTGCAGTAAATTGTAGGCTCGGAGGCGTAGCGGGCGGTCTGTATCTGGCGGGCGCGGATCACGCGGGCTCGGATTTCGGCTGATTTCTCACCCTCGCGGAGCGACGAAAGCTCGGCGAAGGGGACCGGGAGGATTTCGACCTGGAGGTCTATACGGTCGGCGATTTTATAACCCCGTTTTTGTTGTAAGTTTAGCTGTGTT
>CAZJBM010000007.1:0-47810 GCA_964544595.1 uncultured Barnesiella sp.
GCTCCCTCCCGTCGCCTCCAAAATCCCTCCGAGATATGCGACCTCAGCGTTAACAGATTTTTCTGGGACAGGCTCTTAGACCCGCGATTCGGTTTTGTCACCCCCCAATAACGCCGTTGGCCACCGCGGTGAATTCCGCGGTGGCCAACGACAATCTTTATTTACCTTAATATTTATTTCTTTACTTCTTTATTTCTTGCTGTTTGACATCATGCTTCCTGCTTGTATGTTATCTTATCTGTAGTCGGCGAGAGTCTGCTGGAGGCGCTGGCGGGCGAAGAAGATACGGCTCTTTACGGTGCCGAGGGGGAGATTCATCTTCTCGGCGATTTCGCTGTATTTGTAACCTGCCACGTGCATCGAGAAGGGGATGCGGTAGTCGTCAGAGAATTCGTTGATAGCCGCGTTGATTTCCTTTACAGCCATTGAACCCTGAGGAGTGTCGAAGCCCGAATCCTGCGGGAGGTTGAGGTGGTAGAGGTCGTCGGTCTGGTCAACCACTGTAGCCGCTCTTGCGCTCTTGCGGTAGTTATTGATGAAGATGTTGCGCATGATCGTGAACACCCAGCCTTTGAAGTTTGTGTTCTCGGCGTATTTCTCTTCGTTGTCGAGAGCCTTGAGAGTGGTGTCCTGGAGAAGATCGTATGCGTCGTCTCTGTTAGAGGTCAGCATATACGCGAAGTTGAGGAGGTTGCTTTGCAAAGAGAGGAGTCTATTTTGGAAGTTATTTGATGCCATAGCTTATATTGTGTTTAGTGTTTTTGATTCTGTTTTTTTGTCGTCTGTTACGTTTGTGTTACGTTGACAATGCAAAGGTATGACATTTTTTTATATTACAAAACTTTTTCAGCACTTTTTTTCATTTTTTTTGAAAAAAAATATTACTTTTTTATTACATCATTGATTTTCAATGCTTTAAAATTTTAAAAAATTTGCGCGTTTTTTGTCACACCTGTTACAGTTAAATCACATTTGCGAGATTGTTGCATCTTTACTGTTACAACACGCACCAAATCGGTGCATTTTTTTGTTACGTTATATACAATATCCGCGCGATTGTTACAGCATTGTCGTCACAATTTCGTGTAACATCCGTCGATATTGGCGTTGCTGATGATTTTTTTGTAATTTTGACCCCAAATTCTTCTATCATGGATCGATCCAATACCCCATACGACAAAAACCCCTGGCCCGTGTTTGTGGGCCTGATATTGACCGTCCTCGCGTGGATAGGCGTTTTCTGCCCCTTTGCCGCGACCGACGAGGAGCTGCGCCTACAGTGCTACATACTGATGGCCGTGGCCGGTGTCGGATGCGCCCTCTGCGTGCTTTGCATCAAACGCTCCCCCTCTATGGGCCTTATCGGCATATTGTCGGGCGCTACCCTGCTGCTCACCCTATTGCTGGGAGCCATAGGTAGCTTCTGATTTTCCGTATATATAATATATTATAGTATGAAAATCGCGCTCCTCAGCTACAACGACACCCTCGGCGGGGCGGCTATCGCCTCCTTCAGGCTCATGCGCGCCCTCCGCGCCTTGGGCCACGACGCGCGTATGGTCGTGTGCCATAAATTCAGCGACGACCCTTACGTCATTGTGGCCGGAAACGCTTTTTCGCACCGTGCCGCCTTTCTCGCCGAGCGCGCCGCCATATTCATAAACAACGGCTACAATAGGCGCGATTTGTTCAAGGTGTCTACCGCCTCGTTTGGCGTCGACGTGCTCGACAACGACTTCGTCAGAGACGCCGATGCGGTCCAGATCGGGTGGATCAACCAGGGCCTCCTCTCGCTCAAAGGGCTGCGACGGCTTTGCTCCGCGGCCAAGCCCGTGGTGTGGACCATGCACGATATGTGGTGCATGACCGGGATCTGCCACCATTCTTTCGGCTGCAAACGCTTCGCCGGGCATTGCGGCGACTGCCGGTTCTTAGGCAAGGAAGCCTCCGGGGCCGACCTCTCATATCGCGTATGGCAGCGCAAACGCGAGCTTTATGCCGACGCTCCCTCGCTGCGGTTCGTCGCCGTCAGCAGTTGGGTAAAGAAAAGGGCCGACGAAAGCTCTCTTTTAGGCGACAGAGAGACCGTGGTCATAGGCAACCCCTTCCCTATCGACGATTTCACTCCCGCGGCCCGCGCCGGCGACGGCCAGAGGGTTATCCTTTTCGGGGCCGCGAGGCTCGACGACAGCGTCAAGAGGCTCGATCTGGCCATCGACGCGCTCAACATCCTCGCCGACAGCCACCCTGAGCTTACACGCTCGGTCGTGGCGAGGTTCTACGGGGCCTGCCGCGACAACTCGATATTCGAGCGGCTGCATTTCCCCTACGAGCTGATTGGCCCTGTAGAGTCATCAAGCCTCCCCGCCCTGTACTCAGAGGCCGACGTCGTCCTCTCCACCTCCGAATTCGAGACCCTGGGAGGCACACTCGTCGAAGGAATGGCCTCCGGCGCGGTGCCCGTGACTTACGGCGAGGGGGGCCAAGCCGACTTCATCGCTCATCTCCGCAACGGCTACATAGCCCGATACCTCAACGCCGCCGACACTGCCGACGGGATTCTCTGGGCCCTCAACGCCGCGATTTCACCCGAAGCGCAGCATCGCGACATCGCCTCGCTCTACTCCCCCCAGACCATCGCCAGCCAATATCTCAACCTTTTAAAACAATAATATTATGCAACTCAACGACAAAGTCGACGACTTGCTCGGCATCGACATGAACGGCAACGAAGTGCGCCTCAGCCAATATCCCGGCAAAAAAATCGCCCTCTACTTCTACCCGAAGGACTCCACCCCCGGCTGCACAGCCGAAGCCTGCAACCTGAGAGACAACCTCCCCGAGCTTGAAAAAGCCGGATACCAGGTAATCGGCGTCAGCGTCGACTCCCCCGCTTCTCATCAGAAATTCGCCGCCAAATACTCGCTACCCTTCCCGCTTATCAGCGATGTCGACCATCATCTCGTCGAGAAATTCGGCGTTTGGGGCGAAAAGAAGCTCGCCGGGCGCACCTACATGGGCACCTACCGCACCACCTTCATCATCTCCCCCGAAGGCACCGTAGAGCGTATCATCACCCCCAAGGAAATCAAAACCAAAGACCACGCCGCCCAAATCCTCGCCTGACCCCCGCCCCCCAACCGGCGTTGTGCCCCCCCGAACAGGGAGAGAATATGGAGCGTGCGTCTTCAGGCGCACGAAAGAGAATCGACGCGACAACGACGCGCTGTGCCTCCGAACAGTTGGCAACACACTATCCTTCAACCCAATACTGGGTGACGGCTTCAGCCGTCAGAAACCGTCCGTAGTACTCCCTTTAATTCATATAATGATTTTTATCGCATATTCCATTGGTGTTTGTGGGCTTTTTTCCTATCTTTGCCGTGTTGGGCGGCGTATGCTGCCTCGCGGGAGGTTGCCAAAAATCCGGAACAGAGTAGGTGGTATTTTTTTAACATGACTTATATATGGGAAGTCCATCGTCTAAAGCCGCGTGCATGGATCGAATAGCGCATTACCAGAGTAATATCGCACAGATGCAGTCGCTCCTGGCTCAAGCTAGGCAGTATAAGGATAAGAGCCGCGCTGAATACCTTAAGGGCCAGATCGCTAAAACGAAGGCCGACATCGCTGCCCTGCGCGCGAAAGCTAAAACGCTGAAATGAGTCTCGGCTATCAGTTCTCCGACCCTCTCCCAATCTCCGGGAGGGGGTTTGTTTGGTTGCCCTATAGCGGTGAATCGCTGATTTCTCCGGAGCGTTTTGCTCTGGAGGTGTGGCACAGGATAGTTTCTGACATTGACAGTGACGAACAGTGGCGAGAGTTCCTGGTGCGCTACCGCCACGTATGTTCGTGTTATGTACTCTATCCCAATGATATGACAGAGCCTATCGCGATGTGCTATATTCTTGGGGAGCATGCCATGTACGACGACGCGGCCCCGGGGACGGTAGTCTCGGCGCATGGCGGGGGGTGGAGGACTGATTTGGGAAGTAAACTCCTGCATGCAAGGGCTTGGGTAGCGATGGTACGCCATTTAGCATCGCTGGGATGCACCGTGCTGACGAGCGTGAAGGACGACAATCTGCCCGCGCGGCATCTGGTCACAAAGACGGGGTTCGCATTGAATGATATAGGCATGTATGAGTACGACCCCGCGAGCGACGCGATTTTTGCGGATTGATGTGTTGTCAGCCCCCCTTTGATCGATATAAACTGATTTTCGGTGCTTGCTTATTAAAAAATATTGTTATCTTTGCATTTCTCAGCAATTATAACACTATCGAATATGACTTTTGCCGAATCAGCCAATGCCGTCTTCAACCTCTCGACGGCCGACTATCATATTAAGGATCACGTAGATACCCCGATCGCCAACCCCTATAAGGAGGGAACTATCGAGCATACGCTATATGCCAAAAACTGGATCGACGCCGTGCAGTGGCACCTTGAGGACATTATACGCGACCCGCAGATCGACCCCGTGGCCGCCCTCGCGCTCAAACGACGCATCGACCGCTCCAACCAGGACCGCACCGACATGGTAGAGGAACTCGACACTTACTTCCGCGAGAAATATGCCGACGTCCACGTCGCCCCCGACGCCACCATCAACACCGAGTCGCCCGCTTGGGCTCTCGACCGCCTCTCGATTCTCGCCCTCAAAATCTACCACATGCAGGCCGAGACCGCCCGAGCCGACGCGTCGCCCGAGCATATCGCCCGATGCCAGGCAAAACTCGACGTGCTGCTCGAACAGCGCGTCGACCTCTCGACTGCTATCGACCAGCTCCTTAGCGACATTGCCGCCGGACGCAAGTATATGAAAGTCTACCGCCAGATGAAGATGTATAACGACCCGGCTACCAACCCGGTGCTGTACGCGACTAAAAAATAAGCGATGCCACGCAAATCTGACAACGAATCCCCGCGCCGCAATCCCCGCGGCCTGCGCAACGTGCTGCTGACGCGCTTCTCGGCAATCGGCGACGTGGCCATGACCGTGCCGTCGGTCTACTCCGTGTGCGAAGCCTACCCCGATGTCAGATTCGTCTTCGTCACCCGCAAATCGATGACCTCGATATTCGTCAACCGCCCCGACAATCTCGTGCTCGTAGGCGTCGACCTGAAAAACGAATATAAGGGCATCAGGGGCGTGCTCAGCCTTTTCGACCGACTGCGCCGCGAATATGATATTGACGGCGTCGCCGACCTCCACGACGTGCTCCGCACCAAGATAATGCGCCTTGCCGCCCGGCTCCGCGGCCTCCCCTGCTCGCGAATCCATAAAGGGCGCGGGAAAAAACGCGCCCTCACCCGCAAGGCCAATAAGCTCATGCTCCCGTTGCAGACATCGCTCGAACGCTACCGCAACACGTTCAATCGATTGGGATTCCCCGCCCCCGAGACATTCGAGGGCCTCTTCGCCTCGGGCAAAGCCTCTCCCGAATTATACGCGGCTATCTCCCCCGCGAAGCCCGACGGCGAGCAGTGGATCGGCATAGCCCCTTTCGCCAAGCATCAGGGCAAGATATATCCCCCCGAAATGATGGAAGAGGTGGTAAAAGAGCTGTCTAAGCGACCCTCCACCCGCATATTCCTATTCGGCGGAGGCGAAAAGGAGGCCGCTATACTCGGCCAGTGGGCTAAAAAATATCCCGGGGTAAGGTCGCTCGCCGGCGAGCGCCACGGCTTCGCCACCGAGCTTGCCCTCGTCAGCAATCTCGAATGTATGATCTCGATGGACTCGGCCAATATGCATCTCGCCTCCATTGCCGGCATTCCGGTCGTCAGCGTCTGGGGCGCGACCCACCCCTACTGCGGTTTCAAAGGCTGGCATCAGGAAGACGACAACATGATACAGCTGCCGCTGACGTGCCGCCCCTGCTCGGTGTTCGGCGACAAGCCTTGTCATCGGGGCGACTACCTCTGCCTGACAGCTATTAAGCCCCAAATGATCATCGACCGAGTGACTTGCCTGCTCGACCGACAGTAACCCGCCCTACCGCCGCGAAGCATCCCCCCCATAAGATCTTAACGTCATCAACATCCACGCCAACAGTTTTCGTTCAAATCCACAGCGATGAAAAGACTTTACCGCATAGCCCTATCCTCTGCCGCGCTCCTCGCGCTCTTCTCGGCATCGGCCGAAGTGCCCGTAAGCTACTACCAGTCGGTCAACGGACTGGCCGACTCGGCACTCAAAACCGCCCTGTCGAAGCTGATCTACAACCATCAGGAAGTATCGTCTTACAACAATCTCCCCGACTACTTCAAGAAAACCGACGCTTACGTCTCCGGCGGAGTGCAGTATTGGTGGGATATGTACAGCAACATACCCGTGGCCACCAACATAACCTTCGGCCGATACATGAACCGCGAGCACTCTTTCCCCAAAAGCTGGTGGGGCGGCTCCGAGGCCACTCCCGCCTATGTCGACCTTTTCAACCTCTACCCCTCTGAGGCCAAGGCCAATCAGGCCAAGAGCAACTACCCTCTCGGCGAGGTGTCGACCTCTACCTTCGACAACGGCGTCGTCAAGATCGGATATGCCGTGACAGGGCAAGGAGGAGGCTCGTCTCACGTGTTTGAGCCCAACGAGGAGTACAAAGGCGATTTCGCCCGCACTTATTTCTATATGGTCACGTGCTATCAGTCGCTCACCTGGACCCCCAAGTATATGTATATGCTCCAGCAGGACACCTACCCCACGCTTAAGCCTTGGGCTATCGACCTGCTACTCACATGGGCGCGCGAAGACCCCGTCAGCCAAAAGGAGATTGACCGCAACGAGGCCGTCTACAAAATCCAGAACAACCGCAACCCCTTCATCGACTACCCCGACCTCTGCGAATACATCTGGGGCAACAAGAAGGGCGTGAAATTCAATACCGGCTCTATCTCCGACCCCGTCGGCGACCCCGAGCTGCTGACACCGGTGCAGGACACCGCGCTCGACTTCCCTCAGACCGCTGTAGGCAAGCCCGTCACCGCCCGACTCTACTTCGCCGGCCATAACCTTAAGGGCAACCTCTCGCTCGCCATAACAGGCGCCGACAAAGCCATGTTCTCGATCGAGTCCAAGACCCTCTCATCCACCCTCGTCAACGCCGATGGGGGCACTTCGATCGCCGTCACCTACTCGCCGACAGCGATTGGCAAGCACACGGCCCGACTGATCGTGTCAGACGGCGGCCTTGTTGGCTCCCGCGGCGTGATTCTCAACGCCGAGTGCCTCGAAACGCCTGTGCTGTCGCCGATCATCGCAACCGAAGCCACCGACATCACCGCCGACTCCTACACCGCCAACTGGGAAATCCCCTCGCAGGTAGTCGACTACTACATCGTCACCCGCACCCGCTATATCGGCGGCACGTCGTCGTCCGAGGACATTCTTGCCGAGGACAATTCGCTCCTGATAGAGGACTTCGCCGACTCCGACTCCGAGAGCTACAACGTGCGCTCAGTCCGCTTAGGGTTTGAGTCGCCCCGCTCCAACGAGATTTTCGTGTCGAAATCGGGCGTCACGGGCGTCGAGGCCGAGGCTCCCCTTGGATGGGCCTACCACGAAGGGGGCGTGAGAATCGTGTGCGGCTCCACCCACACCAACGCCACCGTTGTCGATCTCGCCGGCCGCATCGTCATGCTACTCCCCGAAGTCACCAACAACCAGGTGATCCTCCTCCCCTACGGCGCATACCTCATCTACACCGACCAGTCGCGCACCCCCGTCAGGGTTCTCGTCGATTAACCCGGCACCACCCCCGCTACTCAATGGAAAAGAAAACAATATGGGATCTTCAGCGCGACTCCGTCGAGGAGTTTCGCGCCAAAGACAAGATTTCGCTGACCGTAGTGCTCGACAACGTGCGCTCGCTCAACAATATCGGCTCAGTGTTCCGCACATGCGACGGCTTTGCCGTCGAGCGGCTGATGCTTTGCGGCATATCGCAGACCCCGCCATCTCCCGAAATCCATAAGACCGCCCTCGGCGCCGAGGACTCAGTGGCGTGGGAATACTTCAGCACCACCCCCCAGGCCGTCGCCAGATTGCGCTCAGAGGGCTACAGAATCCTCGCTTTGGAGCAAGTCAAGGGAAGTGTCTCGCTGGAGAATTACGAGGCTGAGAAGGGCTTAAAATACGCCGTGATCGCAGGCAACGAAGTCGACGGCGTCGACCAGGCCGTGGTCGACCTCTGCGACGCCTGCCTTGAGATCCCTCAAATGGGCACCAAACACTCGCTCAACGTCGCCGTCAGCACCGCCCTCGCCATCTGGCACTTCTTCCTCCGCCTCCGCTAAAGACATTTTTTTGCGAAAAACCGCAATGCACCGATACGCGAAAAACGCGCCTGTTTCGTATTATAATACAAAACAGGCGCGTTTTTGACGTGTTTGTGCAATTTATTTATTTTACCTGGAGGGAGGTGACGAAGCTGCCTTCGGTGATGGGGGCGCCGGAGGCGGGGATGATCTTCACGTTGTTGAGCTTCAGGCCGTCGACGTAGTTGAGATAGAAGCCGCGGTCGGTCGCGAAGGCGCAGTCGGTAAGGGTGATGTCCTTGATATACATTTCGGGAAGGCCGCGGAACTCGGCTGCCTTATCGGCTCCGTTGCAGTAGACGTGGCTCATCGTGATGTTGCGGAAAAGGGGAGTGCCCTCATCGGCCACGGGAGCGGGCTCTGAATCCTTGAGGATTACGTTGCCCTTCTCGTCGAGGGGAGCCTTGCCGCCGTAGTACATATTGAAAACCAGCGCGTTGCCGCCGATATTATACATATTGATGCCGTCGATGTAGATGTTCTCGACCACGCCGCCGCGTCCGCGACCCGACTTGAAGCGGAGGCCCACGTCGGTGCCGTCGAATGAGCAGTTACGGCACACGACATCTTTCACGCCGCCCGTCATCTCGGAGCCGACCACGAAGCCGCCATGACCGTGGTAGACCACGCAGCCGTCGACGAGCACCCGCGAGGTAGGGACGCCGCGGTCGCGACCCGGCTTGTCTTTACCCGATTTCAGGCAGATAGCGTCGTCGCCCACGTCTAAGGTAGAGTTGACGAGGAGCACGTCGGTGCACGACTCCAGGTCGAGGCCGTCGCCATTCTGCGCATACCAGGGGTTACGGATGTTGATGCCGTCGATGATCATGTTGCGGCAAAGGAGGGGGTGAACGTTCCAGGCGGGCGAATTCTCAAAGGTCACGCCTTTGAGGAGCACGTTCTCGCAGTCGCGGAGCACCACCATGTTGGGGCGCGAGAAATCGTGGAGGATAGCGTTGAGCGAATCGGGGTCGGCGATATACTCAGCGGTAATCTTATCGGGGTTCATGTTGCCGTAGGCGATGCGCTCGTTGGGATACCAGGTGTTGCCGTTATTACCCACAACGCCGCCGCTCTCGGTGACTTTCTTCCACTGGCCGTCGGTGGTTTTGGAGCGCTTGAGGGCGCGCCAGTTCTGGCCGTTGCCGTTGAATATGCCTTCGCCGGTGATAGCGATGTTTTTCTTACCCACGGCGCTGATAGGGGCCTGGCAACGCTTCACCATCAACCCCTCGAAAGAGCTGTCGACGAGCGGGTAGTCGTTGAGATTCGCGGAGAAGAGCACAAATGCGCCCTGCTCGGCGTGAAGGTCGATATTGTCTTCGAGGGTGATAGGGCCTGTGAGCCACATGCCGGCGGGCACGATCAGGTGGCCGCCCCCTTTCTGCGCGAGATGGGCTATAGCTTTGGCAAACGCTTCGGTGTTGGAGGTCACTCCGTCATCAACGCCGCCGAAATCCTTAAGGCTGACGGAGTAGTCGGGGATAACGGGAGCCGATACGGGGGTAAGCTCGATAGGGGAGTTCTTATAATACGACGAGTAGTCGGCCTGGTGGGAGCAGACGTGACCCTTCGCTCCGAGCGATAGAGCGAGCATCATAGCCGCTGAGGCTGCCAAGAATTTTTTCATGGAAATGGTATTGGTTTAAATGTTATGGAATTACTCTCAATTAGAAACGTGAATAAAAAAGAATGAGTAAGAAAAGACGAATCTTTAACTTACTCATTCTCCTCTCTCTCCTGCGGTGCGGACGGGACTCGAACCCGCGACCCCTAGCGTGACAGGCTAGTATTCTAACCAGCTGAACTACCGCACCATTGTTTGGAGTGCAACCGCTTTATTCCCGATTGCGAGTGCAAAGATAGAGCAGATTTTTTTTCTATGCAAATATTTTCGGCGTTTTTTTTAAAAAAACTCCATATTTACCAATTTTTGGAAGATTTGGCGACCGTGAGCATGGTTTCGGGGGCAATCCGGCGGGTCATAGCCACTGACTTTATACCCCCGACAACCGCCTCCGAGAGGATAGAATCATCGTCGAGGCGCAGCGCCGACCCGATAAAAATGTCGCGAAGCACGGCTCCCTGACTGCCCGAAGCCTTAAACACCGCCTCTTTGATAGTCCAGGCGGCGAGGTAGGGGAGGTCGGTGAGCGGAGCCAGGCGCTCAAACTCGTCGTCAGAGATGAATTTCGCGGTCAATCGCGGCAATCGCTCGCTATCCTCTTCAACATCAATACCGACACCCGCTTCCGGGGCATCGACCCAAGCGATGGCCGCGTGACGCGGGCTATGGCTCAGGGAGAAGCTGCCGACGCCGTCTATGGCGGGCGCGCCGTCGGGTGCGTGCGACAGCAGCCTTCCGGGGGCTATACAGCCGTTGATCAAGGAGTAGACAGCCTCGCGCTCGGCCCGGCGCTTGGCGAGCTTAAGCGAATCGGCATCGGCCCGCTGCGCTGCCGTGAGCGAAGCCGCAGCCGCGTCGCCAAGCTTCATGCAGGCGTAGTTGACGCCCGAAAAGGCCGACCGAATCATGGGCGGAGGGTTTTGAGCGAATGGACAATATCGCGGCGGAGCATATCGACAACGGGCGCGATCGAGTCAATCGACATTTTGTCGCCCTTGATATGCGCGGCCCCGCTGACCACCAACCCCTCATGATCGGTGGCGAGGAACTGCACCGGGGTGGCTCCGGCCCCCTGGTTGTCGACAACCACCTCGCAGTCGAGCGAATAGGGGGTCGCGAAGCTCAGAATCTCGGCCTCGCGGCCGCCGAGGTTTAGGGCGATGCGCTCCGAGCGGTTGTCGATAGCTGACGCGAGCTCCGCGGGGGCTACGGTTGAAAACGTGTAGTAAATCACTGCATTGTGAGCGGGATACTCCACGTCGACCCAGCGATCGCGGCTGTCGCTCCTGGTGACATTGCCCCGGGCCGAGTCATTAATCTGCAACGAGTAGGGGAGACCCGCATCGCTGTGATAGGTCGAGTCGGGGATCTCTATGCGGGGGTATGCCTTACGCCGAGGTATAGGCGCGGAGCTGTCGGCGCCCGAGCACCCTGCCGTCAACACGATCAACAACGGCGCGACGCGGCCAATCAGGAGTTTTCTCATCGCTTTTTACGGTTAAAATTGGGGAAATATCAGGCTCATCGCCGCGGGGCGCTTACTTGGTCTGGATTTCAGACATCACTTTGACGCGGACCGAAGTGATACGATGATGCTCGATATCGAGAATGAGGAAGCGGCAACGGCCATAGACGAGCGGCTCCTTCTCCTTCGGGAAGTCGCCCTTAATAGCGAGGAGCATCCCGGCGAGGGTCTCGCAATCCTCGCTCACGTCCTTGTACTCCTCCTCGTCGAGGCCGGTGATACGGAAGAAATCGTTGAGAAGCGTGCGCCCCTCGAATATATAGGTGTCGTCGGGGAGTCGGCGATAGGTGGTCTCCTCCTCGTCATACTCGTCGTTGATGTCTCCCACGATTTCCTCAAGCACGTCCTCAAGGGTGACGATACCCTGGGTGCCGCCAAACTCATCGATAACGACAGCCATGTGGATCTTCATTTTGCGGAAATCTTCGAGCAGGTCGTCGATAGAGCGCGATTCGGGCACGTAATATGGCTTGCGCAGCAGCTTTCGCCAGTCGAAATCGTCGGTTTCCTTACCGATATAGGGGAGCAGGTCGCGGCTGTAGAGTATGCCTTTGATATCGTCCTGAGTCTTCTCATAGACGGGGATGCGCGCGTAGCCCGACTCGATGATGGTGTGCATCACGTCGTTGAAGTCGGAGTCGTAGTCGATGCCTGTGATGTCGACGCGGGGAGTCATGATCTCAGAGGCGGTGGTGTCGCCGAAGCGAAGTATCTCCTTTAGCATCTTGCGCTCGTCGCCCGAGCTCACGTCGGTGATTTCGAGAGCCTTCGACAGCTCGTCGGTCGACAGATTGTCGGCCTTTTTCGTAACCACGCGGTTGACAATGCCTGTGCTTTTCACCAGCATCGATGATAGAGGATAAAACAGCGATTCTAAAGCCGAGAGGGGCTTGACGGCGAATTTGGCCCACCCCAGCGGGTTGCTTTTGGAGTAGAGTTTGGGGAAAATTTCGCCGAAGAGAAGGATAAGGAATGTAAGGATAACGGTTTGCAGCACGAAGCTCCACACTTCGCCCATGCCTTCAAACACCGGGCCGAGGGCAAAGTTGGTAAGAACCACTATCGTCACGTTGACCAGATTGTTGGAGATAAGGATGGTAGCGAGAAGTCGCTCGGGCGATTTCAGCAGCCGCCTGACGGCGTCGCCCTCCGGAGCGTCGTCGAGCTCTTCATCTTCGGGGTCGATAGAGAAAAAGGCTATTTCGCTGCCCGACACGAAACCAGAAACGAAAAGGAATACAACGGCAATCGCGAGCGCGATAATCTGCGCTGTGTCGAAAACCACTGGGAGCTGACATAAAACGGCGTCAGCGACCGGCAAGGGATCTGAGTCCAAAATCGAAGTAATTAGTTAATACATAAGCCCCTAAGAACAATCGGGGCCAAAAACAACGTTTGAGAACCACAAATGTACAAAAAAAATTTAATTCAACGGCCGAAAACTCCCTAAAACGACCCCAACGTAATAACAAAACCGTAAAAAAAACAGCAAACTCATCTACACTTTGGAAGTTTAAAGAATAATTCGTAATTTCGCACTGTCAATCAAGCGGATTGGCAGACATATTTATAAGAAGCGTTTATCAACGCTCATTTGACAAAATAGAAATCTGGAAAATTTCACTCGGGGTCAAATGTGGCAGTGATGGATGCCTTTCGTTGGTGTATATCAATAAGATATTCACATAACTTGCGTGAGGCTCTAACTGCTCGTTTCATTCCGAAAGGCATTCCAGAGCCTCTATTTTGTGAGACGAGTAGAGATATAGACTCTCACGCTCCTTTTTTATAAACCAACTCAATGGCCAAAGAGAGGGTCCAGAGGCATTGAAAAGTATAATGAAAAATAGCAATAGAAAACTTTGCCTGTGGCTTGTAATGTTTATAGCACTGGTTTGTCCTTCAATACTCCTTGCAGAAATGAGAGTAGTTGTAGAAGATAACGGATTCGTGTACTACAAGGATGGGGACAATATCTATAACTACAACAAGGAGTTAATTATTCCAGCCTCTCGCGGCTACAGTTTTGTTTGGTTTAGACCTTCTCCTGTTTTCGGAGGGTTCTTTTATGTTTACAAAAAGACAGAAGCGGGTAAATTATATGGAGTTTGTGACATCTCTGGTAAAGAGATTATTGCCCCAAAATACGACTTTTTATATAGAGGTTCGGACTCTGATCCGTATTTCTCTATTGATTGGCAAAGAGCAGTTGATTTTAATGGCAAGGAGTATGTCTCCAAAAGTGGGTCCTTAGTTTTTAGATACGGATACGGCTTTTATAATGGTTTTTTTTGGGAGGGACCGAAGAAACTGGGTAAATTTAATAAAAAAGAATATTATCGACTTGTTGATTTAGGAAGACAAACGCTAAGAGCCACTCGAAGCCTTCCGGAGAATTCAAAAAAATCACAATGCATAATGACTAAAAACGAAAAATACAATGCTTCAAAATCTGATACTGAAGATGTTTTTACTTGGATAAAATTGAATTCAAATGGATTGACTGGAGCTTCAAATCTCAAAGGAGAGATTATTATTCCAACCGTTTATGAGGAAATTGAATATATGGATTTAGGAGATGGTATGGGATGTTTCGTTTGCACAGAGTCTTCGTTTAAAAAGTATTTACTTTAACCGGTCGTATGCTTTTTTACGTGTTTGGTAATGGTAAATTAGGATTCATTAGAGGTAAAAATGGGTATTTCTCTTATGAATATTTTGATAATAAAGGTCCTTATGAAGAAATCCATAATATTTCCGGCGACTGCATTGTTGGTTCACAAAATAGAAAAAATCGAGAAAATTATGAAGATGTTCTTTATCGTAAGGACTCGCACACAGGTGACTTAGGCTATTTTCAAATTTATAAAAAAGGGAAATGCGGAGCAGTGGATATTTATGGAAATTTGATAGTAGAACCACGCTATAAAATATTAGGTTATGGGAAACGAGGTTTTTCCGGGAATGGTAAATGGCTTGGCATAGAATTAAGAAGTGATGGAACTGCCGATAATAGTCAACAGCTTAAATGGGCCCGCGAGAAACAAGAAAATAGGCAGCGAATAGTTAATGGATTGTTTCAAAGCTTTGCAATCGGCCTTCAAACGTCACTTGCTATGTGTCAAAATTCCCAGTATGCTTCAAGTATCCCTCAAGCTCCTGTTGGTTCTCTTGCCGCCCAAATGGAACAGCCGGGGTATTTTAATGCTATCAACAATCAATTAATGGCCACAAGTATTGCCCAAGTTCAGCAACAAGATTGGAACGAATATGAGAGAGTGAAACGAGATTTGCATCGCCCCGACATGACTTATGGAGAATATCAGGTGATGCAAGGCCAAGCTATCGAGACACTTAAAAACGAAGGCTATGACATCATCGCAGAGCAAAGAAAGATTGCTGATGATTTACACCAAGCTAATAGAGAAATGTGGAATTCAGCCAAAAAGAACATTGAAATAGTACGGGAATATAATGACCTGAAATCTGGGGTGGTATCATCAGCGAGTGCGTCAGAAACGACTAATTCTCTTAAGGACACAAAACCCACAAAAGAATCATCTACCAATACTAATCAAAATAATAATAATTCACAAAATCAATCTTCGTCAGTGAATAAAACTGAAAAACAAGAATATGACTCAAAAGAACAATTTAAGCATGACCCTGTTTCAAGTGATGATTATAGACTGATTAAAAAGATTGATTTATATTACCGAGATGGGAATACAGCCCATAAAAAAAATCTAAACGCAGAATTGTATAAGAAAGGGGCTCATTTATATGTGAAAATTGGTGATACATATTACCTAAGGATGGCACCCAACTGGCAACGTTTTCAAAATGCAATCAATTATGGGCATCAACAACTTTACTTTAACAACTGACACATTAGAATTTAATTCTATATTGACCAATAGTAGTGGTGCGATAAAGATCCATCCACTATGGCTAAAGTATTAGTATTCTATCAAATACAAGAGGATATTGTATTTTTGATTTGAAGTTAATTTATTAATCTTGGTGCAGTGAGCACCAAGATTAATAAATTAACTCTTCCGGGTCGTAAAATTAATAACGTCTCCTGGCGTTTTGGGACAAAGACACCGGCAATCTGGTAATCGCTACCCACGGATTTGTGAAGAAAACTCAGAAGACTCCCGAAAGTGAGCTTGCACATGCCGAAGCACTGAGAAAAATTTATTACAACGAGAAAAATAAGAGGTAAAAAATGGAAAAGATGAAATTATACACCCACGAAGAAATGCTTGACCGCGTAGTCGGCAAGAAAGGAACACAACGCCGCGACGCGATGGAAGCCGAGTTGCAGTCTTACCTTATAGGCGAGGCTATCAAACAAGCGAGAAAGGAAAAGAATCTCACGCAAGAGCAGCTTGGAAAGCTGATGGGCGTTCAAAGAGCGCAGGTGTCAAGAATTGAAAGCGGCCATAACCTTACAATCGGAACTATCGTCAGAGCTTTTAAAGCTATGGGCGTACCTGCAGCGTTTTCATACGGGGGAGTCTCTTTGCCTCTCTGCTGAAGGAGATTTTTAAGTAAAAAGTATGAGTGATGAGTGACGAAGTGGATTGTGGGCGATAGGGGTGGGGTACTATTTATATTAACCGGTGTTATTTTAGAAGTTTGCGGTCGGTGTCACCACTTTCAAGGATCTGCATTTGGTGAATGGCTATTTGATTTAGCTTCATTAGCCGCTCACTCTGCGGTATCCCTTGCTCGATAAACACGGCATTGAGATTTTCCATGTTAGAGAGACATATAAGTTCGTTGACCGTAGCATAATCGCGGATATTACCTTTCAAATCCGGATTATCGTCGCGCCACCTGCGAGCCGTCATACCGAACATTGCCACATTGAGAACATCGGCTTCATCTGCATAAACATGAGAAGCCTGTTCGCGTGTGATTTCCGACGGGAGTAAATGTGTTTTTATAGCATCAGTATGGATGCGATAGTTGATTTTGGATAGCTCGCGCTTTGCCGACCATCCGAGCAACTTTTGTTCCTCGGCTTTAAGCCGTTGAAATTCTTCGATAAGATAGAGTTTGAAAGGCACACTGATAGCGGAACCAAATTCAAAGGCTATATCTTTGTGCGCGTATGTACCGCCATAACGTCCTTTTTTGACTACAATACCAATAGCATTCGTTCGTTCAATCCATTCTGACGCACTCAATACAAAAGATGGCAATCCGGCGCTCATTCTAAAGTGGTCAAATTCGACCACTTAAATGAAATAATTCTGAGATTTTGATATTCTCTGGGTCATTTTTAATCCAAAGCAGCAAAATCCGCATTTTTTAAGTATGAAGTATGAGGGATGGGGTATTTAGCAGCGGTATTTGGGTGGTTATTTAGATATTCGATACGTATTTGGTTGGGAGTCAGGAGGATGCTCCGTGGAGCATCCCTACTGTCTGTCAGCGTTTTAGGGGTTGTTTCTCTTTCGCACGCCTGAAGACGTGCGCTCCATGTTCGGGGGGCACAGCGCGTTGTTTCGCTTTGGGGCGGATAAGAGGGATACGATACGTATTTGGTTGGGTGTCAGGAGGATGCTCCGTGGAGCATCCCTACTGTTCGCTACAAATTTGGGTGAGAATCGGGAGCACGTTGTTGCCGAATCGTATTTACGATTTTTAGGGAGGAAGGGGCGGGATTACGGAAGTTTTTTATTAACTTCGCAGGTTGTTAACAGTATGTTGATAACTTGCGTAACAACGCTGACAGCCAACGCAAAGAGGTGTTTATCACGCGTTGATAAGCGTGTTGAAAAGAGGTTGTCGGGCAAGTGATCAACGTTAAAAATAAGTAACGTATCGAAAATCACTCATGAAGAAGAAACTTGTAATATCGACCGGCGCGGGTATCAGCGCCGAGAGCGGCATAAGCACTTTTCGCGACGCCGACGGCCTTTGGGAGAATTACGACGTGATGGAGGTGTGCTCGGCCGACGGGTTCGCTCGCAACCCGAAGCTGGTGCATGATTTCTACAACGCGCGCCGCCGCCAACTCGCCGACGTGAAGCCCAATGCGGCCCACTACGGCCTTGTGGAGCTTGAGAAGGACTATGACGTATACGTAATAACCCAGAACGTCGACGACCTGCATGAGCGCGCCGGGAGCAAAAACATTCTTCACCTACACGGCGAACTGATGACGCTCCGCGCCGTCGACGACGAGTCGAAAGTGTGGCGGCTCAAGGACGCGGCTTTCGAGTCGTCGCCTGAAATGACTATCGAGGGCCACCGCGTGCGCCCCAACATAGTTTTCTTTCAGGAGGCTGTGCCGATGATGGAGCCGGCGGCCCAACTGGCGTCGGAGGCCGATATATTCGTGGTGATAGGCACCACGCTGCAGGTTTATCCCGCGGCGGCGCTGCTCCACTACGTTCGCCCCGGAGTGCCGGTATATTACATCGACCCCAACCCCGCGAACGTTCCGGCCAATGTCAACGTCATTAAGGCGAAGGCCACCGACGGGGTAAGACAGCTCATAGAAACGCTTAAGCCCTAAAACGCAAGGACGAACGACTGGCGAGGGAGATGGGGGCTCAGACAGAGCACGCCCGTCAACCCGTTGCTGAAATCCATGCCGCAGCGGGCACCGGCGCAGAGAAGCATCCAGCGGGCCTCCATAGATGGGCGCTCGAGATGACGCACCACTACAGTAAGCCGGGGCTTGGTGAGGCTCGCGGCGGTATCGACCGTAAGGCTGGGGCCGATCGACTTCACCATTGCCGCGACTTTATCGAAAACGCCGGAGGCCTCGTCGCCCAATATCACCATCCGCGCCCGGCAGGGATCGGCCACAAACTCCACGCGGCTGTCGGCCATAGATATAGCCTGGCCGACAACGTCGTCGCACCCCGCCACGAAAACCGCATCGGGGGAGAAGCGGCACACAAGGCGATGGATAAGCGAAGCGAAGCGGAAATCGGCCGGCGAGAGCCCGCGCAGACGCTCATAGGCGTAATACTCCCCCCGCTCGGCAAGCACCTCCCTGATCAAAGCGTAGGCAAAGGGGGAGTGGATGCCGAAGCCTTTTGAACGCCAAAGCATTAAAGGGCGGCGGAGGAAACGTTGGATAGCGTGCATGGCTGATTTTTTTTGCAAATTAACTCCATTTTGCCGAAATTAGCAAACGAAATTCAAGATTCAACCCGACACAAAGCCCGCTTAAAAATGATTTCTGACGATAAACTGCGCGATATGTTCGCGTCGCATCTGCTGCTTGAGCGAGGATTGGCGCGTAACTCGGTAGCGGCCTACACGGAGGACGTGGTCAAGCTTCAGCGCTATCTCGCGACGGAGTCGCTGAAGATAGAGGACGTGACGCTGAGCGACCTGCAGACGTTCGCCGCCTCGATCTACGACCTCGGAGTGGCGCCCCGGACGCTTGCGCGGATAATCTCGGGCATGAAATCGTTTTTCAGGTGGCTCCACTCGGAGGGGTACATACAGCACGACCCCACGATATTATTCGAGGGGCCAAAGGTGGGGCGCAAACTCCCCGAGATACTATCGGTGGAGGATGTCGACACGATGATAGCCTGCATCGACGTGTCGACCTTCGAGGGGGTGCGCAACCTCGCCATCATCGAAACCCTCTACGGATGCGGGCTGCGAGTGTCGGAGCTGACCAATCTGGAAATAAGCAAGATATATTTCGACGAGCAGTATCTTATAGTGACCGGAAAGGGGAGCAAGGAGAGGCTGGTGCCTATGTCGGGGGCCTCGATCGAGGCGATAAGAGACTATATGATAGAGCGGGAAGAGGTAAATATAAAGCCGGGGGAGGAGAATATGCTCTTCGTAAGCAAGCGGGGAAGACGACTGACGCGGATGATGATTTTCTACATCGTCACGCGACTCGCCGAAGCCGCCGGCATACGCAAAACGATTTCGCCCCACACGCTCAGACACTCCTTCGCCACGCATCTGCTCGAAGGGGGCGCCAACCTCAGAGCCATACAGCAGATGCTCGGCCACGAATCGATCGCGACCACTGAGATCTACCTGCATCTCGACCGCACGTATCTGCGCAGAGAAATACTCGAACACCACCCGCGAAACAAATATCGCTAAGAGCCTGTCCCATAAAATATGCGACCTCAGCTTTAACAGATTTTATGGGACAGGCTCTAAATATCGGAGAGGGGAGTGCGCCGACGGCGGGAAGCGGTGTAGGCCGAAGGGGTCATGCCGGTCTCCTGCTTGAACTGGCGCGAGAGGAAAGCGGGGGTGGAGTAGCCGAGGCGATAGGCAATCTCGGTAGGCGACTCTCCGTAGGACAACAGCTCCTTAGCCTTCTCAATCTTCGCGGCGATGTAGTATTTCTCGATCGTGCGCCCCTCGGTGGCCGAGAACACGCGGCTCACCGAGCGATAATCGCGCCCGGCGGCATCCTCAATACACCGCGAGAGATTGCGCGAGCAGGGCTCGGCCGAATTAACATGGGCGAGCACCGTGCGCTTCACAATCTCGACGAGCCTCTTGGCCGGGTCGACAATACGCTCGAAGCCGAGGTCGGCAAGCCCCTCGTCGAGGCGGGCAAGCTGCCCGGCCGAGAGGTCGTCGTCGGCAATATCGGCAAACCCGAGCCCGACGCCTTTAGCTTCGAGCCCGAGTTCGTTAAGCAGACCGAGCACCGCCGCGATGCAGTGGCGGCACACCATATTCCTTATATCTATTCTCATACTGTCATTACAGATCAGGCAAGCTCAGCCTCATAGCCGAGAGCGCGAATCTTGGCGACCACGTCGTCGGGAGCGATGTCGCCCGCAACTTCGGCGGTAGAATTACCGAGGTCGACAACGACCTCTTCAACTCCAGCCAACGATTCGAGACCTTTTTGCACATTTGCCTGGCAATGAGGGCACATCATGCCTTTTACTTTATAAACGGTTTTCATTTCGGTAGATTGTATTTGGGGTTTTGATTTGAATTTTTTAACAACGAGCGCGTTGATCAGCAGAACGACCAGAAGCGCAGAGCAAAGCGTCGAGAAGAGGGGAAACGAGTGCCCGGCATGGCAGCAGGCCGCGAGCGACCCGGTAGGCACAAACCACGACGCGGGAAGGAGATAATCAATCAGCAGGCCGAAACCTATGGCCGTCGCCACGACCGAGCCGACATACACGGCAGTGGCCTTCGCCCCGAGCGAGCGCTTCAGCACCATCACCGAAGCGAAATTAGCCGCCGGCCCAGCCATCAGCATGACAAACGCGACGCCCGGCGACAACCCCTTGAGCATAAGGGAAAGAGCGATAGGGATAGACCCGGTGGCGCATATATACATAGGCACGGCCACCGCCACCATCGCCAGCATGGCCAACAAGGGGTAGCGGGCGAGCCCGGTGAAAATGTCGTCGGGCACAAGCACGGTGATCAGCGCGGCAACCACAAGGCCGATGACAAGCCATTTGCCGACGTGGCTTATCATGTCGCCGAAGCCATATTTGACCGAGGCGACCACCTTGCCGAAGAACGAGCCGCGACTCTGCTCCGCATCGGCCTGGCAGCCGCCTGATCGGGCTGCGGGGGTGCTTTCATCGGCCAAATCGGCGTCGGGCGCGATCCGGCCGATAGCCAAGCCGCCGAACATCGCGCCGACAAGAGCTCCAACCGGGCGTATCACCGCCATAGCGGGGCCGAGAAGCGAGTATGTGGCGGCAATGGAGTCGACGCCCGTCTGAGGCGTGGCGATCAGAAAGGAGGCCGAAGCGGCGTTTGACGCGCCGCCGCGCTTAAGCGAGACAGCCGTTGGGAGCACACCGCAGGAGCATAGAGGCAACGGAATACCAAACAGGGCCGCCTTGGCGACAGGCTTAAGGCCGTTGCCCGAAAGATGACGGCTCATCATCTCAGGCTTCACAAAGACGTGAAGCACCCCGGCGATGAGAAATCCGAGGAGTATATAAGGCGACATCTCGTTGAGAATCGCCAGAAGAGAATAAACCAATTCCATTTCGATTAAATTTTTGCAATACAAAGTTCGGCAAAAAACGGCGAATCACTATTACACTCTGCCGCGTTTTCGTTGCATTTTATTCAAAAAACGTGCCGATAAGCTGTTTTATTTGCCAAAAGCGTTGATTTTTCATACCTTTGTAAGTTAATATTGACGGCTAAGACAATAATCATACAAAGTACTTACCAATACTTAAGCGAGTATCGAAAATCAGTTAACGTAATCAACATCGACCAAAGATGAAAATACGCAGAGCCTTACTTTCGTTAGCGTGCGCAGCCGCGGCTACCTCAGCTTTGGCCGGCGCCCCTAAATACATCTTCTATTTCATAGGCGACGGAATGGGCCCGGGGCAGGTAATGAACGCCGAGACCTACAATCGGCTCGTGCTTGGCTCGGACAACACGCTGACCATGTCGAGCCTTCCGGTAAATTCCTACGCCACCACCTATTCAGCATCGAGCCCCGTAACCGACTCAGCAGCGGCGGGAACAGCCTTGTCGACCGGCCACAAGACCAAAAACGGGATGCTCGGCATGAGTCCCGACACCATCGCCGTCACCTCAGTGGCCGAAACGCTGAAGAAAAACGGCTACGGCATAGGCATCATAACCACCGTGGCGGCCGACGACGCCACTCCCGGCGCCTTTTACGCCCATGTGCCTAACCGCAAGATGTATTACGAGATAGGGCGGTATGCGGCGGAGTCGGATTACGAAGTGATAGCCGGGGCCTCGATGCGCGGAGCCAAGAAGGATGGCAAGTCGACAGGACTGATCGAGTACATAGAGTCGAACGGCGTAGAGATAGCGAAATCGCTCGACGACATGGCCCGCAGCGAATCGCGCAGAGTAATGCTGCTGCCCGACAAGGCACTCTGGGAATGGAACATAGGTTACACGATCGACTCTGTGGCCGGAGAGCCTACGCTCGCGGAAATCACCTCGGCCACAATCGACCACCTGATGAAGCATACGCCCGACCGCTTTTTCATCATGGCCGAAGGGGGCAACATCGACCACGCCGGCCACGCCAACGACGGCGGCACGGTAGTAAAAGAGGTATTGGCCTTCGACCAGGCGATAGCCCGCGCCATAGAGTTTTACCGCGCCCACCCCGAAGAGACCCTTATCGTCATCACCGCCGACCATGAAACTGGGGGCATGTCGGTAGGGAACAGCGCCACAGGCTACAACACCTATCCGCAATATCTCGCGGCTCAGAGGATGTCGAAAGAGGCTTTCTCGAAATACTGCGACCGCCTTATCGAAGAGAAAGCGCCCATGAACTGGGAGGATATGAAAGCGCAGCTGACCGACAAATTCGGCCTATACGGCATTTTGCCGATTGATGAAGCCGCCGACGCGCGGCTGCGGCAGGCTTTTGACAAGACATTCAAGTCGGGCGCGTCGAGCGACCGCCAGGCGACGCTCTACGCCGACATAAACCCCTTCCCGGTCGAAGTGTTCAAGATAATCAACGACGCGGCCGGGATAGGCTGGACCACGCTCTCCCACACGGGCAGCATGGTGCCTCTTTACGCCATAGGCAGCGGAGCGGAACTATTCACAGGGCAGAACGACAACACCCAGATACCCGCCAAGATACTTAAAGCCGCCGGGCTTTAACCTCGGCAACCGACATAGAGAATCAACAACACAAAAAACTCACTAATAAACAATCAAGACAATGCAGAAACTCAAATTTCTTTTCATATCGCTCGTAGCCATCGTCAGCTGCGCTTCGGCCGGAGCGCAGTCGCTCGACCGCATCAATATCGACATCAACCAGGTAGACGTCAACGTGACGCGCAACCAAGAGCACTACCGCGACCTGATGAACCGCTTCATCAAAGCCGACACGACATTGCGTCTCGACGAGCTCGCCACTATCTACTACGGCTTCCCCTACACTTACGACTACACCTACGACCCTATGGCCGACTATTCAGAAATAATCGAGCTCTGCAACAATATGCAGTATGCCAAAGCGTTGCCTCTGGTGCGCGAGGAACTGAAGCGCAACCCCGTGTCGATCAAGCTCCTCTCGGAAGCGGTGGCCGGATGCGCTTTCAGCGAAAACTCCGATGACCTCATGGCCGCTCAGGACTATCAGAACCGCCTCGACATGCTCGTGACCACAATCATGGCCACAGGCAAAGGATATAAGGAAAAGAAGCCCTTCCACGTGATCTCAACTGCCGACGCCAAGGCGATCATGACCTACGCGCTCGGGGTGGAGGAAGACAAGTGGCAGACCGCCGTCGACAACAACATACTCGCCTTCCTTTTCCATTTCAAGGGACATGGCCGCGACAACCTGCTTTACTTCGACATCGCGCCCGAAGTGAATTTCCTCAAGCAATAGCATATCCTCTAATCACTCAAAAGGTTGACTATCACTATGAGCAGCTCCGACACCAAGAAAAAATGGACCGAGATAGAGCTCCTGCCTAAATGGGAGGAGAAATTTTACGACGTTTACACCGCCAAGAAGTTCGGTAAATGGGTTATGCTCAAAACCCTCAAACCGGAATACCGCGACAAGGAAGAGTATCAGAAAATGCTCGAAAAGGAATTTGAGGTGAGATACAACTTAGCTCACCCCAACATAGTGATGATCAACGACTTCGAGGAAGTTCCAGGACTCGGCATGTGCATTATCACCGACGACGTCTACGGCGATTCGCTCCGCGACCTGATTGACAACGGCAAGGTCGACGAGAAGATAATTGAAAAAATCACCACGTCGCTGGTCGACGCCATGGCCTACATACAGAAAAACCATATCCTGCACCATCATCTTCGCCCCGAAACCATTATCTTCACCGAAAATATCGGCAATCTGAAGCTAATCGACGTAGGATTTGACCAGCTCGACCACCTCTCTCACAAAGACACCTCGCGCGACATCTACAACTTCGGCGAGATACTCAACGAGGCGCTCGCCTCGCTCCCCGCGCGACACCCTCAACTTCAGCGCGTGGCCGACCGATGCCTCGACCCGAACCCCAAACGCCGCTATCACGACGTGCACGACCTTAAACTGGCTCTGACCGACAGGTCGTCAAACCGCCTTTACATCATAATAATAGTTTTCCTCGCCATAATGACGGCCATACTCGGCTATCTCAACGCGAAATAAATAAAAATCTCCCATCAACCAATCATACCCACGACAATGGCAGTAGAAGTAAGAGAAGTAGCACCAACGAAA
Organism: uncultured Barnesiella sp.; assembly: GCA_964544595.1. Lineage (GTDB taxonomy): Bacteria > Bacteroidota > Bacteroidia > Bacteroidales > Muribaculaceae > JAGBWK01. The sequence continues at coordinate 24,682 of CAZJBM010000007.1, forward strand.
AAAGAGCTCACAAAATTCGTGAAATTCGGCATTGACCATTACGACGGAAACCCCTACTTCGTGCCGCCGCTGGTAATGGACGACGTCAACACGCTCCGCCCCGACAAGAACCCGGCCTACGACTTCTGCGAGTCGCAGTCGTTCATGGCCTACCGCGACGGAAAACCCGTAGGGCGTATCACCGCCATAATCAACAACAAGGTCAACGAGAAGAACAACGAGAAGAAGCTGCGCTTCGGCTTCGTGGAATTTATCGACGACGACGAGGTGGTCGACGCGCTCTTCAAAGCCGCCTCCGACTGGGGACGCTCGCGCGGCATGAAGCAGATAGTAGGCCCGATGGGATTCTCCGACATGGACCACGAAGGTATGCTCATAGAGGGTTTCGACCGCCTCGGCACCATGGCCACCATCTACAACTACGACTACTACCCCCGCCAGATGGAGCGCATGGGATTCACCAAAGATGTGGACTGGGTAGAATATCTCATCAAAATACCCGAGGCAATCCCCGAGAAGCATCAGCGCATCGCAGACATCGTCAAGCGCAAATATGGCCTTAAAAGCCTGCGATTCACCTCGCGAAAGAAAATCAAAGACCAGTACGGGCGCGCGCTTTTCGACCTCATCAACGAAGCCTACGACGGCCTATACGGCTATTCGCCGCTGACCGACCGCCAGATCGAGCACTACATCGACCTCTACCTCGGCATACTGCGCCTCGACGATATTTCGGTCATAGTCGACTCCGAGGATAAGCTTGTGGCCGTAGGCATATCGTTAGCCTCTTTCTCTCGCGCGCTGCAGAAAAACCGCGGGCGGCTGTTCCCCTTCGGGTGGTACTATATGCTCAAGCCGCTTCGCGCCAAGGTCGACACCGTAGACCTGCTGCTTATCGCCGTTAAGCCCGAATATCAGAGCAAGGGGGTCAACGCGCTGCTCTTCGCCGACCTTATCCCCCGCTACAACGCGGCGGGCTACAAACAAGCCGAGAGCAACGTGGAGCTTGAAGGCAACGAGAACGTGCAGAAACAGTGGGAATACTTCGAGCGCGAGCAACACAAGCGCCGCCGCTGCTTCGTAAAGGAATTATAACCAGGACTCATTTCAGCCCAAATAAAGGCGGCGGCAACCATCGAGAGGTCGCCGCCGCTTATTTGTTATTATTTCTTATCTCAGCGTTTCTTGAACTGCTGGCCAAGCAACAGGGCGGTCAGGCGCACCCAGCGGCTTTCGGGATGGCGCATCAGATACCTGTAGCCGAGCCATGGCACGTAAATACCGCTGACGAGCGACAACACCGTGTAGCACCACCAGGGGAGCGCGACAACATGGCTCAACACCTGCTGGCTGGCGACGTTGCAATACCACGAAATCAAAAAAATCATATAGTTGGCGCCGATAAGATGGTCGAGCACCCTGACATGGTACTTCTCAAGCAACATAGCCCCGGAGACGCACATAAATATGCCAAACAGCGACGCGACGCGCTCCAATGGCGTACCTTCGCCATAGATGAAAAGCGAGGCCCAGAGGGCGGCGAAAACGGCAAATAGGGCGATACTCGCGAGGTCGACGCGCGAATTTATGGCATCGTACCAGTAGGAATAGGCCATGCCGAGGACGAAATACACGCCGAGCCTCACAACCTCATGGACCGAAAAGTATGTGGTCACATCCACTTCGAGCAGCGGCAACACAGCGAAAAGCAGTATCGCGCACAGGAGATAAACCGACACGGCCCTAACGCTCCCGCGGCACAGGTACATGCCTAAATAATTAAGCACCAGCAACAGAAAGCTCGCCTGCAGGAACCAGAAATAGGGTATCACAAGCGAGTCGCCTTTGAATACCGACCGGGCGAAAGAGCCTATCGACATCTCTATCTCATCCTCGGCGATGCCCGACATGAGGGAGCGAGGGACAAAAGTGATAATCGACAGCACGAAGAATGGCAATAACAGCCTTTTGACCTTATTGAGCGTGAAATCTATGGGATGTCTTTCCTTGCCGTGCCCGAAGGTGGTATAAATCATCAGAAACCCCGACACGAAGAGAAACAGAGGCATTCTGAAATTATACATCATGCGGTAGAGCAACATGCTCTGGCCGTGGCCGCCGCCCGGATAAAGGAAAAAGGAGTGACCAAGCACAACGAAGATTATGCCTATAATCTGCAGATATGCCACAAATTTCAGAAACGACCGCGGCTGCGCTTTCGGCTCCATAATCACATCAACTCGATGATTTCGTCAATAGCCAGATGATGATCGGCCTGGAGTCGCGACACGAGAGTGCGCACCGCGTACTCCACATTAGGAGAATTGAAAGCCCGATCGAGATAACTCATGTTTTTGTTGAAAACGCCTTCAACCTCCTCGGCTTCAAGCTCGCAGCTCGATTTACCCTCCTCGGCGAGCCGGCGAAGCAGCTCTTTACTTACCTCGGCGGGGATATTCTGGCGGCGGCGTAAATAGTAGCGGCTTATAACATTTGAAATCAGGAGGCCCGAAGCGAGGTTAAACCGCTTGAGTATATGATTCCACACCGATTTTGCCGAAATATCCTGCGTGCGCGCGAACTGAAACTCAGGATTAAACTCAAGCGAATCGAGATCGGAGCGGTCGATAGAAATGCCCGCGAGATAGCTCTCGGCGTTGAAAATAAACATTGCTATTGTCATCCCGGCCACGCCGTAGCATTTATCCTCAAGGTCGGCGTATCGGAGGAGGTCGTTGGTTTGTTCCATATTAAAGTCAGTATATACACGACAAAGAAGCATGGAACACAAGCTCCATGCTTCCCTTTATCTTATCAATCAATTAACTACAAGAATCTTTGTCACGGCTGCCGAAGAGGAGCCGCCGTCGGAGCCGCCCTGAGAGGCAAACACATAGTAGACGCCTGTCTTCACGCGGTTGCCCGAGGCGTCGCATCCGTCCCACACGTATATGCCGCCGTTGCTCATTCCCTGATGGAAAACATTGCCCGCGGCGTCGGCGATCTTGACGAGCGAATCGTCCATCAAGCCTTTAACTGTAATCCACCCGGTGTATTCGGGGCGCACGGGATTGGGATAAGCGTAGACGTCGCTGTAGTCGCTTGCGCCGGGAGCCGAGTCGGAGTTGTAGCGGAAGAGGCCGTCGACCGTGCCGAAATAAACGGAGTTGGAATTAGGGTCGCACCCTACGGCATAAATCGTATTGGTCGTAAGCATTGAATTATCGGGAGTGAAATGCTCCAGAATCTCAGTGCCGTTCTCGTTGACGAGATAAGCGCCCGAGGTCAATGTTCCTATCCATTTACGCCCGATGCCGTCCTCATCGATGCAAAGCACATTCTCCGCATCGAGAAGATAATCGGCGAAATTAGAGCCATCGTTGCGAGGAACTTTTATACGCTGAATTCTAAAATCGGCCTTGTCGAAGTCCTCAGGATTAGGTATCATGAAAACACCTTGCTCGTAACCGACCCACACTCGGCCTTTGCTATCCTCGAAAAGGGCGGCTATTTCCTGAGTGGTTGAAAAGTCAATTACCTTGCCGTCTTGATCGGTCAATTTGGTAATCAGTCGGAAAGGCACGTCGTCGGATGTGGAGAATGTGCCTTTAGTGTTCATGAAGATTAAGCCTTTCGACCATTTATAGCTATAGATGACAGCATTTGATTTCTTACATACCAGCATAGCAAGGTCGGCACCGCCACTCTCAGATATACCCATCGACATTTTGGTCCAGTCGCTCACCGAAGTATTGTCTTTTTTGAGGGCCTGCGCGCCAACTCGGTGAATGTGGCAACTGGGATTCAAGGTCGACCACCAACGTCCGACCCATAGATTGCCGTCGCGGTCGTAATCGACTGCTAAAATGCGGTAATCATTGTAATACAGCGGCACGAGCGTGCTGTTGGTGTTATCGAAAATATTGACAACCTTGCCGTCTTTCACTTTATACAGACCGTTGTAAATCGAGCCGACATAGTAGGCAGAGGGGTCGTTGAGGTCCTCCCGGACCTGGGCGGTCGAATTGAGCAACGACTTTCCGTCTTGGTCATAGGGGGTGACATCGTAGATCTTACCGTTGTCAAGCACATTGATATACGAAATGACATTGTTGGGCCAATCGGCAGTGTGGTTGTTGGAGAAAGAGTTGTGCGACACATAAACTTTTCCAGAGGGAGACACCGTGATGCGGCCCACCTTATTGCAAGCGAGGGTCTCACCCTTAATTCGGTCGTTGAGCAGGGTAAGCTGGCCGCCTGAAGTGGAGTATTGCGCGATGCCCGTAGCGTCGCCGCACCAGAGGCGCGATGTATCGTCCCAATAAGCCACATTTTGCTTCTGGAGAGCCGCGGGGAGCATTACGGTGCTGATATTTGAGTCGTCGTCGACCGTTACTATTTTATCATCGCCATAGAAGTAATGACCGTTTTTGGCCGGCTTGGCGTCGTATGACACAACGTCGAGAAAAGTCTGCGTCTCCAACTTGTTGGTATTGAAATCATAGTTGAATATGCATGGACGTCTCTGCATGTAGTAGTCGGTTTCGATAACGAAAGTGCAATCCTTCAATCCGGTCAGGGTATAGGCTTTATTGCTGAGTATACCGCCGTAGAGAGATATGAATTTGTCGGTATTGTTGATACGGTCGCCTATCTTAATCAGCCACATCATTTTATCCTGGCCGTTATAAGCGGCGATATACTGGTCGGTAGCGCCGACTACGGTTATATTCTTACCGTAGTTGCCTGTCTGCCTCACCTCCATTTTCTTATCATCGTAAATGACGAGGCCGAAGTTGGTAGCGACGATGATTTTACCCGGGGCGAAAGCGATGTCGTTGATAACCGAGGGAGTGTTCATGACCGCGTCCTTGATGTCGGGGAGCGAAATCATCTTGCCGTTGTCGTAGATAACGTCCATGCCGGCCGAATTATATACGACAAGGAGGTATTTACCATCGGGATTGTAGTATATATTCTTGATGCTTACTTCTGAAAGTATATTGTTGACACCGTAGTTGTAGGTCTCGTTCTTATCCATGTCGTAGCTCATGAGCGAGCCGGCCGATAAGCAGTACACCTTATCGGGAGTCTCCAGGAGCTTATCGACGTTCTGAAAGGTAGGGTAGACCTGCCATGATCCCACGCCGAGCTGCGCCATAACAGAGACCGGGAGAATCAGAGAGAGAAGTAAAAATGCTTTCTTTATCATATTGTTAAGAGGGAGATGTTATATCTGAGTGAGTATTTCGATGAGTTTGCGAGTGGCTTTGCCCCTGTGCGACACAAGGTTTTTATCCTCCGACGTCATTTGGGCGAACGTTATATCAAAACCGAGGGGCTGAAACACCGGGTCGTAGCCAAATCCTTCGTTGCCGCGTCGGCTGTCAACGATAGTGCCCTTGCATTCCCCTTCCACGAGTTTCTCCTCGCCTCCGGCGATGAGAGCGATGTATGTGACGAATCTCGCGTTGCGGTTAGCGACTCCTTCGAGGTTATGGAGCAACAGACGCATGTTAGCTTCAGAGTCGTGGCCCGAATCAGAGGCATAACGGGCAGTATGCACTCCGGGAGCGCCGCCAAGAGCCTCCACTTCAAGCCCCGTGTCGTCGGCGAAACAGTCAACGCCATATTTCTCGCTGACATAGCGCGCCTTCTGCAACGCGTTTCCGGCTATCGTGTCGGCCGTCTCGGGAATATCTTCATGACACCCTATCTCGGCGAGCGACACAATGTCGAACTTATCGCCCGCTATCTCGCGGATTTCGCGCAGTTTGTTAGCGTTGTTAGTGGCAAAAACTATTTTTCTTTTTCCCATCGAATGGATTTTGATATAATTGTCCGATAAAGATAACGATTTTCTCTCTAATTTATTATCAATAAGCACTAAAATTCAATAAAAATAGGGGAGTATGCCCGCAAAACGAGACATACTCCCTACTGAAATCGAATATTGTTAGTGACTTGTCGGATTATCCGGCCGCTAAGATACCGCAGAGATACCATTTGCCGCCCTTACGCTCGAAAAAGAAATATATATCAGAGCCATAGCCCATGTCACCTTCCTCATATTCATCTCCGTGATGGATTATCGCGAGATTAGGCTGAACGGCTTTCCACTCGCTCGTAGTGTTTTGAACCGCACGGCCTTTTTTGGTGGTCGTTTTGCCTATTTTGAATATTCTGTCCCAATCTTTCTGGGTGTATTCTCCGCAATACATTTTATAGAGATCCATCTCCATATCATCATTGTATTCCACCTTGTTGGAGTCTTCGTCGTAAAACGCTAATTTCACGTTTTTGGCGCGTTCGTTCCTGAATGCCGCGCTTTGCTTCCACATCTCGATGAACGACATCAGCGATTCCTCTCCCTGATTGCAGGGATCGGCGGGATCGGCCGCGGGGTTAGGTAGCTCGGTGAACTTAGTGGTAGAGCGAGGAGCGGCTTTCTTTGCCGTGCGGGTTTTCTTACGAGCTGGGGCGGCTTGAACGTCATAGGTAACGCCGGCCGCAAACATAATAATCAGAAGAAGGTTGATGACTTTTTTCATGATTTGGTTGATTTATTTGATTTAGTGACGGGTTTCTTGCGAGGAGCCGGAGAGCGGTCGATGCGCAGTATCTGCGCCGAGCGGGCCGGAATATAGAGTTTGAGCCATTCCTTGCCTATAGGGGCATAGAGATCGTCGTGGACGGTGAGATGCTCTACCGAGTGGTCGATATTGCCGTAACCGCCGAAACGCGGCTCGTCTGAGTCGAGCACCACCTTGTACTTGCCCCCCTGCGTAAGAATACCGTAGTCGGTAAATGACTTGTCGGGAGAGAAGTTAAACACAAAGACAAGATCTCCGCGGCGGAAGGCGAGCACCTGATCATCATCTTTCTCCCAAAGCTTCTCAATAGCGAGAGCCTGGAAGTTGTAGACCGACGACACTATCTCTACCATAGCGTTGTCAAACTGATTGAGATATTTATACTTCAGATCCTCGCGATCGACGAGATCCCATTGGCGACGGGCGTATTTATAGCTCCAGCCGTTGCCTTCGCGGGGAAAATCGATCCATTCGGGATGCCCGAACTCGTTGCCCATGAAGTTGAGGTAGCCGCCGTTGATAGTGGCGAGCGTCACAAGGCGTATCATCTTGTGCAGGGCCATGCCTCGGTCAACCACCATATTGTTGTCGTCGACCATCATGTGCCAATACATCTCTTTGTCGATAAGGCGGAATATCACGGTCTTGTCTCCTACGAGCGCCTGGTCGTGGCTCTCGACGTAAGAGATAGTCTTCTCGTCGGCGCGGCGGTTGGTCAGCTCCCACCATATAGAGGTCGGGTGCCAATCCTCGTCTTTCTTCTCCTTGAGTGTCTTAATCCAATAGTCGGGAATACCCATGGCCATGCGGTAGTCGAAGCCTATGCCGCCATCTTTCACCTTCATGGCGAGGCCGGGCATACCGCTCATTTCCTCCGCGATAGTGATAGCATGGTGGTTGACCTCATGGATAAGTTTATTAGCAAGTGTGAGGTAAGTGATGGCGTTGACATCCTGATGACCATTATAGTAATCGCCATAGGAGCCGTAGGCCTGACCTAAGCCGTGGTCGTAATAGAGCATTGAGGTGACGCCGTCAAATCTGAATCCGTCGAATTTGTATTCCTCAAGCCAGTATTTGCAGTTTGACAACAGGAAATGAAGCACTTCGTTCTTGCCATAGTCGAAGCAGAGCGAATCCCACGCCGGATGCTCTCGACGACCGTCGCCGTAGAAGTAGAGATCATAGGAACCGTCGAGTCGGCCTAAGCCCTCGTTCTCGTTTTTAACGGCATGGGAATGAACTATATCCATAATCACGGCTATACCCAGCTCATGAGCCTTATCGATAAGGCTCTTGAGGTCTTCGGGAGTGCCGAAACGGCTCGAAGCGGCGTAGAAACTCGACACGTGGTAGCCAAACGAGCCGTAATACGGATGCTCCTGTATGGCCATTATCTGAATCGCGTTATAGCCATCCTTATGTATGCGGGGGAGGATAAGGTCGCGGAATTCGGCATACGTGCCTACGCCCTCTTTCTCCTGAGCCATACCTATATGGCACTCGTAGATAAGCAGCGGGGCCACATCGGGAGTAAACTTCTCCACTTTCCAGTCGTAGGGTTTCTTAGGCTCCCATACCTGGGCCGAGAATATATGAGTCACCTCGTCTTGAACCACGCGGTTGGCATACGCGGGGATGCGCTCCCCTTCGCCGCCGTCCCATTTCACGAGCATCTTGAAGAGGTCGCCATGCTTCATTCCGCGGGGGCCTACGCGAAGCTCCCACACGCCGTTGTCGAGACGCTTGAGAGCGTATTTATCCGATGGAACCCAATCGTTGAAGTCGCCGATAAGCGTAATGGAAGTGGCGTTGGGAGCCCATTCGCGAAACACCCACCCGCTCTCGTCGCGGTGGAGACCGAAATATTTATGCGCGTTGGCGAAATCAACAAGGTTTTTGCTTCCCTTAGTTATTTCTTTCTCTTTTTTCACGGCATCGGCGTGACGACCTTCGATAGCTTCGGAATAAGGTTGGAGCCAGGGGTCGTTTTTGATGATTTTAAGGGTTTTCTTGGCCATAAGTGAGGAGGTTTTACTGGTTATTTGACTTTTCTTACCAACAAAGCGCGCATTATGGATGCGATAATCAAGAGGTAGATGAGGATGACGGCGGCATAGGCCACGGTCGTGGTCGTATGAACAGACTCAGGGTCGAAAATCATATCGATTTTATGCTTGCCCGCCGGGACACGGATAGCGCGGAGCACATAGTTGACGCGGCCTATCTCGGCAGGCTTGCCGTCGATGGTCGCTTTCCAGCCCCAGGGGAAGTATATTTCAGAGAACACGGCCACGCCGTCGGTCGCCGACCGCGACTCGTAGCTGAGTCTATCGGAAGCGTAAGAGGTCTCGGTGATGACAGCCGTTGAGTCGGCTTTTGCCGAGCCTAACACCGATTCAAACCGCTTGTCGGCCACAGCGGCCACCGATGTGTCGAGCGATGACAGCGCCCCGGCCTCGGCCTTCGGGGTATCGACATAGTCGATGCGGTCGACAAACCATGCGTTGCCGAGCGCGTCGGGATTCTGCTGCACCTGGCCCCCGTATATGATATATCTGGCATTAAGCATATTGAGCACTGAGGGGTTGGCGATAAGATTCTGCTCGATAAGGTCGTTGTAGCGGCGCAGCTTGGCTGAATGATAGCCGCCGACGGCTTTATGGAAATACGAGGTCTCGGAGCCTGAGAAGTCGTCGAAATTGGCTACTCGGTAGTTCATATCCTTATCCTGAAGGATAGCCGCGTCGGCAGCCGTCGGGGTGAGCGACTTAACTTCGGTGGTTTTAACCGGGTCGAAGCTGTCGCTGTCGAGATAGCGCTTATTTACCGAATAAAGGTCGCACAACACGAGAATAGCTATCGCGCAGGCCACCAGATTGCCGTTGGTCTTCGATTTGACGCCGAAAATCAATATCGCCGCCGCTATGGCGATGAATAGGAACGAGCGCCACGCGTCGGCCGAAATCATTGCCTTATGTATATTCTCTACGGCCACATAAACCGATGGATTCTTTACGGTGATCTGAGCCACCTGATCGGCGGGATAACCCTGCGCGGTATAGTTATCGATAATAAGCTGAGCCATGTTGATATCATTGTCCATCGTCGGCCCGGCGAGCGATGGAACCAAGGCCAAAGCGGCGCAGATCAGCCCTACAATGCCGAAGCTGACGAGCATCCATCGATAATTGCTCTTCTGGTCAGCCTTGTCGGTAAATAACCTGTAAAGACCCATCACGGCAAGCAGCGGTATGGTGAACTCGGCAACCACGAGAATACTTTCGGGAGTGCGGAATTGGCCATACATCGGCATATAGTCGACAAACAGGTCGGAAAACCAGGCCATATTTCGGCCCAAAGCGAGAAATACCGACAGCAGCGTGAGCGCTATAAGAGTCCATTTCACGGGCCCTTTCACCACGAAACATCCCATAACGAACAGAGCGAATATGATCGCCCCCACGTAGACAGGGCCATTGGTCGATTCAGGCTCTCCGAAATATTGGGGAGATTGCTGCAGATAGGTGCTTACCAAAGGATCTGCCATATACTCCTGAGCGGCGTCGACCTCGGCGAGCGGCAGCATACGCAGCTTGCCCTGGTAAGGCTTAGCCGAAGCTCCACCTTTCACGTTAGGCACCAGCAGAGTAAGCGTCTCGGCCTGGCCATAGCTGTATTGATATAGATAGTCGCGCGACTGCGAGCCTTCGCCGCCGGCTTCGGCGAGTTCCGACCCCGCGCGCTGGCTCTCTTTGGCATACTTATAGGTATGATAAAGATTAGGAAGATTGGCGCACACAGCGAGCACTCCGGCAATGGCGAGCGCGCCTGTGGCCTTCAGCCACTGACTCACGCGCCCCGTTTTCACCGCTGCCCACGCGCAAGCTATCGCGATGCCCAACACCACGAAGAGGAAGTAATAGGTCATCTGGATATGGTTGGACATAATCTGCATCATGGCGAAGAAGGCAGTCATAGCCATTCCGGCCAGGTACCTCCCCCGGTAGGCGAGGAAAATGCCCGCAAGCGTAGGCGGAATATAAGCGAGAGTCACGAATTTCCATATATGACCCGCTCCTATAATAATGATAAAATAAGTGGAAAAACCCCAGGCAATCGCTCCGATAAGCCCATATTCCCAGCGTATTTTAAGCACTGTCATGAGTATCATCATGCCGAGCATCATCATGAACAAAAGATTGCTCGGAGCGGGCAGGCCAAGGCCGTAGACCGATGTGAACCAACGGAATAGCGAATCGGAAGGATAGGCCGGAGAAATTTGGAAGGCGGGCATACCGCCGAAAAGCGAGTTGGTCCACCATGATTTCACCCCGGTCTCGGCCTCGTATCGCGATATTTCCTGACCGTTGGCCAAGCCCTGCACCATATCGTGCTGCGACAGATCTCGACCCTCGAAATTATCGGGATAGAAAAAGGCTACCGCAATAACGGCCATTATCACCATAGAGAGAAGGAAGCCCCACGTCTGGCGATTTTTAATGAAGGCTAAAATTTTCTCTTTTGGAGATAAACCAGCCAAAGGAGAGGACACTATATCCTCTCCGAGCAGAAACTTGGCGTCAAAGCCACCTGTCTTATTGTCTTCCACTTTTTTTATGCGATTAAAAATAATTACCCCACAACGATATTGACTATTTTGTTGGGCACGACTATTACTTTACGTATAGTCTTTCCTTCAAGCCATTTAGCCGACTGCGAATCGGCCTTGGCCATTTCCTCTACCGTCTTCGCGTCAGTGCCGGCGGGAACGCTCATTGTGAAGCGCGCTTTGCCGTTGAACGAAACGGCATAGTTGACATTGGCTTCTTTGAGATATTCCTCGTTGTGCTTGGGCCATTGGGCGTCGTTGACCGTAGTGTCATTGCCGAGCGCGTGCCAGAGCTCTTCAGCGACGTGAGGGGCAAAAGGCGCGAGAAGCACTACAAGCTGGCTGAGCACTTCGGCTGAGTGACATTTCTGCGCCGTGAGCTCGTTGACGCATATCATGAAAGCCGATATAGAGGTGTTGTAAGAGAAATTCTCTATATCCCAGGTCACTTTCTTGATGAGTTTATGAAGCGATTTGAGCGCGTCGGCGGTAGGCTTTTCGTCGGTCACGAGCCATTGGTCGCCTTTATAGAAAAGACCCCAGAGCTTTTTGATAAAGCGGTTGACGCCATCGATGCCGTTGGTGTCCCACGGTTTGCTCTGCTCAAGCGGGCCGAGGAACATCTCATAGAGGCGCAGCGTGTCGGCGCCGTATTGCTCTACTATATCATCGGGGTTAACGACGTTGAACATCGATTTCGACATTTTCTCAACCGCCCAGCCGCACACGTATTTTCCGTCTTCGAGGATAAACTCGGCGTCGGCGTAGTCAGGACGCCATGCGCGGAACTTGTCTATGTCGAGAATATCGTTGCTTACTATATTGACATCCACATGTATAGGAGTAGTATCGTACTCCTTGCGGAGATTGTATGACACAAACGTGTTGGTGTTCTTTATGCGGTATACGAAGTTGCTTCGGCCCTGTATCATACCCTGGTTAATGAGCTTGTTGAAAGGCTCGTCCTCCACTACCATTCCGAGGTCGAAGAGAAATTTATTCCAGAATCGGCTGTAGATTAGGTGGCCGGTAGCGTGCTCCGTACCTCCGATGTAGAGGTCGACGTTGCGCCAGTATTCATTAGCGTCTTTGCCGACGAGGGCGTCGTTGTTGCGCGGATCCATGTATCGGAGATAGTAGGCCGACGATCCGGCGAATCCCGGCATGGTGCATTTCTCCAGCTCCCATCCCTCCTCGGTTTTCCAGTTTTTGGCGCGTCCGAGCGGCGGTTCGCCCGACTCGGTAGGCAAGTAGCTGTCTATTTCGGGGAGTAGGAGAGGCAGCTTCTCCACGTCGAGCATATAGGGGATTCCATCCTTATAATATACGGGGAAGGGTTCGCCCCAATAGCGCTGGCGACTGAAGATAGCGTCGCGGAGACGGAAATTCACTTTCACTTTGCCTATTTTCTTCTCCTCGATGAATTTCTTGGTCTTAGCTATCGCGTCTTTCACTTCAAGGCCGTTGAGGTCGAGCTCGGGGCCGCATGAATTTATCATCTTGCCCTCTTTGGCGTCGAAGCTCTCTTCGCTGACGTCGGCCCCCTCTATAAGAGGTATTATAGGCAGACCGAAATGCTTGGCGAAAGCATAGTCGCGGCTGTCGTGGGCCGGAACTGCCATTATGGCGCCCGTGCCGTAACCCGCAAGCACGTAGTCGCTTACCCAGATAGGTATCTCTTTGCCTGAAAGAGGATTGATAGCGTAGGCGCCTGTGAATACACCCGACACTTTCTTATCTATCATGCGCTCGCGCTCGGTCTTGCTCTTTATCGATTCCTTATAAGCCTTCACAGCCTCGGCCTGCTCGGGGGTGGTCACCATATCTACGTACTTGCTTTCCGGGGCAAGCACCATGAATGTCACGCCAAAGACTGTATCGGCGCGGGTAGTGAATATCTCAAGCTCTACGTCGCTGTCGGCTACCTTGAAGCGCATTTCCGCGCCCTCAGAGCGGCCGATCCAGTTGCGCTGCGTCTCTTTGAGCGAATCAGTCCAGTCGATGCTTTCGAGTCCTTCAAGCAAGCGGGGGGCGTAAGCCGACACGCGGAGACACCATTGATACATCACCTTCTGCTCTACGGGATAGCCGCCGCGCACCGACAATCCTTCGCTCACCTCGTCATTGGCAAGCACCGTCCCGAGTTCGGGACACCAATTGACCATCGTGTTGCCGAGATAGGCGATGCGGTAGTTCATAAGGGTATCGCTCTTCTCCTTCTCGCTCATTGCTTTCCACTCGTCGGCGGTGAAACGCAGCTCCTTTGTGCAAGCGGCATTGATGCCCTCCGTTCCTTTTTCCTCAAAATGCGATATGAGGTCGGCTATAGGTTTGGCCTTCTGCTCGGCGTTGTCGAAGTAGGAGTTGAACATCTTGATGAACGCCCACTGCGTCCACTTATAGTACTCCGGGTCGCACGTTTTTATCTCGCGGCTCCAGTCGTAGCAGAAGCCTATCTTGTCGAGCTGCGAGCGGTAGCGGGCTATGTTGTTGCGGGTGGTGATTTCGGGATGTTGCCCCGTCTGGATAGCGTACTGCTCGGCCGGCAGTCCGTAGGCGTCGTAACCCATCGGGTGAAGCACGTTGAAACCCTGGAGGCGCTTGTAGCGCGAATAAATGTCCGACGCAATGTAGCCGAGCGGATGACCCACGTGGAGTCCGGCGCCTGAAGGGTAGGGAAACATATCAAGCACATAGAACTTGGGCTTTGATTTGTCGACCTCGGTTTTATATACATTATTATCTTTCCAATACTGTTGCCAGCGGGCTTCTATATCTTTATGCTTATATTCCATCTTTTTCAATGAGTGATTAATGTGAACTACTTGGGGTTGTTGATCGACTTCGACAACTCTATCATCCGCTCGATCGGGCGGCGGGCTTTCACCGCAATCTCCTCGTCGACCACTATTTCGGGCTTCTCGTCGCGGAGGCAGTCGCGAAGCTTCTCGAGGGTGTTGAGCTTCATGAAGTTGCAGTCGTTGCAGCCGCAAGTTGAGTCAACCGGGGGCGCAGCGATGAATTCCTTATCGGGGCAAGCCTTCTGCATCTGGTGGAGAATACCGCTCTCCGTAGCCACTATAAACTGCTTGGCGTCGCTTTCCTTAGCATAATTAAGCAGGGCGGCGGTCGACCCGACCTTGTCGGCCAGCATCACTACCTGGCGCTTGCACTCGGGATGCACCAGCAGCTTCGCCTCCGGGTACTCTCTCTTAAGCTCGATGATCTTTTCGAGCGAGAACTGCTCATGAACGTGGCAGGCGCCGTTCCATAGAAGCATCGAGCGGCCCGTGACGCCGTTGATGTAATTGCCCAGATTACGGTCGGGGCCGAATATGATTTTCTCCTCAGGCGGGAACGATTCCACTATCTGGCGGGCGTTGGAAGAAGTGACCACCACGTCGGTCAGAGCCTTCACCGCAGCCGAGGTGTTGACATAGCTTATAACCGTATGGTCGGGATGAGACTCCACAAACGCCTTGAATTCATCGGCCGGGCAAGAGTCGGCGAGCGAGCATCCGGCGGCGGCGTCGGGAATGAGCACCTTCTTGTCGGGGCAAAGAATCTTTGCCGTCTCCCCCATGAAATGAACGCCGCACATCACAATGACGGGCTCGTCGATTTTCTCGGCTATCTGCGCGAGGGCGAGCGAGTCGCCTATGAAATCAGCCACATCCTGAATTTCAGATCGCTGATAATAATGGCCGAGAATGACGGCGCGCTTCTCCTTCTTGAGTCGGAGAATCTCGTCGACGAGTTGACGGCGTGAGTCTTTTTCAACAGTCATTTAATATTCTTGAAATTTAAATTTTTTGAAAAAATCTTTTTAAAGGAATAATAATAAGCGATGTTGATAGCCGCGATAAATAATCGGCGTAAAATTTGCATATTAACTTATCAATATAGCCGTTATACAACTTTACATCTTATTAACACTATTAACTTCTGATAATCATAGTGTTTAGCCACTTTATCAACACGCTGTCAATAATACGCGAAGTTAATAAAATAATTCAAATATGTTGTAGAAAAGTAAGTAAATAAGCGTTGAAACAGGTTTAATACAAATAAAATAACTTATTTGGATAATACTCCTCAGCCGCATATATGGCATTAATAATCAGAAATGCAAACCTTTCTTTTAAAAACCTATCAAATACTTTTCCACACTTATCAACACCCTTATCAACACCCCCGACATGGTCCGGTTAAAGCAACTTGATTTATGTTTAATTTGAATTCTATGCTGAATGTTGGTATAAACTAATCTTACTCACTTTTATAAATATCATGGTAATAATAGGGTAGGGGGAAGGGGGGAGTTTCGATTATTTTGCGTACTTTTGTGAGGCGGTGAGGCCGGGAACGCCGATGGCGGCGAGGCTTCATGCTATGGTTTTTATCGTTTTGAAATGGCAAGAATACTGATTATATTGATTACGGCGGTGATTTCTCTCGTCGCGCATGCCGATTTCTTTTGCAGGAAACGGAATTTTGCGGCCAATGAAAGCGCGCTCGAAGGGCATATCTCCAATGTGCAGCAAGATAGCGTGGGATTCCTGTGGTTCGCAACATGGAACGGCCTGGTAAGATATGACGGCTACAATTTCCACGCGTTCCAGCCTATTCTCTTTTCCGACGGCAATATCTACTCCAACCGTATCTATAATATAAGAATCAGCTCGTCGGGCGATATATGGTGCGTGTCGTCAGACAACAACCTCTATCTTTTCAATCGCGCCACCATGAAGTTTCAGAATCTGCATAAGCTTATTCCTGAGATTTCCGAAAAGAAGGTAAAGGTTATAACCCCGATGAAAAACGGGGCCACGTGGATAGTTTTCAAGGATTTCACGGCTCTGAGGCTTAATGACGACAATCCGCTCGATGATTACATATTTATCGGCAACGCCGACAATGTCAGCAAATCCAATCCGCGCATCAATTCTATCAGCCGAACTGATATAGGCGATGAATGGTTTCTTACCGACACTAAGGCGTTGAACATAACGAGGGGTTACTCTGTGGCGGGAAATTATCGATCTGTTTATTCACTGCGCGGCAGTAATTTTCTGATTGCTAATAACGGGGGCATTGTGCGCACCGACTTGAAGGGAAACAGAACTTACGACGCTATGCGCCCTATGCAAGTCAACTACACGCTGAGCGTCGACAACAGGCTCGTTATGGCAACCGATGGCGGCATGGTGATATTCAACCCCACGAGCGGCGAGTTCTCAACCTATGGTGATTTTCCGGTGGTATATATCTTTAAGGACTCGCGCCACAGGGTATGGTGCTTCGGAGAGAACGGCGTCACCGGGTTGATCGAGAATGTCAACGACGATAGATTCAAGGTGTTTCGCTCCCGCATAAGCTCGTCGGAGGAGATAATGAAAAATCCGCAGATAATATTCGAGCAGCCTTCGGGAGAGATTATTCTCCGCCCGATAGGGGGTGTGCTGTCATACTACGATGAGGCCGACGACGAGATAAAGGATTGCATCTTTCAGGAGAACGACAGCTATTGGTCAAACTATTCTCCCGAAGGCGTAAAGAAATTTCTCGTCGACCATGATTCCAATCTGTGGGTTTTTCACGAAAACGGAGCTGATTGCATTAATTTCAAGAAGAAATACTTCGACGCCGTGCCCAACGCAGCGAAGCAGGAGACTCGCGCGCTTGCTGTCGACAAATCGGGTCGATACTGGCTGGCCGACCGCGGCAATCAGCTCCGTGTGGCTGACTCCACGCTCAAAACCGGCCTCTATGTAGCCAGCGACGGCACGTTAACGGCGTCTCCATCGCGATTTTCAAGTATGGCCGTATACTCGATTCATGCGGGCACCGACGGCAATGTGTGGGTCGGCACCAAAGGCGACGGCCTGTATCTTCTGCGACCGCGGTCAGGGGGCAGGGCGGCATACGATGTTAGCCACTTCTCCGCTTCGGCCTCCGATCCTTCGCTGAGAATACCTACCGATACGGTCTACGACATTGAGATTGCCGGTGGCAAGGTGTGGATAGGATCCTACGGCAACGGGTTGAGCGTGGGCGTTCCGACCGCTTCGGGCTACCGATTCAGCCACGTCAAGAACCAGCCTGCCGGAATGAAGATACGCTCCATCCGCTACCACGGCGACAACACGCTGGTTATCGGCACTGCCGACGGCCTCGTCACGGCCGATATAAGCGACCTTAACGCCCCCCGATTCTTTACCAATAGATTCCGCAACGAAGAGTGGGGGCTGAAGGGCAACGATGTGATGGAGGTGGTTGATTTTAATGATTCGCTGTATGTATGCGTGTTCGGCAACGGACTGAGCCGCATCGACTCCGACAATATTCTGAGCGACGAAATCCATTTCACCAACTTCCCGATACCCTCTTCGGCCAGCGCCGGGCAGATAAAGACCGCGATCACCGACGGCAACAATATATGGGTGGTATCTGAAAAATCTATAAGCAAATTCTCGCCCCGCACAGGGCTTTACACTATCTACGACAACGATAACTTCATGGGCCATTTCAGGCTTTCGGAGGCAGCTCCCGCTTTTGCCGACGGTCGCCTTATTGTCGGCACTTCCGAAGGGGTTATGCGCTTTAATCCCGACGACACGGAGCTTCAGGAGCGCGATAACCGTCGTATAGCCATCACCGGTATCCGCTATCAGAACGACATGGAGATTCATCCGCTCAACGACACCGATTCTATCATATTGTCGCCCGACCGCCGCAGCTTCGCCCTATACCTCTCAGCCATGAAATTCGGCGGCGAGGATAACATACGCTTCCGTTATCGCCTCGAAGGGTACGACAAGGGGTGGAACTACGCCTCGGAAAATCATCCGGAAATCACTTACAATAATCTTCCCCCCGGCCATTATAGCCTAATCATCGAGTGCACAGCCCCCGACGGATCATGGCAGCCGACGGCCCGCAATATATATCTTTACGCCAAGCCTCGCTTCACCGAAACCACTCTGTTTAAGGTGATCATCGCCTTACTCTGCGCTATCGCCGTATGCTCGCTCGGATATGCGGCCATATATTTCAAGAAGATGCGCAATGAGATACAGAAGAAGTATTCGCTTCTTATGAGCATCGACCGCCTCAGCCGTGATTATATGGCCGAGAAGGCCGGGGAGACTTCAGCCCCTGAGCCTGATGATGATGAGGCGCTTGACAAGAAATTCATAGAGGATTCGGTCAAATTTATCAACGAGAATATCGACAATCCAGAGCTGGTGGTTGAGGATCTTGCCCGCAATGCCGGAATGAGCCGCACGGCCTATTTCAATCGCATGAAGCAGATCACGGGGCTGTCGCCCGTAGGGTTCATCAAGCAGATGCGCATTAAGAGCGCGTTGCGGCTGCTCGAACAGCAAGACACGATGTCGATTACCGATGTCGCTTACCGCGTGGGCTTTACCGACCCGAAATACTTCTCCCGCTGCTTCAAATCAGAGATGGGCATGACCCCGTCGCAATACCTCGACAGCCGCAAATCATAGCCCCAAGCGCCTCCCGCCCGCATCCCCCTCTGATTTTCCCCGCCTCCTCCTTCCCTTTACTACTTTAAAAAAACAAAGTTGGATCGGCAGCTTGAAAAAGCTATCGGTCCAACTTTTCGGAGTAATATAGGATATGGGATTAGCGAGCGATTATCTTTCTTACTTTACGACCTGATTTCACTATGTAGACGCCGGCGGGGAGATTATCGGCCGACCCCGTAGCCACTCTTATGCCCTGGAGGTTGTAGATCTCGGTCGGGGTGTCGCTGCCGGATATGATTTCGGCGATACCCGACATTGAGAATTCGGTTTCGCCCTGAACGGCCATAAGCGAGGGCTTATACGAGAGTATTGCCGATTTGAGCGGTTGGTTGACGTCGTGGTCGGCATCGTCGACGCTGTTGTCAAACTTCCATTTGAAGTCGCCGCCGTTCATTCGTCCGGCCATCGCGGTCACGATCTCGGGTACTTTGGCTGTAGCGTCGGGAACGCTTACGTACATCCCCTCGGCTGTGTCGAAGTTGGAGTATTTCCATGCGCCGTTGACGCTGACAACCGTTTCGGGGACAATCTCGTCGCGCGCAGCCACGGCGTATGCGTCAAACTGGGTTTCATGTTCATGCTGAGTGACGAATTTAGGGGTGACTTCGGCGAAAATATTGTCGTAAGCCTTTGTCATGCCACCCTCCTGGCCCGAGAATGTGCCCTTGAGCGTGTATGTGCCTTTGGCTTCGTCGTATTTGTCGGTGCCTTGACCTGAAATCATCATCGGGCGGCGCACGTTGCGGAAATAGTTGCCCTCGATAAAGGCCGAGGTCTCTGAGGTGTTGCCGATGCCGTAGACCGAAACCCCGTCGTAGTAGTTGTTGTAAACGTGGGCGGTGGTGTAGTGGAGGCGGGGGCAGCGCGAGTCGGCGTGGTCAAACCAATTGTGGTGGAATGTTATCGACAGGTTGCCCTTCTTCTCGCCTGTGGCGCCGCCGCATCCCATCACTTTGCCGCTGTCAAAGAAGTGGTTATAGCTTATCGTCACGAAAGTCGAATAGTACTTCATGTCGATACTGCCGTCGCCCTTCACTTGGTCGGAGTCGCTGCCGGGCTTGCCGTAGAAGAAGTCGATGTTGTGGAGCCAGATATTGGTGTTGTCTGTGTCCATCGAGACGGCGTCGTCACCAAAAAGCATTATGCCTACGTTGCGTATCTCGATGTTATGGGCGCGCTTGAAGCATATACCGTAGCCATAGAGCGTCGCGTCGTCACCGATGCCTTCGAGGGTTATGTTCTCGATAAGCTTCTCGGTGTTGTTATTGCCCTGAAAATTAATGTAATTGTTGTCTTTGAGCCCCGAAAATTCGCTGTCGGTGATGGTGCCGATGAAGCGTATGGCCAGCGGAGTCTTGTCGATACCCTTGCCGTAGGCCGAAAGGATGTTGGCCAGGCCTACTTGCTCAACCGGGGCCTGCCCCTTTTTGAGGCAAACGCCGCAGGCGACCGTGTTTACCGAGTTGGCAGTGACGTAAAGCACCCTTGCTCCCTCCTTAAGCGTTCCGTCCATATTATATGCGCCGGGAATATTGCCGTCGATGAAGGCGAAGCCCTCGCGCAGATTAGGCAGAACCTCGATAGCGCCGGTCAATGCCTCGTCGATAACAGCGCCGCTCGCCGAGAGGGCCTGAATCTTTAAGGTGTAGGATCCGGCCCTCAGGCCCGGGACATCCACGCGGATCGCGTCGGGGTATTCTCTGACGAGAGGATCGTCGACAACGCCGTCGGTGATTCCCTCGCCTGTGTAGCAAACATGATATTTAACCGCGCCGGCTACGGGTTGCCATTCGGCCGAAGCAGATTCAAGCCAACCTGAACAGCGGTCAACGGTCATGGCATCGGCCAGAGCGGTCGACAGCAAAGCGGCGGCGGCAAGCGAAAGCGGGCGTAGGATCGATATTTTTTTCATCACGAATTTAGATTTAAAGTATGTAATTTGATTTTGTATTTTGAAGCGTGACTAAGCGATGGCAAAAGTACATTCATAAGCGCACAGAAATGTCTAAATATTGCCAAAACGAGGTGGAAAAAACGCCAAAACGCCCTTTTTTGCGCCCAAAAGTGCAGTTTTGGGGGGTAATTTGACACATTTTTTAGCAAAAAAGTCGGTTTAAGACCCCTGTTTGCGCCCATAAAAACGCGCTTTTCGTGTACCCAAAGTCCTTTTTCCGGGGCTCTTCGCGAAAACAAAAAACGTAGAAAAATCAAAAAACATTTGCATATAAAAAAAATAAGCAGTAAATTTGCACCGCAAAACAGCAAAAATGACTCCGTAGCTCAGCTGGTAGAGCAATTGACTCTTAATCAATGGGTCGAGGGTTCGAGCCCCTCCGGGGTCACTTAGAAAGAGACAATCTTGCGATTGTCTCTTTTTTTTCGGCTAAAGCCGAACCCATTAAGAAAGATAATCGGATTCTCTTTTATCGGGGGAAGCTACAGTCGACGAAAAAGTTAAGCCGCCTAATCGTGTAATAAATACGCTTACATACCGACAGACAGAAATTCTGCTTCTTCTCGAGGAAGTCATCGGCTCGGCTAAGATGAAAGAATCTTGAGGAGATGAAGGCCCATAATATTTGCCTGAATATGGTTGAACATGAGGCCGAGACCGAAAGGCTACTTTACCCGCCCAGAGGGTAAAAAGCGCGGCTGGGTTGTAAATATAAAGAATTACCTCACATTCTGAATATCAGAACCATTAATAAAGACAAAAACAGGGCAGGATTTTGAGAAGAATTCATGCGCTGTAATTTGCGCTTGTGTCGGGGATTAATTATCTTTGCAGGTGCATATCGCCCGCAGAGGCCCGATATGGGCTGAAGGGGCGGGATGCGATATACATATTGAGAAGCGTTACTTAGCGCTCTTTCTTGACAGTTAGAAACTTCGCAACTTTCAGGATTAGTCAGGACTGTGGCAGCGACATGACGCCTTTGTGGATATGTAAACATGTTCGTTCGGCATTGATGCGGGAGCATCGTGCTGAATGGCTTTACATATTTGCGCGAGGCCTCTGCGTTGTCCGTTCTACTAATCCGGGCATTGCGAAGGCCTCTGACTGTAGGAGCGGGCAGCAGGTACAGACCTTGCGCTTTTTCGTTTTTTTTTAACCTTTAGAGCCAATGAGCGAGGTCCGGCGGCAGTGAAGTTGATAAATGTCTGACATCACAGCTATTGAGCGGCATTATAAGTATTGGAACGATTTTATCAAACACTGGTTTGAGTGCGGGAGGTCGTGTTGCCTCTTTCTGCCCGAGCCATGGTGGGGATGGACGCCTTATAGCGGCAGACCGCTATACAGCGTGGTTCTCAATCTCAATCCAGGCAAGGGTGGCGCGGATCAGACCCGAAGCAGCCTAAATGATATATTCGGCAGTATGACATATAGCGAGGCAATGAAAGAAAAGCTTCCCAAACATCTTACTGAAACCAACGCATGGCACAATGGCCATAGAGCTAAACCGATAATATCTAAACTAAAGGGCATATCCATCCCGGATGACGAATATATTGCGCATCATCTGTCGGTTGAACTTTCACCCCTGCATGAGGTGAATTCAGCCTCGGTAGATAGTTATGTGGTCGCAAATCTTGAAGAAGTCGTTGACCATTCACTGCTATTCGCTGCCGATGCATCACGTATGATCGCCGGGCCGCTTCGCGGAGTGGTAATAGTAAGGTGTGAGGCCAAGAGATTCATGAATATGTTTAATGCTCGGGGTGTTGAAATGCTCGATGCGGCATCAGGTGAATCTAAGCAGATGCGATTGCTTAGATTTGAGAGGCCGGAATTTAAAGATGTAAAGTTTGTGTGCGTATGGGGCGCGCGAAACAATTTACCCACTGAGGCTATCAGAGAAATAATCAACAATATAATCAACTAATCAACCTTCTTTCAGAATGAAAAAATTATTACTTCTCATGTTAGGGGTGCTAATGGCGCTCCCGACGTTCGCCCGCGACTTCACGTATGAGTACGAAGGGAAGACGCTGACCTATACCGTCATCGACGAGGTCGCAAAAACTTGTGAGACCAAAGCCGGATACATCGAAGACGACACGATGTATAAGGGGAATTACATAGTCGGCGGCAATCTCTTCATTCCCTCAATCGCGAAAGACGACGATAATGTGGAGTACACGGTTGTCAAGATCGGGGACTGTGGATTTGGATTCAGCACTTTTGAAAAAGTTACTATTCCGGGGACTGTAAAGGAAATCGGTGAATATGCTTTCTACGGTTGCAGCTCTCTGACTTCGGTCACAATCCCCGAAGGTGTAACTACGATCGGGTACGGTGCTTTCGGGTATTGCAGCTCCCTGACCTCGATCACAATCCCCTCAAGTGTAACTGAAATCGGAGGC
>CAZJBM010000007.1:47910-83807 GCA_964544595.1 uncultured Barnesiella sp.
ATCACAATCCCCTCAAGTGTAACTGAAATCGGAGGCGGTGCTTTCTATGGTTGCAGCTCCCTGACCTCGGTCACAATCCCCGAAGGTGTAACTACGATCGGGTACGGTGCTTTCTTGTGTTGCAGCTCCCTGACCTCGATCACAATCCCCTCAAGTGTAACTGAAATCGGAGGCGCTGCTTTCAGCAGTTGCAGCTCCCTGGCCTCAATCACTATCCCCGAAAGTGTAACTGAAATCGGAGAATCTACTTTCTGGGGTTGCAGCTCCCTGACCTCGATCACAATCCCTGAAGGTGTAACTGTGATTCAAAGCTCTACTTTCTATGGTTGCAGCTCCCTGACCTCGGTCACAATCCCTGAAGGTGTAACTAAAATCGGAAGCTATACTTTCTTCGGTTGCAGCTGCCTGACCTCTATCACAATCCCCTCAAGTGTAACTGAAATCGGAGGCGGTGCTTTCTATGGTTGCAGCTCCCTGACCTCGGTCACAATCCCGCAAGGAGTAACTGAAATCGGAGAATCTACTTTCTGGGGTTGCAGCTCCCTGACCTCTATCACTATCCCCGAAGGTGTAACTACGATCGGAAACACCACTTTCGAGTATTGCCACTCCCTGACCTCTATCACTATCCCCGAAGGTGTAACTGAAATCGGAAGCTATGCTTTCAATGGTTGCAGCTCCCTGACCTCGGTCACTATCCCCGAAGGTGTAACGTCAATAGAGTTTCAGACTTTCCATGATTGCAGCTCCCTGACCTCGGTCACAATCCCCTCAAGTGTAACAACAATAGGATCGTATGCTTTCTGGGGTTGCAGCTCCCTGACCTCGGTAACAATCCCTGAATGGGTAACTAAAATCGGAGGCGGTGCTTTCTGGGGTTGCAGCTCCCTGACCTCGGTTTTTTACGGTGCTAAGGAGCCAATAAGTGGTTATGCCTCTATATTCTCCGATGCGACGTACGAGGGTGCAACGCTGTATGTACCTGAGGAGGCTATCGAAAAATGCAAGGCGATAGACCCATGGAAGAATTTCAAGAAAATCGAAGCATACGACTTCTCGGGTATCGAAGATGTTGTGGCTGACTTTGATGCCGAAAAGCCATACGAGGTCTATAACCTCGGCGGCGTGAAGGTGGCCGACAGCAGCACCGACGGCCTCTCCCCCGGCATCTATATCCGCCGCCAGGGCGCAATGACTGAGAAGTTCATGGTAAAATAAGCCGACTATACATCCAATTCACCGAGCGGCGGAGCCATCCATGGCCCCGCCGCTTTCGCTGTAGTAGCCCGGTCCTGTAGCACCTTCCGGCTCCGGATTATCGCAGGCCCATCTTTTCGCGGAGGAAAGCCCAATAATAGTAAGTAGGACTAAGAAGGGCATAGGCATAACTCAAGTAGCGCCCTCGAAGACGAGAGTGCTACCGATGATATATTTTAACACTGGAAATAGCGGGAAATCAGAATAATATCGCTAACTTTGCGTTGTAGATATACGAAATACGAAGGGAACATCCATGATTTTAAAGCGTTGATAGACAAAGAATTTAACATCTTATGTGATAAATCTCCCCGGGATCATTAAGAAAGAGATGATAGCAAGATTGTCTCTTTTTTCGGCTAAAGCCGAACCCACTAAGAAAGATAATCGGCTTCTCTTTTATCGTGGGAGATACAGCCTCCAAAATGAATTAATAACAGAATTACATGAATAATCCCCCTCAAAGTCTTAATCCAAGCAAAAACAAAAGCATAAAAGCTATGCGGGCGCGATCTCATGACTATAGAGCTCCCGGATATTATCACATCACTATAGCATCCTATTCTGATTCACCGAGATTATCTGAAATCTCTATGCCAAGTAATGAAATACTCCGTAAAAGAGATATGATCATCCCTAACAATACCATACTTGGAGAATGCGTAAAAGATGAAATGCTTGGTATGGCGAGAATAAATCAGAAATTGCAGATCAAACGATATGTTATAATGCCCGATCATATCCATTTTGTCTTGCAAGTAACAGATTATCTCGAAAAACCAATAGGTTCATATATCGCCCCTTTTACTAAATCCTGTTCACAAGCTTACACAGGCCTCTTCAACTTGCCGAAATTCACAACTCTATTCAAACCCTTTGATGACGAGATCATTTTCAATCACGAGCAACTCGATCGTACAATCAAATACATAGAAGATAATCCATGTCGATATCTGCTTAAGCAACAATTCCCGGATCTTTTCAAGCGGCATATGCACATCGTCATAGACGGGCATGAGTATGCGGCTTATGGCAATATTTTCTTACTGAAGGGCACTCAGATGCTTCCGATAAGAGTGCATAGGTATTGGGATCAAGCGGAGTTTGATCAGTATAGGGCAAAGTGCATTGAGAAAATTGCTGTTGGAGCCATTCCCATCACCCCTGCCATCCATAAGGCTGAAAAGGATATCGTTAGGACTGCAATTGATGGAGGAGGGAGTGTGATTCTCCTGCGAGACCTATCGTTTAATGAGCGATTCAAGCCGCAAGGCGAATTTTTTGACCTATGCGCAGCCGGACGCTTACTTCTTATTTCCCCTTGGCCCGATAATTTGAACCGACGTTCTACCGCAGGCCCCACTGAATTCCACAAAATGAATGATTACGCCTCTGCCATCGCGTCTCTCCCCGCTTCATCGCGCCTCTCACTACGCTTTGATACCAACTTCTGAGATTATAAGTCTAAAGTCTCTCTTACTGGGGGTGGCTTCAGCCGCCGAAAAAAGTTAAGTCACCTAATAGTGTAATAGCAACTATAGAACATACTATTAAGAGAGAAAACTTTAGGTCATATCAGGGTTTTGTGGTAGGATTCAGGGCCTGAGAGGAGATAGCTGAAAGATAGTAATATGGAATAAGTCATAGTTTAATTTACGCTAACTTTTTTAGCAGACAGCAGTATAAACCAATATGGATAACAAGCCGGAACAGGAAATAACTTCCACTTATTTCAATTCGATAGTCAAGGTTGATGTAAAACCAATGTCTATAAATGAGCTACGCTCAGATGTGGTGGAAAAGTTCAATGATAAGGTTAGACTTGCATTCCCGGATAATGCAGCCACAACGATAGATAGAGTGAGATACCTTATCCCTTATATCCTTCAATCCATTGACTGGCACGAATATGGCTTCCCGCTTGAGGCATGGCAACTCCAATACTATTATCGCCGTGATCGGTTCATTGAGAAAACAGGGCTCAGCTATGAAAAGTTTCTCTCCCATGAGCCACTTCAGGACGCTATCAGCAATCTCAACCTTGAGCCGATACCTACTTTTGAATTTATCTTATTCCTTAAATATTATTATGGGATGAGGGCTGAGCTTCGTTATTCGGCAGTGGAGCAACTGCAGAAAGCGCAGATAGCACTGCAGAGTCTTGAACCAGACAAGGAAGCTTCCATTGACATTGTCGTCGGAGGCAAGCACTTTAAGATAGCAAACACTCAATTCATAAGGCAAGCGATCGGCATGATTGACTGTGATGCTCTAAATAGAAGCTCTTTTATTAACGATTTCAACGAGGGGGGCGCACGTGACAAAATCAGAGCTATTGACTATTACATAATAAAGACGCTACTTGACTATCTTCCGATTGAAAGAAGAACTAACCGTGCAAACCGATACACTCAGCATGAACGCAACTTCGGGCTATCTGTTCTCAGCTACTGCGGCAGGCTGCCCGACATTGACCGCCAGGGCACTTGTTCTAAAGAAAACAATGCCACATTTGACAAATTGATGCGTGATTTCAACGGCATCCGCATTCCTTTTGCAATGGAGCTATTCCTTTGATATTTTTATTGTTACATTAAGCGTAACCGTCCATAAAAATATTTACGCTTACTTCGGGATATAACATGTCGTAATTTTGCGGTGTAAAAACAAACCAAACTATACAAAATTATGACAGACTTTATTAAAAATTTCAAAACGATACATCACTTCATAAGTGGTATTTTCGCAAACGACAAGGGAGAGTACACTCTCACCTTTGTGCAGGATCCCGACACACGTTGGTATATCGACATGCCGTGGGATGGAAATCGGGCAAACCTCGAAATGGTGGCCGGCGCCGACGATCTGCTGACCTATCTTGACTCAGAAAAAAATCACAAGGTAACCATCCACGTGATTCCGTCAGAGAAGCCGTTGATTGTGAAGGATCACACTGAGTTACGGCAGCTTGACAAGTCGCTGATGGGCGGGTCTCATTACGATGCCACATCATTCTCCGATTCCCGAGTGTCGAAGATATGGATTTGCCCCGTCACTCTTTGCGTCCTGGGTAAATATCCCAAATACCTTTATATCAAAAAGGTCTGAACTACATTGTGAATCCACCGAAAAGAGACCGTCTAACAAGTTTAGGCGGTCTCTTTTTTGTAGGTAGAGTCCTCCGAATATGGCAACATGATGTACGGCGCAAGCAGAATACCACTTTATGGGTGTTATGTTAGTGGGCTGGAGTGTATTTTGAAAATGAAGTAAGACTGTTGTGTGATAGTGTTTTTAAGGGGGAATTAGCTGTAGATATAAAAATTAATAGGTATATTTGCGTTCTGTAGATAAAACTGTATTTATTTTTTGACTTATGACTCTCAAACCATTTCTCGTTCCGATAGTTGCTTTTATGGCATTGTCGTCTTTTGCTCAGAAGGAATATAGAATGCCTTACCCAGAACCTTGTGCGGAGCCGGATAAGGCGGGAAAACCGAATATGCAGTTGTCTGCAAAAAAATTCGGATATTTTAATCAGACAAAAGATGACGGCTCATTCGTGCTCATTATTAATTACAGTTACGATGATGCGAGACCATTTTCTAAAATAACAGGCTACGCTACGGCAAAAATAGGTGACTTATGGGGAATAATTAATGTTGACGGATCGCCTCTTGTTCCTTTTATATACGACGCTATCGATGGCCCGAATGAAGATGGCTATTACACTATTAATCTTGAGGGTAAGTGGGGTGTACTCGATAAGAGCGGACTGGTGACTGTGACATGCAAATACGATACAATGAGCGACTTATACGATGGATGGTATGAGGTTTCTGAAGGTGATACATGGGGATACGTCCACCGTAGCGGAGCATATGCGGCTTCTTACTCCGAGATGGAAAAGAAGAAAGCAAATCTCGAAGAGTAACGGATCGGCAAGTAGAAATCGAGTCATCTTACAGCCGAAAAGCTACTCAAAATATAAAGATAAGAAACTGAACATTTGCTGAAAATTCAGCGAGGAAAGAGAGGGGTGAGGGTAAGATGGGGGTCAGTTAGGGGATTTGCGGAGGCGTTGCCAGTGGCGGCGCTCGTCGGGCGACATTTTTTCGCTCGCGTAGCTTAGCATCACGGAGGGCATAGCCGCGACGTTGTCGGCAAGGAATTGGCGCACAACGGCTTGGTAGCCTTTTTTCCACGCCTCGCGGAGCATCCATCCGGCGGCTTTGTGGAGCAGGTCGTGGGGGCTTGCGGTAAGCACGCGCGCCCGCTCGAAGCATTTTTCGGGACGGTTGTCGCGGATGAGCATCCATGTGCTGACCATGGCTATGCGTTGCTGCCAGAGTGAATGGCCTTGCGGCATGATCCACTCGTCCATCAGGGTTGTTTCGGGATTACGGACTTCGTGGTTGCCTACGATTTTTATAGCGGAGAGGTCCACTAAGTCCCAGTTGTTGATATGGGGGTGGAGGGCGACGTAGGTGTCGAATATGTCGGTCATCTGCTCGCGGTCGTTCCGTTTCATCGCTTTGAAGTATTTCTCAACCATGATCAGGAGGCCGCTGAGACGCACCTCGTGGAGCGGGCTGCGTGCCAACTCAACCGCTTCGGAGAGCGGGGTCGTGGGCCAGGCTTCCTTGACGACCATCCTCACCTGAGGATTCTTCAGTCCGATGAATCGGTCGCCTTCGCCGTATTGGCCCGGACCGGTTTTGAAAAAACGGAGTAATTGGCGGGCCTGACGCTCGTCGGCCATGCTCATAAGCGCTTCGGTTATGTCGCGGGCTTTGTCCATTGCTGTGGGTAGATAAGTGGATTTGATTAGAAAAACAGGTTTCATGCAGACTGAGGCGCATGAAACCTGTTTTTGTGTCAATACGTTGGGGTAAACCCGGTATCAGATAGCGTCGTCCTCGATGGTTTCGAGCTGGTCTTTAACGGGAGCAGGCTCGTCGCTTGTGGCCGATTCGAGTTTCTTCATCATGGAGAAGATGAAGGCGGCTGAAATGAGGCAGAGAGCGATAAGGATTACCCATATAAGGGCCACGTCCATCACATCCCACAGGAGGGCGGGAATCGCGGTAAGGAGGTTGCCAATGGCTGTCGCGCCAAACCAGCAGCCCATCATAGCGCCTTTATATTTCGGAGGCGCCACTTTCGACACGAAGGAGATACCCATAGGGGAGAGGAGCAACTCGGCGAATGTCAGCACAAGATAAGTGGATATAAGGAGATTGGGGCTAACGAGATGGTCGCTAACACCCTCTTTGGGAGCCATGCCGAGGCCTATTGAACCGATGGCCATGATAGCGAAACCTATACCCGCCACGAGCATACCGTAGCCGATTTTGCGAGGAGCGCTGGGCTCTTTCTGCTTCTTGGCGAGCCAAGAGAAAATTGCAACCGAGAATGGGGTCAGGGCAACAACGTAGAAGGGGTTGAACTGCTGATAAATCTGAGGCTGGATACCGCTGACGGGGTCGGGGGTGTTGGCATAGAACAAGTATATACCCACTAACGCCGCCGCGAGAACCACGCCTGAAACAGCGCGACCCTTGGCCGATTTGCTCTGGAAGAGGTTGAAGGTGGCATAAACGGCCACAACCACCACAGCGAGTGCCCAGATGTTGAAGCCGATGCGGGTGAAGCGGTAGGCTTCGGGTGAAGTGAACTGCTGCGCAAATTTGGTAAGCGTAAGGCCGTTCTGGTGGAATACCATCCAGAAGAAGATCACAACCGCGAAAACGAGCATAAGGGCCACGATGCGCGATTTGGTCTGCTCCTTAGAGAGTTCGGGAGCGGCAGCGCCTGCTGCTTTGCCGGCGGCCTTGTTGTCGGAAACGCCTTGATAGGTTTTTCGGCCGAGCTTATATATGATGAACGATAGCACCATAGAGCCGCAAGCCACAGCGAAAGCGTAGGAATAGCCGGTTGAGATTGTCGACATATAATTCTGGCACCAAGCCATGAGGGCAGAGGGGTCGGTCAGGTTGGCGAATTTCTCAAGCACGGGGAGCTTGTCGGCCACGAGGTCGCCGGCGATGTAGGAGTTGCAAAGGCCGGGAATTGCGGCGTCAAAAGTGAGATTCTGGGCCTTGAGAGCCATCTCGCAGAGAGATTCGGTAACCGAGGGGGCAAACATGGCGCCTATGTTGATAGCCATGTAGAACAGCGAGAAGGCCACGTCGCGCTTGTCGCTATACTTGGGGTCGTTATAGAGGTCGCCCACCATCACCTGGAGGTTGCCCTTAAAGAGGCCAGTGCCGCATGAGATCAGCATCAAGGCGCCGAGCATAAGGTAGAAGGCGGGAGAGGTCCACGCCGAGCCGTCGCCTTTGTCGGTAGGTATGGCCATAACGAGATAGCCGAAGAACATGACGATGATACCGAGCGTAACCGTTTTCTGGAAATTCCACTTATCGGCGATAATACCGCCGACCATAGGCATGAAGTAGACCAGCGCCAGGAAGACAGAATAGATAGTACCCGCGACCGACGTTGGGAGCGCGAATTTTGCCTGTAGGAACAGCAGCAGGATTGCCAGCATGGTGTAGTAGCCGAAGCGTTCGCCTGTATTGGCGAGCGCGAGCACATACAGGCCCTTAGGTTGGTTCTTGAACATAATACGATGTATTTAGGGTTATTGAATTGTTCAGGAAGATATAGTTTTGCGCTAAGGTAGGCATTTTTTCTTAAAAACCAATATGCCGCTATGCTAAAATGGCATAACGGCATATTTGACAGGTTGTTTCGCTTTAGGGTCAGCGGAGGCTGATCTTTGACGCGGAGTTGCCTTTGACGCGGATGTAGAGGCCGGGGGCGAGATCCTTGACGGGGACCTGACGGCCGTCGATGCCGTAGTAGCGGGCCTCGGCGTCGATGTTGTCGATAGTCACGTTCTCAATACCCACGAGCGACGCGTCGACAGCCACCGGCTCGGAGAGACGCGACTCGGCATTGGTGTAGACGGCGCTTACCTGATAGTTGATTAAGGCCGTGCGGGCAGTGAGTTCGGGGAGGTCGGAGTAGCTGTTTTCCTCAACCGGGGTTTCGGTGATTTTCACGCCGTCGCGATATACGTTGTAACCGATGAGGCGAGTGTCGGCCGGAAGCTCGGGAGCCTGCTCAAACGAGAAGTCGTCGAGATAGATGGCGTAGGTGTCGTAAGAGTCGTGGAGTATGGCGAAATACTTGGTGCCTTCGGGGAGAGAGAGCGTGTACTCGGTCCAATCTTCAGGCACGGAGCCGGAGATCGTTTCACCTTCGACGTCGCTAAACTTGGTGAAGTCGCTGATGGCTTTTCCGGTAGAAGAGGTGTAGACGGTGAATTCCTCGCCATAGGCGATTGAGAAGCTCTTGGCCCAGAAAGTTACGGTCTGCGCGGCTCCGGAGAGTTCGGGCGATATAAGCAGATTGGCGTTCTGGCCGTCGGTGCTCCAGCCTACGAGCATGGTGTTGCCGCTATGGGGCTGGCAGTCGATCAGGTAGTCCTCGGGCACGCCGGCGGTCTCGGGATTGAAGAGCTGGTAGGCGCAGGGCTCGGAACGATAGGGGTTGTTCTCATCTTTCAGGAAAGTATAGTTATAAGCCCCGTCGAGGTCAACCATAGTCCATTTGCCGAAGTCGCTGATTGTAAGAGGCTCATAGTCGGGATTCTCAAAATCTTCTTCGACGGCTTCGGGGTCGGTAAGGCCTTCGAGCGAAACATGATTCCAGGTGAGGTTGACGGTGTTGTCGGTGATGTTAGCCGCGAGACCTTCGGCTTTAGGATGAGCCGGGAAAATGACTTTGGCGATAGCTTGGGCCGAGTTGTCGTCGGGGAGCATATCGTTGTCGTTGACGAGTATAATCTTGTAGCAAAGCTGATCGGGATCGGCGATAGTGGCCTCATCGGTGAATGTCGCGATAGCGGATCCGTTGGGATCGAGGGCGGCTACGGGCTGCTCGGAGATTAAGGCGTCGTCGCGCAAAAGCCGGGCCACGGTTGCTTCGCTCGTTTTAGCTCCGAGATTCTCGATGCGGGCGGTGATAGTCGCGGCTTCGCCTACCTTGATTGAGGCGGGAACATTGAAAGAGGAGATGGCGAGGTTGTTGTCAACGAGGTCGCGCACGCGGATATTGTCGATCGGGAGGCTCCATGTGTGCTCGTCGTCATTATGGATAGCGCGCATGCGCAACTCAAAGTTGACGGCGCCGGCCTCGGCAAACTCGGCAAGCGACACGGTGAAAGGAGTCCAGCCTTCAGTCGGGTTCTCCATGAAGTCGATAGTCTCCACGACTTTCATCTCGGGGAGCGACGGGCCTACCATCACGTCGATCACGCTGCCTTTGCCCTGAGCGTAGAATTGAAGCACGGGGTTGATCGCGCCCTCGATGCTCACGGGGAGCGACATCATGCCGTAGAGATCGTCTTTCTCCATGGGGAGGAAGTAGAAGAAGCCGTTGTCGCCATCCTGCGAGGTAAGGTATTGCGGCTCGGCGTCGGGGTCGTCGGCGTTGGTCTGAAGGCTTGTGTCGTCGACAGTGCCTACCATCACGTTTTTGCTCGAATTTAGGTCGGTAACCCAAACGCTCTCGTAATACCCGTCGGCAAAGCTTTCCTTGAACGGCATCTCGAGAGCGGGGCCGTAAGTGATAATCTCGCTTACGCCTTCAAGTGAGTAATAATTGTCGTAACCGGCGGTCACCTGATAGGCGATGAAGTCGGGCGCGGTAGCGTCGCTGTAATCAAATGTGAAGGAAGTCTCGGTAGTCTCGGCGAGGGCGGGATCGTAATAAGAGCCGAAGGCGTCGAAGATATAGTAGGTGACAGCCGAGGGGTCGACGTAGCCGCCGTTCTCGCCTGTTTCGCCAACGGGATCCCAGCTTACGGTCACGTGCTTACGGTCGGCTGAAAGCACCGCATGGACATTTTCAGGAGCGAGGGGATAGTCGGGTCCGGCCATGATACCGGTGACGAGAAGCTCTTCGCCGGCCACGAGATTGCCCTTTGAGTCGGTCACGTAGGCTGTGGCCTGCAAGCGGTTGTTTGACATGCCGCTGAACAAGTCGACGTCGAGCTCGATCACTTGGCCCGGAGCAACGTCGGTATATTCAAATTTCTCATACCAGCGGTTGATAATCTCGACCTTCGCGATCGCTTCGAGGGGGGCGCCGCTCTGGGTAAGGGTCGGAGCGGTGTAGACCACATGGGCCTTCAATTCGCCTTTGGGATATACCTCATAGGTCAATGTGCCGGCGGCTGGAGGGTCGATTTTCTCCTCCTCGCCTCCGAGGGCTTTCATCGAGAGATTGCATACGCCTATGTTGCCGCTCTCAGAGTTGTTGGACTTGGCGTGGAAGCCCACGTAGTAAAGGCCGTCGGCCTCTACGGTGAATGTCGCGGTCGAGGTTTTCCACCCTGAGCTTTTTGTGTTGGTGATCTCAATGGCGTTGACCAACTGGGTCATGCCTTCGATAGTCTGGGATGTGCCTATATACAGATCGAGAAGATCCATTTTGCCGGAGGCGAGCACGCAACAAACATCTAATGATATTTCATACTCCTGCCCGGCCTGCAGCACGATAGCGGGAGAGAACATCCAGTCGTCCATAGTGTCGCCTGTGCCTTTCATGCAAACGGAGTAGTCGGTGAATCCCCCTGGCTTCCAGGTCTTGGCGTCGTCGTTGGCATCTATCAGGTTGTTATAAATAGTGTTGGCATCCTCTTTCTTGCCAAGCGAGTGGGTGAACGGCACGGTGATGCCCTCTTCGGCAGCGCGGAGTATAGGCGCTTGGGCCGGGGCGGCCATGCGTTGGAAGTGGGGTTGGGAATTGATTGTCTTCATGCCGGAGCCAATAGCCGAGGTAGAGCGGCTTGGCGACGAAGCAGACGCGCTTCCGGCAGCTAAAAGCAGCCCGGAGGCTGCACAAACCATCGCGTAGAATAATTTCATAAATTAACCGATTGGAAAAAAATATTGATGTAAATTGAGAAAATTAGGCGCAAATTTAAATATAAACAGCGATATGAGCAACAAAATGCAAGTCAAATTTGGGTTTTGACTTGCATTTTGTCGTTTATAAGGTCGGAATGTTTCCGATTTACGGGCTTTTGCGCTTTTATTTTTTCAGCACTTTCTTTCCGTCGACGATATATACTCCGGCGGGAAGGTTGGGGTAGGAGTCGGTGCTACCGACGAGCCAGCCGTTGATGTCATATACAAGTCCGGCGGCGGGAGCTTTGTCGGCGACAGGCACTTCGATGCCCGAGAGGTAGGAGTGCTTAACGACGGCGCCTTCGACGCTGAGGGGCGCGGTAAGGCGAATGTCGGCCGACGATGCGCCGAGCATCAGATCGACTGAGCCAGTCTCCACGTCGTAGGTGTTGGTGGCTGTGTTGAAGTAGCATAGCTGCTCGTGGCGCATGGGTATTTCCACAGTTTTGGTCTCGCCGGCTTTTAGCTCGACTCTCGCGAAGCCTACAAGCTGCTTGATCGGGCGGCTCACGGCTGAAGAGTTGACGCGGGCATAGAGCTGCACGATCTCGGCTCCGTCGACATTTCCTGAGTTGGTGATTTCGGCAGTGACGGTGACGGTGCCGTCCTTAGCGAGATCTGCGGTGGAGAGCTGCATATTGGAGTAGTCGTAAGTAGTGTAGCTCAATCCGTAGCCGAAGGGATAGAGGGGCGTCTTGTCGTGGTAGAGGTAGGTCAGCTTGGCTTTGTCGATATCGTAGCTCTGGTTAGACAGGTCGGGCATATTGAAGCGCTCGGTGTCGTACCAGGTAGAAGTGAGCTTGCCGCAGGGGTTGTAGTCGCCGTAAAGCACGTCGGCGATAGCGCTGCCCTGCAGCTGGCCGCCATACCATGCCTCCACGATAGCGGGAAGATTTTTCTGGGCCCAGTTGATCGACATGGAGCCGCAAGTCTCAAGAACTAAGACAACGTTGGGGTTGACGGCGTAAACAGCTTCGAGCAGCTTCTGCTGGTCGCCGGGGAGGGCGAGCGAAGAGCGGTCGTGGCTCTCGTCGCTGACGGCGAGGTTGGTTCCGCCGACAAACACCACGTAGTCGGCTTTCTTGGCGATAGCCACGGCGCGGTCGATCTCGGTAACGAAATCGTCACCCTCGACGCCGCCTACTCCGGCCGAAATGTCGCCCGAAGTTCCGTCGGATGTCACCGAGCAGCCCTTGGTGTAGTACAGCGGTCCGTCGGCCTGCAAGGGATCGGTGACTGCCGGGTCGTAGAACTTAACCGTAGCGGCGTTGGCGGCGTATTTGTCGGAGCCGCCGGTGAAAGTGAACTCAAAGTAAACCTTATGCTTGCCGTTGAAGAGCGCGGGGTCGATGTCGATAACGGTGTTGGTATAGGTCGACCATGAGCCGGAGGGTTTGATCACCACCGAAGCTTCTGGGGTAGAGTCCTTAGTGTCGAGGTATACTTTGACGGTAGTGGTGCTCGAATTGCCGGCCATCTGGAAGTCGGCTTTTGTACGGCCAGAGCCGAAGTCGATTTCAGAGAAAGAGATCCAGTCGCCGTTGTTGATGTAGCCCACGTTGCCCGACGAGCCGTTTGCTTCGCGGTTAAGGCGTCGGCTGCCGGGGGTCACGTTAGAGCCGTCGAAGTCGACAAATTTCACCGTGCCGTCGCTGATGGTGAACCCGATCTTATCTGCTACTGCCTCAAGCGGGTTGACAAGCACTGTGGGGGCGCCTGAATAGCCGCCGAGATTCACTTCGCGGGCGAGCGGGCCAATAAGAGCCACCGACTTGGTGCGGTCAAGGGGCAGGAAGCTGTTGTCGTTTTTGAGCAGCACGATCGACTGGCGAGCTGCCTCATAAGCCAAGTTCACGTGCTCCTGACATTCGAGTTTGTCGGAGCTTACATTATTCCAAGGCACATTGGAGTCGAATTCGCCGACCGAGAATCGCGCCTCAAGCACGCGCACAAGAGCGGAGTCGACATCGGCCTCGGTCATAAGGCCCTGATGTATGGCGTTTTTGCAGTATTCTTGGAATGTGCTGCCGCAGTTAAGGTCCTCGCCGTTCTTTATCGACACGGCGCATGCCTCTTCGCCTGTGGCCACATATTTGTGGCGCATGAAAACGTCGTCGACGGCTCCGCAGTCGGAGGTGACGAATCCGTTGAAGCCCCATTCGCCTCGGAGTATATCGGCGAGAAGCTCATGGTTTGCGCCGCAAGGCACTCCGTTGAGGGCGTTGTAGGCGGTCATCACCGAGCGCACGTTGCCCTCTTTGACACACATCTCGAATGCCGGGAGATAGTATTCGCGGAGCATGCGCGCGCTGACGTTGGATGACGTGCTGCGGCGTCCGCGCTCATAGTTGTTGGCGGCGAAATGCTTGACGGTGGCGATGGTCTTATAATAAGGTGTCGAAACGCCCTGGCCGTCGCCCTGCATACCGCGCACGTAGGCTACGCCGAGCGAGCCGGTGAGAAACGGATCCTCGCCGTAATCCTCCTCGTCGCGTCCCCAGCGCGGGTCGCGGCTCATGTTGATGGTGGGGCACCAGTAGATAAGGCCTTTCTTGGAGGTATTGTAATAGATACGGGCCTCGTCGGAGGTGATGCGGGCGCAGTCGAAGACGAGTTGCGTATTCCACGTTGCCGACATCGCTTTAGACGAGGGGAACGAAGTGGCACGACCCGAGCGGGCAACCCCGTGAAGGGCCTCATTCCAGTAGTTGTATCCCGGAAGCCCTACCGAGCTGACGGCTGAGGTGATATGGCCTATCTGGTTGATCTTCTGATCGAGTGTCATCTTGGCGACCATGAGCTTGGCGCGCTCGTGAAAGGAGAGCGACGTGTTCATCCAGGGTTGTTGGGCTGAAACTGTCATGCAAATGGCCGCTGTGGCTAATGCTAAAAGTTTTTTCATTGATAAAACAAGGTTAATTAATGGTGAATCTTTTTCGCAAAGATAATGTGCATCGAAAGGCTTTAAGAGTGAAAATTGTGCGTATTAGGTCAGAGTATAGGGGTAAAAATTGACAAAAAGGGGGGTAACGAAGCGTGATCGGGCGCGCCACTGAAGCGACGCGCCCGATATATGCCGTTGTTGCTAATTGGCCTACTTGAGGTAGTTGGTCACGTTGTTGGCGATGCGGTCGGCGAGGTCGGTCTCGTCGGCTTTGACAAATTTACGACCGGTGACGTGCTCATAAAGCTCGATGTAGCGGCCCGAAACCTCTTCGCAGAATTCGGGAGTCATCTCAGGCACCTGCTGCCCGGCTTTGCCCATGAATCCGCGGTCGATAAGCCATTGGCGCACGAACTCCTTCGAGAGCTGTCGCTGAGCCTCCCCTTTCTCGAAGCGCTCTTCATAGCCCTCGGCGTAGAAGTAGCGCGATGAATCGGGAGTGTGGATTTCGTCGATGAGTATCACCTTGCCTTCGGGCGTTTTGCCAAACTCATATTTGGTGTCGACGAGTATCAGCCCCTTGTCAGCAGCCATTTGCTGGCCGCGAGCGAAAAGCTTGCGGGTGTAATCTTCCATGACCTTGTAGTCTTCTTCGCTGACTATGCCCTGGGCTATGATTTCCTCGCGCGAGATGTTCTCGTCATGGCCTGCGTCGGCTTTGGTGGTAGGGGTGATAATTGGCTCGGGGAACTTCTCGTTCTCGCGCATACCGTCGGGGAGTTTCACGCCGCACAGCTCGCGGCATCCGGCCTTGTATTCGCGCCATGCCGAGCCGGTAAGGTAGCCGCGTATGATCATCTCCACGCGAAATCCCTCACATTTCACTCCGGCGGTCACCATCGGGTCGGGGGAGGCGAGCTTCCAGTTGGGCACAATGTCGGCGGTGGCGTCGAGGAAGTATTCGGCGATCTGGTTGAGCACTTGCCCTTTGTAAGGAATGCCTTTAGGGAGAATGACATCGAAAGCCGAGATGCGGTCGGTGGCTATCATCACCATCAGCTTGTCGTTGATGGTGTATACGTCGCGCACTTTGCCGTGGTAAACTGCTGTTTGACCCGGAAAGTGGTAGTCGGTAGTGAGAAGTGTTGTCATGATGACTGGTTGATATTTATGTACGATGTTGTATGAATCACCGCAAAGTTACTCATTAAAATCCAACTTATCAAAAAAAACTTAGAGCCTGTTCGTGACATTTAGAGCCAGGCTCTTATCGAGTATCAGCGTCGCGGGGCGAGACTGATTATTGAGCCTCGACGGGGCTCTCGTCATTCTCCTTGTTCTCCTTGTCGTATTTTTCGTAGGCTTCGACGATACGTTGCACAAGCGAGTGGCGCACAATATCCTTTTTGCCGAACTCAACCTTGCCGATTCCCGGCACGCCTTTAAGTATCCTCAACGCCTGAATAAGGCCGGAGGACACGGTGCGCGGCAGGTCAATCTGCGACGTGTCGCCCGTAATGATCATCTTGGCGTTCATGCCCAGGCGGGTGAGGAACATCTTGATTTGGTGGGTCGTGGTGTTCTGCGCTTCGTCGAGCACTATGACGGCGTCGTTGAGCGTGCGTCCTCGCATGAAGGCGAGCGGCGCGATCTGTATTACCTTCGTCTCCATATATTCCTTCAGCTTCACGGCCGGAATCATATCTTCGAGGGCATCGTAAAGCGGTTGCAGATAGGGGTCGATCTTATCTTTCATGTCGCCGGGGAGGAAGCCGAGTTTTTCGCCTGCCTCAACCGCCGGGCGCGACAATATTATTTTACGCACCTCCTTGTTTTTGAGGGCGCGCACGGCCAAGGCGATGGCCACGTAGGTTTTGCCTGTGCCGGCGGGGCCGAGAGCGAATGTCAGGTCGTTGTTGGCGAATGTCTCGACGAGGAGCTGCTGGTTGGGCGTGCGGCCCGAGATCGGCTTGCCGTTAATGCCGTAGATAATCACGTCGTCGCGCTTCAGCTCGGTTGGGTGCCCCCCTTTCACGATTTCGAGAATCACGTCCTCGGTAAGTTTGTTGTATTTCACGCAATATGCTTCGAGCTCTTTGATTTTCTTCTCAAACTCCGAGGTCTCGGTGTCTTCGCCGATAACCTTAATAACCGATCCGCGCGCCGCCATACGCAGCTTCGGAAACAGGTTTTTGATAAGTTGCATATTGTTGTTGTTAACCCCGTAGAAGCTGACCGGGTCAACCGAGTCGATAATTATAATGCGTTCGATCATACAGCCTTTTTAAAATACAACGCAAAATTAGCAAAAAAAGTTACGTGCGCAAATACATTAGTAGGCTGAGTATTCGCCATTTTGAGGCGTGCAGATAATTCGGAGATTAATTTTACGCTTCGTTATTGAATCTATAGGGTGATAAACTGACCTATACTATACGATAAACGGGTGTTTTTAACATGAAAAACACCCGTTTAGTATAGCTCAATGAATCACTTATCTTACGTAAACCCATCCAGTGCCGCCACATGAAGGGCAGTCAACGCTGTAAATAACGTAGCCGTTGTAGTCGCAAGCCTCACAACCTTTACCTTGACAAGGTTGGTGAGTAACTCGTTCCTTAGACTTGCCGCTGCCATTGCAGTTGGTGCATTTACGTTTGATTTTTACCTGTTCGGTGGCATTGCTGTTTTCAACATTAAGTGCGTAGATCGTTCCTGCGCCGACGAGTGCCAATGAGAGCGCGATTAAAATAGTTTTTATTTTTTTCATGTCATGTGAGTTTTGTTCGGTTGGATATGTGGATTTTGATTTGCAAAAATGCAGCCTAATCAATTAATAATGGTATTCGGAAGGAGCTGTCGTATTCCAGCCGTCGCGGAATCCGGCGGCTGAGTATGAGTCGCACGACGACAAAGATATTGTGCAGATCGCGAGAGCTATCGCGGCTATAAGGATTTTATAAGACTTTTTCATTACATCGAGAAATAATATTTTAGACCTTTAACGTTCACATAATAACCACCATGAGACTTGTCCTCTTCCGTTTGAGAGACTATTACATAGTAAGTGCCTTTACCTTCCACGTCGGCTACATAGTTATTATTTGAGTCGAACTTCACTACAATATTGATAGCCACGCCACCTACGGTTTTAGCTTCTCCCGTATAAAGACACGGCGAACTCGGGTCACATGTTTGGGCGGCTATAGAGAATTGGAAAGTCGGGATTATTGAAGAGCCACCCATGAGAATGGCTATCACTAATAATAATTTTTTCATAGATTAATTGGTTAAAATTGTCTCCTGCAAAGATAAGGCTGTAATTTTTAGTGCTAAAGAAGATAACGTCAACATTTTCCACGTTAACGTCAGTATTTTTGACGGTTAGGCGAGTCACATCGAAGTGTCGGTAAGCGATTGAGACAGGTCGCTGAAAAAGTCATGATTCAGAGCCTTTGAAATCCTGAACAGCATATCGGTATTGATAGATGGCTGCGAGAATATATAGTACACATTTGATCTCTCGCAATTAATCTTGCGGGCTAACCAAGACGGAGTGCGTTCTTGACGGCGCATCTCCGATTCTATCTCTTTGCCTATATGTACCATACTTAGGAGAGTGCCCTAATATGCAAGGGACCAAACCATTGACTCCTGATGGTTTAAACAGTGAAAAAAAGAAAGCGGGGAGTCTTCTCGTTACTCGTCCCGCTACCTGAGGCATCTGGCATTAGCCCATCGAAGTAGGATGAGCAACAGACTCCACGCTGTTTATGCAGATACGTCAAACTGATTTCAAGCAAATGCCTGAAGTCAGCTTAGATAGGTATATACATAACCGTGGCGTCTATTGTTACTCTATCCACGACTTCGATTTGAAAACTGCCAGATTTTCAGGTAGCCGAGAACAAAGCGTCAATACACGCTTTCTATAATATTATCCCTAATGCCGGCTGTATGACTTGATGTCATGCGGCATGGAGTAATTTTGCAAATTTATAAATCATTTTCTAAAAATACAACTACGTGGTCGACAGTGGAAAATTTAGGTTGATATATTTTTATTAAATTAAAAGGTAATTCCTGAAAGAGTCAATAATCCTTGAGAACCTTTAATGGTATTGCGGCAAAAAATTATGCGTAGTGAAACCAAATCTTAAAAAAAAACATTATCTTTGTGGGATATTTGAAGGATAGCGGGGTTGGTTAGCGCAGGCGATCCCCCGCATAGACTCGCTTTTATGTAACCGTGAGCCCTCATCAGGCGCTCGTAGAGGTTGCGGGCCGACGACGAGGTCTGCAACAACAACTATCTGATTATGAGAGTGAAAATCCACCATGAAGGTACTCATATAATTATCATCCTGTTAGCCGCGCTGCTCGTTATCAACGCGCCGTTGTGGCTCGCTCTGCCTTCGAGCCTCATAGCCATCCCGATCAGCGTCTCGGCCATCAGCGCCGTGTTTTTCCTGCTGGTGGTGAATTTTTTCCGTTCGCCAAGGCGTCATTTTCCCGGTGACCCAGTGAACGCCGTGGTCGCGTCGGCCGACGGCACTGTCGTGGCGCTCGAAGAGGTATTTGAGGACGAGTATCTCCATGAGCGCGTGATTCAGCTCTCGGTGTTCATGAGCGTGCTTAATGTTCATGCCAACTGGTTTCCGGTCGACGGCAAAGTGATCTACACCAAGCATCACGCGGGCCGATTCATGGCCGCGTATCTCCCTAAGTCGAGCACCGAAAACGAGCGTTCGACCGTTGTGATAGAGACCCCCGACGGCCAGCGCGTGCTTATGCGCCAGGTGGCCGGAGCAATGGCCCGCCGTATCGTCACCTATGCCGAGCCCGGTTGCGACGCTAATATCGAGGATCACATGGGCTTCATCAAATTCGGCTCAAGAGTCGACCTATATCTCCCTCTGTCAACCGAGATTTTCGTTAAGATCGGCGATAAAACCACGGGCGGCGTATCGCTCGTCGGCAGGCTGAAGGGGCATTGAATCCGCGGTTGTAACCCAATAGCCGCAGCTTTGTCTCAACACTTTGCCCCTCGAATGTGTTGAGATTACAAGTAAATAACAGCTCGATACATGAATCAGATTAAAAATTTCATACCCAATACCGTCACCCTGCTCAATCTGCTGTCGGGAACAATCGCCGTGATTTTCGCCTTCTCGCCCGACGAGAGCTTCTCTTTGTGCGGCTATTCGCTGCTCGGATGGCAATGGGCCTCGGTGATGATTGTGTTAGCCGCGATATTCGACTTCTGCGACGGCCTTGTGGCCCGCTTGCTCCATGCAAAGTCGGAGATAGGCAAGGAACTCGATTCGCTTTGCGACATGGTTAGCTTCGGCGTGGCCCCTGCCATGATGCTCATGAACGTGCTGCTCGCCGCCGGAGCCGGGTGGATGAGCTACATATCGCTGTTTATCCCCCTGATGGGTGCGCTGCGATTGGCGAAATTCAACGTCGACACCACTCAGGCAACTTCCTTCAAGGGCTTGCCGATACCGTCCAACGCCATTTTCTGGATAGGCTTCGTGTCGGCGATGTATCAGGGGCTTTCGCTGCGCGTGACGGTGATTGCCGCCGTGATCGTGGCTATAAGCCTGCTTATGGTGTGCCGGTTGCCGATGTTTTCGCTCAAGCTCGCCAACCTTAAGTTGCGCGATAATTTCCGCCAGTATTTGCTGCTTGTGGCAACGGTGTTGTCGCTCGCGTTCTTTGGTGTGGCCGGCCTCGCAGTGGTGATACTGTTTTACATCGCGCTCTCTTTTCTCTCCTCTATAATAAAAATATCCTACGAATAGTCGTGAATTATGGGTACATTTCTATTCCTCCTCTTCCTTATATTCATCGTCTACCCGATTGTAGCGGCTCTCATAAAAATAAATAAATTCAAGCGCCAGGCGCGCCGGGCCTACAATGAGGCTTTCGCCAACGCGTCGGGCCAAGCTCCAGAAGGGCGGCAACGCAAGGCAGGGTGGAGCGACGATACCCCTAAGCGAAAAAAGAAAATCGACCCCAATGTCGGCGAATACGTGAAATATGAGGAGCTCGAAGTGGAGCGAACCTACACCGAGACTTCTGCCTCCACCCGAGCGCGTTACACACAGGTAGAGCAGCAGGTTTCCGACGCCGAGTGGGAAGACATAAAATAAACACAGCGACTCAACCTCTTAAACTTTCATATTAAAATCCTAATTACTTATGGCTGAAATCAAGACAATAGGTATCCTTACCTCAGGAGGCGACGCCCCCGGCATGAACGCCGCCATCCGCGCGGTCACCCGATCGGCTATCTACTCAGGCCTCAAAGTCAAAGGTATTTTCAGGGGCTATAAAGGTCTGATTTCCGACGAAATCATCGACTTCCGCACGCAAAACGTTTCCAACATCATACAGATGGGCGGCACAATCCTCAAAACCGCCCGATGCAAGGAGTTTCAGACTCCCGAAGGTCGCCAGCTCGCCTAC
This sequence comes from uncultured Barnesiella sp., assembly GCA_964544595.1. GTDB lineage: Bacteria > Bacteroidota > Bacteroidia > Bacteroidales > Muribaculaceae > JAGBWK01. The sequence continues at coordinate 68,509 of CAZJBM010000007.1, forward strand.
GATGTGATGCGCCGTCACGAAATCGACGCCCTTGTGGTCATCGGCGGCGACGGCTCTCTGACCGGAGCGCGCATCTTCGCCAACGAGTACAATTTTCCCATCGTCGGCCTCCCCGGCACTATCGATAACGATCTCTACGGCACCGACTCGACCATCGGCTACGACACCGCCCTCAACACCATTATGGAGTGCGTCGACAAAATCCGCGACACCGCCACTTCCCACGAACGACTCTTCTTCATCGAGGTGATGGGCCGCGACGCGGGCTTCCTTGCCCTCAACGGCGCTATCGCCGCTGGAGCCGAGGCCGCCATTATCCCCGAAATCTCCACTCAGGTCGACCAGTTGGCCGAACTCATTCAGAACGGTTTCCGCAAGAGCAAAAACTCTTCGATTGTGCTTGTGGCCGAAAGCCCCGTGACAGGCGGCGCCATGGCCCTCGCCGAGCGCGTTAAAAACGAGTATCCGGGCTACGACGTGCGCGTGTCGATTCTCGGACACCTTCAGCGCGGCGGGTCGCCCACTGCCTTCGACCGCATCCTCGCCTCGCGCATGGGCGCCGCGGCCGTCGACGCTATTCTCGACGACCAGCGCAACGTGATGATCGGCATACGCAACGACGAAATCGTCTACGTGCCCTTCACCCGCGCTATCCGCGAAGAGAAGCGTATCAACCCCCGTTTGCTCGAAACCCTTCGCCGTCTCTCCATATAATATTACGCGATTCAATAAAACCGTATGCGGCCTCCCGGCGACAAGCCAGGGGGCCGCGCGTTGTTTCCATGCTGAATCACGCGCGGGTAAATAGGAAGAGGGAGATTAGGGCGGCGGCGATGAGGAGACCGAAAGTCCACTTTTCGGGAGTGGTGAACAGCGGGGCGCTGTGGTCGTTTTCGCGGCGCGCCTTGATGTAAAAGCCTATTCCGATGATATAGAAGCCTGAAGTCATAAGCATTTCCTCCAAGCCTCCGGCATAAGCCATCCATAGGCAGAACGCCGAAGTGACGATTGCCAACAGCCTCACTGACCATGTGCGCGCTTTTTTCAATAAGAAAAGCCCTGTGAAGAAATAACACGGTATGACCATCAGTCCGGTGATACGCAGCGCCGCGAGGTAAACATCATCGGCCATCACGACCATGAGCAGGAACAGCTCCATGACGACGCTGGAGGCGAAGAGCCCGAATGCCGGCATATTGTGGCGGTTAAGCCGGCGGAACGCACGCGGAAGTATGCCTACCAGCGAAGCCTCGTAAGGCACCTGAGCCACTACCAGCGTCCACGCCACCCATCCGCCGAGGAGGGAAATGATCACCGCGCAGATAACAAACCAATAGGCCCATCCGCCAACCGTGTCGCGTAGTATATAGGCTATCGACGGATCCTGCAGCCCAGAGAGCCGCGCGCGGCTCATCAGCCCGAAGCAGAGGAGCGTGACGGCTACATATAGTATAAGCGAGATGATAAACCCGGTGATTCCCGCGCGTCCAACATCAGATGCGCGCTTGGCTCTCGCCGACATCATCACCGCGCCCTCGATGCCGAAGAAGCAGAATAGTGTCACCATCATCGTGCTCTTTACCTGGCTGGCGACGCTACCTATCCCCGAGGCGTCGCCCCAGAGATCGGCCTCAAAAAGCCGCAGCCTGAAGAAGAGTATGAATACAGTAATGATCAGTATGAGCATCACGATTTTAACTCCGGCCAGAAGCGTGTTGATTATTTTGGCGGTCTTCATCCCCCTCGACACTATGTAATACATCACCCAGATGAGTACCGACCCGAACAGTACGGTTTCCCAACCGTGGTTCAACAACTGCGGGAAGAAGGCCCCGACCGAGTCGTTCAGCATGACCCCGTAGGTAACGTTGGAAAAGGCGGTACAAAGCCAATAGCCCCACGCGATGTTAAACCCGGCATAATTGCCGAATCCCGCCTGGGCATATTGATATAATCCCGCGTTGTATTGGGGATAATGCTGGCTGAGCCACTTGAACGCCAGCACAAGGGGCAATATGCCGAGGGCGGTGACAATCCATGATATGAATACCGCTCCCGGCGAGGCCACAGAGGCCATATTCTGGGGCAGATTGTAGATGCCCACACCTACCACCAGCCCGAAAACGAGAGCCGTCAGGCCCCAGAAACCGAGTTTTCCACTGGTTAACATCCCAGTAAACAGTTCTAAATCTTACTTATTACTTATAATTTCCCTCTTTAAGCACTTTCGGAAGCGACTTCATGTCGATTTTTCCGCGATGGGTAAGCGGCAATTCGTTGACCTCGACGAAAAACTCAGGCACCATAAAGTCGGTCAGTTTCGATTTCAGATACTCTTTAACGTCGTGGAGCGAGAACCCCTTGCGAGGCACTATGTATGCCACAAGATAATGGAGACCCCCCTCGTCGAGGAAGGCGCGGACAATGCCGCGTTCGACTTCGGGATACTCGTTCAACACATTCTCTACCTCCTCAGGCTCCACGCGCTTGCCGAGTATCATCACCTGCTCGTCGCGGCGGTGAAGGAATGCCATATTGCCGTCGGGGAGCACGTAGCCCATATCGCCGCTGCGGTAGAGACGAGTGCCGTCGGGGAGCGTCACGAAGTTGGCTTGCTCAGGGGGATTGCCGAGATAACCCTGGTTGACCCCCTCGCCGAAGATGCATATTTCGCCTACTTCGCCTTTGGGCACCTCCTTGAGGTTCTTGTCGAGAATCTTCACCTCGACGCCTTTGATAGCCTTGCCGATCGAGAAGGTGCCGTCGTCGAGCGGCGTGGCGTTGTCGACGCGGAAATAGTTGGAGCATACGCAGGTCTCCGATGGTCCGTAGGTGTTGTATATCCTTATGCCCTTATCGCGCAGGTTGGTTATATAGCTTGCGCGGATCACGTCGCCGCCGCTGATTATCAGATTTACCGATCGCGGGAGTAAGTCGGGCTTCTTGTTAAGGTCGGCGATCAGATAGGGGAAGCCGTCGATGATAGTAACACCGTGGCGTGTGCAGAAATCCATAAGCCCGGTGAGCGGGCCGTTGTGCACCTCGATGGTAGGGATAGCGAGCGCGGCGCCGTTGAGGAGGGTAGTGAATACCTCCTCGACAAAGATGTCGAACGAGCAAACCGAATACTGGAGCATCACGTCGCCCGGGCCGGTGTGCATCTCGGCCTCAAACGCCTCGCAGTAATTCACCACAGAGTGGTTTTCCTGAATGACACCTTTAGGCTTACCTGTGGTGCCTGAGGTATAGAGAATATAGGCAATGCCGTCGGGGGTGGAGCGGTCTTCAAAAGTTTCGGATGTCGGAGTCAAATCCTCGCAATAATCGTCGGTAATCACCAACTTCACTCCGGCGGTCTTCATCATGTAGTCGATGCGGTCTTTGGGCAGGAATGGCTCGGCGGGGACATAGGCTGCCCCGCTCTTCAGCACGGCAAGCATCGCCGCTATCTGCTCCGCGCCGTGGTGCATCACTATGCCTACGAATTCAGGCTTGCTGTCGTAGAACTTAGCCATGATTGAATTGACCATGGCATCAAGATTTTTATAACTTATCGTCCGGTTATCTTCTACGATAGCGGTATTATCGGGATATTTCTCTACCATCTCCCTGAAGCGGGAATATATTGTTCGCTTGCTCATTTTAGTGTATTTTGCATCATGTTCATATAATTATAATGATTTAGTCGACTGAGTTGTTCATTGACCTGGTGCCACCATGCGGTGAAACCATGGTAAAGGAGCGAGAGAATGATTTCCGCGATTGGAAATTTTCGCTTAACTTCGCGCATTATAGAGTTAACCGCCGCGTCGGGGGTGCTCATGTAGAGAAAGATGAATTTCAACAGCTTGATTTTCGCGGCATTTTTTGCCCTGTTTTTCATTATATATTGGGCGGCGTTTCGCAAGCGGCTCGCTATGCAGAATTTGTGGCTGCTCGCGGGGAGCCTTACGTTCTACGGGTGGTGGGACTGGCGTTTTCTCGGCTTGCTGCTTACGGTGATAGCCGTCAGCTATGTAGCCGCGCTACGCTCTGTAAGGTCGCGCGCCAGGGGGTGGATCGCGGCCGGAATCACGATAAATCTTCTTATTCTCGCGTTTTTTAAATACTTTAATTTCTTCGGCGAGAATCTTACCCGTCTGTTCGCCATGTTTGGCAGCGGCATCGACTGGTTCACGATAGAGGTGATACTCCCGGTAGGCATCTCGTTCTATACGTTTCAGGCGGTGTCGTATCTGGTCGATGTGTATAAGAAGCGGGTCGAGCCTGAGCGCGATTTCGTCAGGTTCGCCGTGTTTTTGTCATATTTTCCCCAACTGGTAGCCGGCCCGATCGAGAGGGCGAGCGCGTTGCTGCCGCAGATCGGCTCGCCTCGCCGCTGGAATTACCCTGATATTGTGCTCGGGCTGAGGCAGACGTTGTGGGGGCTCGTTAAGAAGGTGGTTGTTGCCGACGCGTGCGGCTACTATGTCGACGAGTTTTTCTTCTATAGGCATACCGGGGGCATAGTTGCGGCCACGCTTGCCGTTATATTGTTCTCCGTGCAGATTTACTGCGATTTTTCGGGCTACTGCGATATAGCGCGGGGCATATCCCGCTGCCTCGGCATAGAGCTGATGCAGAATTTCCGCTATCCATATTTCGCTAAGAATATCCGTGAATACTGGCACCGCTGGAACGCGTCGCTGATGATGTGGCTGCGCGATTATGTCTATTTCCCGTTAGGAGGCTCCCGCTGCCGCGAGCGCAGGGTGATGCTTAATATCGTGATTGTGTTTCTTGTGTCGGGTATATGGCACGGAAGCGCGTGGACGTTTATTCTCTGGGGCTTGTTCTGGGGAGCTGTGATGGTAGGCTACCGTCTCTTCAAAAAGCATACGTCGGTCGACCTCGGGCCGTGGAATTGGCCCTTGACTATGGGTTTTTCCATTCTAAGCCGCGCCATATTCCGCAGCTACACGGTCGTGCAGGCATTCCAGGTTATGATCGAGACAGCCCCGGCGATAGCGCTGATTGTGGCTATATGGGGCGCATGGCTCGCGTTGCCTAAATCCTACAGGCGATGGCTATGGTATGGGGCTGTGGCAGCGGTCGTCGTGTTGGCCTGCGTTGATACGGCGGCTGTGGTTCAATTCGCGATGCGCGAGTATGTATGGATAGCCGCGGCCGGGATTTTCGCCGTGGAGTGGCACTGGCGCGACTGCGAGTACCCGATGCAGCGGTTTGATGCGCCAGGGTGGGCGCGAATGGCGGTGTATATGCTGCTTGTCGTGTTGCTCCTCACAAACCAATACGACGAAGTGCCGTTTATTTATTTCCAATTCTGATTCGACCATGAAAGATTTCAAGCGACTGATAATAAGATTCGTGCTGGCGGTAGGCATACCGGCGCTGCTATTGGTCGGGATATACGTGGCGGTCGACCCATTCAAGGCGGTGTGGGATTACGATGACTATTTCGCCGAAGACGCGGCGGGCAACGTGAGGGCCGGCATTAACAAGGGGATGATTTCGTTTGCCAACTTCAACAAGTATAACCCCTCGCGGCGTTTCGATTCGTTCATCCTCGGCTCTTCGGTGTCGATTACCTATCGAGCTGACGAGTGGAAAAAATATCTGCCTGAAGACGCGCGTCCGTTCCACTTCGATTCGTCGGCCGAGAGCATCCACTCTATGCTGCTGAAGCTGCGCTACATAGAGAGTTGCGGCAACGACATACGCAACGCGCTGATAGTAATGTCGGTAAAGGAGTTTGAGCTTTACGACAGGTTGAAGCCCCCCTACGTCAACCCCTGGCAGATAGACCCCGACGTATCGTTTGTCGACTACCACTGGATGTATATCACATCGTTCTACAACCGCGAGTTTCTGCGCTCTTACGCCGCCGCCAAGCTCTTCAACCGCGAAACCGACGTGTCTTACATCAAATCGATCGACAAGGAGTCCATACGCGTGATTCCCGAAATCAACGAAGAGATTTCATGGCAATACGACCTCGACATAGTGTCCGACCCGAAGCGCTACGCGAGCGAGCATTACGCCGACCTCGACCGCCACGACCCGGAGGAGAATCCGCCGTATGCCTCAGCCGAGGCGATGGCCGATCTTCGCGAAATAGCCGATATACTTCGCCGCCACGCGACTGACTACCGCGTAGTTATAGGGCCGCGTCGCAACAAGAGCTACACAAATCATGCCGACGTCGACTCGCTCCGCTCAGTGTTCGGCCCCGGCAGAGTATTCGACTTATCAAAAGATATGGCCTATGTGGCCGACAACGACACGGCATATTACGACGAGATCCACTACCGCCAGTGGGTCTCAGCCGACATACTCAGCCGCCTCTACTCCCCCTCCAATAAGAGCGCGGGCAGCGGAGATTGAGGGCTGTGGAAGTATCTGATGCAGTAAAATTACTATAAAAAATACATCATGAAAAGATACATTATACTTTCAATATTAGTGACACTAACATTAAGCATTATGGCACAGCAGAAAATAGTACAGACCGCAGGGCGCGCGCAACTCGGCGAGTTCGCTCCGGAGTTTGCCCGCCTCAACGACGACATCCTTTTCGGCGAGGTATGGAGCCGCAACGACCTCCTATCGCTGCGCGACCGAAGCCTCGTGACCATCACTTCGCTCATATCGCAGGGAATTACCGATTCGTCGCTGACATTTCATCTTCAGGAGGCGAAAAAGAATGGCATAACACGCACCGAAGCAGCAGAGATAATCACCCATATCGCGTTTTACGCCGGGTGGCCCAAAGCATGGGCGGCTTTTCGCCTGGCAAAGGACGTTTGGAACGACGACATTAAGGGCGACGACGCCAAGGCCGAGTTCCAGAAGCAGATGATATTCCCTATCGGGGAGCCTAACACGGCTTACGCTCAATATTTCATCGGGCAGAGTTATCTCGCGCCGATCTCCACCGAGCAGGTGAAGTTCTTCAACGTCACTTTTGAGCCGGGATGCCGCAACAACTGGCATATCCACAAAGCCACGAAAGGGGGCGGTCAGATGCTCGTAGGGGTTGCCGGGAGAGGTTGGTATCAGGAAGAGGGCAAACCCGCCGTAGAGATACTTCCCGGCACTGTAATCCATATCCCCGCTAACGTGAAGCACTGGCATGGCGCGGCTGCCGACAGCTGGTTCTCTCACCTCGCCTTTGAGCTCGACGGTGAGAACACCTCTAACGAATTGCTTGAGCCTGTCGATGACCGGCAATATGGCGATCTGAAATAAGCCGGGAGTACAAATTGATAGTCAGTCACCCTAAAGCAGGCAGCCACTCAGTTTCTCGCTGAGTGGCTGCCTGTATTATCGCGGGATAGCGTGGATTAACCGAGGCGGTCTACTTCAAGGGGCTCGTTGATGATTTCTTCCCATGGGAGACCCTGAACGGGAAGTTGCTCCATGAAGGGGTCGGGATCGAATTCCTCGACGTTGTGCACGCCCGGCTTCACCCATTTGCCGGTGAGGAACATCATCGCGCCTATCATCGCCGGAACGCCCGTAGTGTAGCTTACGGCTTGCATTCCGGTCTCTTTGTAGGCCGCTTCGTGGCTACAGTTGTTGAAGATGTAGTAGGTCATGTCGTTGCCCTCTTTGTCTTTGCCGGCTATGCGACATCCGATCGAGGTCTCGCCGTGGTAGTTCTCTCCGAGATCCTGAGGATTGGGGAGGACGGCTTTGAGAAACTGCAGGGGCACGATCTTAGTGCCGTTGTAGTCGATTTCGTCGATGCGGGCCATGCCGATGTTCTGTATCACGCGGAGGTGGGTAAGGTATTCCTGACCGAATGTCATCCAGAAGCGGGCGCGCTTGATAGTCGGGAAATTGAGCACCAGCGACTCAAGCTCTTCGTGATAGAGGAGGTAGGAGTCGCGCTGGCCGATACGGGGATATGTGAGCTGCCCGTGGATTTCGAGGGGGCCTGTGGTGATCCACTTGCCGTCCTGATAGTAGCGTCCGTTCTGAGTGATTTCGCGAATGTTGATTTCGGGGTTGAAGTTGGTGGCGAACGCCTTTCCGTGGTTTCCGGCATTGCAATCGACTATGTCGAGATACTCCATGGCCGAGAAGTAGTGCTTGGCGGCGTAGGCGGTGAAGATTGCCGACACGCCGGGGTCGAAACCGCAACCGAGTATGGCGGTAAGGCCGGCTTTCTCGAAACGCTCGCGATAGGCCCATTGCCATGAATACTCGAAGTGGGCCTCATCTTTGGGTTCGTAATTGGCGGTGTCGAGGTAGTTGACGCCGCATTTCAGACAAGCCTCCATTATAGTAAGGTCCTGATAAGGGAGAGCGACGTTTATGCAGATGTCGGGATGATGACGGTTGAATAGCTCCACAAGCTGATCAACGCTGTCGGCGTCGACCGAGTCGGTGACAATATAGGGCGCGCCGATGGCTTTGGCCACGGCGTCGCATTTCGACTTGGTGCGCGAGGCGATAACTATTTCGTTGAACACCTGCGGGTTCTGAGCGCATTTGTAGGCTACTACAGTGCCTACGCCTCCGCAGCCGATGATAAGAACTTTTGACATTAAGAGAAGTGTTGTTTTTTAAGAGCGCGTCAGATAGGTTGACGCTCCCAGGAGATTACAATTTCTGATAAACACGGTGACTTGCGGGCCGACAGTGCGGAGAGCCGCTATTTCAGGCTCCACTCGAAGCCGTCCTTTGTGTCCTTGACGTTGAATCCGGCGGCGGCGAGGCCGTCGCGGATGGCGTCGGAGGTAGCCCAGTCTTTTTTCGCTTTAGCCTCGGCGCGGACTGTAAGGAGCAGGTCGACGGCGTCCTCAAAAGGCTTCATGGCCTCGGCGTTGCCCCCCTCTACGAGATCGTTCTTCATTCCGAGTATGTCGAAAAGGAATGTGTCGAAGAGCGAGCGGAGGGCTTCGATGTCGGCTGCGGTGGCTTTCGACGTGCCGTCGTTGACTTTGTTGACGATCGAGCAGGCGTCGAAGAGATGCGACAGCACGATCGGGGTGTTGAGGTCGTCGTCAAGAGCCTCGTAGCACGCCGTTTCTATGCGCTTGATGTCATCGGCCACGTCAGAGGTGTCAGATGGCTTCAAGTCGGCGATACGGCGATAGCCCTCAAGCATGCGACGCATGGCCTTCTCCGATGCCTGAAGGGCCTCGTTGGAGAAGTCGACGGTGCTGCGATAGTGGGCCATAAGCATAAAGAAGCGTATGGTCATGGGGCTGAAAGCCTGAGAGAGAAGACGATGAGAGCCGGTGAAGAATTCGTCGAGGGTGATGAAGTTTCCGAGCGATTTGCCCATCTTCTGGCCGTTGATAGTGACCATGTTGTTGTGCATCCAGTAGCGCACGGCGTCGTGGCCGTTGTGGGCGACGGATTGGGCGATTTCACATTCGTGGTGAGGGAACTTCAGGTCCATGCCTCCGCCGTGAATGTCAAACTGCTCGCCGAGATATTTCTCGCCCATGGTAGAGCACTCAAGATGCCATCCGGGAAATCCTTCGCTCCAGGGCGACGGCCAGTGCATGATATGCTCCGGGGCGGCTTTTTTCCAGAGGGCGAAGTCGGTAGGGTTGCGCTTCTCGCTTTGGCCGTCGAGGGTGCGGGTTTCGCTCTGGAGCTCCTCGATATTGCGGCCGGAGAGCTTGCCGTAATCGTGGTCGGCGTTGTATTTGGGTACGTCGAAGTAGACAGAGCCGTTCGACTCGTAGGCATATCCGGCGTCGAGTATTTTCTTGATGTACTCTATCTGCTCTATGATGTGGCCTGAAGCGTGAGGCTCGATCGAGGGGGGGAGCACGTTGAGTCGGGCCATGGCGTCGTGGTAGCGGTTGAGGTAGAACTGCACCACTTCCATCGGCTCAAGCTGCTCAAGGCGCGCTTTCTTGGCGATTTTATCCTCCCCGTCGTCGGCGTCGTGCTCAAGATGGCCCACGTCGGTGATATTGCGCACGTAGCGCACCTTGTAGCCCAGATGCTTGAGGTAGCGGAACAGAACGTCGAAAGTGACCGCCGGGCGCGCGTGGCCGAGATGACCGTCGCCGTAGACGGTAGGACCGCAGACGTACATGCCTACGCGCTCGGGATGCAGCGGCTTGAACAGCTCTTTGCGGCGCGACAGCGAGTTGTAGATCTGCAGATTGTTTTCCTTAATCATCGTTGAGTGATTGTTGGGTTGTTATGCCGTTGAGTCTATCTGAAAGTATGAGTTGTTGAGGCCGGTCGCGGTGACGGCTCAACAACTCAACGCCGTGTTTATGCCTGGAAGGGATTGGGGATGTCGTTGCCGTTCTGCGGGCCGCGGGGACCTTTCTGACGGATTTCGCCGAAAGTCTGCTCATATTTCTGAACGTTGTCGCGGAGGGCGAACATGAGGTTCTTCATGTTCTCGGGAGTCATGATGATACGGCTCTGCACGCGTGCCTGAGGCATGTTGGGAGCCACGTTGATGAAGTCGAGGAAGAACTCGTTGGGCGAGTGAGAGATTACGGCGAGATTGGCGTAAACGCCGCCTGCTACTTCGGGAGTGAGTTCTATTTTGATTTCTTTTTTCTGTTGTTCGTTAGCCATTGTTTTTGATATTAGGTTTGTGATTATAGTATATTTCAACCACAAAGATACAAATTAGCGAGCGCAATGCCAAATTTATTTGAGCATTGCGCTTTTACGCCTGTACTTTAAATTTAGAGGTTGGCTTGGCCGACGTCGTGCTTTTGGGTCAACGGCTATCGGTTTATTGCCGGGCGCTTGACGCGAGGGAGATGAAGCTGGCGATTCGCGCGCGATAGGCGTCCTCGTCGTAAAGGTTCTCGACGTAATATTGCGGGATATGGCTGAAGCCGAATTTCGCGCCGAGTATGGCACACGCTATCGCCGCATTGGTGTCGGCATCGCCCCCCTCGTTGACCACGGCCAACAATCCGTCGGCCAACGACGGCGAGTGCCAGTAGCACCACAATGCCGCCGCGAGGGTGCGCAGCGTGTATCCGATCGAGCTTGGCTCGTCCAAATCAAGTGCCGAAATATCGTCGCTGCGATATGCCAGGTCGATCCATTCGACAATTCTCTCATCGTATTTCAGGGCTAAGGCTTTAATGTCGTCGTAGGTCAGCTCGCGGTCGTTCCACACAAGATTGTGGATAATCAGCGAGGCGATGACGCATGAGCCTACGCATCGAGGGTCGTGGTGGGTGACTTTACAGGCCGCGACGGCGTTGTTCTCAACGTTGTCGGGCATCAATCCTATCACCGAAGTCCTCATTATGCCGCCGTTGGGGGCAGCCTCTCAGCCAGATAGATTCCAGTAATCGTATGCCGCCTGAAAAGGATTGTCGAGGAAATCGCGGTGACGTATGACCTGATATACCAGGTTACCGCAACCGCGGCCATCGGTTTCAAGCCAATGTTGAAGCCTGCGCGCGAGACTGGCGGAAGTGACGCGGCCGTTTTCGCTCAGCTCGTCCAATATGCAGAGCATTTGGTTAGTGTCGTCATCATCCCATACCCCTTTATCGTCAGGATATGAGGATATGCCGTCGGGGTAGATGTCATATACCTCTCTTTTTGATCTGAACTCGGATAATAATCCAAGCGCGTTGCCGATAACCTGCCCGTACAGGCAGCCCAGCATTTTATCTTCTGTCTTGCTGCGGTTCATTCTCCTTTAGGTTGTTGGTTGCAGAGTTCTGAGTTTATGGTGCGCATTAGAATTCAAGCCGGAAGCCCCGCTGCTTGAGCTCTTTGTATTTGTCGAGATTAAACCTGAAGAGATTGGCTTCGCGTTTAGGCGTGGGCCACACGGTCTCGTCTAATTGAGTAAGAATATCGAGATGCAGCATCTTTTTGGCGAAGTTGCGGCGGTCGAACCGCACATCGAGGATCGACTCATACAGTGTCTGCAATTCTTTGAGAGTGAACTTCTCAGGGAGCAGATCATAGCCTATAGGGTGAAAATGAATACGTTCGCGCAGTCGGCCGAGAGCGTCGCGGAGTATCATGTCGTGGTCGAATGCGAGTTGAGGCACGCTGTCGATAGCGAACCACCGGGCGTCGGCCGCGTCGTCTCCGCCCTTTACCTCCTGCAGTTTCACAAGGGCTAAGAAGGCGATGGTTATGACTCTCTCGCGCGGGTCGCGGCCAGGGTCGGTGTAGGCGTGAAACTGCTCGATGTAGGCCGAGTCGAGGCCGGTTTCCTCTTTCAATTCGCGCAGAGCTCCCTGCTCGGCTGTCTCGTCGGGGTTTAAAAAGCCGCCCGGCAAAGCCCACTTGCCTTTATGCGGCTCGATGCCGCGCTCGATTAAAAGTATTTTCAATTTCTCGCCGTCAAAACCGAATATCGCGCAGTCGGTAGTGACTGCCGGGTGAGGATATTTGTAGCAATACTTCTTATCGTCTGAGTCGACGCTACGCGCCGTTTTAGCTCCTGAATCGAGGCTGATTTTTTGTTGTCCCATATTCTTGTGTAATGTTTACACCGCAAAGATACGCCAAAGTTTCCAGGCGGCAAAATATTTTTGTGTAAAATTTACGCAAGAATTGAATTTAGTGATAGTTTTCGGAACTTAATTAAATTGTAGATTAATGTATCAAAGGTTGTAAAAGCGGGCGAGATTGGCTTCGCATATCTTGGCCACATGGTCGGGCGACTGGCCGCGCGCTTTGGCCACGGCGGCTATTACGTCGGGGAGGGTGTTGTCGTCGTCCATGTCGGTTTCAACGAGCAGCAGATTGTCGGGAATTATGGCTACCGACTCAGGGTTGAATCTCCTGCCTACTGATATGTATATCCCCGCGGAGGCCAGCTGATTGGCCACTTCGGGGCGACCGCGGAAGCCATGTACAGCCCAAGGGGCAGAGGGGCGGAACTTTGAGAAAAGCTCAAGCAGCAGGTCGTGGCGACGCACGATATGAAATACGACCGGCAATCCGAGTGGCACGGCATATTTCAGCTGCGTTTCGAGCAGGAATAGCTGACGCTCTAATGACGCCCCTCTCAGAGGGTCGATGCCGACTTCGCCGAGCGCCACGACGCGCTTGTCGTTGAGGGCGGTCGAAAGGTGGCCGAATTCGGCTAATTGCTCGTTTTCTGAGTCCCAAGGGTGAATTCCGACTGTTAAGAGCTGTTGATCGTTAGTAGGTATATAGTCAATGTAGGCCGATAAGCTTATATTGATTATCCGCGAGTCGGAGTTGTGAGAATGGAAGTTGATCAGCTTAGACTTTGTCACTTGATTGCGAGTGTAAAAATTAGGTGATAATAAATATCGGTATTCGGTATTCTATGGCACAGGGTCGTATCCCGAGCCTCCCCAGGGGTGGCAGCGGCATATCCTCTTTACGGCGAGCCACAAGCCCTTGGCCGGACCGTGCTTGCGGAGCGCCTCGATAGCGTATTGCGAGCACGTCGGGGTATATCGGCAAGCGGCGGGGAGCATCGGGGATATGCACAGCTGATAAAATCTCACGAGCAGTATCATCAGGCGGCTCGCCGCCGCGGCGAGGGGAGAGAAGATTTTATTCATTTGATATCGTGGATGCGGCTGAGAAGTTTTTTCATGGCCGACTCCACTCGGCGGTAGTCGCGCTCCCGGTCGGCGATGTAGACAAACACTATATCCTTATGGGAGCAATTGCCGGGCAGCCCGTCGTAGGCCGAATGATTGAGGCGATATGCTTCGCGGACACGGCGGCGCATCCTCACCCTGTCTACCGCATGGCGCAGCTTTTTCTTCGGCACCGAGACGAGAAAGCGGGAGCACTCGGCCGAATCCGACTCTTTCCAGACGGCCCGCAGCGGGTAGGCAAGAGCCGAGAGAGACGCGCGGTCGGCGAATATCGAATCTATGCGCTTCTCGCCGCAGAGTTTGTTCTGTTTGCCGAGTGGAAATTGCTTCATGGCATGATTTTTCGGCAAAGATAAAAAACTTGTCTATTTTTACGCGAAATTGTTGCATGATTGTATTAAGTCGTAAAATTTTGTGATAATAATCGAGGCGAATAGACTTCAGATTGCCGTTGTCGCGCCCCTAAGTGGCGGTGGCATAACTTTTTTGGCACTGTTTTTGTTGTAACAATAGAGTTATCAGAAACTCATCAAAAATACTTATTATATATGGAAAAGATTCAACCAGGAAAATTCGTGGAAATTATCTACGACCTTTATCAAGTTAACGACGACAAGACCGAGAAGCTCGTCCACCAGAGCGACCCATCAGATCCCGAGCGTTTCGTGTTTGGCGTGACTAAGGGTATGATCGTGCCGCTGGAGAAAGCTCTCGAAAATCTCTCTCAGGGCGACGCGTTCAATGTCAGCGCGACAGCCGAAGAGGCTTTCGGCCCCTACGACCCCGAGCAGATTGTAACCCTCGAGAAGGATTTGTTTGAGGTTAACGGCAAGTTTGACGCCGAGATGGTCAAAGCGGGCAAATACGTGCCTATGATGACTGCCGACGGCTATCGTATCAACGGCCTCGTGAAAGAGGTGACCGACAAAGAGGTGGTTATGGACTTCAATCATCCGCTTGCAGGTAAAAACGTCCGCTTCGACGGCAAGGTGACCCTCGTCAGAGAAGCCACTCCCGAGGAATTGCACCCCGCTTGTGGCTGCGGTTGCGGCGATGCTGGCGGGAACTGCGGTGACGGCCAGGGCTCTTGTGGCCAAGGCGGTTGTTGCGGCGGGTGCCAGTAATCAGCCTACAATAGAATAAACTAAGAGGCCGCGTCAAGATCCAAGATTTCGACGCGGCCTCTTTCTGGTTTGTTATTAGAGCCTGTGCCATAAAATCTGTTAAAGCTGAGGCGGTCAGCCATTGAGCAGAGTTGTTCGTGTGATGAGGGAGTGTACTCGACGTACACGACTGAAGAACACGGACGAATATGCCAATGGATGGCCGGGGCGATGGTAATTACCACCTTCCTCTGTCTAACGCTGACATGTTGAAACGCGGAGCTTTGGCGAAGCTAAATATGCTTTGGCAGAATCATCATGAAGGCCAGCTTCGCCATCGCTGTCGCCGTGGTGAGCAGCTGCTCGCAGTTGCGGCATAATCGGCGGAAACGATCAAGCCAAGCAATCGTGCGCTCGACAACCCGGCGACCCTTCAGGGGGATGAACTCCGACGTGCCGAAATTGGATTTAACGCACTGCATATCAATTGCCATGGCTTGCTTTGCGACCTCGATCAGTTTACCTCTGTAGCCGTTGTCGGCTTTGATTGTCTCGATGTAAGGATGTCGGGCGCCGATGCTGCCAATATGTCGCTTAATCCCTTTAATGCGTGCCGCTGCGCGGAAAATTACCTCCGTTT
>CAZJBM010000008.1:0-79455 GCA_964544595.1 uncultured Barnesiella sp.
AAAAATATGGGGCTAGTCAGTGCGAAGATTTTGCACTTCGATTTGGATTCTACAGTGGCAATCAAATGTGGAGCGCACGTCTTTATGCGCACGAAAGAGAATCAACGTTAATAAATAATCTTCGGCGCATCCATCTATAATTCATCCCCTTGGCTTTAGCTCTTTTACTGGGTGACGGCTTCATCCGTCAGTAATCGTCCACCCCTCTGTCTCCCCGACCAGTAGGGATGCTCCACGGAGCATCCTCTTGATTTACAGATAGATATGGAGCGTGCGTCTTTAGGCGCACGAAAGAGAATCGAGGCGATGTCCCCCCCCGACCAGTAGGGACGCTCCCACGGAGCATCCTCCTGATTTATAAGGCGATAGCTGTATGTTGAAGCTGCTCCGTGGAGCAGCTCTACTGTTCGCGGACACAACGCCTCGTTAGATTGCCGAACCCCCTCCGCCTTATCTACCGCTCTCCGATCAATGGTAATCGATCCGGTAGATGTCCACGCAATTGCCGCCACCGCCGGGATGAGCCTGCGATGTGACGAAAAGATAGCGCCCGTCCTTCGAGATGTCAAGCCCCACAGGGAACGAGTCCGCCCCGACCGAGGCCAGCGGCTTCATATAGCGGGCGCTGACAATATGGATTTGCGACGCGTTGTTGCAAGCGGCGAAAATATATGCCCCGCGGGGCGAGAGAGCGATTGTGCGCGCCCCGGCGCCTACCTTGCAGCTCCGCCAGCCCCCTACAGTGACGGTTTTCGCATTTTTAAGCTTAGGAATCGCCGCCAGAAAATCGCGCAGCGGTATATCCTGCACATATCCCGCCCCGTTAATGCTGAGATAGAGATGAGAATTGCGTATAGCGAGGTGACGCACATTGCCCATCATGCCGAGCACGCGCCCGAGGTATTTGCCTTGCTTCAGGTCGATGACAGCGATGCCACCTCCGCCACCCATGCATCCCACGAGCAGGTAGCGGCCGTCAGGGGTGAAAACCGTCCCGCGCAGGGCATATCCGCTTCCGTTGTCGCGGTTAACCGACCTGTCAAGAGGGTAGTTGAGGGGAAGCTTATAGTCAACCACATGGCATGCAGTGTGTTTCCATTTCGTCGGGTCGGGGCTCGACACGTCGATGATGCCTACCGTGTTATCCCCCCAGTGGGTAATCGCGACCTGCTTGCCGTCGGGCGACGTGGCTATCATTTTCGGCAGCGGCCCCGTCTCCATCAGTCGCACTATCTCGTCGGTTTTCGTGTCGATAATAGCTACCGCCGAGGGGTCTTGGGCGTTGATGTCATAGCTTCGGCGGTAGTAGGGCACCCAGAGATAGCGGCCCGAATGGGTGAAAGTGCTCTCCACCGGCTTCCCTGTGAACGTGTTCTTGTTGGGGCGCGAGGCGTAGTGCGTGAACTTGTAGAAATCAGAGGGTTCGCTCCATAGACCCGCGTGCTTGTCGCCTATCTGGTGGCTTATCACCTTCAACTTGCGGTTAGTCGGGAAATCATACACTACAGTCGACCCCCCTTCGAGCGAGTTGACGTAATACTTCTTGCCCGAGGGGTGCACATTGACCGACTTCGGCGAGAGTATGTCCTGGTCGAGGGTTTCAGATTCGCGGTACGAATAATTCTGCTTGCGGTCGACGAGCGTGATCGTGACGTGGCCGTCGGTCGACGTGGCCGTCACCCCGATTTTGGGATGCGTCACCGCGCCCGATGATTTCTTCTTCTGAGAGTCGTTCTTGGGCTGTTCGGCAGTGGTAGCCGACTGCGTGGCTTGGGTGGCCTCCGCGGCGGGCGCGGCGGCGGGGGCGGTCGGCTCGGTCTGGGCGGCGCATGCCAGCGTCGCGCCGAGAGCTAAGGCGATAAGGGTTGATTTCATTGTGATGTGGTGGCGCTCAGCCGTTAGCTGAGCTTGCATTGATTGGTTTCTGAATAGGTTGCTAGCGAGTGAATTGGTAGGCGAAGGTATTAGTGTGTTAAAGGCGGGGAGGCCGCTTCGCATGGTGGATCGGTCTCCCCGCCTGAGGGTAGTTTGTGTTAGTCTTTGCGTTTTTCGAGCTGGCTTTCGATGGCGTCGATAGCCTTGTCGACAGCCTCCTCAAAGGTGTCGGCAACTTTGTTGGCCACCATTTCAGGCTGCTGGGGCATGATCACCTTGATCACGACATCCTTGTTCATCGCCGATTCAGGTTTCACTACCTTGAGCGTTACGTCGAAGTTGGTTATGTTGTCGAAACGGCGGGCCAGGCGGTCAGCTTTCTTGTTGATAAAAGCCGTTAATTTCTCCGAGATGTCGAAGTGGATAGCTTGAATGTGTACTTCCATATCAATTTTGTTTTTGTGCGCGTGGATGCGCGAGTTGATAATTTTGTTTGAGTTCTCGGTACGATATATGTGTGTATATCTGTGTTGTCGTCAGTGAGTTATGCCCTAACAGCTGTTGCACGGCGTTGAGATCGGCCCCGTTGTTGAGCATATCGGTGGCGAATGTGTGTCGCAGCGCGTGAGGGCTCAGCTTCGAGGCGTGCGCGCGGCCCCTGAGCTGCGATTTCACCACCTCGTTCACTATCCGGGGATAAAGCGGGTCGCCGCTCGGCCGCGTGAACAGCCGCTCGGCCTCCCCGATGCCCAGCTCGTCGCGTAGCTCGCGGAAATCGTCGATGGCACGCGCAAGCTCGTCGCCGAAAGGGATGACTCTTTCTTTATTACGCTTTCCGAGCACTTTTAGTTCGCGCCGCCGAGTGTCGATGTCGATGTCGCGGAGGCCTATCAGCTCGGCTCGGCGAAGCCCGGTCGTGTATAGCGTCAAGAGTATGAGGTGGTTGCGCACCTCGATGAAGTCGGTGCCGTCGTATTCCTCGTCGAGAAGATTGTTAATCTCCTCCTCGCGTATCACCGTCGGCAGATTCTCAGCCGGTTTAGGCAGAACCACCTCCGCCGCCGGATTGTCGCTCGCCGCCCCCGTCAGATTCAGATACTTGAAGAACGCCCGCAGCGACTGTATTTTGCGCCTCAGCGTGCGCCGGGAGCAACCCTTCGTCGCGCTCACCGCGATCCATGAGCGAACGTCGCTTTGCGTCACCAGCGAGGGGTCAAACCCTTCGGCGTCGCTCGTCACATGGTCGCGAAACTGGCGCACGTCGCGCCCGTAGGCATCGACCGTCAGCGGCGAATAGTTGAGCTCGGCTCGCAGATATGACAGGAATTTGCTGATGTGCATCTCGATATTTTTCCGAAAAATACGCCAAAAATCCGAAATTTCCAAATAATTGTTAAAATACCTCGCTTTTAAGCGCAAAAAAAGAGTCGCTTAACAAAGCGACTCTTTGAAAGTGGGCGTTGAGGGATTCGAACCCCCGACCCTCTGCTTGTAAGGCAGATGCTCTAAACCAGCTGAGCTAAACGCCCGATTCGACTTTTGTCGGCTCTCGGGGCGGTTGTTTTCCCGATTGCGATGCAAAGGTACATCTTTTTTCCGAATCTGCAAATTTTTTCCGCAATAACTTTCCCCCTCCCCCGAAATTTTCCCCAAATCCCCGCCATGCTCCTCGGCTTTCCCTCTTATTTTTGTCCTCATTATGAGCTATCTATTAGAGCCTGTCCCATAAAATCTGTTAAAGCTGAGGCGGTCAGCCATTGAGCAGAGTTGTTCGTGTGATGAGGGAGTGTACTCGACGTACACGACTGAAGAACACGGACGAATATGCCAATGGATGGCCGAGTCGATGGTAATTACCACCTCCCTCTGTCTAACGCTGACATGTTGAAACTTACGGAGCAGCTTCTTCAGCAATATCTCGAACCTTGCGGATTCACTGATTCTCCTGAAGCGATGTTAGACGCTCTTCCATTTTCAGAAGCCCTCGGGCAGCAATCGCCATTGGCCGCCAGTTTTCAAGACATATATTATACCTTCTAATTGTCTTATATTCTGCTTGATGTTCATTCGAGCGCTGAATGAGGATAGCCAGCGCTTTTGTTTGGGGTTAAGGAAAGAATATTGATTCACATAACACTAAAGTGCCGCTGCGCGGAAAATTACCTCCGTTTCGCATATCTCGGGCGCTTTTGAAGCCGTCGCTCGGTCACAATGCGACGGCATTGCTCCCTCCCGTCGCCTCCAAAATCCCTCCGAGATATGCGACCTCAGCGTTAACATATTTTATGGGGCAGGCTCTGAGACTGTAATCAAAAATTATCTATATTTGCAATCGCAGACCGCATCGCAGAGCCCGGTCAATGGCATAGCGGGCGGGGCTTCAAATCCACATTAAATGAAAATCTGTATTTTTGTTAAAGGCGCATCTAATAGAGGAAAGTCCACTGCTATTTTGGAATTAGCGCGACTCCTGAAAGTGCCAAAATCTTCCAAATGCTGGATTGATAAAGGAAACGAAATCAGAGGAATCCATCATTGGAAAGGAGTAAAGGTTGGATTATGCTCAAATGGTGACCCGGGTTGTGGCTCTCTGGATTGGTTGAGAGAAACAGCTATTGAAAAGGATGAATGCGATATTATTGTTGCTGCATGCCGTCGTGGAGGCTCAACACAAGACCCGATTCTCCCATATCTTGAAGCGGAAGGGTATACTGTCGTTGAAACTTATCCATCAATGATAAAAATACCCGGCAATGGTAATGCAAATTATCAAATTCTTGCTAAAGCGCTTGCATATCAAATTTTTGTGGTTATGAATCAATGTGAGAACTTGCTAATCTGAGAATATCGGTTTGTCGATCTATAACTGCCACATTTATAATTGATTCTATGCCAGATAATTTAAATGTAGAATTTTTAGAATAGTGCAATAATTTCGGCTGAGATCGCCATTTTGAATCTCTTGGGCGGGGAGGGTGTGTAGGATAGGGATAAAAAAAGAGTCGCTTTGATAAGCGACTCTTTGAAAGTGGGCGTTGAGGGATTCGAACCCCCGACCCTCTGCTTGTAAGGCAGATGCTCTAAACCAGCTGAGCTAAACGCCCGATTCGATTTCTCAATCGGCAAGTGGGCGGTTTGTTCCCAATTGCTGTGCAAAGGTAGGCATTTTTTTTGTAACTGCAAATTTTTCTGCAACTTTTTTTCACCAAGGCGCGTTTTTCGTTGATTTTTTTGACTAAATTCGTGATTTCTAATGCAAATACACAAACTATTATAAAAATGAGAGTCGATTTCAACATTTATCTTGCCGCCACGGCCGCGATGCTGCTGATTGAGGGATGCGATGTTCGCAATAGCAAATCGGCTGATATTCAGACACAAATGTCGGCGAGCGACAGCGTGCGAGTCGATGAGCGGCAGATTGACGATTTCATTTGGGACACATATTCGACGCCCGACCTTAAGTTGTTGCAAGTCAAGGGGTTTGTTAAGAGCGTGGAGATGAAGCTGGGCTGCGACGGACTTCGCAGCGATGGCTTCACGCTTTGTGTTCAGGTTGACAAAGGTGGCACCATCGCTGGGGCGAAAGTGCTTGTGGGCGAGGGAGATAGGATGAAAGGGGAGGTGCTTCACGACGCATCGGGGCGAGTAAGCGAGATGTCGTTTGCTGCGGGAGGGGAGCGGTCGCTCTCGTTTTCGTTTGATTATCAAGATGATAGACTCCATCGAGTAGAGGTCGTTAATACGGGTGCCGACTATTTGAGAGAATCTTCCTATCTGATGGTGTATGGGGGTGAGGGGGATGTGCCCTCGGGAGCGAGATTCAGCGTAAGCGGATCAGGCGGCGAAGATTACGGTGATGAATACGCCGGAGTAGGGCAGTTGGCGTTCAGATATTCGCCGGATGCGGCAATGGGGTGGAATATGTGCCTGATCGAAGGAGAGGCGAATATGACTGAAAATCAGGCGAATATGAGTGATAGCATACCAGGCGCGACCATACAAACTGACACTGTGGTCAAGATCGCAATATCCAGAACGATAGAGTATTACAGCCGCGATGAGATTGATTTCAAGATGATAAAAATGATGAACGGATGGTGAAATTTTATTAAAGTGCATAATGTGGTAAAAAACGCGCCTGTTTTGTATTGTAATACAAAACAGGCGCGTTTTTAGGGGTATCGTGCATTAATAAGAGTTGCTTAATCTGCAACTCTTATTAATATTAGTCTTGATTGAGGTTAACACGCTTGAAATCAACGGCTACAAGACCTTTTGAAGTCTGGTCGAGGTACTGGCCGATAGTGATTTTTGCGTCGTTGATGAATTCCTGCTCCATGAGGCAAGATTCTTTGCAGAACTTGTTCACTCGGCCGATGGCGATGTTCTCGATCATCTGGGCGGGGAGGTTGGCGCGTTTGGCTTCGGCTGTCTCGGCCATGATCTTGCGGCCTTTTTCAGCCTCTTCAGCGGTGATCCAGCCTTTCGACATGTTAGACTCGATGTGGTCCTCAGAGTCGAAGTGGTTGGGGTTGAGACCTGCTTTCTTAAGAGCTGCCTCAACGGCTTTGCGCACCTGCTCGTCTTTAGTCTTCTCGATAGCGATAGCCTTCTCTGACTCGAGAGTGGCGGCGGGGATGCTTTCGCGGTTAACGGCGAGGGGGTTCATCGAAGCTACCTGCATGGCCACGTTGCGGCCTACCTGGTAGTCGACGTTCTCCTGGTTGAAGCCTACGACGCAAGCGAGCTTGTTGCCGAAGTGGGTGTAGGCGGTAGTTGAGGGAGCCTCAACTACTTCGTAAGCTGAGATTTCGGTTTTTTCGCCGGTTTTGCCGGTTTCCTCTACTACGAGGTCGGCAACGGTGCGGCCGTCGATTTCGAGAGCCTTGAGGGCTTCGATGTCTTTGATGCGGTTGGCGATAGCGGCGTCGAGGAGCTTGTTGGTGAGCTCAACGAAACCTGCGTTCTTGGCCACGAAGTCGGTCTCGCAGTTGAGGGCGAGCACAGCGGCGAAGTTGCCGTCGTTTTTAGCTATCACGCAGCCTTCAGCAGCTTTGCGGTCTTCGCGCTTAGCGGCTACGGCCTGTCCTTTTTTGCGGAGAATCTCCACAGCTGCCTCGATGTTGCCTTCGGTCTCGGCAAGGGCTTTTTTGCAGTCCATCAAGCCGGCGCTTGTAAGGGCGCGGAGCTTGGTGATGTCTGCCATTGATACTGCCATAGTGTATTTCTTTGCTTTAGTGGTCGCGGCGACCGGTCGGTCAATATGCCGCGACGCGGTTGTTGTTGAATTTTTACGACTTTCGAGACTCCCGTCGGAGCGGGGGCCTCGAAAGATATTAGGGTTTTTCGCGAAATAGCGGGGCTATTATTCAGCTTTGGCTTCTTCGGCCTCGGGAGCTTTCTCCTCGGCTTCGGGAGCGGCTTCTTTCTTAGCTACCCGGCGACGCTCGCGCTTGGGAGCGGGAGCCTCTTCGCCTTCAGCGGCCTCGGCCTCAGCGGCGGCGTTGTCGGCTTTCTCTACCTTACGCTCTTCGAGACCTTCGTTCATGGCGTCGCAGATAGTCGACAGGATGATGTCGATTGACTTTGAAGCGTCGTCGTTGGCGGGGATAACGAAGTCAACGTCGTTGGGGTTAGAGTTGGTGTCGACGATAGCGAACACGGGGATGCCGAGACGGTTGGCCTCAGCCACGGCGATGTGCTCTTTCATCACGTCAACCACGAAGAGGGCTGAGGGGAGACGATTGAGGTCGGCGATAGAGCCGAGGGTCTTTTCGAGTTTCGCGCGCTGGCGGCTAACCTGGAGTTTTTCGCGTTTTGAAAGGTTGTCGAAAGTGCCGTCTTTGGTCATTTTGTCGATTGACGTCATTTTCTTGACAGCCTTGCGGATTGTCGGGAAGTTGGTGAGCATGCCGCCGGGCCAACGTTCGATAACGTAAGGCATACCAACGGACTGCGCCTTGTCGGCAATCACTTGTTTGGCCTGTTTTTTGGTAGCGACGAAGAGAACTTTCTTGCCGCTTTTTGCGATGCTCTTAAGGGCTGCGGCTGCTTCGTCGAGCTTAGCGGCAGTCTTATAGAGATCTATGATGTGGATACCGTTGCGCTCCATGAAGATATAGGGCGCCATTGCAGGATTCCATTTGCGTTTGAGGTGACCGAAATGGCAACCTGCTTCAAGAAGTTGGTCAAATGTGGGAGTTGACATTGTTTTTTTTGATGTTGTTTACGTTCTGTGGGTTTTAACCTCCGGGTAGGGAACGTGTCCATCCCGCAGATTTAGATACTAAACACTTTTTTTTTGATGGTCGTCGGTGGGCCGTGGGGCGGCGACGATGCATCGGGGCGGAGGGAGAAGCGGGAGCCGCTGTGAGGCTCGGCCTTGTCAGGCAACTAAGCCCGATAGGGGGCGGCGAGGCGGCTGAGGGCGATAATCGGGAAAATCGATTAACGCTTTGAGAACTGGAAGCGCTTGCGGGCTTTGGGCTGACCGGGTTTCTTACGCTCTACGGCGCGCGGGTCGCGGGTCATGAAGCCTTCCTTGCGGAGAGCGGGCTTGTCCTCGGGGTTGATTTTGACGAGGGCGCGGGCGATAGCGAGGCGAAGAGCTTCGGCCTGGCCTTTGTAGCCGCCGCCGTCGAGGTTTACGTGGATGTCATATTTCTCGTTAACACCGAGGGTGTTGAGAGGCTGACGCACGATGAATTGGAGAATCGACGAAGGGAAGTATACGTCGAGGGGACGCTTGTTGATAGTGATGGCACCGTTACCCTCTGAGAGGATGACGCGTGCGATGGCTGCTTTACGGCGGCCTACTGCATTAACTGTTTCCATGCTTCAGAGATGTTTATTTAATGGTGTTGATGTCAAGAACTTCGGGATTCTGGGCTGCGTGGGGATGATGCTCGCCGTTGTAAACGAACATGTTGCCGATGATACGACGGCCAAGACGGTTCTTGGGGAGCATGCCTTTCATCACGCGGCGGAAGAGGGGGTGCATACCGGGTTTGAGGTGCTTGTTGAAAGATTTTTTCAGGAGCACTTCGGGGGTGAGCTCGCGCTGACCGCCGGGATAGCCGGTGTAGGTAAGGTAAATACGGTCGGTCATCTTTTTGCCGGTGAGTACAACCTTGTCGGCGTTGATGATGATAACGTTGTCGCCGCACTCAACGAAGGGTGAGTAGCAGGGCTTGTTTTTGCCGCGCAGGATTTTTGCTACTTTAGAGCAAAGGCGGCCGAGATGCTGGCCGGTCGCGTCAACGACGTACCATTTCTTCTCGATGCTCTGCGCATTGGGCGTAAGGGTTTTGTAACTTAAAGTATCCACTTCTAAAAGTTTAAAAATTAATTAATTACACACAGCTTGCGACGATCGTCAGCTCGGCCAAAAGCTGCCGATAGCGCATGGCTGATTTGATTTTGGATATAATCGGACGGCAAAGGTAGTAATTTTCAGGCAAATAAACAACTCCCGCTGAAATTTATTGAAAAATTATTGAAAAACACGGGGAATTTTGTCGGTGAGGGGGAGGCAGAAGGGCTGACGATTACTGACGGCTGAAGCCGTCACCCAGTAATAGAGAGAAAGCCAAGGGGATGAATTTTAGGAGGATGCACCGGAGACTATGTGCGCCTGAGGATGTTAGTTTGTATCGGCTTGGTAGTCAGGAGGCTGCGCTATGGTACAGCCCTACTGGCGGGGGTTGCAGGGCTGATTCTCTTTGGCATGCCAAAGGCATGCTGCTACATGTTAGGGGAAAATTCGGAAGAGGCCGAGTCAAAATCTGTGGTTTTTTGACTCGGCCTCTTGGAGATGTGGGGCGGCGGGGTTATGCGTCGCTCCCGTTTAGGGGTTCATGCTCCCGTAGAGGGGGCATAGGGGTTATTCGGCGGCAAACCAGTCGCAGCTCTCGAACTTGAAGGAGCCGGGGGCGTCGACGAGGTAAACGACGGTGTATTCGTTGGTGACGCCGCCGTCTTCGTAGGCGACGAACGAGATGGTGAATTTCACGTCGATGCCTTCGACGGGCTTAGCGGCGGGATAGAGGGCCTTGAGCGCGCCGGGGAGCACTTCGTAGCAGAAGCGTTCTTTCATCAGCTGGGTGATCTGGGCGTCGTCGAGGCCGTCGTAGCCGGTGTAGCCGGCGGGGGCGTTGTTTTTGGCCGTGGTGGCGCGGATGTCGACGTTGCCGTAGTAGGCTGAGGCTCCGGAGTAGAACTCGGCGTTGCCGCGGTAGTCGATGAAGGGGGCTGCCTCGGCTGCTGAGGACGCGGTCATAGAGGTGGCGCCCATCGGCTTAGATATGTTGTCGAATACCCATTGCACGCAAGCCATGTAGACGGTATAAGAGGGGTCGGTGTTGCGGGCATAGGGGAGGACGAGGGTCACAGAGGGGTCGAAGTTCCACTGGTTATTATTCTTGACGAACTGGGAGGTGACGCTCTGAGCGCCGTCGTTGACAGCCCAAGCGGAGCCGTCGAAGGTGAACTCGTCGGCGCGGTAAGCTGTCGTGCCGCCGCCGTAGTAGAGGTAAGCGACGATCTTAGAGGCGTCGGGCTCGGCGTAGGGGAATTTGGTCTTGAGGTAGATCGGGAGAAGCTCGGCGGGGAGGTTGTTGGAGAGGTTGCCGTACTTCTGATCCATGGCGGCGTAGTCGGAGGGCTGGAGCACTAAGGCGTCGGTAGAGGCGGTCCAGGCCGAGCCGTTGTAAACATAAAGAGCGTTGGTCACTTCAGAGGGCACGGGAGCGGCGGGAGCGCGGCGGGTCTTGGCTGACTTAGACACGGGAGTCACCTCGGTGATAACCACGTTGAAGTAGCGGCTGCTGGAGATAGAGCAGAAGTAGCCGGTGATACGCACGTTGGCGCCGTCGGTGAGCTGCGCCTTTACGGCTTCGGTAGCCTGATATGGGCTGCCCTGAGCGGTCTCGGCTCCGTCGATGATGATGTTGGTATAGTTGCCGCTGACTTTCACGGTGCCTACAAATGTGCAGTACTCGCAGAAGTCGTTGTAGGAGCGGGTGATAGCCTGATCCATCATCGCGCCGGTATATTCCTTAGGCGCGGGATAGGTGTATTTGGAGGATCCTTCAACCGTGTAAGAGCCGTCGGAGATAGCGATCTGGAGGCCCTTGTTGTAGGCACTTACCTCGGCAGAGATGGAAACGACGTCGCCGATCGACACGTTCTCGATGTTGAAGCCTGATGCCTGGTAGCAGAGGATCGACCCGGCGTTGTCGGTAAGGACGAAGCCGCGGGCGTCGATAGCGGTAACGTAGCCGGTCACTTCTACGCCGTCGCCGACTTCGAGGTCGGTAAGCGCGGAGGTGATTTCAAAAGAGGGGGTCTCGGAGCCGACGTTGCCGAAGATAGGGTTCTGCGAAGCCTGGTTGTAAGCCACTACGGCGTACTGGCCGGCCTCGGCGTCGGGGAACTGCGCTTTGAGAATCGAGGGGATAGAGCGCGAGGCGGGAGTGGCGGGAGAGAAGGCGTCGATATAGTTATCGTCGGAGCCGTAGGCGGCGATGTAGTCGTCTTCTGTCACGGTATAGCGGAGGGCGCCGTCGTTGATTGATTTCACGACTGAATTCTGCTCGCCTGAAACTTTGTAGGTGATGTTGACGGCTGAGCCGTTGTTGAGCACGAAGAAGTTGTTGGAGGTGTTGGCGAGGAAAATGGTGAGGAGTTTTTGGGCCTGGGCCTCGGAGACGAAAGCCTTGTTGGCGCCGACAGCGGCGAGGTCGGCTTTCTCTTCATCGGTAGTCGCGGCCGAGGAGTAACCGGCGATCTGGGTGTAGTCGGCGTCGGTAAGCGTGTAGCTTACGGTAGCGGTAGAGCCTAATTCGGGGACCTTGAAGCCGTCGAGGTCGTCGTTCCACGAGTTTTCGTCGCAAGAAGCCAGGAGGGCAACAGCACCGAGAGCCAGGAAGGCTGATTTGATATATGATTTCATATTGAAGTAATCTAAATAATTAATCTCTTGGTAATACTCTTAGAAGCTGAGTTTGAGGCGAAGCGAATAGGTGCGACCGAAAGAGTAGAACACGCGGTAGGCGTTCTGCCAAGTGCCGGGCGCGCCAGTCTGGGTGTAGGCGTCGCGAACGTAGTTGTAGTCGAAGAGGTTATTGATATTGCCGAAAATCTGAGCCTTGAAGCCAGCCATGTTGAAGGTGTAGCTTGCGTTGAGGTCGAACTCGTTGCCCCATGGAATGCACCAGGGGTCGGCCACATTGATAACAGCGCCGGGGGCGAGAGCCGACGACGACACGGCGTAGTCGGAATAGTTATGAGAGCTAACGGTCCAGTCCATGCCGATGCGCCAGCCTTTGAGGGGCTTAACGGTGAGGCCGATAGCGCCGGTGGTCTGAGCGGAGCCGCCTACCTTGCGACCCTTCTGGTTGAGCTGCACGCGGGCGTGGTCTTCGGCGAGGATGCCTGAAGCGAGGGTGCCTTTAGTGTCGGCGAGGGGCTGGCCGTAGCCGTTGTAGAGGTAGCCGGTAGCGTTAGAATCCCACTGCCAGTCGCCGATAGAGAGCATACCGTCGAGTTCGAGCCAGGTGAAGGGGCGGTATTTGGCGTTGAATTCGATACCCATGTGGCGGGCGTCGACGCCGCCCATGTTGAGGTAGTATTTGTCGCCGTTAGACATGTCGGACGAGCGGGTAGTGGTCTTGTCCATCCACTTGGTGTAGTAGGCGTTGAAAGTGCCGGTGAACATGGGCGAATGGTATTCGTAGCCAATCTCGATAGAGCCAACCTTCTCGTTGAGGGGGTTGGGGTTGATAGCGTTGGAAGTGGCAGACTGGAGGAACACGCCGCCAGAGAAGTAGGGGGCGCGGGTGAAGTAGCCGCCGTTGAAGTAAACGTTGTTGTGGCGGTCGATGTTGTAGTTGACGCCACCCTTGACAGAACCCGCGAAGTGGTTAGACTTGTCGGATTTGGCGTGCTCCTTGTCGTAGTAGAGATGGTCGACGCGCCAGTAGGTGGTATAGTTCATCGACGCGGCGATGACGGCTGTCAGCTTATTGTCGAGAGCGGTGTACTCGGCCTGGGCGAAGAGACCTTCCTGGAGGGTGTGGCCGTCGAAGTCGCGGTAAACGACGTCGCCGATGCCGAGTTTCTGATAAACCCAGTTGGGGTCGGCGGCGGCAGCGTTGTTGGCGGGGTTGACGCCCTTACGGGTAGAGTCGTCCATGTAGTACGCGCCGTTGTAGAGGTCGATGATCTCGTTGTTGTGCTTGCCGATATAGTAGCGCATGTCGAGACCGCCTGTGATAGAGAGCTTGTCGTCGAGGAAGTCGCCCTTATAGGTAGAAACGAGGCCATACCAATTATGGGAGTTGTTGGACATAGACATTACCATATTGGAGCCGGTAGATGACTGCTCGTTCATTTCCTGGATAGCGGCGTAGTCGAATGTGCCGTCGGCGCGGCGGAAGGTGGTGTTCAATATGCCGTTGCTTGCGCCGTACCATGAAGAGTAGCTGATCGACTGGCCGTTGTAGGTGCCGCGGCCCTGACCTGAGTAACCGCCGCCCGAAGCGAGGGAGACGTAGGCCGAGGTCGAGAGCGACGATTTATGGTTGATCTGCCAGATCCAGTTCAATGAGATCTGGGGCTTATGATAGATGTTTTTATTGGAAGAGCGCACCTGGCCATCCTTATCGTAACCGAAAGTGGGGTTATAGCGATACATGCTCTCGCCGTCCATGTAGGTCTTGACGTCTTGCCAGCCCTCGATGGTGAGGCCGTCCTGCGAGGAGCGTTTGAAGTGGGTCTGCGGAGAGCCGAAGGCGGTAAGCGAGAGCTGATGGCTGTCGTTAAGACGCTTAGAGACGTTGATGAAATAGGTGTAGGCGTTGAACGAGGTGCCCTGGATGTATCCGTCGCCCCATTTGCGCGAGCCGAGGATAGACACGGCCCATCCGTTGTCCATAAGGCCGGTAGAGACAGAGAAGCCGATATGGTTCATGCCGTCGTTGCCCATGCCGTAGAACACGTTGCCCCCCTTCTTGGCGTCGAGGCCGCGGGTGGTCATGTTGATAGTGCCGCCGACAGAGGGGACTGAGATGATAGAGGCTCCGAGGCCGCGCTGAGTCTGCATAGAGGAGAGAATATCGGAGAGGCCGCCCCAGTTAGACCAGTAGATGCCGCCCCACTCCATATCGTTGACGGGGATACCGTTGACGAGCACGCCGACGTTCTCCGACTTGAAGCCGCGGACGTTGATCTTGGCGTCGCCGTAGCCGCCGCCGTCTTTAGTGGCCCACACGCCGGGGGTGGTCTTCAACACTTCGGGTAATTCCTGGTTAGAAAGCTTGGTCTCGATAGAGAGGGCATCGACAGTCGACACGGCGACAGGCGTTTTGCGGGTGCGCGCGATAGACTGGGTGACAACCACGTCTTTGAGCAATTTCGTCTCAATGTCGAGCTTCACGTCGCCCATTTTAGGCTCAGCGGCAACAGTGCGGCTCTTGTAGCCGATGTAGTCGATTTTCAGTTCCTTGGTGTTGTCAGGTACTCTGAGGGAGAAGTGACCGTCAACATCTGTGGCTGTAGCGGCTTTAGTGCCGGGTGCGGTCACAGTGGCCCCGATGAGAGGATCGCCCTGCTCGTCGACGATAGTGCCACGGCAAGTGAAGTCGGCATAGGCAGCGAGGCCCGATACCAATACGGCTGTGGCTAAGACAGGAATTCTGTTCATAAATGATTGATTAATTGGTTTATAAATGCAATATTTGCTCTTTGAGATTGTATTCGGAGTAGATAATATGGCCTTTCGTCGCGAAGATAGCGAAAAAATGTTAAAGAATCGTTAAAGATGTTGCGGAAATCTTTGTAGCGGAAATATTTGCCGCGCCCGGGGCAGGAAATGGCGCAAAAAAAATCGCCCGGCCAAACGACCGGGCGATTTGCGTTCAGTTTATTCCTGATTATTTCTTAGCGGTAGCCTTAGCTGTCTTAGCGGCCGAAACCTGACGGCGACGGTCGGTAAGGTAAGCCACGGGCGAAGCCACGAAGATAGTGGCGAACGTACCGATAATCACACCGAAGATCATCGCGAAGACGAAGCTGCGGATCGACTCGGCGCCGAGGAAGAAGATGGCGAGGAGCACGAGCAGGGTCGAGAACGATGTCATCACCGTACGGCCTAATGTAGAGTTGATAGACTCGTTGATGACGCTGTAGAAATCTTTCTTGGGATAGAGGGTGGTGTTCTCGCGAACGCGGTCGAACACAACCACGGTATCGTTGATCTGATAACCGATTACGGTCAAAATCGCGGCGATAAACGTCTGGTCAACCTCCATAGCGAAGGGAAGGATGCCATAGAAGAGCGAGTAGAAGCCGATGATAGTGAAGGCCGTGAACGCAACGGCAGCGAGAGCGCCGAGCGAGAAGGCGACGTTGCGGAAACGGATCAAGATGTAGAGGAACATCGCAATGAGGGAGAGGGTGACAGCGATGTAAGCCTCGTTGCGCATGTCGTCGGCCACGGTAGGACCAACCTTCTGCTGAGAGATGATGCCGCGGCTTGAGTCGGTAGCGGAGAACTGCTCGGGGGTGAGCTGAGTCGACATCATCGGGTTGACAACCTGGTAGAGCTTGTCGGTGATTTCCTTCTCAACTTCCTGAGTGCCGTCGTTAATCTTATAGTTGGTAGAGATTCTCACCTGGTTCTTATCCTCGATGTTGATAACCATCGTCGAAGCGCCGGGGAACACCTCTTTGAGCTTATCCTCGATAACCTGACGGTCGGCGTCGTTGTCGAGCTTAACGATATAGTTGCGGCCACCGGAGAAGTCGATACCCTGATTCATGCCTTTGACGAAGAACGAGCAGATCATGACGGCGATGATAGCGAACACGACCGTGAAGCTGATCTTACGCTTGGCGAGGAAATCGATATGGGTGTTGGTGAACATCTTGCGCGAGAGAGCGGTCTCGAAAGTGAGCTTCTCGAAAGCTTTCTTCTTAGCGCCGACGATGAAGACGATGCGGGTCAAGTAGACAGCGGTGAAGAACGAGCAGATGATACCGATGATGAGGGTGGTGGCGAAGCCCTTGATGGGGCCGGTGCCGTAGAGGAGGAGGATGACGCCTGTGATGATAGAGGTCAAGTTAGAGTCGAAGATCGCGGAGAACGCGTTGGAGTAACCGTCGGCGATAGCTGTGCGGGCATTCTTGCCTGCGCGGAGCTCTTCTTTAGTGCGCTCGAAGATAAGCACGTTGGCGTCGACAGCCATACCGAGGGCGAGGACGATACCCGCGATACCTGAGAGGGTAAGCACGGCCTGGAACGAGGCGAGGATGCCGAGGGTGAAGAAGAGGTTGCAGATAAGGCCTAAGTTGGCAACGAGGCCGGGGATGAAACCGTAGTAAGCGATCATGAGGATCATGAGGAGCACGATAGCAACCACAAACGACATGATACCTGAGTTG
The DNA here is from genome assembly GCA_964544595.1 of uncultured Barnesiella sp. Lineage (GTDB taxonomy): Bacteria > Bacteroidota > Bacteroidia > Bacteroidales > Muribaculaceae > JAGBWK01. Next base: position 16,321 of record CAZJBM010000008.1, read on the forward strand.
ATGGCCTGCTGACCGAGCGACGGGCCGATAACGTAGTTAGAGATGATGTCGACCTTAGCGTTCATCTTGCCTGACTTAAGCACGTTGGCCAAGTCCTGAGCTTCCTGAACAGAGAAGTTGCCGGTGATCTCAGAGCGGCCGCCGGTGATCTGGTCGTTGACGTTGGGCGAGGAGTAAACCTGGTTGTCAAGCACGATAGCCACGGGGAATCCGCGCTGCTCGCCTGTGATAGCTGCCCACTGACGAGCGCCGTCGCTGTTCATCTGCATATTCACGACTTCCATGTTGCGGTTGGGGTCGTGGTCGGAGTTGGCGTCGGTCACGGTTGAGCCGTCCATAGCTGCTTTTCCGTTGTTGGCCTTGAGGGCGTAGAGGGCGTAGTAAGAAGCCTTGCCCACTTTCTCGGGGTAGCGGCCCCAGAAGAATTTGGCGTTCTGAGGGAGCGCGCGGCGAGCCTGAACAGACTGGAGGGCGGCGTTGACAGCAGCGGTGTCGGCTACGGCGTAGTAGCCCACGACGGGGTTCTGAAGGGCGAGACCCTTAACGGCCTGCGTGGGTGCGCCTGTGCGCTGGTCGCGCTGGATCACGTAAGAGCTTTCGAGAACACCTGCGCCGGTGTAGGTGGTGTCGGCTTTGAGAGCCTGGTCGAGGGCCTGGAGGGCAGCGCCGACCTGACCGTTGAACTGGTTCTGGAAAGTGACGTAGAACTCGAGGTTGGCTGAACGCTGGAGGAGCTCGGCCATACGCTCATGCTCTTTGACGCCGGGGAGCTCAAGAAGGATCTGACCGTCTTTGCCCTGAAGCACCTGGATATTGGGAGAAACCACGCCGTAAGCGTCGATACGGTTGCGGAGGACGTTGGTAGCTGAGTTGTCAACGCGGTCCTTCACTTCGCCTTTAAGGGCGCTGATGACAGCTTTGTCGTCGGCGCCTTTCTTGATAGAAGAGGCAGAGTTGAATATAACCGAGAGGTCGGCATGGGGTTTGAGTTTGCGATATTGCTCAACGAAGAGACCAACGTAGTCGTCGTTGTTGGTTTTCTTGACGATAGAGTCGGTAGCTGCGAGAGCCTGCTCAAACGCTTCGTCTTTGTCGTTGTTTTTCATGGAACGGAGGATGTCGGGCATCGATACTTGGAGTATCACGCTCATACCGCCCTTAAGGTCAAGGCCGAGGCCAACGCCCCAACGCTGGACTTCCTGGTAATTGTAGCCCATCCACACCTTTTCCTGGTTGATGGAGTCGATGTAGTGTTTGCGTAATTGGCTGTACTTAGCCTCGTAGTCGCTGGAATTCTTATCGCCGGCGAGACTCTGGGCGTATGCGTCAGCTTTTCCCTCGTGATGATTCTGCACGAAAGTGAAGGAGAGGTAGAACAGACATATAAGCACCAGGAAAATCGCGATCACTCCGGCAATGACACTTCCTAAGGTTCCTTTGCTTTGCATGTGTTGATTTATGTTAAACTGGTTATTAATTAATTAGCGGATAGGGTTTTAGCGCATCGGTAAATGCGCTAATAGGCTCCGCTTCCGGGCTGGCCGGGAGGGGCAGAGTCTAATTTTCAGCCCGCAAATATAGGAATATTCTTTAAAATAAGCAATTATAATCCCGAAATTTTGTAACTTTGCGTTGCTAAACCACAAGTAAGTATATCAATTTTATTAAATATGTCACTAATCATACCGGCAAAATACAAGCTGAAGCTGTTGCCCGAAACGACGGAAATAGCGATTCAGGAACTGAAGAATTACGTGCAGCAGCGGCTGTTTGACGATCTCAACTTGCGCCGCGTCACCGCCCCGCTGTTTGTGGCGGCGGGAACGGGCCTGAACGACGATCTCAACGGCGTGGAGCGCCCCGTGAGCTTCAAGGTGAACGCCTTGGGTGGCCGGAGCGTAGAGATAGTGCAGTCGCTGGCCAAATGGAAGCGCGTGAAGCTCGCGGAATACGACATCGCCCCGGGCTACGGCATATACACCGACATGAACGCCGTCAGGCCCGACGAGCAGCTCGACAACCTCCATTCGCTCTACGTTGACCAATGGGACTGGGAGCGCGTGATAACTCCCGAGCAGCGCACCGTAGCGTTCCTTAAAGAGATCGTCGAGAAAATCTACGATATAATCCGCGGCGCGGAGCAGATGGTCTACAAGCAATTTCCGCACATAGTGCCGACGCTCCCCGAGTCGATAAAATTCATCCGCTCGCAGGAGTTGCTCGACATGTATCCCGGCCTGTCGCCGAAAGAGCGCGAGAAGGAGGCCGCGAGAAGATTCGGGGCGGTGTTTATCATAGGCATAGGCGCGCCTCTGAGCGACGGCAAGCCCCATGACAACCGCGCGCCCGACTACGACGACTGGTCGTCGGCCGACGAGGATGGCAATATAGGCCTTAACGGCGACATAGTGGTGTGGGATGCGGTGCTCGACTCCCCTCTGGAGCTGTCGTCGATGGGCATACGCACCGACGCGGTCGCCCTTCGCCGCCAGCTTGAGGCGGCAGGTTGCAACGACCGCCTTGACCTGTGGTATCACAGTCGCATGCTCGAAGGGCGCCTTCCCCTCTCGATAGGCGGGGGCATAGGGCAGAGCCGCCTGAGCATGTTCCTGCTGCAGAAAGCCCATATAGGGGAAGTGCAGGCGTCGGTATGGCCCGAAGACCAGATCGAGGCATGCGCTTCGGCGGGTATACCGCTAATTTAATCAATCCGCCAGATCGTTATCCGATATTATAACAAGTAAAATCAGTAAACCGAAATATGCTTAAACACCTCTTTATCACAGCCGCGGCGGCGATCATGTCGATTCACGCAGCCGACGCGTGCACAAGTCTCATCGCAGGAAAAAACGCCACTGCCGACAATAGCGTCTTCATAACCTACGCGGCTGACAGCCACACGCTTTACGGCGAGCTTTATCGCCAGGAGGCGGCTGACCACAAGAAAGGCGCGATGCGCAAAGTTATCGACTGGGACACCTCGAAGCCGTTAGGCGAAATCCCCGAAGTGAAGCACACTTACTCGACCGTAGGCAACATGAACGAGCATGGACTCGCCATATCGGAGAGCACCTGGGGCGGCCGCGAAGAGCTCGCCGGCTCGGGCATGATTGACTACGGCTCGCTCATCTACATAACGCTGCAGCGCGCGAAGACCGCCCGCGAGGCGATAGACGTGATGACCAATCTCGTGAAGGATTACGGATATGCCAGCGAGGGCGAATCGTTCTCGATAGCCGACCCTAACGAGGTGTGGATCATGGAGATGATCGGCAAAGGTAAAGCCGACAAGGGCGCCGTATGGGTGGCGCGCAGAGTGCCCGACGACTGCATTTCGGGCCATGCCAACCACTCGCGCATACACACGTTCCCGCTCAACGACCCTGAGACGCTTTATTCGCCCGACGTGATCTCGTTTGCCCGCTCGCAGGGGTATTTCGACGGCAAGGATGAGGATTTTGATTTCTCGCGCGCCTACGCTGTCACCGACGCCGGGGCGCTACGCGGCTGCGACGCCCGCGTGTGGGCCTACTACAACAAGTTTGCCGACGGGATGGACCAGTATTTCCCGTGGGTAAGCAAAGGCGAAGGGGAGGTGCTCCCGCTCTGGGTAAAGCCCAACCGCAAGCTTACGGCCGACGACATGAAATGGATGATGCGCGACCACTTCGAGGGCACACCCTTCGATATGACCAAGGATATAGGCGCCGGCCCCTTCGGCGTGCCCTATCGCTGGCGTCCGATGAGCTTTACGGTGGATGGCCGCGAGTACACCCATGAACGCGCCATCGCGACTCAGCAGACGGGATTCTCCTTCGTGGCTCAGTTGCGCGACCAGATGCCCGACGCGATGAAAGGTATGCTATGGTTCGGCACCGACGACGCCAACACCTGCGTATATCTCCCGATATTCTGCTCGATCACCACGGTGCCTCACCAGCTTGCCGAGGGCAACGGCGATATTTGCACCCTCAGTTGGGACGCCAACTTCTGGGTGAATAATTACGTTGCTAATCAGGCCTACAACCGCTATTCGCAGATGATACCCGACATACGCGCCAAGCAGTCGGAACTGGAGAAGGCGATTGCCGAGGACGTGGCCGCGGCCGAAGCGGCCGTGCCCGGTATGGCAAAAGCGCAGGCGGTTGATTATCTGCAAGGCATCTCCGACAAATGGGCGAAAAAAGCTACCGACGACTATAAGGCGCTCGGCGATTTCCTGTTCGTTAAATTCATGGACGGCAACATCAAGCACCAGGAGGCCGACGGCTCATTCAAGCGAACCGAATACGGCGAAGGGGAGTACCCGACCTTCGGCGGATACAACGACGAGTATTTCCGCACAATAGTCCGCTCAACGGGCGATCATTTCCTCGTTCCCGAAATCAAATAAGCCGGTATTATGTCTCGAAACGAATCAGAACTGGAGGGCGTCAGCCTGTTAGGCGCGAACGCCACCAAATATCCTACCGATTACGCTCCCCATGTGCTCGAAACCTTCGTCAACAAGCATCCCGAGAACGAGTATCTCGTCACGTTCACCTGCCCGGAGTTCACGTCGCTTTGCCCGAAGACCGGCCAACCCGACTTCGCCAAAATCATAATCAACTACATACCCCGCGAGCGTATGGTTGAGAGCAAGAGCCTGAAGCTCTACCTGTTCAGCTTCAGAAACCACGGCGATTTTCACGAGGATTGCGTCAACATTATTATGAACGACCTCTGGAAGCTGATGGATCCCAAATATATTGATGTGCGCGGGCTTTTCACCCCCCGTGGCGGCATTTCGATCTATCCCTTCGCCAACCGCGGCGACGCCGACCATCAATGGCTCGTCAAAGACCGCCTGAAGGCAAGTTTCCTTGATAATTTCTGATATTTGGTCAACGTATGAAAGATAAATTATTGGTCTACTCCGGGGGGCTCGATTCAACCACGATGCTCCATGAATATGCCGACGATATAGCGGTTGCGCTGTTTTTCAATTACGGGTCTAACCACAATGACCGCGAGGCATCCTATGCCCGCGCCAATTGCGCGAAACTCGGGATCGAGCTGATAGAGATACCTCTCGGATTCATGTCGCGATATTTCAAAAGCTCGCTTCTCGAAGGGGCCGACGCTATCCCCGACGGCAACTACGACGAGGAGAATATGAAGTCGACCGTTGTGCCGTTTCGCAACGGTATAATGCTCGCGATAGCCGCCGGTATGGCCGAAAGCCGCGGCCTCAGGCAGGTGATGATCGCCAACCATGCCGGCGACCATGCCATTTACCCCGATTGCCGCCCCGGTTTCATCAACTCGATGTCGGGAGCGATCGCCGCGGGCACCTACGAGGGCATCGACATCTTTGCCCCTTACACTTCGCTTACCAAAGCGCAGATCGTCGAGCGGGGAGCCAAGATCGGCGTCGACTACGCCGACACCTACAGTTGCTACCGCGGCGGCCAACGTCATTGCGGCCGATGCGGCACATGCCGCGAGCGCATCGAGGCGTTCAGCCTTGCCGGCGTTGCCGACCCCACCGACTACGAGCCACAACTCTAAATCTTGAAATCGTGGAAATACTTTTTGAGCCGATATTCCGTCAGCTGGCGCCCGACTACAGGATGATACTGATTGAGGCCGACGTGACCAACGCGCCGACCCCTGAGGAGCTGACCGATGAAATCAACCGGTTGGCCCGGTCTATGGCCAGCATTATGAGAATCGAGGATATTAACAAGCGCCCGTGCATCGCCGCCACGCGAGCCGCCTACAAGCGATTTGGCAAAGATCCTAATCGCTACCGCCCGTCGCAGGAGCAGATGTCGCGCCGTATAGTCAAAGGTCTCGGTCTGTACACGGTCAATGCGCTCGCCGATCTGGGCAATCTGCTGTCGCTTAAGTCGGGGTGCGCTCTCGGGGTGTTTGACCGCGATAAAATCAAGGGCGATCAGCTCAGATTGGGCCGCGGCGAGGCTGGCGAGGAGTATATCGGGATAGGCCGCGGGCCGCTCAATGTCGAAGGGTTGCCCATACTCCGCGACGCCGTGGGGGGCATCGGCACCCCGACATCTGATCATGAGCGCACGGCGGTGGATCTCGACACCAAGCGCATCGTTATGACTATCCACCTTTACGAGCCGAGCGCGTCGGAGATGTCGCCCGACGATATAATAGCCGAAGCCACCCGCCTGCTTGCGACTCACGCCTCCGCCGCCAATATCTCCTCGCGAATCATATCGTAGAGCTCAACGATAAATAACTAATAACCATGAGAACGATCAAAGTTTACGGTGATGAGATTTCAGAGCATTATCTCGACGAGATAGTCGACGAGCTGCGCGACGGTCAGGTTGTCATTTACCCTACCGACACGCTTTACGCGATCGGCTGCGACGCGCTCAACAATAAGGCTATTGAGCATATCTGCCGATTGAAGGATATCGACCCTAAGAAGCATCCGCTCGCTGTCTGCTGCTCCGACCTCTCGCAAGCGGCCCGCTATGCCAAAATATCCAATGTCGCCTTCGACATAATGCGTCGTAATCTGCCGGGGCCGTTCACATTCATTTTGCCCGCGTCGTCGACTCTGCCCAAAGTATTCAAAGGCAGGAAAGAGGTGGGCGTCAGAGTCCCCGCTGACAATATCGCGCGAGCTATCGCCGAGTCGCTCGGCAATCCGTTGTTGACCACATCTATCGAATTGCCCGGCGACATTTCTGAAGACCTCAGCGACATAGCCACGATAGAGATAGCCGACCGCTACGCCCCCGGGGAAATCTCCCTGATGATAGATGCGGGCCCTCGCCCGATGACGCCGTCGGCGGTAGTGTCGCTGCTCGACCCCGCCGATCCCGAAATCCTTCGCGAAGGCGCGGTCGAATTAGACGTTTAATCGATAACGGCAATCATTTCCCCCGGAGTCAATACCCTACGGCTTCGGGGGAAATGCTTTATATTCCCGGTCACAAGATACGAGTCGGCGCTTAAAGCCACTTCGTAAAAAACACGATCGTCGGGGTCGGGCATCGGGCAGTCATATATTGCCTTGACAACAAATTGTCCTAAATCGGACAAAGATGAAACTAATTTGTCGACAAATTCATGGTTTAATTTGAATTTTGGCCTATGAAGCACCTCTGAATATTCTTGTAATATTTCTTCGTTGAGAACAGGGATAAGGGCCTTGTCGAAAATCTTGTATAGAATTTTTACGGGAGGGGAATCGTTGTTTTTTGACAATATGGCAGAAACGAGCACATTGGTATCGATTACCGCATAGAAGGTTTTGTTCATTTTGAAGATGCTCTTGCTGCTTTGATTTCGCGGTTTATTTCATCAAGAGAAAGATCGGACGACGACATTGCTTCTTTGCGCAATGCTTCAAAAGCCTTGCGGCCTGTATCGGCAGAGTCCTCTTTAATTACTTCAATTCTGAACGGAATACTACGACTGCGAACAACCGCTTTCGCGAATATATTGAAAGCTGTGTTAAAACTCATACCGAATTCTTCGCATAAGCTGTCGAACTCGCTCTTTAATTCGCTGTCCATTCTTATTGTTGTTGCAATCTGAGCCATAATTGATGTTTTTTATGCAAAGATAGCGAATTGATTTCAATATGATGTCATAATAACGTCAAAAAATGAATTATTATGGAGAAAATAATTTGCTACAATCGGAAGTTACATCGAAACGGAGCCGCCGGGAGTGGCTTTTTTGGCCGAGGCCGCGCCGCCGTCGTCGTTGTTGACCGAAACGGAGGTTTTCTTAACTTGGGCCTTAACCGAGCCGAATCGGTAGCTTACGCGAAGGGTGTATGTGTTGCCTTGCGACACTTTGGTCTCATTGATTCCGGTGTATGGGCCGCGGTCGGTTTTCGAGCACCAGCTCGAATATTTGCGGCCGGGGTTCTGGGCGTGGATCTGAACGGTAAGCGCGTTGTCCTTAAGAAATGAGCGCTGGAGCGAGAATCCGTAGTACATGGGGAATATACGCGTATAGTCGTAGGCGTAGACGCTTTCGAGGCTGCCTGAGCCATGATAAAGCGCGCCTTCGAGTTTGAGCTGCCAGGGGAGATCCTGGCTGACGCGGAAAAAGATTGAGTAGCCCCAGTGCGAATTGGATATTTCGGGGATAAGGATTCGGCGCCAGTCGGCCGACGCGTTGAGCATCAACGACGTTTTCTTGGTAACCGACCATTGGCTGAAGAGGCTGAAGTAGACCTTGCGGTTGCGCCCGATATTGTCGTAAGAGGTTATCAGGTAGTCGTCAGAGCCCGGGCGGAGGTAGGTAAGCGAGGTGACGCTGTTGTTGGAGAAAGCGTAGCTCGCGTCGAAGTTGATGTTGAAGTCCTGCTTTATGAGCGAATAATTGAGCGCGATCGACTGGTTGTGAACGCTTTCGAGGTCGGGGTTGCCCGACGATTGCGAGGTCGGTGTAGTGGTGACGTTGGGGTCGAGCTGGCTTATGTCGGGTCGCGATATGCGGGTGGAGTAGGAGAGTTTCAGCGAGTTGGCGTCGTTGACGTTCCACATGAGCGACAGGTTGGGCACCCAGTCGTTGAGATTGGAGCTGAAATCCGGTTCTGAGCCGTCTTTGAATTTCGCTTTCATGTGAGAATACTCATAGCGTAGGCCGGCTCTCGCGCTAAGGGGGCCGAAAGTATGGCGATAGTCGGCGTAGAGAGCGCCTATTGAGGTGGTATGAATGAAGTTGGTGGCGCGAAGCGTGCTTTGCTCGCTTATGTATTCGTTGGCGCCGGTCGCGTGATTGTTTCGGTGGATGAATTTACCGCCCACCGACATATTGCCGTTTGTGAAAATCGGTCGGGCCCAGTCGGCCTGAGCGGTCTGCTCAAGAAATTTCTGGTCAGATGTGGTGAGCATGGCCTGGTAGGGGGCCGGGAAGTTGAAGAGATTGTCGTAGGTCGACTGCTGGTCGCTTCGGTTGCGGGAGTTGGCGATCTGGTAGAGAAGGGTGATTATCTCCCCCTTGCGGCGGGTCATGCGCTGATAGTTGATGCCGCCGTTAAACGACAGGTATTTCCCGTAAGGCTTCCCTAAAAACCGTGTGTCGTATGAAAACATCGTGTTGCCGTCGGGCGCTGTCTGGATAGTCGAAGTCAAGCCTTCACCGTTGATGTTCTGGATGAAGCCGTTGAATTCGGCGGTGAAGAGGTTGAGCGAGTCGAGCTCGTAGCTGCCGTCTAATCCCCAGAAGCCCATCTCGCCCCAGCCGTCTGCTGTCGCTTTAGATATGAGCCGGTTGCCCGTGTCGGCGAAAATTTGCTCGTTGTAGCTGTTGTTGTTTGCCATTTTCTTGTCGATATGGAAGTAGCCGCCGTTGACCGAGAGGTTGACTTTGCCCACGTTGCTCGTCACCCAAAAGTTGGCGCCGGGCGACTTGTTGGTGCCCCCCTGAGCCGATACCATGCCCATGATTCCGGCGAAATCGGTGTCTTCGTTGGTCACGATATTGAGAATCGCCCCCACGCCCTCGGCGTCCTCTTTTGCTCCCGGGTCGGTGATCACTTCGATTTTCTTTATCATTGACGCGGGGAGAGCCTTGAAAATATCTTTGGCATTGGAGCTGAACGATTTGTTGGGCTTGCCGTTTTTGTAGATTTTGAAGTCCGACGAGCCTTTGACCTTAATGGTGCCGTCGGCCTCAACCGTCACCATCGGCACCTTGCGGAGCATATCGCTTAGATTGGCCGTCTTCGAGTCGTCGTCGGCCTGCACGTCGTAGCCGATGCGGTCTATCTCCTTTTTCACCAGAGGCTTGCGCATCTCTACCACTACTTCTCCAAGCTCCGCGGCGTTGTCGGCCATAGTGATTGTGCCGAAATCGTAGCCTGGTGCGACGAGTTTAAACTCCCGCGTGACCGGGGCTTTGCCTACGGAGGTAATATTGAGCGTGTACGCGCCGGCATTTGGGAGCGACTGGCTGAAGTCGCCCTGCTCGTCTACCACCCCTAGAGCCGCGGCTTTGAGAGTGTCGCCCGCGGCGAAAATGCGTATTGTGGCGTAAGCTTCAGGGTTGCCCTGAGAGTCGATTACATGACCTTTCACCGTGAGGTTGGCTGCCGAAGAGCTGACGAAAGCGATTAGCGCGATAAAAAAAGAAGTTAATCGTGACATTTTGGTTGTTGAGACGTTTATTATTATGCGGGTGCGGGTAAACCCTGTTCCCTCTTGCGTTAAAGTTGACATCGACAATTATTGGCCTGATATGGCCGTCGGATGTGAAATTAATTGTCGACACTTACTAAGACGCAGTAAAGTGATGTTTATTACACGGCGCGGGTAATAAAATTTGTCGCCCGAGTGAAAATATTTCGACAATTATTAATAATATGAGCGAAAAATTGAGTATTTTCGCAGTTTAAAAACGTATAATTCTATGCAAAGTCTTAAAGTAAAAATCATAAACAAGTCGCATCATCCCCTCCCTGCCTACGCTACCCATGGGTCGAGCGGCATGGATGTCAGGGCCTTCCTGTCTCACCCGATCGTGCTGCACCCTATGGAGCGGGTGCTTGTGCCTACGGGCCTCTACCTGCAGCTCCCCCAAGGTTATGAGTGCCAGATACGTCCGCGCAGCGGGCTAGCGCTGAAGCATGGTATCACGATACTGAATTCGCCCGGCACGGTCGACTCCGATTACCGCGGCGAGGTTGGGATTATTGTGGCTAACCTCTCCAAAGAGCCGTTTGTCATAAACGACGGCGAGAGAATATGCCAGATGGTGATAGCGCAGTATCAGCGCGTTGAATGGGAAGCGGTAGAGCGTATCGACGAAACTCTCCGCGGCGACGGCGGCTTTGGTCACACCGGCCTCTAAACATACCAGTGGCAGATGAAGATTAACCTCACAAAGATAATTCCTGCGGCAGCGGCGGCGTTGACAGTGCTCGCCGCTTTCGCCGGCTCCCCCAAAACCAATTGGGACGATGACGCGCGAAATCGCAAGCTCGACTACATCTACATGGAGAGCCGGCGCCTCGAAGCTCTCGACAGCCTGGAGCCCACTTTCGATTTCCTGAAGCGTGCTTACCGCATGGATACCACCAATACCCAGGTGGCCTCGGAGCTTGCCTATTACTATATCTCGATGGCGCAATTCGTGCCCGAGCTGCTCGACCAGGGCGTGGATATGTTGCGCCGACGATTTGTCGACGCTCCCGGCGATTTGACCAACGCCTCGGTTTATGGCACGTTGCTCTCCAAGCTCGGCAATTTCGACGAGTCGATTAATGTGTGGCATACTCTCGACTCTATCTATCCCGAAAAGCTTGGGGTGAAGATGCAGTACGCCAACGTCCTGTATGAAAACGGCGACTCGGCCGACATGTCGAAGGTGATAAACCTGATAGAGCAGTTGGAGGTAGCCTCCGGGCCCTCGGCGCAGCTCGCGAGCATAAAGGCGGGCGCGTATATCGAGCAGGGCGACACTGCCGGAGCCTCGAGATCCTTTACCAAGCTTATCAGCGAGGCCCCGCTCGTTTCCGAGAACTATCTTGCCGCAGGTCATTTCTATGCGGCGATCCAGCGCCCCGATTCGGCTATCTACTATTACGACCGCGCCTGCGACGTGGACTCTACCAATGGCATGGCGTTTTACACCCGCGCCGATTACTATAGGTCGAAAAACGATTCGGCCGCTTTCATGCGCGAGACCGCCCATGCGCTGCTCAACACCGATCTCGACGTCGAGGTGAAGCACGACATGATGCTCAACTACACGCGGGCTTTCTACACCGATTCGACTCAGTTTGCCCCCACCGACTCCCTGTTTGCCAAACTGATCGACCGTTACCCCCACGAATTCAGTTTCCGCACGCTCTACACTACCTTCCTGTCGTCGTCGAAAAAGTATGCTCAGGCAGCTGAGCAGGCCGATGCGGCGGTCGACATCGACCCATCTGATCCCGCGCAGTGGATAACCGACATAGCGCTTCACTCCTTAGCCGAAGATAACTCCGCGGCGCTCGCTAACGCCGACCGCGCGCTTACATATCACCCCTCCGACGCCAACCTCCACCGTATGCGCGGCTCTGTGCTGCTCAATCTCGACCGCGACAAGGAGGCGATTGATGCTTTCAATAAAGCAATCGAGCTTGTCGACTCAGCCGACACGCAGATGCGGTCCGACATTCTCGGCTCCATAGGCGACACATATCACCGCCTCAACGAGCGCGAGAAATCTATCGAGGCTTATGAGCAGGCCCTTGAGCTCAATCCCGGCAATCTGATGGTTATGAACAACATGGCCTACTTTATGGCAGTGGATGAGACTGACCTCGACCGGGCTGAAGAGCTGTCGAGGAAAACGATTGAGATGGAGCCCGAAAATCCGTCGTGGCTCGACACCTACGCGTGGGTGCTTTTCAAAAAACGCGACTACGCTAAGGCGATGGAATATATCGACAGAGCTATTGCCGCCGATGCCGAGCCTACGGCAGAGGTATTTGAGCACGCGGGCGACATTCATTTCATGAGCGGCGACCCCGACGGTGCCCTCCTGTATTGGGAGAAAGCTCTCAAACTCGACCCCGCCAATGATCTGCTCTCGCGTAAGGTCGCTCACAAAACATACTTTTACAAATAAAACCGGATGTTTCGTCCGGCGCGCCAATCATTTTATTCAGAAGTGAAATTTTAGGAAATAATGAGATATTTCGGTCTTTTACTCAGGGTTGCCCTGCTTGTGTTGTCATCGTGCGGCTCTACGAAGACAGCTTCAAATGCCCCTTCCGATACCCCTGCGGCAGCTGCTCCGGCCGTCGCGGCTCAGTCTGGGTCGTTGACCCAACGGGCTGAGATGCTCGCCCGGAGCTACAAGGATTGGAAGGAATTGAGTCTGCCATTGAAAGTGATGATAAAATCCCCGGCCCAGTTGGCGGTTTCGGGCAAGGTGTATATGCGTCGCGGTAAGGATATATACATATCCATGCGCATGCTCGGCTTTGAAGTCGCCTCTGCTTATATCGACTCTGACTCGGTCCGCGTTGCCGATAAAATCAATAAGCGCTACATGGCCGAGCCTATATCGAAAGTCTTGGCGGGTGCGAAGCTTACTGTCGCCGACATTCAGGATTTGCTGCTCGGTCGAGCCTTTGTTAACTCCAAAGGCACCTTCACTTCGGCCATGATCGGTAGCGTCGATTTGGCTGAGAGCGGCGAAGGGTGGTCTCTGACACCTAAGACAAAAGTGGCCGGAGCCGCGTATTCATTCCAGATAATCGGCGCTCCCCCGCGGGTTGCGACCCTCAGTGTTGAGGTCGATGGCCACTCGGCTTCGTGCGCCTACTCTTCTCCGGTCGAAACCAAGTCGGGCACGTTCATGCAGTTAGCCGAGATAGCCGCCTCGCTCGGAGCTAAGAAGCTCAACGTGGCTCTCGTGTGGGATTTCTCGGGAGCGAAATATGAAGTCAGCAGTTCGATTGGCTGGAAAACCCCTAAAAAATACACCCGTATAGAGGCAGCTTCGCTAATCAAGGGCTTGAGCCTTTAAGACGCGCCGATAGTGAAGTCAGCGTGTGCCGGAAATGTAAATTAACGTCTTAATGAAATACCGTAATATTATTCTGATTGTTATCACCTGCTTGTTCTTCTCTGCTGTGGAGGCCAAGAAGCCCGCGGCGACCAAGAAGGCGCGCGAGGTGCCCTCTTCGGCCTCGGTCAGGAAGGAGCATAAGCAGGCTCAGGCCGATATCAAGCAGACCACCTCTGAGCTCTCGGCCAACCGCAACGAAATTCAGACGTCGCTTACCCGCCTCGACGCGCTCAACTCTGATATAGCCGATTGCAACGCCTCGATTGCGACCCTGAATAGCCAGATCGCGGGGTATGAGAAGCAAATAAAACTTACTGCGGACTCTATCAACCGGCTTAACGACCGCCTCGCGTCGCTTCAGTCAACTATGGCAAAGTTTCTGCGTCAGGCGCGGGGTTCGCGCTCGGCTATCAGCAATCTGTCGTTCGTGTTCTCGTCGTCGTCGTTCGAGCAGGCGTTTCGCCGATTGCAGGCTTTGAAGCAGTTCTCGAAGTGGCGCGACCGCAAAGCCGACGAAATCAAGGCGGTGAAAAGCGAGCTCGACAAGCGAAAAGCCAGTCTGAGCGCGCTCCAGTATAAGGCGCAAACCGCTTTAGCCCAAGTCAACGATAAGCGGGCTAAAGTGGCTAAAGACAAGGCGGAGACCGACCGCATAGTCGCTTCGCTCCGCGACCGCGGCTCTGAACTTGAGGCGCTGGTGGCCGAGCAGCGGCGTAAAGCCAAGCAGCTCGAATCGCAGCTACAGGCCGCTTTAGAGCAAGAGGCTGAAGCTCGGCGCATAGCCGAGGAGAAGCGGCTCGCTGAGCAGCGTCGCAAAGACGAGGAGGCCAGGCGGCAGCGTGAGGCCGAGGAGCAACGACGCCTTGCCGAGCAGCGCAAGGCTGAGCAGCAGAGGCTCGCCGAGGAGCGGCGTAAGGAGGAGGAAGCGCGGCTTTTGGCTCAGCGCGCCGACGCCGACGCGAAAGCAGCCGCTCAAAAAAACGAATCTAAGAAGCCGTCGGCCACCAAGTCCGAGCCGAAGCCTGCGAAGCAATCGGCCGACGTCGCCGTTAACACTTCCGGCGGTAACGGCGTTTCTCCCCGACCATCATCTAAGCGGTCGCCAATTCGCCGCGGCTCTAAGTCTAATACCCAGTCAGCGTCGACTCAGTCGGCTGAGCCTCAGCAACCCGCCCGGTCTACTGCGGCTCAGGCGGCGTCTGCGTCGCGCGACATAGCCTCGGCCGAGCCGATTTCAGGCAAGTCGTTCGCTCAAAGCAAAGGCTCGCTCCCTTATCCTGTCGAGGGGTCATGGACTATTCTCCGGCATTTCGGACGCAACACCCACCCCAATCTCCCGAATGTCGTGACCGACAATGCCGGTATCGATTTGCTCACTTCTAAGGGAGCTGCGGTCCGCTCGGTGTTTGACGGCGAGGTGTCGGCGATTTTTTGCCCCGACGGATATAACAACGTGGTGGTGGTGCGCCACGGCAACTATGTCACCGTATACGCCAATCTCGGAAGTCTCTCCGTGCGTAAAGGCGACCGCGTCAGCCGGGGGCAAAAGTTAGGCACCGTCTACGTTGACCCCTACGACTCCAACCAATCAATACTCCATTTCGAGATACGCAACGCTACCTCTGTGTCAGATAACAAAAAGGAGAACCCTGAGCAGTGGCTGCGGAAATAAACAACGATTAATCCTGGATAAAGCGCGTAAACATAGTAAGGGCCTCTCGGCCACGGTGCTGAAGGCTATGGGGATATTTACCGGCGTGCAGTCGGTGAATATCATATGCTCTGTGGTGCGCACAAAGTTTGCCGCTCTGTTGCTCGGGCCGGAGGGCGTTGGTCTTTTTGGCCTTTACAATTCCACTATCGACATGATGAAGTCGCTCTCTGAGCTCGGACTTCGCTCATCGACCATTCCCTCGATCGCCTCGTCGAAATCTCTGGCCGCGATAGCGAGGATATGCTACGTTGTGCGTAGGTGGAACTGGGTGGTTGGCGCTATCGGGTCGGTTATCACGGCGTTGTTGTCGCCGCTGTTGAGCAGGCTGACGTTTGACGACTCGACTCACGCTTGGGCCTTCGTGGCCCTCTCGGTGTCGGTGTTTATGGCCTCGGTTACTTCGGCCGAGTTGTCGATTATCCAGGGTCTGGGCAAAGTCAAGCGAATGGCCAAGGCGTCTGTCGCCGGGGCTATTGCCGGGTTGCTCATATCGATACCCCTGTTTTATTTGTTCGGCATCAAGTCGATTGTGCCTACTATATTGGCCTACACGGTTGTGACGATGCTGGCCGCCCTGCTGCTTCGCGAGCGTCTCCCTGCTCCTGACCCTGTCCCCTCGGCGGGCGATACATTCCGCGAGGGGCTTGCGTTTGTGAAGTTGGGTATCTGCATGGCCGCGTCCTATACCGTCGCGTTTGCCGCGTCCTACGCCGTCAAGGCGTGGCTTAATTATCATCAGGGCACTGATGTGGTCGGCATCTTCGAGTCGGGCTATATGCTTGCCAACCGCTATATCGGGCTGGTGTTCGCTGCCATAGGTGTGGAGTATTTCCCTCGGTTGAGCCGCGTGAAGGATTCCCCCCGCCGTATCTCGATGTTTGTGGGGCATGAGGCTTCGATAGCCGCGATAGTTATTCTCCCGGTTGCCGCGCTGTTCATCGCCCTCGACGACGCGGTGATACGTATGCTCTACGACTCGAAGTTTCTCGGAGCTGCTCCGTTTATCACGGTCGCCTTGGTTTCAACCCCTTTCCGGGCGTTGTCGTGGTGCATGGCGTTCGTGATGCTTGTGCGCGGCGATGGCAAGGTCTTTCTGTTGACCGATACCATAAGCGCTTGCCTCAGCGTTGTTCTCTTTATCGGTGGCTATCATCTCGGTGGCTTTTTGGGCATGGGAGCGGCCTACATGATTTGGTATGCGTCTTATGCCCTGATTGTCTATGTGGTCTACCGTCGACATTATCGGTTGAGACTTGGCCCCGGCGTGATGAAGCTTTATGCTGCGGTCACGGCTGTGTTGTTGGCTTGCAGCCTGTTGAGGATAAACGGATTGCGGTGGCCTACTTTGATTATCGGCATTCTCGCGGCCATATATACCCTCTCTTTCATGCGCCGCGAGCTCGGTAGAGGTAAGCGAAAGAAACCATAAATAACCTAAGATATAAAATAGATATAAAATATGTCAGATACTGTTTGCTCTAATTGTGGAAGACGAATTGACCCCGAGGCGCGGTTTTGCCCGGGATGCGGTGCTCCGGTCGTGATTATGGGGCCGGGCGTGAATAAATCGTCGATAACTCCGCTTGGTGGAGGCAAAGGATACGGCCCCGACAATTCCATGTATCCGCTCGGTACGCCGCTTGGCACTTCGCAGCATCAGCGGGTCGCTACCCAACCTTTGCCGCGGCCGGGTGCGCCGAAGAAAAAGTCAAAAAACCTATGGGTGCTGGTAGTGCCGTTTCTGTTTTTTGCCGTGGTGGCCGGTACAGGGGCGTTTTTCCTGATGAATAACGGCAATAAGAGCCACCGCGGCGCGCCTTTGGTGTTCAATGACCAGGAAAGCGCGGGGATGGTTGATATAGCTGAGCCTATGGCTGAAGAGGTTGTGACAGAAGAGGCGGTTGAGGAAGTCGTGGTGGATACCTCCGACCTTACCGAGTTAGGAGCGTTGCAATATGTCAAGGGCACGCTTAGAAACTCCAAAGGCTCTTACCCGATAGTTATGTACTATGAGCTTGGCTACAACGACAGCTTCACGGGCCGATATGCCTATAACCTTACGCTTAATAAATATGGCGACGTGGCGGCGAGCTGGATTACCCTTAGAGGCAATTACACTATCGACGGAAATCAGATCCATGTCGATGCTTATACGTACCTGTATGGAGAGCCCGATCCGTTTGAATCTCTCTATATGACTATTCACGATAGTTATATCTCAGGAACGATAACAAATCTCGACACCTACGACGATTTTGACCTGTACGTTAAATAGGGCTGAAATCACGCTGCGGGCGCTCCATTGGAGCAACCCGCAGTTCTGATGGTCGGAAATTATTATTTAAAGTTGCAGCTATCAGTATGAAAAGTACCGCTGCCGAGTACCATAAATCCGATTCCTTGTGGTAGTCTGCCGACTACACTACTATAACGTCAGAACTGCCGCTCCGGTTCATCCCCCCTCCCCCCTTTTTGACCTATACGCCAAATTCTCTTGGTATCCTACAGCCCATGATCGTCCATGCCCTAATATCTCGTGTCCGGTAGTTACTGTCCTTCCATTGAGATGAATAACGTCAACGGCAACTACTGAATGAGAGCCATTCTTTGTATGTACTGTCGCACCAGAACCACCATCAGTCATTATAACCCATAAGGGTAATCCTCCATTATTTTCTAAGATTAATTAAACTCTCCGCTCATAGATCCAATTAAGAATACCTTGGTTGCTTGACGTTTATCAGTGCATTTGAGCCATTATCAGAATTGATTATACAATTCGAATACCAGAGCTGAATCATGAAGGATTTAAGATCCTCTATTTGAGTCTCACCGACATCTATATGATTATAAAATGGCAATGTTGACGATAGGATCATCTGCCTGCCACAATATATAAGTGAAAGCTTATAATAATAAGGTTTATAATCGTTGTCTCTAATTGGGGAGGTGATTGATGATTCAATAGGCCTAATATTGAATGCCGATTTTAAAATGGGCGTTTTGGGGCAAGTTGTTGAAACTATTCTCTCTTGTTCATTACAAATATAAACATCGCAAATTGAGTCACCTTCTGCAATACATACAGTGACGATATTGGAAATCCCGAACTCATAGCAGATGTAATGGCGGTAATAATCCAATTGAAGTCCGGTATCTTTTTCAACTTCAGAAGATACTGAAGCATGAATATTTTGTATAAAGCAAACAAAAAATATTGTTATAATGAAGACACATTTCATCATCTGAAACTTGGAAGTGACATATAATTGGGTATGAAGATATTAAGAGGTGCATGGTCAGTGCCATTCCTGAAAGTCTTAATTCCCATATTTCTTAATATCAGTAAGAATATGGTGATAAATGAGAATATGCATTACTGCTAAATGGATAAAGCAGAAGTAAAATTAATAATAAATTTAGGCGTATAGGTCAAAATGGAGGCTGAAACCTTTGTAACAAATTAGTAAATATATAGTTATAATACTTCAAAAGTTTTGAATGAAATTTACAGTATCTAACTGAAAGCAATTCTTTAATGGAAATTACCTAAATTTTCAATGATAACTTTATGATATAAAGCATTATGCATTGGGGCTTATGCCAAGAAAAACCCATTTTAGCGATTAGGTAACTTCATTTTTCAGCCTCCCATTTGACCTATAAGTCTTTTTATTAGGTTTTACTTGATATAATCATCAAAACCAGGTAATAAATGACGAATTTCAGGAGCAGATAGCCAATACATCAAATAACATAATGTTAAAAATTTTTCATTAATGTGTATACTATCACGGCCTTCAAAACCTATAGCGTTATTGGAATTAAAAATACAATTTGATTGTCGATTAAATACGCTTAATGATCTGTAAAATCCCGACCATTGTTTTGGATATAATCGATCCATATCCTTTGTTATATTCGGCAAAGTGTCCATACCCCAACAGATTAAATTCCTGTAGGAATCCACAAGGTTAGCTGTGTCTATTTTGGAAGCCAAATTAGGAGACTCATTTCGAGTAGTGCCTATTTTGATATTATAAGAATATCCATCCTCATATATTAGGCACCACTTCTTGCCATGATGACCATAATCGTATAATATAAATTGTTTATCGAGGACAAACTCTTTAATAGAATCCGGTAAAAACTCCAAAGAAATATGTAAATTATTATCAATGGTATTGTTTTTACTATCTGCACCCATATTGAAATTTGTGAGAATAAATATGGGAATAAATAACATTATTACTACTGTTTTTTTCATTTATCTAAATGATGGTAGGAGCGATGGCTGAGGCACTGCTGTTTTGGGTCCATGATTTACACCGGTATTAATAAAAGGAATGCCCA
This sequence comes from uncultured Barnesiella sp., assembly GCA_964544595.1. Taxonomy (GTDB): domain Bacteria; phylum Bacteroidota; class Bacteroidia; order Bacteroidales; family Muribaculaceae; genus JAGBWK01. Next base: position 35,936 of record CAZJBM010000008.1, read on the forward strand.
TCACTCGTAATATAAGATTTTCTGTTCTAATTGCTTGGACATGTTGGAAACTATCACCTAGACCTGTAGCCCAAGAACGACCATGGCCCAAGATTTCATGTCCAGTTGTAACGGCCTGTCCATTCGGATGTTCCCCTCCTAATATAATCAATGAATGTGATCCTTTTTTAGTTGGTGTGGTAACGCCACCTCCCCCTTCATTTACAATTAACCAAAGAGGCACGCCTCCATTTGCTTCCATTATTTGTGGCATATGCGGACCTATTTCCCCTTCCATAAATGATGGCAGGAATGAAGCTTCAGCTTGTGGTGAGAGTACACCTGTTCCTGAGATATATTCAACCTTATGGATATCATCAGAATTTATCGTATTGACAACCATATCAACCAATGCCTGTTGATCTTCGGTTAACGAAATCCCATTAAAGGCTGCAGAAACAGCTTCAGAAGATATTGGAGCAAGTGATTTCCCATTTTGTTTCTTGCCGGATTGGACTATCAGATTCCTAAAGTTAGTGAATTCATCCCCGGGAAACATAGCTCTAAAGTCTTCAACGGCCATTGCAGCATCCTTTTTTGTGATTCCCTCAATGACACAACCGGTCGGGTCGACACAGTTGACAGGATCGCCACCACAGTATGAATATGGTGATAAATGAGAATATGCATTACTGCTAAATGGATAAAGCAGAAGTAAAATTAATAATAAATTTATTCGTTTCATTTTGATAAGGACTTCTCTTGTATTTTTTGAGCTTCTATGGCTTGCTGTCTTCTTCTTTCACGGATTTCATCTGTTTCTTCTGTCATGTATGTATGATCTAACCGCCATTTTGTCTCATCCATCAGACGTAATAGATAAGCAGCATAATCATCATTAAAATTTCCATTCCTGACAAGATAATTTTGAATTATTCGTTCAAGTGATTTGCCTCGTATTATCCAGGCATTTGGATTCATCGTATAAAACTCTAACGATCTGCTTGAGCAGTAGTACGTAAACTCATCATACCTATGAAACTTTTCGCAATAACCAAAGGCGAGATCGGCCATCTGACAAGCTACAGTCTGGATATCAGTCAATGGAGTCATATAAGTTCCTGCAATTACCGCTGAATCGCAAATCTCAAAATCCTCTTTAATCCACCACGAAGGGTTCATCTGATTAGTTGTCAATTCAAGGTTTATCCATTCCTCCGGTGTAATATTATCCTCATCTTTATACATTATATAACTGTGCCGTGGGGCATGGGCTAATGCTGCATCTGCATTTAATTCATTAGCAAGTATTTTATACATCCACGGAAGGGAACGACACTGCCCTTTATGTGTTTTGAGCGTTCTGCTGACAAATTGACGTTCCCAAGGCTCTTTGTCCATTGAAAAAGTTTCAAAGTCATAGGTATACGGAGTATATCCATTCCCGGAATATGGGCTGACTATGTATGAACTGATAGCCATTTGCATGCCTGTTTTGTATGTTTGAAGTTTGTTTACCTCATATAAAGATTGAATAAACGTCGTTATTCTATCAATTTCATTGCAGAAGTCGGTTTTATAGTCTAAATTCCCTTCATAAAATGCCCATTCAGCAAGGTAGACGGCTCGTTTTATTGATAGCGTGTCTCGGCCGGCAAGCATATCAGACATTTCATTAAAAGCATGCACATAATAGTCCTCAGCTGTCATTGATTGCGCTTTTACCGACAGCTGTAGCGGAAATAATAGAAGATATAGCCATAACCTCCTCATAGATTACAAAATTATGAAAATTTGATAGAATTATAATAATTTATGATATGTTTTTTAACTACTACTGGTGCGATATGATTGAGTATGTTGGAGTGAGCTTCCAAACACATACAGATGTCTCGTAGCGAGTCGCATCCCGTCAACTGCCCGAACAGCAGATGAAGCAAATGAGAGTAGCTGTTGAGATTCTTTGAATGCCAGTCGCCTTTATATTGCTTAACCAGTTTGTCAAACTGATAACGTGGTATAAACTCTACGACCTGAGAGAATATAAACTTACCTTGATTCATAATCTTGACGCAGTGAACAACAAGACTAATAAATCATTTTCAAATCAAAAAAATCAATGTTCTCTTGTATTTAATTAAATACTAATATTTTAACCGCAGTGGTTGGATTTTTATCGCACCACTACTAAAATACTCTCATAAAAACGCCTAAATGCTATAACGGCAAAGGAGACTATCCCGAAAAACTACTTACACAACCTCCAACTCATAGATAGTCTAACGCCCATTTATCCTCATTGGCTTTTATGCTTTTCATGATATTGGAGGAACTATGAATATTTCCCCATTAAAGAGACCGTCTAATTCTCATTATTAGACAGCCTCTACTTGATTGCGCGAACTATAGGACGCGGTGAGACGTTTCAATATTACTATGAAGACTACACGACAACACACACCGCGCCCCTCCGTGAGGCGATCTTTTGCAGCGATCAATTATTGCTCGCCTTTATCTTTCAGTGAGATAACGCTCGACGACATTCCGGCGATAGCTCGCTGCCTGAGTCACAACCGCTGGCGTACCTGCGATTTCAGCATCGGGGGAATACTGATGTGGACCGATTTCTTCCGTTACAAATACTGTACATATCGCGACACGCTGTTTATTTCGGGCGTCAGCGAGGCGGATGAGATTACCCCTTCGTTTTCGCTCCCGATAGGGGAGCTGCCGCTCAGCGAGTCGCTTGACCTGTTGAGGGAGTATTGCGAGGAGCGCGGCATCGCGTTGCGCCTGTCGGCTGTGCCCGAGCCAATCGCCGCCGATTTGGCAGCCGATGATGCGTGGGTCGTGACCGAACTGGCCGATTGGTCAGATTATCTGTACAATATCGAAGACCTGGCTACTCTCCGCGGCAAGCCTTTCAACAAGAAGCGCAATCACGTGAATCGCTTCATAGCCGACAATCCCGGCTATGAACTGGTAGAAATCACTTCGGAAAACGTAGGCGCTGTGATCGATGCGTACCGCGCAATCGAAGCCGCCGCTGGCGACGACGAGGAGGATACGCTCTACGATTTCTCTGGATTTGAGGACTATGAGGCCACAAAAGTTGAAGAGCAGGCGATGACCGTGGCCGTTCTCAGCGACTTCAACCGCTATCCGTTTGAGGGGGTATATTTGACCGACCGCACAGGGCGTATCGTGGCCTTCTCTGTAGCTGAAATTATTGGCGATACGGCCTACGTGCATATTGAGAAAATGGATAAAAACGTTGCGGGCGCCGGGGCGGCGATCAATAAATTCTTCGCCGAGCGCATAGCCCGCGTGCACCCCGAGGTCAAATACCTCAACCGCGAGGAAGACTGCGGCGACCCCGCTCTCCGCTACGCCAAGCAGTCATATCGCCCAACCTCTCTCCTCCGCAAATACGACCTCCAATCCAAGTGAAATATCAGGGATTCCCAACCCCTTGTCAGCGTGATGATTGTGTCTCAGGTCGTTGCGGCTGATTAGATGTCGCGTATATTCAGCAAGTTCGAGCCCTGCGTCTCGCCGTTGTAAATCACAGCCGCGTTTCTTACATTAGGAAGAAGTTGTTGGAGATACTTGAGGTTTTTAGTGAAGTCGGTCTGGAAAGTGGCGCCGGCTTTTACTTCATATATATTCAACCCCTCGACGGTTTCCTCAACGATGTCTACTTCGCGGCCCGAATTTTCGCGATAGAAGTAGACGTTTGGCTCTTTGGCTATGTTATATCGGTTTTTTATCATTTCCGTCACCGCTATATTTTCAAAAATAGCGCCTCGCATCAGGTGAGTGTCGAGTTGAGATGCCTGCTCAATGCCTAAAAGATAGCATAACAGGCCTGAATCATAAAAATATAGTTTGGGCGTTTTAGTAAGACGTTTCGAGATGTTGGCATAATATGGAGGTAGCGAATACACAATATAGGAGGCCTTCAGCAGTGAAATCCAGGCGGATATAGTCGGGGCCGACACGCCGGTTTCGACTGATAGCGAAGCGAGGTTGATTTCACTCCCCGCTCGCGCGGCGCACAGTCGCATGAATAGTTGGAATTTATCGAGGTGTTGTACCTGTCCGAGTGCCCTGATGTCTCGCTCTACGTACGTGCCATAATAGTTGCGGTAGAAAATATCCGGGGGAATTAAATCGGAAATTGTTCCGGGATAGAACCCGCGCCACATTAATTCAGACGTCGACACATCGAGTCGCGACCTGATTTCGCTGAACGAAAATGGCAAGACTGTGAATAACGCGGTTCTGCCTGCGAGCGACTGCATAGAGTTATGCAGAAGTGAGAAGTTGTTGCTTCCCGTAAGTATATACCGCAGAGACTTGTCGTTGTCCACGCGGGCTTGGATTGCGGAAAGCAGCTCAGGGAGGTTTTGTATTTCGTCGATTATGACGCGCGTGCCTAAGCTGTCAAGAAAACCGTTGATGTCATCAATAGCTCGATTTCGAGTGCTGATGTCTTCGATGTTCACGAATGTGTAATCGGGAAATAGGTGACGAGCGAGCGTTGTTTTTCCGCTTTGACGCGGCCCGGTCATAATGATGGCGGGATAATATTTGACTGCGGTTAGAATGGAATCTGAAATCCGGCGATCGATGTAGGGCATAACGGTTGGTCTTATGTTGTCGAGGCAAAGGTAACGAAAAAGTCGAAATCGCGCAAATCGAAAGTCTGACTTTCGATTTGCGCGATTATTTGTGTCGGGATTACTCTGTTGTCAGGGGTAAAAAACGTGCGAAAATGCGCGTTTTGGGTGCAAAAAAGCGCGCAAAAACGCGCAAAAATGTCCCTTAAACGCGCAAAAAACGCGCAAAAAGCGCGCAAAAAATGCACAAAAATGACCCTTATTGAGGGTCATTTTTGTGGCAAAATAAGCAGAGGGCGTTGCCCTCTTGCCTGGTTATAGGGATCGGGTATTAGTACATGGGGGTGAAGGGGGCCACGCGCTCAAGACGGTCGTTGACGCAGCCAACTTGGTTGGTCTGATCGGCGGTTGTGAGCTTCAGCACGGGAGCGCCGGGCTGGAGGTCGAGACGCGAGAGATCGACGTAGTTAAATCCGTTGTTGGTGTAGATGTCGAAGTAGTAACGGAGGTCGCGGATGTTGGAGAATGAGCGCCACTGGGTCATCGACACGTTGGGCTCGCCGTCGGCCGAGGTGTGGTAGGAGTAAGGAACTGATACGTTGTTCATTACGGTGCGGAGAATCGAAGCGCCGAGATCGGGGTCAGACGTTTTTTCGACGTGCTCTACAAAGAAGGTGCCGCGCACGCAGCGGTCGGGGCTGCTGACTGTGCCGGGAAGCGCGTTCGTGCCGCCGATTTTCTGCCAATAGTCGATAATGGCTTTCATCTGAGGCCATGTGGGGTCATTGGTCATGCAGGGGTAATTGCCCATGTCGTGGATAGTAATGTCGCCGTTGACAAACTCAACGATTACCGAGTGGCCGCTGCGGTCGGTTATGCCCCAGTGGAGCACTGAAACCGTGCCGCCGTCGAATGTCGCGCCAGAGAGCGTGAAGTCTTGATTTTTAAGCAGATCGACCGCTTCGTCGGTAGTGGCGCAAAGGTCGAGAATCCACGCCGGGAACACAGCGAGCGACATAGGGGGGCGATCGGAATTGGTTTCGTTGGAGTATATTGTGCCTTTGCAGAAGAGGCCGTTGACAGAGAGCCCCATCTCGTTCATGCCTTCAGTGACGCCGGCATCGTAGCCCACGGCGTATACGGCACCGTATTTTGAGGTCCATTTAACAGCGTTCTTAGCCTTTGTCCCCACTTTCTTCATGCCTCGGGGATAGACATATACGTTGGTCGGAATAGGTGTTTTCCAGTCGAGTGAACGGCCTACGATGATAAGGCTGTCGGTGCCTTCATAGACCACGCGCGTGCATGCCTTAGCCTCAAAACCGTCGAAGCCGAAGAAACCGCCGCACGCGAGCATCCCTACAAATAAAGTTGCGAATAAACGTTTCATAGTTGAAATAGTATTATGGTTTTAAATTATTATCACCTTGTTTTAAATGAAACGTCGCCCACGGCGAATTTGTTCAGGGTAGGGAGATTATTTAAAGAGTTGCAATTCAGCTATGCATGAAATAATTTGGAGATAAGGCCATTCGGAATAAGCTGCTCAGAACGGCTGAAATCGCCAGGCATACAGTAAAATGGAACGATAAAAGACTTTGCCTCCTCGCGGAAGTGGCATTGATTGGCGAGGCAATAACCCTGGCAATGCGAACAAATTATAAATCAGATAACTAATTATATAAGTAAGTATCGAAAATTAGTTTATACCAATCTTCAGCTTGCTATCGCGATCTTTTATTTTGCTCATCGGTCATTATGGAACCCCATAACTCCCTCTTCGCAAAATCCAATCTCACTAAGATCAATCTCGAATCTTAATATATACTAATTTACGATACTTACTTATTTATAGAATTAAAGCACATAATTGGGGTATTCCCTAAATATGTTTTTGAAGATTTCATAAATCAAGAAGGCACTTTCTACCTTTCCGAGACTCTTTCTCGCTCTCAATGTCAGGCGTAAATTAACAACTTAACATTATTTAATTTTGGTGTGCAAGAATTAAGCCCATCGCGCGACTAATTTTGAGGTTGAAGACAAAATTTGCCTTCCTCGAAACTTCAAAAATTGTCGCCCTATGGAAATTCTCTTAATACTAATCCTCCTTCCTTGTTGGCTCGTTCAAGCCCTCAAGGACGGAGCAAAAAACAAATAATCAACTTTTCGTCAGAGGCATAGCCCCGATGCCGAAAAAATTGTTAAATTTGCACCTAATAAACGTACTAAATCTGAGAATGACCCTTTAATAGCAAAGTAACCGGCTTGCCGCTTGGCTCTGCCAAGATATACGGCGAGAGCCGAAACCCCTTAAACCTCCTGAGTAGTCGTTACAGGCGTTCTTCGCAATAGCGAAGCGAGCACATCTCGATAAGGTCGGCCTTCAGATGCTACGAGGGGAGTTTTTAGTTTTAATATGGCAAAGAAAGTAGCAAAACAGAAAGAGGAAGTCCTCGAAGACATATTGTTTAGTTGTCGCGACAGTCTGCGCGGTAGAGCCGCATTGACTGATAAGCGCGATATGCTCCTGACACTTGTATTCCTCAAATTCATTTCTGAACGCTACCACGATAAGCGGGCACAAATCCTTGCCGAGTATGCCGACGACCCTGAGTTTGCCGAAATTATGGCAAAGAAGCGGTCGGCTTACGGTCAGGACGGTGTGTTTATGCTTGAAGACGCTACCGACTGGGAGCAGCTGAAACTCATCGAGCCTAAGGCTCTTGCCGTCGCACTTGACGACGCTATGGCAAAGTTGCAGGTCTCTGACGATAAACTCAAGGGAGCTTTGCCATTAGGTCTCTTTGTCAATTCCGGCACCGAGGGCAATGTCCTCAAAAAGGTCATTGACGAACTTGATAAAATCGACCATAAGAAATTCAAGGAAATAGATTTGATAGGGCGTGTATATGAATACTTCTTGCAAGCCTACGCAATCCAAGCGAAAGATAGCAAGGAGGACGGTGAGTTTTACACCCCCAAGAGCATTGTCGAACTGATAGCCACCTTCGTTAATCCGATGGACGGCACTCTCTACGACCCTTGCTGCGGCTCGGGCGGTATGTTCGTGCAGTGTGCCAAGTTTGTCGAGAAACATGGCGGCAATTCTATCGGCGTGAATGTGTTCGGCCAGGAGTCGGATCCCACGACATTCCGCCTTGCCAAGATGAACCTCGCAGTGCGTGGTATTACCTACCATCTCGGCGAGCGCCACGCCTCGACGTTCACCCACGACATGCACCGAGGGCTGACGTTTGACTACATCATGGCTAACCCGCCCTTCAACCTCAAGAAGTGGTATGAGTCGAGCCTCGAACATGATGCTCGTTGGGCTGACTATGGTCGTCCGCCGGAGAGCAATGCAAACTACGCTTGGATCCTCCACATGCTCTCTAAGTTGAAGCCGGGCAAAGGCATTGCCGGTTTCCTGCTCGCCAACGGTGCTCTCGACGATGAAGACACCGTCTCCATTCGTCAGAAACTCATTGAGGAAGACAAAATTGAAGCAATTATCGTTCTCCCTCGCGAGATGTTCTATTCCACTGACATTTCTGTTACCCTTTGGATACTCAACGAAAATAAGAAAGGCGGTCCGCGCGACGGTAAAATCCTGCGCGACCGCAGCGGCGAAATCCTCTTTATGGATTTACGCTCGTGGAGTCAGAACATCTACGAAAAGAAATACGTCAAACTCTCCGACGAGCAGATTGCCGCCGCTCATAAGATTTACACCGACTGGCAGACCATTGCCGAGCCGGGTAATTATGCTCAGCCGGAACTCTATCGTGCCGTCACGAAGGACACCATCGAAGAGAACGGTTGGAGTCTTGTGCCGAGCCGATACATTGAGTTTGTAGACCGCGACTCCAACCTCGACTTCGAGGACGTTCTTGCAAAAGCTGGAGCAAAGGTTAAAGACCTTCTCGACTTGCAAGAGAAGAACCGCGCCTCACTTATTAACGCTTTCAAGTCCATAGGCTATGACGCAGAGTAAGAATAAATTAACGCTACAGGGAGCCAAAGGAATCTCTGACCATGTATTCCAAGACCTCGTTTTGAAGGCTTCGGATGTTATTGATAATGCACGTCAAACAGCTTATCGGCAAATCAACGAGGCTCTTGTTCGCCGCAACTGGCTCTTAGGACAACTTATTGCAGAGGAAGAACTTCAAGGAGAGAACCGCGCACAATATGGCCTTGATATAATCAAAGGTCTATCCCAACGTCTCACCTCCAAGTACGGAAAAGGGTTCTCAAAAAGCTATTTATATAGTTACGTCCAGTTCTACAAAACACATCCGTCAATTTTCCAAACACCGTTTGGAAAATCTGGGAAATTGTTATCATGGTCGCATTATTTTATTCTGACCCAAGAACTTAATCCTGATGCGAGAGCATGGTATGAAGAAGAATCAGCAGCACAAGACTGGAGTGCGCGTACGCTACGACGCAATGTCAGCTCCCAATATTACTTCCGCAGGGTGGCGAGCCAGAAAAAAGACCTTGTGGAGAAAGAAATGCTAGAATTAACAGCTCCGCTGAAGACTCCGGACCCTACTGAATTTATCAAGAACCCGGTAATCGGAGAGTTCCTGGGCTTCACGGTCGACTCCTCTTTCCGAGAGTCGGATTTAGAGCAGTCCATTATCGACAATCTTGAGAAGTTCCTCCTCGAACTGGGCAAAGGCTTCGCTTTCGTGGCTCGTCAGCAACATATCCATACTGAGAAAGAAGATTATTACATTGACCTTGTATTCTATAATATCTTCTTGAAATGTTACGTCCTTATAGACCTGAAAACCTCAAAGATACGCCACCAGGACGTAGGACAAATGGATATGTATGTGCGCATGTACGATGAACTCAAGCGCACCGAAGGGGACAATCCCACAATTGGCATCGTGCTTTGCGATGACACCGATGAGGATATTGCCCGATATTCCGTACTTCACGACAACGACCACTTGTTTGCTTCAAAATATATGCTCTATATGCCCTCACCGGAACAACTTCGGGCGGAAATAGAGCGACAGAAAGCAATCTTTTATCTTAAAGTCCGGGAAAGAGATGACGCAGAGTAAGGAAGTGAGATGGGTTCGGATTGGTGAGTTTATTGTACCTCGAAGGGAGAACAATAAAAACTTGCAATATGGAGCTGAATTAATAGAAGGTGTTACATCACAAGGAGAGTTTGCTCCAACTAAGGCTGTCACAACGGACATTAATTTGAAGCCTTATAAAGTTGTACGAACTGGTGATTTTACATACAATCCCTCCCGTCTAAATATCGGATCATTAGCGTATAGAGAGGGTGAAATGTGTATAGTATCCCATCTTTACGTTATTTTCTATATTAAACCCGATTCAAAAATTCTTCCCCAGTATTTAATGTTATTTTTTAGGCGGAAAGAGTTTTTGAGAATGGTTGATTATCATAATTATGGTAGTCAAAGGGCTGAATTCAATATACATGACATAAGCGAATTTAAAATACCTGTGCCATTTAAGGATGGAGAGCCGGATGTTGAGCGTCAGCGTGAAGTGGTGGACGTTTGGCAAGGGCTTCGTCGCCTCAAAGAGGAGAACGAAGCACTCGCGACACCGCTGCTCGAACTCTGCCAAGCCAAAATGGACGAACTCAAACATACCGCCCCAATGGTAGAACTCGGTCAATACATCCATAGAATTGACGAGCGTAATAAGGATAATAAAATCCGCGATGTAAAGGGCATTTCAGTAACAAAGGAATATCGAGAACCAACGTCAAAAGTAGACTTGAAAGGAGACTTATCTTCCTATAAAATCGTTCGTTATAATCAGTTTGGTTTTATTCAAACCACTAATAATGAAAAAAGGCTAGTTGTAAGTCTCTCAAAATTCGAAAATCCAATATTAATTTCTTCAGTTAATGAAGTATTTGAAGTAAATTCTGAGGATGAGATAATTCCCGAATTTCTTCAATTGTGGTTTTTACGCCCTGAAGTTGACCGCTACGGTAGATATCATTCTTGGGGAAGTGCACGAGAAACTTTCACATGGGGTGACATGTGCCGTATGAAAGTTCCGAAACCGTCAATTGAAGTGCAACGCGCAATCGTTGACATTTACCATTGTGCACGTCAGGCAAAGCAAATTGCCGAGGAAGCATCCCAACAATTAAAAACTATTTGTCCTGCCCTCATGCAGCACATTATACACTCCTAAACTATGGCGAAGAAAGGTAAGTTTTACGAGTCGGAATACGAGAAGGCAGTTGTGGAGTTGCTTCGTGCCGAGGGTTGGCTTTACACCCACGGCGACGAAGTACCGAACCGCCGCCTGGATGAAGCCCTCATCGAAGACGATTTGCGAGCTTTCATCAATGCCAAATATGAAGACAAGGGTCTGACCACTGACGAAGTCAATTCCATTGTCGCAAGACTGCGCAACACCGGCGGCTCCACCGATTATGAAGCCCTCTACAACACCGTCGCTCTCTATCGCGATGGCTTCGACTTTGTTTATCCCGACGGGCGCGCTCCCTCTTTCCATCTCGACTTTCTTGACTTCGATACCCCGAAGAACAATATCTATCGCGTAGTCAATCAATACGAGATGCACCAAGGTCAGGAGGTGCGCATACCCGACATTATGCTTTTCATCAACGGCATACCTGTCGGTATCGTTGAACTGAAAAATCCGACCGATGTAAACGCCACCATCCGCGACGCGCACACGCAGATTACAGTCTGCTATATGCGCGACATTCATAATCTACTCAAATACTGCGCTGTCGCCGTCATTTCCGACGGCTCAAACTCGCGACTTGGCTCAACAGTGTCGCCCTACGAATTTTTCTACGCTTGGAAAAAGGTTAAGAATGAGGACGAACCGTGCAAGGGAGTCGCCGAACTGGAGTCTCTTATCAAGGGCGCACTCGCTCCGAAACGCTTGCTGAGCATTATACGCGACTTCGTCTATTTCCCTGATCACGACTTCGCCATGAAAAAGGAAATTGAGGTCGTGTGCCGCTATCCACAGTTCTTCGCCACGCGAAGACTGCGCGACAACATTATGCTTCATCTGCGCTCAAGCGGCGGAGACGGTAAGGGTGGTACGTATTTCGGTGCCACCGGCTGCGGCAAAACATATACCATGCTTTTCCTTGCGCGCCAACTTGCTTTGCGATGCAAAGACAAGGTCGGCTCTCCGACGGTGCTCATCATCGTTGACCGCGAAGACCTCGAAACTCAGACCGGCAAGCTCTTTATGAACTCCGTTGGCTTCCTGAGCAACGGAGATGTCAAGACTTTTGAGAGCCGCGACGACCTCGCTCAGCAACTCAAAATGCGCACACAAGGGGGTGTCTACATCACCACCATTCAGAAGTTCTCGGAGCAGACCGGACTTCTGAGCGAGCGCAGCAACATCATCTGCATTTCCGACGAGGCTCACCGCACCCAGAACAATACCGGCTCAAAACTCAAAATCGTAGACCGCAAGAAAGGCGAGGAAGAAACCATCGACGCGCAGAAAGAGCAGAAACTTGGCGCGTTCATAACTTACGGCTTCGCCAAATTCCTGCGCGATGCGCTCCCTAACGCTACCTATGTGGGGTTTACAGGAACCCCAATCGACGAAACAATCCACGTGTTCGGCGGCGTGGTGGATAAATATACAATGCGTCAGGCCAAGGAGGACGGTATAACCTGCGATATAAATTATGTGCCGCGAATGGTTCGCGTCAATCTTGATGAACAGCAGACCAAACTTATTGAGCAATACTATAAACGTTGCGAGGAGGAAGGAGCGAAAGGCGAGGATGTCGACAAGAGCAAACGGGAGATGTCGAGCCTTAACGAGATTCTTGGCAACCCCGACCGTCTCGACCGTATGACTCGCGACATTATCTCTTATTGGGATAAACGCCTTGAAGACCAACCCGACCAGTTGCAGAAAGCAATGATTGTTTGCAGCGACCGCACAATCGCATTCAATCTCTACAAAATCCTACTCAAATATCGTCCGGAATGGGGCGAGGCAGTAAAGGCTCTCGACGAGAGCAAATTCACGGAGGAGCAGTTGCGCACTATGGAAGCCGTGCCATACGTGAATATAGTCGCCACCCGCGACAAGAATGACCCTCGCGAGATGTATGACCTTCTCGGCGACAAGCAGCACCGTAAAAACCTTGACCGGCTCATCAAGGACGAGTCCTCAAATTTCCATATCGCCATTGTGGTCGATATGTGGATCACAGGTTTTGACGTGCCGAGCCTCACTGTGCTTTTCAACGACAAGCCGCTGCAAAAGCACACTCTCATTCAGACAATCAGCCGAGTCAACCGCGTCTATCCCGGCAAAGAGTGTGGCATAATCGTGGATTACCTCGGTATCCACGAGAATATGCTTCAAGCCATGAAGAAGTATGGCGGTGGTGGTGAAGATATTAACGGAGGAGACATTAACCTCGCCTACGGAGCGTTTCTTAACGAACTGAAAATCTTGAAGCAGATTACTCATGGCTTCGACTTTTCACGCTTCTTCGGCGACAACCCTTTGGCGCGTCTGCAATGCTTGCAAGACGCTGTCGAGTTCCTTCTTATGGAAGAAACAAAGGGTGTGCTCTACGAGGGTAATATCAAACCGACAACAGCCTATAAAGCCCACGTCAAGCGACTCAAAGCCGCTTATAACATCTGTAACCCTGCCGGCATACTCTCGGACGATGAAGTGGCATGGGCTCAGTTGTTTATGGGCGTTTACTCATATCTGGTGAAAATCACGGACTCTCACCATGATGTCGAGTCGATGAACCGAGTTGTCGAACAAATGGTTAAAGAAGCACTCTCATGTGGCACCGTTGAGACAATCTTCAATATGAAAGGCGAAATCGACATATACGGTGAAGATTTTCTCAAAGAAGTGGAAGATGTAGCGCTCCCTTGCACCAAATTTGAACTCCTTGTGAAAATGCTTCGTAAAGCCATCAAAGAGTACAGCAAGACCAACAAGAGCCGTGCCGACCACTTCCAAAAACTTCTGCAAGCCACGCTCGACGAATACCACAACCGCGACAACTTCACCTTTGTCAACAATGTGGCGCGTCAGGCGGTAACGCCTACTGTCGGCATGGTAGAGGATAAGATAGCAGAACTGACCGAACGCCTTAAAGGGATATTCACCGCGCTTCAAACCGATAAGGTTGAGTTTAAGAAACTCGGCATATCGTTTGAAGAAAAGGCTTTTTATGATATTCTCGTAGAAGTGCGCGACACTAACAAGTTTGAATATCCCGACGAGCGTTGTAAGGAACTTGCCAAGAAGATAAAGGCTCTTGTCGATGAGACCTCGCTATATGCCGACTGGCTCACTAATTCGCGCGTGCGCGATAAGTTGGCAAACCAGTTGACACGACTTATTTACAAAGAAGGCTATCCTCCTGAATGGGACGAACTGATTTTTAATAAAGTCCTCAAACAGGTGGAGAACTTCAAAACATATCAACGCTCTTGATTTCTTCTTATGGCTTGAAGCACATGGTTGAAGATATCCTCAGTAAAATTACCGCCGGACGCATTAACTATGTTTCCAATGGAACGGTATTATTAGCTATGCACCATTGCGGCTTTAAGTTTCAACGCATCCCCGGAACACCAAACTGCTTGTTTAATGTTCCCAAAAGTGCTACAAGCGAATGGAAGATGAACGAAATCGCAAAATTTAATTTGTCTGCATTATGGACGAACTCGACGATTTAGGCACATACGACGGCGATGCCGTCCACGATATGTATGTTGATTATGACTACCAAATCAACACTGGCGAACTGGGCTATGTTGACGAGGATAAGGACGACTATGTAGACAACCTCAATGACTGGGATTGACGAAAGAAAAACTCCTAAAAACTTTGAGATAAAAATGTATTCTTTCGCAAAATCGCTAATATTGCACTTGCGGGTTGAGAGTGGGGGCATAATCTTGTTCTTGTTTAAGTGACTAAATTCGTTTTTTGCCGAAAAATTTTGCGGATTGGGAAAAAGTTGTTAACTTTGCCGTCGCTTTAGGGTATTTGCGCTCTGTCGCAGCCTTGGGCAATTAGGATTGTCTTATGGTGTAATGGTAGCACTGCAGTTTTTGGTTCTGCCTGTCCTGGTTCGAGTCCGGGTAAGACAACTCACAAAAAAGCCAACCCCGAGATAGAGAGGTTGGCTTTTTTGGTATGACAAACGTCAAAATCAAGTTCATTGCCCGCGGCGATGAAACCAAGAGGGATGATAAAACGTTAACATATTAAGTAAGTATCGAAAATTAGTTTATATCAATCTTCAGCTTGCTATCGCGATCTTTGATTTAGCTCATCGGTCATTATGGAATCCCATAACTCGCTCTTCGCAAAATCAAATCTCACTAATATCAATTCTGAATCTCAATATAAACTAATTTACGACACTTACTTAGCAGCAGGGTAGGAGAGAACGCTTTACACGCTTCAACTCTGCCATTTTTCTACTGTCGACTAACAGCGTTTGGGGAGCCGTCTCGCCCGTCTCGCCAATTTATTGGATAGAAAAAAACAAAAACATAATATACAATGAAGACATTTGAAGAACTTGGAGTCAGCGAGCCGCTGCTGAAAGCGGTCTCTGAACTCGGATTTGAGGCTCCTATGCCAGTGCAGGAGCAAGTAATACCTCATCTGCTAAGCGAACCGGGCGACGTGGTCGCTCTCGCGCAGACCGGTACCGGTAAAACGGCGGCCTTCGGCCTGCCTGTGTTGCAGCGTATCAACGCCGACTCAAAGGCTACGCAGGCGCTGATATTGTCGCCTACCCGCGAGCTCTGCCTGCAGATAGCCTCAGACCTCGCCGACTTCTCTAAATATCTGCCCGACGTAGAGGTGCTTCCCGTTTACGGCGGGTCGAGCATCGAAAGCCAGATACGCGCGCTGCGCCGCGGCGTTCAGATTATCGTCGCGACCCCAGGCCGTCTCATCGACCTTATAAAGCGCGGCGTGGTTAAGCTCGAAGATGTTCATACGGTGATTCTCGACGAGGCCGACGAGATGCTCAATATGGGATTTCTCGACTCGATCAACGAGATACTTGAGCACGTGCCCGACGACCGCAAAATGCTCATGTTCTCGGCCACAATGCCTAATGAAATCGCGAAAATCGCGAAAAAATATATGCACGACCCCGTTGAGTTTGTCATCGGCACCAAGAACGAGGGCGCGGCCAACGTGAAGCACATATATTATATGGTAAACGCGCGCGACAAGTATTTGGCTCTCAAGCGCGTGGCCGATTACAACCCCGACATTTACGCGATAGTGTTCTGCCGCACCCGCCGCGACACTCAGGAAATCGCCGATAAGCTTATCGCCGACGGCTATAACGCCGACGCGCTCCACGGCGACCTCTCGCAGCAGCAGCGCGACATAGTGATGAAGAAATTCCGCGACCGGGTGATCACAATTCTCGTCGCTACCGACGTCGCGGCCCGCGGCCTAGATGTCGACGACCTTACCCATGTGATCAATTACGGTCTACCCGACGATACGGCAGTCTATACCCACCGCTCAGGCCGTACGGGGCGCGCCGGAAAGACAGGCGTGTCGGTGGCCATCATCCACTCCCGCGAGAAAGGCAAACTAAGGGAAATCGAGCGCATCATCGGTAAGAAATTCGAGCGCAAGGAGGTGCCGTCGCCTCATCAGATCATCGAGAAGCAGCTTTACTCACTGGCCGACCGCATCGAGAAGGTAGAGGTCAACGTAGAGGAGATGGACAAATACACACCCGGCGTTATCAAAAAGCTCGGATGGCTCTCCAACGAAGACCTTATCCGCCGAGTGCTTTCGCTTGAGTTCAACCGATTGCTCGACTATTATAAGGATGCCCCCAATATCGATTTTATCGACGAAAAACCCTCAAAAGGGGATAAAAAAGGGAAAAAAGAGCACGACCGTCCGCGCAACGACCGCGATAAAGACCGCCGCACCGCAGAGAAAGGTATGGAACGCATATACATAAATGTGGGCAAGGGGGACGGTTTCTTCGCCGGGAATCTTATCGAGATGTTGAATAAGAATATTCCGGGGCACCGCGTGGATGTTGGCCGTATCGACCTTCTGCCCCACTACTCGCTTTTCGACGTGCGTAAAAAAGACGCTCCTAAGGTAGTGGCCGGACTTCGCGGCGCCGATTTCCTCGGCCGTCGCATCTACAGCGAAATCGCCGACCAGGAGAAAGATTACGCCCGCGCTTCGACGCGCAAAAACCATGACTCTACCCCTCCGGCTGAATTTTTCGACAAAAAGCGTGGCGCAGGTCGTAAGTCACGCAAAAAATAGTTATCTTTGACTCCGTCAATCGCCGTAATTAAGTAAGTATCGAAAATTAGTTTATACCAATCTTCAGCTTGCTATCGCGATCTTTGATTTTGCTCATCGGTCATTATGGAACCCCATAACTCCCTCTTCGCAAAATCAAATCTCTCTAATATCAATCTCGAATCTTAATATAAACTAATTTACGATACTTACTTATGAAAAGATATTTACTCGCTATCGCAGCTTCGGCCGCCGCATTGGCGGCCGGAGCGCAAGCTACCGCCCGCTCGGCTCTCACAACCGCGCCGGGCGTTGTATTGCCCGAACTCTCAGAGTCGACCCGACTCGATATGCTCGACTACTATGATAGCGGGATGAAGAAGCCGTTAGCCAACATTTTCGGCACTGAATGTGTGCTCGATACCCTCGGCAACGATAAGGCTACCATACGCTTCGGCGACCACAAGACGCTGTCGATCTATGTGCTTCCTTACGGCAAGAAGGAGCTCATTATGACAATCGAAACACTCAGCGTGCCGCAAGCCGACTCCCACATCGCTTTCTACACCACAAAGTGGGAGCCGATCGAGACCAAAAAGCTCTTCTCAGAGCCGCGTCTCGCCGACTGGGTAGGCAATCTCAGCGGCGAGAAGCTCGTCGAGGTAGAGAATGCGGTTCCGTTCATATTGTATCAGGCCGAATATGACCCCTCTACCGCCACGTTGCGGCTGACGAGCGACCTCGACGGCTATGTGGCCAGGGAGTATATGCCGCTCGCGAAGGAGGCAGTCGCCGAATCGCTGACCTATACCTGGAGCGGCAAGCGGTTCAAATAACATCGGCAACTTATCATATCAACAGTAAGGCTCGCAATGGAGGAAACATTAACCCTATATCAACTCAATGAACTGGTGCGCTCGTTGGTGACGGTGTCGTCGACGCAGGGCCGATGGGTCACCGCCGAGTTGAGCGACGTGAACGTGCGCGGGGGGCATTGCTACATGGAGCTGCTTCAGAAAGATGACGCGGGCCGACAGGTGGCGAAGGCGCGAGGGGTGATATGGGCCAACCGATACAAGCCCATAGCCTACGACTTCCTTCGAGCCACAGGGCAGCAGTTTGCCACGGGATTGAAGGTGCGTCTCCGCGCCTCAGTGTCGATGCACGCCGTCTACGGCATGTCGCTGGTTATTACCGAGGTTGACCCCTCGTTTACGATGGGCGACCTCTTGCGCCGCCGCAACGAAAGTATCCAACGGTTGCGCCAACTCGGCATCCTCGAAGCCAACCGACAGCTGCCGCTCCCCGATTTCCCGAGCCGTATCGCTATTATATCCGCTCCGACGGCCGCAGGCTACGGCGATTTCATGAAGCAGCTTTACGGCAATAAATCTAATCTACGATTCGAGACGACGCTATTTCCCGCGTTGGTGCAGGGGGACCGCGCCCCGGCCTCAATCATCGAGGCATTGGAGAGAGTGGCCGAGCGAAGCGCCGACTTCGACTGCGTGGTGATAATCCGCGGCGGCGGAGCTTCGAGCGACCTGCTCGCCTTTGAAGATTACGAACTCGCCGAGACTGTGGCCAATTTCCCCCTGCCTGTGCTTATAGGCATCGGCCACGAGCGCGACATAACCCTGCTCGACTATGTGGCCAACAAGCGACTGAAAACCCCTACCGCCGTCGCCGAGTATCTCGTCTATTTAGGCGAGCAGCAGCTCGCGGCGTTGCAGCGCATCGCGGCGATGATATTACAGATTGTCACCGATATAATATCAGGGGCAAAGGAGCAACTGAGCTACCTTGAGGGCATATTGCCTATCGCGCCGGTCAATGCGGTCAGAAACCAGGCCAATCGTCTCGACCGCGCTATAATGAGTCTATCGGGCGTAGGGGCAAAGCATATCATCCCCGCTATCGAGCGACTGAAACTGCAGGAGGAAACCCTCGCTCCGCTCCTGCGCGGGGCTATCGACCGGGCAGCGCAGCGACTCGACGCCAAGGAGCAGCTGGTCAAGGCATTGTCGCCACAGTCGGTGCTGTCGCGCGGCTACTCGATAACCCGCGTGGACGGCCGCGCGCTTCGCAATCCCGCCGAAGCGCCCCCGGGAGCCGAGATAGAGACCATTCTCGCCGAGGGTGTGATTAAGTCAATACTGGTATAGCCAAGTAAGTATCGAACATTAGTTAAGAACGAATATTATGGAACTGAAACCTGTAGAAGAAATGACATATCGCGAGGCTTTGACGCAGCTCGAAAGCATATTGCGCGCCATGCAGGCCGACGATGTCGACATCGACAAGCTATCGGCCATGACGCGTCGCGCGACCGAGCTTATAGCGAAGTGCCGCTCCACACTGACGGCCACCGACCAAGAGCTCCGCGAAATTCTCGACAAGCTCGATAAATAGCCCGCTGCCATCGGTTTCTCCCGGTTAAGCATAGTCTTATTTGGGATATTGGAATAAATTGAGTAATTTTGCGCTGAATACAACTTGATACTTACGAAATTTACATAAGTAAGTATCGAAAATTAGTTTATACCAATCTTCAGCTTGCTATCGCGATCTTTGATTTTGCTCATCGGTCATTATGGAACCCCATAACTCCCTCTTCGCAAAATCAAATCTCACTAATATCAATCTCGAATCTAAATATAAACTAAATCACGAAACTTACATATCAATAAAAATTGAGCGCATTAGATATTTTCATACTACTGGTAGCGGTCGTGTCGCTGGTCTACGGCTACAGCCGCGGCGTGATAAAGCAGATCGGGGCGCTTATGGGCGTAGTGGCCGGTATAGTGGCCTGCCGGCTTTTCGGCGACACGCTCTCGGCCTGGTTTGTCGGCAACAATCCCAATGCCGACAACGTTTATATAACAGGCGTGTTTACCAACCTGATACTGTTCATAGCCGGTTTTCTCGCCGCGCTTTTCTTCGCAAAAGCCCTGAAAATAGTGTCGAGGCAGCTTGCGCTTGCGTCGCTCGACCGCTTTTTCGGCGCGATCTTCAGCCTGCTGTCGTGGTTTTTCGCCTTCAGCATGTTGCTGAACGTATGGCAGGCATTCAAGCCCGACACCAATGTGATGAGCAATTCGCATCTCTTCGCGGGCGCGCCGGCTGAGTTTATCATAGACTTCGCCCCGGCAGTGGTAGGAAGCGAAACAGCGCAGTCGATGTTTCACGCCATCGACCGAATCGGGCGCGACAAGCCCGACGAAGAAAGCTAACAATCAATATCTGAATCGCGAAGATAACAATATCTGACATGAAGGATAACGAAAACGACAATATTATCGATGACGTAGCCGGCGACGGCGAGTACAAGTACGGCTTTACTTCAGACATCGATACCGACATAATACCCAAGGGCCTCAGCGAGGACGTCGTGCGCCTTATTTCCTCAAAGAAAGGGGAGCCAGATTGGCTGCTCGATTTCCGCCTGAAGGCATATCGCCATTGGCTCACTCTGACACCTCCCACGTGGGCTCACCTCGACATCCCCGAGATCGATTTCCAGGCAATAAGCTACTATGCGGCCCCGGTGAAAAAGGAGGGGCCGAAAAGCCTCGACGAGGTTGATCCCGAACTTCTCGCGACATTCGATAAACTCGGCATACCCCTCGAAGAGCAGAAGCAGCTTTCGGGCATGGCTGTCGACGCGGTGATGGACTCGGTGTCGGTCAAGACCACCCACCGCGAGAAGCTCGCCGAGCTCGGCGTGATATTCTGCTCATTCTCAGAGGCGGTGAAAGATTACCCCGACCTTGTCAAGAAATATCTCGGCAAAGTGGTGTCGTACAAAGACAACTTCTACGCCGCGCTGAATTCGGCGGTATTCTCCGACGGCTCATTCGTGTATATCCCCAAGGGGGTGCGCTGCCCGATGGAACTGTCGACCTATTTCCGCATAAACGCCTCAGGCACAGGCCAGTTTGAGCGCACGCTCATAGTGGCCGACGATGACGCCTACGTCAGCTATCTCGAAGGATGCACGGCCCCGATGCGTGACGAGAATCAGCTTCACGCCGCTATCGTTGAGATAATCGTCGAGGAGCGCGCCGAGGTGAAATACTCGACTGTGCAGAACTGGTATGCCGGAGATAAAGATGGCCGCGGAGGCGTTTATAACTTCGTCACCAAGCGCGGGCTTTGTCGAGGCGATTTCTCAAAACTTTCATGGACGCAGGTCGAAACCGGGTCGGCCATCACATGGAAATATCCCAGCTGCGTGCTCGCCGGAAACAACTCGGTAGGCGAATTCTACTCAGTGGCAGTCACTAAGAATCGCCAGCAGGCCGACACAGGCACCAAAATGATACATCTCGGCAACAACACCCGCTCCACCATAGTGAGCAAGGGTATATCGGCCGGACATAGCGAAAACTCCTACCGCGGCCTCGTGAAGGTGGCCCCGAATGCCGACGGATGCCGTAACTATACGCAGTGCGACTCGCTGCTGCTCGGAAGCCATTGCGGCGCGCATACATTCCCCTATATCGACGTGCTCAATAAGACCGCTATCGTGGAGCACGAAGCGACCACCTCTAAAATCTCGGAAGATCAACTCTTTTACTGCAATCAGCGCGGCATACCTACCGAGGAGGCCGTAGCGCTGATAGTCAACGGATATGCCAAGGAGGTGATGAACAAGCTACCGATGGAGTTTGCCGTCGAGGCTCAGCGTCTGCTGCAGATCACCCTCGAAGGCTCGGTAGGGTAGCGGCCTGACTCCCGTAGCATGACAACTTGATATTCACAACCCATAACCCGCTTATATACACAATGTCAGATATACTTCTTAAAGTCAACAATCTTCACGCTTCGATCAACGATAAGGAAATCCTTAAGGGGATCAATCTCGAAGTGCGCCGCGGCGAAGTGCACGCTATCATGGGCCCCAACGGCTCGGGCAAGAGCACATTGTCGTCGGTGCTGGCCGGAAATCCCGCGTTTAAGGTAACGGAAGGCACCGCGCAATTCCACGGCATAGACCTTCTCTCGCTTGATCCGGCCGACCGCTCCCACGAGGGCCTGTTCCTGTCGTTTCAATACCCGGTCGAAATCCCGGGCGTATCGATGGTCAACTTCATGCGCGCCGCGGTCAACGCCAAGCGTAAATATTTCAACCAACCGCCTATGTCGGCAACCGAGTTCCTGAAAATGATGCGCCAGAAGCGCGCCGTTGTCGAGCTTGATAACAAATTGGCTTCGCGCTCGGTCAACGAAGGATTTTCAGGCGGCGAGAAAAAGCGCAACGAGATTTTCCAAATGGCTGTGCTGGAGCCTCAGCTGTCGATACTCGACGAGACCGACTCGGGCCTCGACATCGATGCGCTCCGCATTGTCTCGGCCGGGGTCAACAAGCTCAAGACCGACGACAACGCCACTATCGTCATCACTCACTATCAGCGACTTCTCGACTATATCAAGCCCGACTTCGTGCATGTGCTTTACAAAGGGCGCATCGTGAAGACCGGCGGCCCCGAGCTTGCCCTTGAGCTTGAAGAGCGCGGTTACGACTGGATCAAGGAGGCTGAAGACAAATAAGCCACGCTTAAGATATTAGCATGAACGCATTAACCCAATATATAAATCTATACAAGGAGAATAGCCCGATTATCGAGAGCCATTCTCCCGAAGGCCTCAACTCGCTCCGCGCTTTGGCTCTCCAGGTTCTCGACACCGCCCGTTTCCCCGACCGCGGCGACGAGGGCTTCGAGAAAACCTCGATCAACGATATGTTTGCCCCCGACTTCGGCATCAATATCTCGCGGGTGAATCTCCCGGTCGACCTGGCCTCCACATTCAAGTGCGATGTGCCTAATATGTCGACGCTTATGGGTATTGTGGCCAACGACAAGTTTGTGGCCACCGACTCATTGACGCGCAATCTTCCCGCCGGAGTCACCGTCATGTCGCTCGCCGAGGCGATGGAAAAGACCCCTGAGCTTGTAGAGAAAGCGTACGGCAAAATCGCCCCGATGGACGATGTCAACGTGGCGTTCAACACCCTGTTCGCGCAGGACGGAGTGTTTATCCGCGTCGACCGCGGCGTGAGGCTCGATCGCCCTATCCAGATAGTCAGCATCTTCAACGCCGCGACGGCGCTGCTCGCTGTCAGAAGAGTGGTGGTAGTGGCCGAAGAGGGCTCGAAAGTGAATATACTGTCGTGTGACCACTCGCGCGCCGACGGCGTGAAATATCTGTCGTCGCAAGTGATTGAGATATTGGCAGGGGAGGGGAGCGAAGTGGAGTATTTCGACATAGAGGAGTCGAGCGACACGACCGCCCGCTATAGCCAGATGTTTGTGCGCCAGCTCGAAGGCTCGCGTTTCAAAAGCAACGTTTCGACTCTGCTCAATGGCTCGACCCGCAACGACTTCAATATCTCTATCGACGGCCCGCATTGCTCAACCGGCCTTTACGGCATGGCGATAGGCGGTCAGCGACAGCATATCGACAACTCCTCTTCGGTAGTTCATAACGCCCCGCGCTGCTCGTCGAATCAGATGTTCAAATACGTGCTCGACGATGAGTCAAACGGCGCGTTTGAGGGTGGCATTGAGGTAACCCCCGCCGCTCCCTACACCGAGGCTTACCAGAGCAATAACAACATACTCGCTTCAGAAGGCGCCCGCATGCACTCCAAGCCGCAGTTGCTTATTTACAACGACGAGGTGAAGTGCTCCCACGGCGCCACCACCGGCCAGCTCAACCAGGAGGCGCTTTTCTACATGGAGAGCCGCGGCATACCGCGCCCCGAAGCCCGCACGATGCTTATGCAGGCATTCATGGTCGACGTTATCAACACCGTCAGTCTCGAAGGGGTGCGCGACCGCCTGCGTCATCTTGTCGAGAAACGTTTTGACGGCACACTCGGCGGCTGTCCCACCTGCGCGTCGCGCTGCAACCGAAGCGACGCTTAGACCATTGCATTACGCCCGAAAAGCTGATTACGATGATTTCATTTGACCTAAATTTCATAAACGACTATCTGATCGACGGCCTGCTCGGGCTTTCGCTCCTCGCCACGCTTTGGATCGCGATATTCTATTGTTTGCGCATAGCCAAGGTGCGTCGCTACGCGCGGCTCCATAACGCCTCGGCCCCCAAGCGCGAGGAGCCGGCTGAGGCGGGCGATGAATACGCCCCCGCGCCCGACGTCGACAATCAGCCCGACGACCTTCTCCCCCCCCTCAGCGTGATAGTCTATTGCAAGGACAGCTCGGCGGGGCTGTCGAGGATGCTCCCGTTGTTGCTGGAGCAGAAATACCCCGGTCGGTTCGAGGTGATCGTCACCACCGACGGCCGATCGAGTTACGCCGAAGACGTAGTGACCCTCCTGTCTAATAAATATCGCAATCTGCGCATGACCTATGTGCCCGACGAGGCTCACGCGCTCAGCCGCCAGAAGCTCGCGATGACCCTCGGCGTCAAGGCCGCCAAGCACGACTACGTGCTGCTCACCGACGCCAACGTCATAGTCCCCTCCGACGACTGGCTCGCTCTGATGGGCCGGCATTTCGCCGACGGTAAGGAAGTAGTGATCGGCGTGTGCAACCCCATAGGCCCTGAAGGGACCACCGAGAAACAGATGGCCGCCTTTGATACTCTCGCCGACACCGCGACTTACCTCACTGCCGCTATCTCAGGGCATCCCTACCGGGGCAACGCCATGAATCTCGCGTTTCTGCGCCGTAAATTCTTCGACAACCACGGCTTCGCCCAGTCGGTAGGCTATCACCACGGCATCGACGATATTTTCCTGAGCCAAATCGCCAACGGGGGTAACACAACCGTGGAAATAAGCCCCGACGCGATACCTCACCTCGAATGTTACAACCTTAAGGTTCACCACCTTATCGACAAATTACAGCATATATTCACAGGGAAGCGCGTCGACAGCTCCTCGCGTCGCTTCTTCGCCGTCGGCTCGCTGGCGGTATGGTTGTGGCTCGGCGCCACGATCGCCTGCGGGGTATTGGGCTTCCCCAATTTGCTCCCGCTCGCCATATCGCTCGGCCTCGGGCTGATATGGATGATCACGGCTTGCGTCACCTGGAAGCGGTGTGGCCGCGCGCTCGGCATCCGCATAAGCGCGGGGCTGCTCCCTCTGCGTATGCTCTGGCGACCGATAAGCAATTTCATCTACCGTATCCGCGCGCACTCCAACCGCTCGTCGAACTACACGTGGGCTAAAGGCTTCTGACCGCACCCGACGGCGATAATGCTCGCTCTTAGCGAAATCGAATCACGCAAATATCAATTATCAACCAAATTACGATACATACACATGAAAATCAGATATATATTCACGATTCTGGCGACCCTCGCGGTGACTGCCTGCGCGGGCAGCGACTCCAAGAAAGAGTCGGTCGACACCGACGGCCTCGACGCTGCGGCCGAGTTCTACCGCCAGATCGATGAGAAGAAGGCCGATATGGCAAAGCAGCCGGCATCCACCCCCTCGGCCCCGAAGGGTAAGGTAAGGGAGGTGACTTCAGCCGCCCAGGTCCCCGCACGACCCGCGCGACCGACATTTGTCGATTTCAACGCCGATTGGTGTGGCCCCTGCCGCCAGTTTGCCCCTGTTTTTGAAGCCGCCGCGGCAAAATATGGCGATAAGGCCGACTTCCTGAGCGTCAACGTCGACCAGATCCCGGCGCTTGCCGAGAAATATCAGGTGCAAAGCATACCCCTGATTATCTGTATCATGCCCGATGGCCGGATTACCAAGTCGGTCGGCTTCATGGATAGTATGCAATTCAATCAATTCGTGGAATTTCATTTTGAGAAATGACTACCGATGAAATAAAACAGTGCGAGATTAAGCCCGATGTGCTTAATTTCGACGACATAGCCAAGATGGCGCCCAAGCTGGCCAATCATCCCAAACTGGTCAACCGCCTGCTTCACTGGCTCCGCATCGACGGCGTCAATAAGCTCCACCGCGACAATTGCCATACGCCGGGTGTGGAATTTACCGACGGCTTGCTCCGCGACCTTGATATAAAAGTTGAGGTTGAGGGGCAGGAAGTGCTCGATCATCTTCCCGAAGGGGCCTTTATCACCGTAAGCAATCACCCCTTCGGCGCACTCGACGGCATTATCCTTATAAACCTTATCGGCCACAAACGCCCTCAGTTCAAGGTGATAGTCAACATGATACTCAATCATATCACCGCCATGCGCCCCAACTTCATCGCCGTCGACCAGTCGGCGAGCGCCGATCCGGAGAAGCGTAAAGTGTCGATGCTCGGATTAAAAACCGCCCTGATGCAGGTGAAGCGGGGAGAGCCTATCGGAATGTTCCCTGCCGGGGCTATGTCGAAGGGATTGTGGAAGCGTCAGCTTAACGACCGCGAGTGGCAACCCTCCATGATACGCCTCATCAAGCAGCTCAAAGTGCCCGTGATTCCGATTTTCTTTCAAGGGCATAACTCCTTTATGTTTGATCTGCTCGGCGTCACCTGCTGGCAGTTGCGCACCGCGCGTCTGCCGTCGGAGGTGTTCCGCAAGATGCATACAACCATAAAGGTGTCGATCGG
The DNA here is from genome assembly GCA_964544595.1 of uncultured Barnesiella sp. Classification (GTDB taxonomy): domain Bacteria; phylum Bacteroidota; class Bacteroidia; order Bacteroidales; family Muribaculaceae; genus JAGBWK01. Next base: position 62,412 of record CAZJBM010000008.1, read on the forward strand.
CGAGCCGATCACCCCTGAGGAGCAGGCCAGCCACTCAGAGTCGCTCGAAGAGCTCGGAAAATTCCTCCGCGAGCGCACCTACGCTCTCCGCTCCACCCATTGACGATCAGCTTTAACAGATTTTATGGGACAGGCTATAAAAGATAATAGCGCCTCGCTTCGACGGCGCTATTATCTTTTGTGCCTATGACTCATCTAATCTTTGTATAAATTCTGATATTTGTATAAATATTGTATATATTGTGGATAAACTCGTCGCATATACATAATTATATAAAATTTTTTTGTAACTTCGCGCCGAAGCATGATGTTTCCACTTCCGTTGCTACTAATGTTGTAAGACTGCATTAATTGTCATTATCACATCATCGACTCCTCTCCCTCTCCCCATCTCTCATAACATTACATAAATCTCCCTGATGAGCACGTTTTCTACTATATCGCGATGGTACTTCTCCAAGCAATCATTACCCTATTGGTGTATATTCGCTATCGATTGCGTCATCGTGTTTCTGTCGGCTATGTTTATCTGCACGATAAACAATAGCGTTTTCTTCACGATAGAAAATTTCTGGAAACTATGCGCGACTCTCGGCGTCTATACGCTGTGCTACGTGATCGGCTTCAGGGCGTTTCATACCTATTCGGGAATCATACGATACTCCTCGTTTGTCGATCTGCAGCGTGTGGCCTCAGGCGTGTTGGTCGGCATGATTCTCGCCATAATAGCCAAGTACTATATTATCCCGTTGCTCCCCGACACGTTTATCACGCTCAGGTTGCGCAACGTCATTCTCTGGTCGCTGCTCGCGTTGCTGCTTATGTGGTGTATGCGAGTGTTCGTCAAGTTTCTCCACGACTCTTTCTACACCGCCCCTGATGCCGTTAAGGTTATGGTCTACGGCACTCGCCAAGACGCTATATCGATAGCCAAAAGCTTGCGCAACAAGGATATGTCGAAATATAAGCTCTCAGGCTTTATCACCGACGAGGATAAGCTCAACGGCCGCTTCCTGATGGGCGAAAAGATGTATCTCAACAATCCCGGTCTCATAGAGATTATCAAAAAGCGCGGCATCGGCGGGATGTTTGTGTCCCCCTCAAAGTCAGAGTCGATCCGCAATAATAGCGAAATGATTAACTCTATGGTAGATGCGGGCGTTAAAATCTTCATCGCCCGCGACGCCGAGGAGTGGGACGGCAAGACCGACATCCAGGCCCAGCAGATGCGTGAGGTGCAGATTGAAGACCTGTTGCCCCGCGAGAAAATCGAGGTCGACATGGACGCTATCGGCGAGTTGCTTCGGGGCAAATGTATTCTGATCACCGGGGCCGCCGGCTCGATCGGCAGCGAGATTGTGCGCCAGGTGGCCGTTTACGACCCCGCCGAGCTTGTGCTTATCGACCAGGCCGAAACCCCTCTCCACGATATTCGCCTGATGATGGCGCGCGATTTCCCCGAGATCAAGGCCCTTACCATAGTGGCCGATATTGCCCATCATAAACGCATGGAAGAGATTTTCCGCGATCATCGGCCCGAATATGTGTTCCACGCCGCGGCCTATAAGCATGTGCCTATGATGGAGGACAACCCCGCCGAGGCGATTCAGAACAATGTAGAGGGCACCCGCATAATCGCCGATCTGGCCGTGAAGTACGGCACCCGCAAATTCGTTATGGTATCAACCGACAAGGCTGTCAACCCGACCAACGTGATGGGGTGCTCCAAGCGCCTGTGCGAGATCTACGTGCAGTCGCTCGACAAGGCCATTAAGGAGGGTAAAATCGAGGGGAGCACCCAGTTTGTCACCACTCGCTTCGGCAACGTGCTCGGCTCCAACGGCTCCGTGATACCGATTTTCCGCGAGCAGATAAAGCGCGGCGGCCCTCTGACGGTGACCCACCCCGAGATTATACGCTACTTCATGCTTATACCCGAGGCTTGCAAGCTTGTGCTTGAGGCCGCCACAATGGGCCATGGGGGCGAGATTTTCGTCTTCGACATGGGCGAGCCTGTAAAGATAGTCGACCTCGCCAAGCGTATGATCAGGCTTTCGGGCGTGCAGGTCGAAATCAAATTCACCGGCCTCCGCGACGGCGAGAAACTCTACGAGGAGGTGCTCAACGAGAAGGAGACCACCCTCCCTTCGGTTCATCCCAAAATCATGGTGGCCAAAGTGCGCGAATATGATTACGCGTCGATCAACGACGTTTATAAGAATCTCGTCGAAATGTCGCTTGCGGCCGATGCGATGGCTATCGTGCGCATGATGAAGCAGATAGTGCCTGAATTCCGCTCGCAACATTCGGTATACGAGTCGATTGACCGCGAACTCCGCTCGAGAGAGTGATTATTCGCGGTAGTAGACGCGCTTCACTCGGGGCGAGATAGAGGTCAGTATCTCGTAGGGGATTGTCTGAAGGGTATCGGACAGCTCTATCGGCGAGATGTTGTCGCCGAAGATTTCCACTCGGTCGCCTACTTTACAGGGCGCGTCGGTCACGTCGACCATGCATATATCCATACATATCGACCCAACGGTCGGGCAAAGATGCCCGTTGATGAGAAATCGGGCGTTGCCGTAGCCGAGATGACGGTCTATGCCGTCGGCGTAGCCGATAGGTATGGTGGCGATTATAGAGTCGCGCGTGAGTCGTCCGCGGCGGTTGTAGCCTACGGTCGTTCCGGCGGGCCAGTGCTTCAGCGATATGATCAGGGAGGATAGCGAGGATACGTTGCGAAGCGCGTCCATCGAGCCGTCGAAGAGCGTTTTCACGCCGTAAAGCCCTATGCCGAGTCGCACGAAATCGTATTGCATCTCCGGGAAGCGGACTATCCCGGTTGAGTTGAGTATATGGCGCTTGGGCTTGTCGGAGAGCAGGGCGTCGAGCTGGTCGCAGCACTGGTTGAAGTATGCGAATTGGCCGCGGGTGTAATCATCCTCGGCCGGGTCGTCGGCGCACGCGAGATGAGAGAACACTGTCGACGCCTTGATTTGCGGCGACGAGTTGAGCCGCGCCGCGAGTCGCTCGATATCCTCTTTCACGAAGCCCAGGCGCCTCATCCCGGTTTCGAGCTTGATATGGACCGGGAAGTCGCTGACGCCATGCTTCTCGGCCGAGCGGATGATCTGGTCAAGCATCTCAAAGGAGTAGATCTCGGGCTCAAGCCTGTAGTCGAACATGACCCTGTAATTCTGGGCGCGCGGGTTGAGCACCATTATCGGCATGGTGACGCCCGCCTGGCGCAGCTCGACCCCCTCGTCGACTACCGCGACGGCCAAATATGCCGCTCCCTGCGACTGAAGCGTGCGGGCGAGCTCTACCGACCCTGCCCCGTAGCCATGCGCTTTAAGCATGCATATCACCCCCGTCGAGGGCTTGATTTTAGAGCGGAAGAAGTTGAAATTGTGGATTATGGCGTCGAGATTCACTTCCATAAGCGTCTCGTGCTGCTTCGCTTCGAGCATCGTGTAGAGCGATTCGGTTCCCTCCCCTTTGAGCATGATGGCCTCGTTGTAGAAGTCGTCGGTCGAGAGGGTGGTGAGGTCGGTGTCGGCCGATGTTATCGCGCGGCTGACGCCGTAATCCTTCACGGCGCGGGCTATCTCTTCCTCTGTGCCGATAAAGCCTTCGGTGTTGAGTATGAGCGTGAGGGGCGTCTCGGCGGGCACTTGGCGGCGCATGAAGTCGAGGGCGAGTCGGAGCGAGGTGATGTCGTTGGTGAATCGGTCGAGAATCAGGCGGCAGTTGTTCACACCGTCTATCACGTTGAGGCGGGTTTTCACCGGATAGCCCTTTTCGGCAAGCGATTCCGGTTGGCCCATCAGCGCGAGCACCGCTTTAGCGTAGGCGATATTCTTGGCGCGGGGGTCGTCCGACCCGATTTCGTCGCCTCGGCATATTATCTCGCAGTCGGCGAAGAGTTTAAGCTTTTCGGCGGTCTTTTCCTCGCGCGAGGCGAATCCGTCGTCGTGCTCGGCGGTGATGTCGGTTAAGATTCCGTAGTCGGGGCGTATCATATCGCGCAGAGCGTCCATTTCTCCTTTCTTCGACACTCCGGCCTCGATTACCGTGAGCGATGCGTCGGGGTCGGCATACCATAGCGACAGCGGCACCCCTATCTGCGAGTTGTAGGAGCGGGGCGAGCGATAGACTTTGTAACCCTGAATTTGCGCGAACGATTGGTAAATCCACTCTTTTGCGACTGTTTTCCCGCGGCTTCCGGTTATGGCTATCACTTTACCCTTGATGCGGTCGCGGCATAGGCTCCCGATCGCTTGCAGCGATTCGAGCGTGTCGGCGACTTGTATGAAGTTTGCCTCCCCATCGGCTGCGTATCCGGCCGGGATATGATCCACCACGAAGTTTCTTACCCCCTTGGCTATAAGCTGCGGTATGAAGGTGTGCCCATCGTTGTTTGGCGTGCGGAGCGCCACGAAAAGCGTTTTGGCCGGGTTGACAACCGAGCGGCTGTCGATCATCAGGTCAGCTACCTCGTCGTCGCGTTTTGCTTCGACGGCGCCGAGATGTCGCGCTATATCATTTATATGAAACGTCATTTATGCAGAGTTTTTTCAATCGTTGTAATATCAGGTTTTTCATCGGGCTTTCAGAGGCTAAGGCTTCAGCCTTTGCGAGCATTTGGGCCTTAAAGAGAGGGTCGGCCGATCGGGGGCGGTGGTTAAATCCCCTCATAAGTTTTTCACATCGGCGGGCGAAGTCTATCACGCCCGGCTCCATGAATGATTTGCTGAAAATCTCGTAGACATATTCCACCGCCATATCCGACGGGTGCGCGAGGTCGTCCTTGTAGAAGCGGTAGTCGCGCAGGTCGTCGACGAGTATCTCGTATGAAGGGAAATATATCGCCTCGCCGTCGAGCCTGGCAGCGATTTCGTGGCAGGCTACGCATAGCGTCGATTTGCTGAGCCTGTCGGCGGCCAGTCCATAGCCGGTGTGGCGCACCGGGCTTATCGTCAGTATGATTTTTACCTCTTTATTGGCCTCCTTAATGCGCCCGATCAGCCTCGTCCACCGCTCGGCGATTTCCCCGGCGCTCATCATCTCTCGCTCAAACAGGCGCGAATCCTGCTTGTGGCAGTTGGCCACAACCTTGCCCGAAGGGAGGTGGCGGAACAGTATCGCCGACCCGAAGGTGAGCGCAAGCACGTCGGCCTTTAGCAGGTCTTCATGCGCTCGGTCGAGGGCGTCGTTAAGGCTGCCGATCATCTCTTCGGCGTCGGCCGACGAAAACGATGAGTGCCGCCTGAATGTGCGATACAAGCCGTTTTCATTGAATAGGTCGCTCGCGGAGAAGCGTTTGAGACTAAGCGCGCACTCAATCTCCTCGGCCATGCTTTCAGGATTATACAGCGTGCCGAAAGGATTCACGCTTACGTCGAAAAGAGCGTTGCGGAGTCGGCCGCCAATTTCGTCGGTAAAGCAAGAGCCCGCCATCACGATTTTCGTCGCGTGGTCAATCATTCCCCGGTGTCGGAGAGGCTCTATTTCGGTGCGCAATCTCATAATCATTAACCGTCGGCGTCGGCATATCGCCGATCCAACCGCGAAGTTACTTCAAAAACCCAAACCAGCCAAAAACCGCACGGCCAAAAAACTTCAAAATTCGGAGCGCACATCTTCCTGAGCACGAATGAGAATAGAGCCTATGCGCCCCAAACAGTAGGGATGCTCCATGGAGCATCCTCCTGATTACTAAGTATATATGTGGCGCACGTCTTTACGCGTGCGGGAGAGAAACGACACGTTATGCCTCTTTAATCACCCGCTTTTCAATTCCCCAAACGCTTAAAACATATTATAATCGATCGACAATACCTGAAACTCCGTGCGGCGATTGATTTGATCCGCAGCATCCTGATCCTCCGGCGAAAGCGTCAGAATATACTCCTCGGTCAGCGTCACCCCCTCCTCAAATTGAGGAAACTCGCGGTTGAGCTTCTTGGTGATAGTCTTAGGGCGCGACTTGCCATACCCCTGATACTGAAGGCGGTCGGGCGCTATGCCTACCGAGATGAGATAGTCGATCACCGACTTGGCGCGGCGCTCAGAGAGGTCGAGATTATACTTGTCAGAGCCGTGGCGGTCGGTGTGCGATGCCATTTCTATGGTCACGTTGGGGTTGTCGCGCATCACCTGAGCCATCTCGTCGAGAGCGGCCTTCGACTCAGGGCGCAGAGTGGCCTTGTCGAAGTCGTAGAAAATATTGTCGATCACCTGCGGTTTGTTAATAGCCGACAAGGTGAAGTCGACCCCATATTCAGCGTCCTCCTCGGCTGAGTCGGAAGTGAACTGCTGCTTGGCGTTGAGATAGCCTTTCGCCCCGGCGAGCATCACGTAGCTCACGCCGCGGCTTAGCGGGAAACGAAACGAGCCGTCGTCGCGGGCTACCTGCTTCTGGTTAGAGCCGTCGTCGCCGACTATGCGGATCACAGCACCCGCAACCGGCTCCTCGTCGCGGTCAAGCACCCAGCCCGAAATCCATATCTGCAGGTCGGGGAGCTCAAACGAGAAGAGATGGTCGTAGCCGCGGCCGTCCTCGCGGTTAGAGCTGAAATATCCACGCTCGTTATTGCCCTCGAAGGTTATGCCGAAGTCGTCGGCCGCCGAGTTGAGCGGCTTGCCCATATTTTCCACTTTCCATCCCCCCGACGGAGTCAGCCGGGCGCGGAAAATGTCGAGGCCGCCATATCCGGGATGTCCGTCAGAAGCGAAGTAGAGGAGCGAATCGGTGCGCATATAGGGAAACATCTCGTCGCCGGGAGTGTTGATGAATTGGCCGAGATTTTCAAGCGAGCCGGCGCGCTCCTTGAGATTGATGCGCCATAGGTCGTAGCCCCCCGACCCGCCGGGCATGTTCGACGAGAAATAGAGGTAAGTGCCGTCGGGCGACACCGCCGGATGCCCGTAGTTGGAAAGCGTGTCGGCGGTGATTTCAAACTTCTGCGCCGCCGACCATTTCGCGTCGGAGCGCGACGAGGTGAAAATCTCCACTCCCGTGGGAGCGTTCGGCTCCCTGCGGGCGCGGGTCAGATACATTGTCGAGCCGTCGGGCGAGAATGAGATGATGCCCTCGTCAAATTCGGTGTTCAGCTCCCCTTCGACGGCCTCAGGACGCTGCCATTCACCCTTTTCGTTCTTGCGGGCGACCCATATATCCCCCTTCTTCATGCCCGTGATCTCGCTTTTCTTGTCGCCGAGAGCTTTCTCGTTGGTGGTCGTGAAGTAGAGGGCGTCGGCGGTCGCGTCGATAAACATCGGCGCGTAGTCGGCGCGGCGCGAGTTAAACAGCTTCGCGTTGCGCACTATGTAGCGCGTCTTTTGCCCGCGGTCGGCATTAGCCATTTTCGCTCCGGCGAGGCCATTGAGCGCCGTCGCGTTTTCGGGGGCTTTGAGCAGAAACTCCTCGTAAGCCTTGATTGCCGCGGGAAACTTCCCCTCGGCGTGCAGACTTTGAGCCAGGTAGAGCTGCGCCATAGAGTCGGCGTAGCCGTAGCGTATGGCGTTTTGATAAGCTGCCGACGCGCGGGCCGCCATATTGAGCTTGTCGTAGCACTGTGCCATTTTGAACGCCACTTCGCCGCGCAGGGGGCGTTCCTCCCGTTTTGTAAGCTTATTGTATATCTTACGGTAGGTTTTCGACGCGTCGAAGTATTCCCCGCGGTCAAATTGCTCATTGGCGACTGAGAGTTTAGCTCCGCCGCAAGAGCATAGCAACGCTCCCGCCACGGTGACAGCTAATATGTAGGCGAATAATTTACTCATAACAAGGCATCGAAAAAAATAAGGATTACATTTACAGTAAAGTGTCAAAAACCGCCACAGATGCGATTGGCCCATGGGATGACGTGGTCGCCGGCTTTCCGAAAAACCACAACCACCCATCTATACTAACGACGAAACCGCCCTTAAATTGTGACCCCTGCCTATGTCATTCCTTTTTTTCATAGGGAAGTCTCGTGAAATTGTCACTAAAGTGCCATTAAACGACAAATTACACGTCGGGCGGCGGCTCGACGTGTAATTCGTTGGCTTTTATTTTTGTGTTGGCGGTAGGCTTAGATCATGTCGGTACCGAGGTCGTCGGCGAGGGCGAGGTCGTCGTCGGCGATGTTGTCGATGTCGAGAGAATCGTCCATGATTGCCTCGTCCATGACGGGCTCTTCAAGAGCGGTCTCGTTGTCGGCGACGTCAGAGTCTTCGTTGAGGATAACCTCTTCGTTGGCCTTGGCGTCGTCGTAGGCCACGTAGTCGGGCTCGGTCACGTAAACCTCCGATTCATTCTGGATGTCGCGGATGTCCTGTGAAGTAACGGCGTACTCGGTGATGTCGACGATTTCGTTCTCTTCAATCTCGCCGTTGTGGTTGAGGTCGGCTGCCATATAGTCATAGATGCCGTCGCTCTCCTGGTCGATGAAGTATACGTCTTCCCCTTCGATGTTGGCCACTTCGACTGTGGGGTCGTATGAGGGCTCAACGATAGGCTCTTCAGCGGGAGTGTTGACGGCGAGATGCTGCTTCGAGATGTCGAATGCCTCGTTGCTTGAGATGTTGCCGTCGCCGTTGGCGTCATAGATAGCGGTGTCATACATACCGTCGCCGTCGGTGTCAACCACCCCATAGATAGTATCGTTCTGCTCAACCACAGCGTAGGCGTTGCCGTCGGCGTCATAGCCTTCCTCGATGATTTCAGCGCCGAGAAGGTCTTCTACCTCGTGGGGTGCTTCGGGGGCATGCGAGGTGTGCTTGGGAGCAGCGGCGGGGGCGGGTTCGGGAGCGGCGGTCTCTTCAGCAGCCGGGCCGATGTTTTCCTCTACGGGGGGGAGATTAGGCTCGATATGGGTGTCGCCTTCCTCGTTCATCATAGCGTTGGCCGCGAATGCGCCGCCTACGCCGAGAGTGACGCCGGCTGCCGCGCCGACAGCAATTTTCGCGCCTAGGTTTGATTTTTCGCGGGGCTCTTCGTCAAATTGCTGAGTCATGGCGTTATTTGCGTTCTCGTCATACGGAGTGTACATTGTATCTTCCTGGTTCATAATTCTGGGGGTTTATTTGTTGGTTATTGTTTCGTTTTGTTTGATGTTGCAAAGTTAACTCATCGTCGATACGAATCCAAATCTTTGCCCGCGATTTGTGTGAAACCGGCGTTTTTGCTGACCGAACTTCGGGTTTCGCTGACAAAACCGCGTTTGGTCCTTGATTAGAGGTCGGCGAGGTCGGTGTCGTCTATGGCCATCGTGTCGTCGGCGATCATCGTGTCGTCGTTGTAGCCCGCCTCGGTTATTTCCTCGCTGTAAGGCTCTTCCGGCTCATCGATAGGCTGATCCTTGATTTCCGCTTCGGCGATCTCGGCCTCAGGGTATATGATAGGCTCGGCGATGAACGGCTCGGCGATGGTCGGGTCAGTCGGCTGGAACTCGGCTATGATCGAGCCAAGACGTAAATTGCTGTCGTGGATGTCAATAGAGTAGAAGGGGTCGAAGTTGTTGGTGTTGTCGATGTCGACGATGGCGTAGTCGTAAACCCCGTCGCCGTCCTGGTCAACGAACATCACGTGCATCCCGTCCTCATTATAGCCTATATAAGTGTCAGCGGCAGTGTTGAGGTCAAGCGGTGGCACTGTCTCTGTCTCAAAATATGCGATATGCTGCTTCGAGATGTCGAATTCTTCAGCCGAAGAGATCTTGCCGTCGCGGTTGGCGTCGTAGACTGCCGTGTCATACATCCCGTCGCCGTCGGTGTCGAGAAGGCCGTAGTAAGTGCCGTGCTTGTAGACGATAGCGTAGTGGTTGCCATATTCGTCGACGCCTGTCTCCAATACCTGCGCGTTGATCAGGTCGGGAACATCCTGAGCCACTACCTCAGGCACGATGGTCTCCTCCTCTTTTACCACCACCACTGTGGGTGTCGTTTCCTCCTCTACCGGGTCGATATGGTCAGGCACTTCAGGGAGAATAGGCGTGTCGCCGTTCTCGTTCTCCTGGTTGAGCAGCGTGTTGGCCGCCAGCGCTCCCCCCGCTCCGAGAGCTATCCCTACGGCCGAAGCCGCTGCGATTTTTGCTAAGAGATGCGACTTCGCCTCCTCTTCGCGGTTAATCTCAGTGTTGGGCTGAGTCATTTCGTCGTAAGCGTTGTAGTTCTCGTTGATGATAGTGTCTTCGTTCATGATAAGTCAGAGATTATTGAGTGATTAAAATATTGCTTGATTGGTAATCGCGGCTTTCGCCTCGGTCGGGATGGCCTATCGACTTCCGACAATGCAAAGTTACGCCACGTCGCGCCCCAATCCAAATCTTCTGCCCATATATATTTGAAAGCCCTCGTTTCCCTGACCAACCCTCCCCCTTCCGTGACCAACGCTCACCTGCCTGCAACCTTTCCCACTTCCCCTCTTTCCCTCTCCCTTTCCCCTCGTCCGTATTGTCCTTATAGAGCTTATTTGCCAATCATCCGATTCTCAAAGACCGCGAATCGAGGGCCGCGGAGCAAGTTTTTGGCGAGATGTTTGGCGGTTTGGCTAAAAATCGCTACCTTTGCGTCGATTTTTGGGCCACTGCGGCCCGACTACAACTTAAATTATTCAATAATAATCATTTAGTTAACAATGAACAAGTACGAAACCGTTTTCATTTTGACTCCCGTTTTATCTGATGTTCAGATGAAGGAAGCGGTAGAAAAGTTCGAGAAGTTGCTCACCGACAACGGCGCGACTATCGTGAACGAAGAGCTCTGGGGCCTGCGCAAACTCGCTTACCCCATCCAGAAAAAGTCAACCGGATTCTACACTCTCATCGAGTTTGACGCCGAACCGACTATCGTTAAGAAACTCGAAACCGCTTTCCGCCGCGACGAGCGCGTGATCCGTTTCTTGACCTTCCGTCTCGACAAATACGCAGCCGAATACGCAGCTAAACGTCGCAGCCTCAAGGCTAACAAATCAGCAGAAGTCAAAGCAGAAGTAGAAGTAAAGGAGGACTAAACCATGGCACAGACACAATCAGAAATTCGCTATCTCACCCCGCTGTCAGTCGACGTTAAAAAGAAAAAATACTGCCGTTTCAAACGCAGCGGTATCAAGTATATCGATTACAAAGACCCCGAATTCCTCAAGAAATTCCTCAACGAGCAGGGCAAAATCCTTCCCCGCCGTATCACCGGAACTTCTCTCAAATTCCAGCGCCGTGTGGCTCAGGCCGTTAAACGCGCACGCCACCTCGCGCTCCTCCCCTTCGTGACCGACTTGATGAAATAACCCTTTAACGCCGAACCACAACATGAAAGTCATACTCAAAGAAAACGTCTCTAACCTTGGATACAAGGACGACGTGGTAGAAGTAAAAAGCGGCTACGGACGTAACTACCTCATTCCCCAGGGCAAAGCTGTTATCGCATCTCCCTCGGCTTTGAAGGTCCTCGCCGAAAACCAGCGCCAGCGCGCTCATAAACTCGCTAAGATCAAAGCCGACGCCGAAGCCCTCGCTGCTTCGCTTCAGGGCGTTAGCCTCACTATCGGCGCTAAGGCCAGCGAAAACGGCACCATCTTCGGATCTGTCAACGCTATCCAGATTGCCGACGCTCTTCAGAAACTCGGCCACGACGTTGACCGCAAGCTCATCGAGCTCGACGCCGTTAAGGAACTTGGCAACTACACCGCCAAAGTCAACCTCCACAAGGAAGTGGTCGTTGAGATTCCCTTCGAAGTCGTAGCTGAATAATTTTACGACACCGTTTTCTCTATTTTTAGAAAAACATATATACCTAAAAAACGCGTCTGTTTCGTATTATAATACAAAACAGACGCGTTTTTTATGCCCTTTTGCATTTTAATTTTTTTATCGGAGGATGTATTTTCGGCCATTTGAGATGACGAATCCCCGATAGTCGCTATTCACTTTGCGACCTGTAAGGTCGTACATCGCGTCGGGGTCAGGCTCTGCGGAGTGGTCGGGATTGGCTGTGATGTCGCCGATACCGGCTTGAGCTGCAGTCTGATAGGCTTCGCGGAGCTTGAAGAATGAGGGCTTGGCGACGTAGTCGTCGCTGAAGATAAGCGGCTCGCCGTAAGAGCCTTTGGTCTCGCCGATTATCCATGAGTAGGGGTCGGCGATGCCCCAGATGACGAGGTTGGGGCAGTTGGCGTTACGCAGCTGTATCTCAGCGAGTTGGTAGTAATCGTTGGCCTGCGTTTGCCATGCCGATTCTTTGCCGAACTGCGATTTGGGGATTTTGATGTCGACCTCGGTGAATATGCAGTTGAGGCCAAGGGCGGCGTAGCGGCGGACGTTGTTCTCGACCTTCGTGAAGTCGAGTTTGCCGCTGGTCACGTGGGTCTGCAGGCCGACTCCGTGGATAGGCACTTTGCGGTCTACCAGGCGCTTAGCGAGGTTGTAGAGCGCGTCGCCCTTAGTGGTGCCCATCTCCTCTACGGTGTAGTCGTTGATATATAGGAGCGCGTCGGGGTCGGCGCGGTGAGCCCAGACGAAGGCCGAGTCGATGTAACATTCGCCTATGGTCTTGTACCATATCGACCCGCGCATGCTCCCCCCGCCGTTCGATAGCATCTCGTTGACGACGTCCCATTCCTTTATGCGGCCTTTGTAGTGGGTTACGACGGTGGTTATGTGGTTTTTAAGTATGTCGAGTAGCTGCTGCTTGGTGTAGTTGTTGCCGTTAGAGCTCCCGTCGGAGCCGGCGTTGAGCCATGCGGGCAGCTGGCTGTGCCAGCATAGTGTGTGGCCTCTGACGGCCATTCCATGCTTTTCGGCATATTCGACCAATCGGTCGGCGGCGTCGAAGTTGAACTTTCCTTGCTCGGGTTCGAGCGCGTCGAATTTCATCTCGTTTCCGGCGACTACCATGTTGAAGTTGCGATACAGCGTCTTGTTCATCATGTTGTTGTCGTTGTCCATAAGGCTCCAGAAGCCGTTGTCGGTGTTCGACACCGACATTCCGACGCGTTTGCCGCAGCGTTCGGCCCAATGCCTGAGAGTCTGCTCGTCGTCGTTGATGTCATAGCCGATGTCGGCGGCTTTCTTGACGGCGATGTTGTCGATGTAGTAGTTGCCGGCCGGGGTGTTGACGCCCAATGATATTACGAAGGTGGGACCGTCGGAGTCAATGCCGTTGAGGTCGTATTTTTTGTTGGTCCAAACTCCGACGTCGGCATGATGCACGTATGATGACTGAAACAGCTGTTTGGAGTCGACGCGAATGTCCATGACCTTATAGTCCTCGTCGTCGGTCATGCGGTAGAGGTCGAAGCTTATCGCGGAGTAGTCGGCGAGGGTTGTGCCGGCAGGGAGGGTGAGGGTAAGGCACGGGAACGCGTTCCACGACGACGTGGTGAAATGCAAAGCCTTATTGTTAGGGTTGTTAGGCCTGGCCTCGATAACGGCCTGTCCGGCCGAGCCGCCGTAGATGCGAAACACGTCCATTTCGGTGCCGATTTCGTAGGATTCAAAATCCTCGATCACGGTCTGGGCCGACGCGGAGATGAAGCCGAGGCAAAGGGGCAGCAAGAGGGGTAGTCTTAATTTCATAGGACGATTGTGAACTGATGGTATAGATTTGGTTTTCGGAGGGTCAAAGTTAAGAAAAAATCTAAAAATCGCATAAAAAATCGAGAAACTGCCTCACGGTAGTCTCTCGTTAAATAATAAACCAATCATTATCACATTTCTTGCAATGGAAAAAAGTAATCCTGCTTTCTGTAATGTAAACGCCGGGGATGGGGGAATGGTTCATGAGGATTGAAATTTTTTTTGAAAAATACACATCTTTTGTATCAAAAGGTGACACGAAAGGCCAATTAACGAGCGCAATAGTTTTGACGCGTTACAATGTTGTTATCAGCGGAAAAATGCTATCTTTGCAATATCGAATGTAACCAATACGTCAATGGCGGACGTTTCGTCTCTACGCTAAAATGACAAAGAAATAATATAGCATGGACTTAATCAAACAGGAATCTTTTGAGGGCAATCTGCTCACAGAGATTCGACAACTTATAGAGTCTACAAAGAATCAAGTTGCCATGGCCGTTAACTCGGCCATGACACTAATGTATTGGCATATCGGCGACCGTATCAATCGCAAATTGCTTGATGGCGAACGCGCTGCATACGGTAAAAAGGTTGTGGCTAATCTCTCGAGAGAACTGACAGTGCTATATGGAGGACGCGAGTTCTCAGAGCGCAATCTATGGCGAATGATGCAATTTGCTTCAATATTCCCCGACCTACAGATTGTGTCACCAGTGTTGTCACAATTGTCGTGGTCTCATTTTCTGCAAGTTATGCCAATAGATAGTGACTTGGCTCGAAGTTTTTATCTTACCATGGCTGCCGACCAAAAATGGTCAGTGCGCACCATGAAAGCCAAAATAGACAGTATGCTTTACGAGCGCACAGCCATAGCCAAACAGCCCGAAGAAGTGATTGCCCGTGACTTAGCTGAGCTGCGCGACGAACGCAAAATGTCGGCTGACCTGGTATTTCACGACCCTTACTTCCTTGACTTTCTCGGCCTAACAGAAAATTACTCCGAAAAAGATCTTGAAAACGCTATTATTGCTGAGCTTCAGCGATTTATTTCAGAGATGGGTAATGATTTCGCCTTCATGGCAAGGCAAAAGCGTATCACTGTGGATAATGAAGATTACTACATCGACCTTCTGTTCTATCATCGTCGGCTGCGATGTCTTGTGGCTATCGATTTGAAACTCGGCAGATTTCAAGCCGCATATAAGGGTCAAATGGAACTTTACCTGCGGTGGCTTGAAAAGTACGATATGGTGGAAGGTGAAAACAAGCCTATTGGTCTGATTCTTTGTGCCGGGAAAAACGAAGAACATGTAGAACTTATGCACTTGCATGAAAGTAATATCCGAGTAGCCGACTATTTGACCATATTACCCGAGCGTAAACTGATTGAACAAAAATTACAACAGGCAATTCTGCGCGCTCATAATCGTTTAAGAAATCAAACAACTGACTAATCTCGTAGAAGTGTAGTATGCCGACTAGTAAGTCGGGTGGTGCGGGGGCAGCTCGGGAGGTGATTGCAAAAAAAATTGAGAAACTGCCTCACGGTAGTCTCTCGTTAAATAATAAACCAATCATTATCACATTTCTTGCAATGGAAAAAAGTAATCCTGCTTTCTATAATATAAACGCCGTGGGAGGGGGAATGGTTCACGAGGATTGAAAATTTTTTAGAAAAAGGGGTAGTGATAGGGGAGATAAATCTTATAAGTCTTATAAATCTTATAAGTTTTATAAGGCGTATTTTTTGTGACGGAGGGTGATGAAAATGGAGAATTAGCGAGGGGAGAGGGTTTTGCGGCGATACGTTGTGATGGTCAGCGGAAAAATGTTATCTTTGCAATATCGAATGTGGACCAGAAATGAAAGGTTTTCTCAAAATAGCCGGCGGTTATACGGATTGGAACGTTTATAGGAAGTCTGTGATAATCTGCGACGTGACGGAGCTGTTTATTAACAGGGCGTTGCCGCGCGGTTCGCGGACTCAGGACCAAATGCGCCAGGCTGCTCGCTCGTGCAAACAAAACATAGTGGAGGGATGCAGCGACGGCACTGTCTCGGCAGAGATATGCATTAAACTTTTAGGGATCGCCCGAGGTTCGGTGAGGGAGTTGCTTGAAGATTATGGCGATTATCTCAGGCAAAATGATTTGGAGATCTGGTCGGGCGACGACCCCCGCACTCTCTCGACTCGAAAATACTGCATTAAAAATGATGAGCCAAGAGATTTTGTGGCCAAATGCCGAGAACGCTCAAATGAGACTGTGGCTAATATAATGATTACTCAGATACGTCAGATGGATTCGATGCTCGCCAAGGTCATGATGAAATTGGAGGCCGAGTTTCTTGCTCAGGGGGGTATAAAGGAGGCTATGTCGGCTGCCCGAAGAAGATATAGGGGGTATTGAATAAGTTTTATAAATCTTATAAGTCTTATAAATCTTATAAGTCTTATAAATCTTATAAGTCTTATAAAAAACGGGGAAATGAGGAAGCAGCCAAGGGGAGGCCTTGACTGCTTCGCTGGTATTGGGGTTCGGCGCGCTGGGTTTAGATGCGGCCGAGGAATTTGAGAACTTGGTCGAGGACGTTCTGGGCGGTGAAGCCGAATTTCTCGTCGAGTACTTTGTAGGGGGCCGATGCTCCGAAGCGCTCCATGCCGAATATTTTGCCGTCGTTGCCTACGAGGGGCAGGAGGGTGGCGGGGAGGCCGGCTGTCAGGCCGAAGCGTTTCACTCCGGCGGGGAGGACGCTGTCGCGGTATTCTTTGGGCTGCTCTTCAAAGAGGCCGATCGAGGGGGCCGACACTACGCGGCAGGGTACTTCGCCGGCTTTGAGGAGCGCGGCAACTTCGCAGAGAAGGGACACTTCGGAGCCGTTGGCGATAAGCACTACCTGGGGATTGGGGTCGTCCATGACGACGTAGGCGCCTTTCTTGGCTCCCTGGGCGTCTTTCCAACGGTTGCCGTCGGCCGAGGGAAGGTCGGGGATGTTTTGGCGGGAGAGGACGAGTGCTGTGGGGGTGGAGTTGTTTTCCATCGCCATTTCCCAAGCTACGGTTGTCTCGACTGCGTCGGCGGGTCGGATTACGAGCATTGAGGGCTTGCCTGAGAAGTTTTTGATCTGCTCCATGAGGCGTATCTGGGCTTCCTGCTCGATAGGCTCGTGGGTGGGACCGTCTTCGCCCACGCGGAACGCGTCGTGGGTCCAGATGTATTTCACGGGGAGCTCCATGAGGGCGGCGAGGCGCACGGCGGGTTTCATGTAGTCGGAGAAGACGAAGAATGTGCCGCAGGCGGCGAAGATGCCTCCGTGGGCAGCGATACCGTTCATGACTACGGCCATGGTCAGCTCAGAAACGCCGGCGTGGAGGAAGGCGCCTGAGAAGTCGCCGCGCACGATCGGGGTGGTCTTCTTGAGGAAGGCGTCGGTCTTGTCGGAGTTGGCGAGGTCGGCCGAGGATACGATCATGTTCTGCA
>CAZJBM010000009.1:0-64442 GCA_964544595.1 uncultured Barnesiella sp.
TTCTCGCTCCTCGGTATCGGCAACGCCATAATGCAGACTTCGCTCAACCCCCTCGTCACCAACCTTATCAGCGGCGACAAGCTCGCGTCGACCCTTACCTTCGGCCAGTTCGTCAAAGCTATCGCTTCGTTCCTCGCCCCGATTCTCGCCGCCTGGGGCGCGACCACGCTTATGCCTACCTTCGGGCTCGGCTGGCGCATACTGTTCGCTATCTACGCCGTGTGCAGCTTGCTGTCTATCTCGATGCTCGCCGCCACTCCTATCCAGGAGGAGCGCCCCGATAAGGCATCGGGCGTAGGGGAGTGCCTTAAGCTGCTGAGCCGCCCGTTTATTCTCCTCTGCTTCCTCGGCATCATGTGCCACGTGGGTATCGACGTGGGCACAAACACCACCGCCCCCAAAATCATCATGGAGCGCCTCTCGCTCCCCCTCGAAGAGGCCGGGTTCGCCACAAGTATCTACTTCATCTTCCGCACTGCCGGATGCTTTATCGGCGCTTTCCTGCTCCGCTCCATGTCGCCCAAACTCTTCTTCGGCATTAGCGTCGCAATGATGCTCGCCGCCGTGGTCCTGCTGTTCGTGAGCCACACCTTGACGCTTATCTATGTAGGCATCGCCCTTGTCGGCTTCGGTAACTCCAACGTGTTCTCCGTTATCTTCGCTCAGGCTCTTGTTTACTCTCCCGACGAGAAGAATGAGGTTTCGGGCCTTATGATCATGGGCCTCTTCGGCGGAACTATCTTCCCCCTCGCCATGGGCTATGCCGCTGACTCTATCGGTCAGGTAGGCGCGGTGGCCGTGATGGCTGTAGGCGTTGTTTACCTCGTGTATTATACAATGAAAATCAAAAACATAAAATAAATTTAATATCATGAAAGGAATCGTAATAGGAATGGGAGAAGCCCTCTGGGACGTTCTGCCCGAAGGAAAGAAAATAGGCGGCGCGCCCGCTAACTTCGCTTACCATGTGTCGCAATTCGGATTGCCGAGCTGCGTGGTCAGCGCGGTGGGCGACGATGCTCTCGGCCATGAAATCGTAGAGAACTTCACCTCAAAAGGTCTCAACCACCTCATCGAGACCGTGCCTTACCCTACCGGCACAGTGCAGGTTGAGATTGACCAGGCCGGCGTGCCTCAGTATGAGATTAAGGAGAATGTGGCTTGGGACAACATCGTCTACAATGATATGCTCCAGGATCTCGCCGTCAATACCAAAGCCGTATGCTTCGGCTCGCTCGCTCAGCGCAATGTCGTTTCGCGCACCACGATTAACCGCTTCCTCGACGCCATTCCCGCCGAAAACGACCCCCTGATCGTCTTCGACGTCAATCTCCGTCAAGGCTTCTACAACAAGGAGATACTCTGCAACTCTATGGAGCGTTGCAACGTGCTTAAGATCAACGACGAGGAGCTCGTGGCTATCAGCCGGATGTTTGGCTATCCCGGTATCGACCTTCAGGATAAATGCTGGATTCTTCTGGGCAAATACAACCTCAAGATGCTGATACTCACCTGCGGCATCAACGGCAGCTACGTGTTCACTCCCGGCAACGTGTCGTTCCAGCCCACTCCTACCGTCGAAGTTGCCGACACCGTAGGCGCTGGCGACTCTTTCACCGCGGCTTTCATCTCAAGCATCCTCAAAGGCAAATCGGTAGCCGAGGCACATTCTTGCGCCGTGCAGACCTCTGCCTTCGTGTGCACCAAGAAAGGCGCTATGCCCCTTCTCCCTGCCGAACTCACCGAATAATCTCCATTCGTCAATACCGCTTGTGATACATCATCGGGGCGCCGGACCTTGTGGTCAGCGCCCCGATGCTTTTCTATCCGGCAGCGTGAACAAGTTTAGCCGCTCAACCCTTTTATTATTAAACTCAACCCTTTTATTATTAAAAAGTGGTTTATTCAAGATATGGAAACTGAAAATACTGCGCCGTGCGGCCGCGAAACGGTCGCTGTGCGCCCCCTCTCGTCGATAGCCGAGCTGATGAAATGGCGCGAGGAGGTGATAGTCAACGTTTTCGGCGTCGTGCCCGATTCGCGTTTGCTCGCCGACAACCGTCGTTATTATGAGACGCATATCCCCGACGGCTCTCACGCGGCTTTCGTCGCTTCGGTCGACGATACCGACTGCGGTTGCGGGGCGATATGCTTCTCCGACGAGTTGCCCTCGCCCGACAATCCTACCGGCCGTTGCGCCTATCTAATGAACATTTACGTCCGCCACCCCTTCCGCCACCGCGGCATTGCCCACAGCATTGTCCTCCGCCTCGTCGACGAGGCCAAGCGCCGCGATTGCGCGAAAATATATCTGGAGACCACCGCCGATGGCCGACCGGTGTATGAGTCGGTCGGATTCAAGGATATGCCTGATATGATGAAATATTATGATACGAAAATTTGAGATAGAAGGTCTCGCGTGCCATTGCGCGGCCGGGGGCCGGGGTGATAAAATCGCGTATATTCTTTATCCGCTCGACATGCTCGACCAGTGGGTCGAGTCGGCCGCGCGTAAATATGGCGTCACTATCGCCGTGATTACCGGGATGGACTGGGAAAGTGTCTTCAGCCCCTGGCCCGCTAAGGGCGTCCCGGCGGGTAGCCCCGATTTCAAGGGCGAGTCTCCCGCCTTCCTCCAGACGCTGACGCGCAAGATTGTCCCCGCCGTGGAGCGGGAGATGAATGTCGCCGACGGCGCTGTGCGCACGCTCGTCGGGGTCTCAATGTCGGGCCTGTTCGCCTTGTGGCAGTGGATGGTTGCCGACACTTTCGCCAATATCGCTTCCCTGTCAGGCTCGTTCTGGTACGAAGGGTTTATCGAGTGGATCTCCTCGCGCCCCATACCCCATAAGAGCGGTAAGGCGTTTTTCCTGCTCGGCGACAAAGAGTCAGCTTCCAACGTCAAAACATTCAACACCGTCGGGGCCAACACCCGGGCCATCGTCGCCCTGCTGAGGAAAAACGGCGTCAACGTCGACTTCGAGAGCGTTCCCGGCAACCATTACGCCAACCCCCTCCCGCGCCTCGACGCCGCCTTCACGGCCCTCTTCTGAGACCGCCCGGCAGGCTTTTAAACTATCAGCGGTATGATCATGCCGGCGAAGATGAGTAGCACGCTCCCCACGGCGTACGTCACCGTATAGCTCATCGCCGGAATCGTGCTGTCGAGATTGTCCTGTATGGCGCCGAGCGCGGCCACCGCATTGCGGCTCCCGGCCACGCATCCCAGCGCTATCGCCGGGTGAAATCTGAATAGCTTCGCGGCTACGAGCGTGGCGAGGATTAGTGGCACTGAGGTGCATACAATGCCTACCAGGAAAAATTCCAGCCCTACGGCTTTTAGCCCCGGCAGGAATGTCGGTCCCGCTCCGATACCCACCACCGCTATAAACAGGTTCAGCCCCACATTATTCATAAACCATACCACCGGGCGCGGTATCCGCCCGAATGTCGGGCGCTTGTTGCGCAGCCATCCCAGCAACAAGCCTGAGATTATCGCGCCCCCGCTCGTCGACAGCGATATGGGTATGCCGTGGTAAAAGAATGTCAGCGCTCCGATAAGGCAGCCGATCGCTATGCCGAGCCCGATGAATACCACGTCGGTCGTCTCGGTCGGGCGGTCCGAGAAGCCTATCTCGGCAACAGCCTCGGCCACGTCCTGCGGTAGCCCCACGAGCGTCAGCACATCCCCCTTTTCGAGCTTCGTTTTGGCTTTCATCGGTATGCAGATCTCGTCGCGCGTTATCTTGCGCACCATCACTCCTCTCATGTAGTCTTGGTTGCGCAGAGCCGCCAGCGTCATCCCCGCCGCGCCCGATTTCGACACTGTCACGGGCAGATTCTCCGCCGTGAAATTCAGCAGCTCATGGTCGGTCACCTCCGAGCCTATCCATCCGGCGTCGTCTACTATCGTCTCGCGCCGTCCGCTTAACACTATTATGTCACCCTTCCTGACCTTAAGCTCTGGCTGCGGGTCCTCTATCTCGCCCCGCAGGCGCAGCCGCTCTATGAAATGGCGCAGCCCCATCTTCTCTATGTGTTGCTCGATCTCCTCGATGGTGCGGGGGCGGTTGAAGTAGTCCGATTCGGCCCTGTAGGCTCTGAATGAGATAGGGCGGTTCGCTACGAACGTTCCCGGGTCGGCCACAATGTCGCCGTTGTCCAGCTCCGCCTCCAGCTCCTCTGTCTGCTTCCTCACCCTCTTTAATCCCCCGAGCAGCCTTGGCCCGAGATTGGCGATAATCCATGCCGACCCTATCGTGCCGAACACGTAGCATACCGCATAGCAGGCCGGGATTATGCTTATCAGCTCCTCGGTCTCCTCCTGCGGCAGTCCGAGCGACTTTATCGTGCTCGACCCTACGCCGATCACGGCCGAAAATGCCTGCGAGCCTGAGAACAGCCCTACCGCCTGACCCTTATTGTATCCCATAAGTATGCTGACCACAACCACCGTCGCTATGCACAGCAGCCCCTCGACGCAGGCAAAGCCTATCTGCTTCAGGCCGTCCCCCTTGAGCGAGCGGAAAAACTGCGGCCCGACCGAGTACCCGATCGCGAACAGAAACATCATGAACGCCAGCGATTTGACGGTCTCCGACACCGGGATGTTCAATTGCCCGATGACTACGCCTACTATTAGCGTCGCCGTCACCGGGCCGAGCGAAAACGACTTGATTTTAAGCCCTCCGAGCCAAAAACCAAGACCTATTGTCAAAAATATCGGTATTACGGGATTCTCCCGAAGTATATCGGCTAAATACTCCAAAAACATAGTCAGATACTTACTTGATTAAATAGTTAACGTGATGTCAATAAATAGCTTGCGTGATGCGAATAAATAGTTGACGTGATGAGTCGGCCTCCCGCTCTTGGCTGCGCTGTCGGGCATGGCCGGCGCTGCTTTTATAACGCTTCTTTCGCTCGTTCGGTTTACGCCGTCCGTCAAAAATCAATCGGCTCCCTCTCTTGGCCGATGCGGCTGAGATTTTAAGCAGGGTTAACGGCAATCCCCTTGTGGTGTTAATAAATGTTAAAATATAATAATTGTCCTCTCTTATCGTTCTTTAAAAAATTGAAAATAATTACCTTTGTGTTTAAAAACCATTCTATCCGCTAACTATTTGTTAGATTTTTTTTGGAGATAAGTAATCTAATATGAGAAAACTTATAGCGTGCACACTCGCTGTATTCGCCTGGATTTTCGCTTTTGGTCAGAATCGCGTCGATTCTGTGAAAGTGTATTTCCATGTGAGCCAGTATCGGTTCGACCCCGACCTCGACGGCAATGCGGCTTCGATGAATTCATTCATCGAGAGTGTTCGTGCTGCGGCTATATCCCGCGATCTCGACCGCGTCGTCATCCGGGCCTACGCCTCCCCCGAAGGTAGCGACAACTTCAACAACCGCCTCTCCGAGCAGCGTTGCGCGACTATTGCCTCCCTTATAATCAACGGCGCCGGCATAGCCCCCGACATGATAGAGTCTATCCCCGAAGGCGTCTCATGGGCCGAGTTCCGCCGCCTCGTCGAGGCCGCTCCCTCTGTCCCCTCCCGCCAGGCGATTCTCGACATCGTCGACACTACACCCCTCTGGATATTCGATGCCAAAGGCAACATCGTCGGCAGTCGTAAAAAGCGCCTCATGGATCTCAGGGGAGGTCGCCCATGGCAGTGGCTTGTGAAACACCTCTTCCCCGAGATGCGCAATTCGGTCGCCGTATCGTTCTGCCTCAAGCCCGCCGCCCCCTCTCCCGCCGCCCCCTCGGTCGCCGAGCCTGAGCTTTCTGCCCGGGCCGATACCGTCGCGCCCGATTCAGGCCAACTCCCCCGCTTTATAGGCGTGGTCGATGTGCCCGATGTCGAGGAGTCAGACCTGAACTCCGCTTCAGCCGCAGGCGTTGACGCCGCCGCCTCCTCCGCTCTCGCGCCCGCTGCCTCGCCCCTCTCCCTCGCCCCCGATTATCGCTTGGCTGTGAAGACCAATTTGCTCTACTACGGCATCCTCCTCCCCAACGTCGAGCTTGAGTGGCTTATCAACGACAATTGGTCGGTAGCCGTCGATGCCGACTTCGCTTGGTGGGGCCGCTACAAAAACAAGAAAAGCTACCGCTTGGCCCTGTTCGACGCCGAGGTTCGCCGCTGGATCAAACCCCGCGAGCCCTGGCGCGGCATGTACGTCGGCCTCCTCGCCGGAGGCGGCTACTACGACCTCGCCAACGGCGACCCCGGTCGCTATGGCGACGGCCTTATGGCCGGGCTCTCCGCCGGATATATGTGGCCCATCGGCCGCCGCCTTTCGCTTGAGGCCGAAATCGGTCTCGGCTATATGCATACCCGCTATAAAGAGTACAATAGCCGCGACAACCACCACGTCTATCAGCGCACCAAAGACCTCAACTACTTTGGCCCCATTAAGCTGAAATTCTCTATCGCGTGGCGATTCTTCGATATTAACAAACCTAAACGCGCTGATTCGGCCTTATGAAGACACTCAGGTATAATATTATAGCTGTGGTGCTCGCCATGATGCCGTTATTGGTGTCGTGTCGCCAGGAGCTATGCTACGACCACTTCCCCACTATGAACATCAACTTCACGTGGGAGCAGGAGTGGGAGCGCGACTACGGTTTCCATCATCTCGCCGATTGGGATAAAGACTACTACGGCTGCGACTACGACGACATGCGCCCCGGTATTCCCGAGTGGATCAACATGATCAGCTACTTCGAGGATGGTCGGCGCGCCGACGGCTTCGTCTCCCCCGAGGGCAAGCAGCTCGTTGTCGAGCCGGGCGAGACCCGCTCCATACTCCTCTATAACGGCGACACCGAGTATATCGTCTTCGAGGACGTCGCCTCGTTCAACGATGCCCGCGCGACAGCCACCACCCGATCCCGCTCCTACGCCTCCCTCTCGGCCCTCTACAAGAAATATGCCGATGCGCGCACCACCAATCCCCCCGACATCCTCTACTCGGCCTATCTCGATAAGGTGCCCGGGATCCAAAACCACGAGGTGAGCCAGATCGCCCCCAAGATGCAGCCTCTCGTCTATACCTATCTTATCGACTATCAGTTCGAGACCGGTATCGACCAGGTCGCGATCGCCCGCGGAGCTATCGGCGGCATGGCCGAGTCCGTATATCTGCGCACCGGTGTCACCTCCGAGAAGACCTCTATCGTCCTCTTCGACTGCGACGTCAAGGCTTCCGGATGCCAGGCCAGCGTGCGGTCGTTCGGCGTTCCCGGTTTCCCCGACATATACTATGGTCGTACCGGCGCCTCTCCTAAGGAGTATGAATATACGCTCAGTCTCGAAGTGATGCTCAAAAACGGCAAGGTGCTCGATTTCACTTTCGATGTCACCGACCAGCTGAAGACCCAGCCCCGCGGCGGCGTCATCAAGGTCGGCGGCCTGAAAATCGAGAACCAGACCGCACCCCCCTCCGCCGGAGGCTTCATTGTCGACGTCTCTGACTGGGACGAATACGACCAGATCATCGATCTCCCGATCGGCAACCAACCCAAAAACGATTAATTATCCATATAGTAAAATCATTTTAAATAATCTCTTTAATAACTTTTAATCATTTAATCGCATGAAAAGAAATCTTCTTTATTTCGCGGCAGGCGTACTCGCGCTTTCGTCCTGTACTTCAGAAGACGTTGTGAAAGATGTGGCTCGCAAGCAGAACGTGATCGGTTTCGAGAACGTTGTCAACAAGATCTCTCGTGCCGACGACATCATTAACTCTGGGTTCAAGCAGTTCTACGTTTACGGTTATTACAACACCGCCGACGTGACCTTCTCTAACGTCTTTGACAACGTCCTTGTGTCAAACACTGCTACCGGCTGGCAGTACTACAACGAGACTACCAATGTTGATTACCAGTACTGGATTCCCGGTGCTAAGTACCACTTCTACGCTTACAGCTGTGGCGACGCCGCTAAGCTCGAAGGCATTACCTGCTCTTCTGTTGCCGACGGCACAAGCTCTTTCTCCCTTGCCAACTACATTTGCGACGCCGACCATCAGGTCGATCTTATCTTTGCCTACAACTCTGGCTCCGACAACAAAGGTATCGTGGGTAAGGACAATGCCAACCAGCCCGTCGCTCTCAATTTCTCACACATTCTCTCTAAAGTCAACGCCACTTTCACAAGCGGCTTCCCCAAAGGCCAGGAAGTTAAAATCAGCAACGTTACTATCCGTAACATTGCCGACCAAGGCTCCTTCATCTTCCAGGTTGCTGACGGCACTCCCTCCTATACTTGGAATGCTTCCCGCGTGCTAACCGACGCCTATGTCGACCTCTGGAAAGAAGAAACCCCAATCTCTGTGTCGTTGACCGACGATCCCGAGTCCAACTCTATGGACACCAATTCGGCTTACGTTATTCCTAACAAATACAACGCCGCTAATGTCACTATCAACTTCACTATCGACGTGATCGACCAGGGCAAGGTTGTTCTCCACAAAGACCTCATCGGCTTCTTCCAGCCCGATTGGCGCCCCGGTTTCACCTACACCTACAACATCGAAGTTGACGGTAACGCCGCCAAGCTCGACGTGATCGGCTTCACCACCACTGTTGATGCGGAGGGCAATATCGATGCTTCACAATGGGGCAACGGCGATTCTTCTGAAATCAAATTCAACTAATCAGCTCGTCAACCGTCTCGACTTTTCCACAAACCGCGCCGACCATCAGGCGGCCGGCGCGGTTTGTTCCCTCTCTTTTTTTGATTCTTACAATCTTTCATTGATTTAACTCATTAGATCTTTCCTCAAATGGCAGCTTTGCGACATTCTTTTATCTTGCTGACGCTCTCATGCCTTCTGACGGCTTGCGCCTCGTCCGATTCGGGTGAAGAGCCTGCCGCCGCCGGCGCGATGCGATTCGGCGTCGATGCCGTCTCTCGCGCTGCCCTTACCACTTCTGGCAACCTCTCCTCCCATCCCTTTGCCGTCTTTGGCGATATGGCCAATGTCGACGACTTATCCGACGATAAATGGATCTCGGTGCTTAACGCTACCGAGGTGAGATACGACGCCTCGGCCAAGCAATGGGATTACGACGACACCCGTTACTGGTTTCCCGGCTACCAATACTCTTTCGTGGCGGTTCATCCCGCAGGCGCGTCTCGTATCCGCGACTTCAATTTCTCCGACAATCAGCTTAAATTCACATATACCCAGCCTTCTGACTATAAAACTACCGAAGACATTCTCGTTGCCGCTCACCGTCGCAACTTCTTCGACGGCAACTCCTCCCCCGTAATATTCTCTTTCTCCCATATCCTCTCTAACATTAACATCAGGGTTACATACATCAATCCCGTCTCCGATGCGAAGCCGCTCATAGTCAATAGCGTCGATTTCATCGATGTGCCTCTTATTGCCACGTATGCGATTACTCCGGCTCCCCTCTCCTCAACCGCCTCTATGACCGGTGACTTCACCTTCTCCCCCGACTCCTTCGAGGGCTGGACAATCACTGACCGAGGCAACCTGTCAGTCCGCTTTCCGGATACTGCCGACCAAATTCGCGGCATCCCGCCCGACAGTAAGCCCCACCTCCTCTTTTCCTCATCCGACGCGCTGTTGCTCATCCCCAATCCCGCCGCTCCTACCGAGCTGACCGTCTCTTATACCACCTACGATGCTACCGGTAGCCATCCCGTCTCCGAAACTTTCTCTATACCCCAGGGCTGGCGCCCCGGCATGAACTATACCCTCTCTTTCGAGATTACCAATGGCAAGACTCTCTTCAGCGTCGACGTGTCCCCCTGGCTGCCGGGCGACGACATCGAGGCCACTGTCCCCAGAAAATAACTATTCCCTCCCCATATATATATGAATTTCAAGATACATCTCACATACCTCTGCCTCGGAGCCGCCATAATGTTTCAGGGCTGCTCGCAGGATGATATGCCCGGGCGGCCCGACGCCGCCCATGGCGCGATTCTCTTCCGCGCGTCGCTCCCCGAGCTCCAGAGCCGTGCCGACATCATTACTACCGGCAATCTCCCTTACTTCTATGCCGCCGCTTTCGATCTCGACGGCGAGCTTTCTGCCGGAGCTATTCCCTCGCTTTTCGATAACGAGAAAGTAAATAAAAGCGACGGCGACGAGGGCACCTTTTCCTCCCCCTACTGCTGTTGGCCCGACCCTACTTTTGAGGCCCATCGTATAGCGTTTTACAGCTTCTATCCCGGCGAGCCCGAAGTGCCGGGCGCAAAGGTGGTCAATGCCTCCACTGCCTCTGCCGTCGACTACCGCCTGACCTCCTTCCGCGTCGCCCCCGACATCGCCGATCAGGTCGATTTCGTCGCTGCCTATGCCACTGGCAACATGGCCGACAATCTCTTCTCCGGCGTGTTGCTCCCCTTCGACCATAAGCTCAGCCGCGTCGAGATAAAAGCTTGTGGAAAACATAAGAGCTGCGACATCGAGATTGCTGGAGTGCGCATCGGAGGCGTGGGCGTCGAGGGCACATTCAACTTCAAGCCCGTCGCGGGCGCCGGTGAGTGGTCGGCCGATCCCGCGCGCGGCATCGTTGAGTATATTTTCCGCGATGGCGATAAGATAGTAGCTTGCGGCAAGAACCATCAGATCGACGCGGCCAACGCCGTCTCGATCATGGGCAGCAAGCGCCCCGACGGCAACGACAACTGCGCTATGCTTATCCCTTCGGTCTACTCCCGGTGGGATTATGCTGCCGACCGTCCTAATGCCGCCAATAAGATGTATATCAGCGTATTGATTCGTGTGACCGACGCTACCCTTACGGCTGGTGTAAATCCTGTCGAGCGGCAGCGCTACCCCTATCGAGATCTCTCGCAGGGCGCCGACTCCTATAATGTCCCCGTGGTCTATATGGCCGTCGACAAGTCCTCCGGCGTGGTCTCTGCCCGCGTTTACAAGAAAGAGGGCGGCTATTTCACCGACGCTGCCTGCTCCTCACCCTACACCCTCAAGCCAACCGAGGAGATTAAAGAATTCGGTTGGGCTGCGCTTCCCGTCGACGCCGACTGGGCTCCGGGAAAAATCTACACCTATACTCTCGATTATACCGTAGGCGTCGGTCTCCACGACCCCGCTGTCACAACTTCTGGCCCCCGTGCCGGCGACCCGATTATCAGTGATAAAGTAGGTCTCACTTACAAAATCAGCGACTGGAAGGTCGGCGGTGGCGACCAATTCCCGGTGCCCGGTTCCTAATAAATTGACTCTCCTATGAAATTTGTCCATAATAAGCTCACTCTCTCATTAATATCTCTCCTTTCGCTATCGCCGGCCATCTGTTCATGCGTCGGTGAGGACGATGCCCCGGCCATGCTCTCCGATGAGGTGGCGTTCACTACCGGCGCCCCGGGCGTCGACTCGCGCGCCAACTATGATCTTCCTCAGCGATTTCTCGCCGACGGCTTCGCCGTCACGGCCTACTGCCCCGAAGACGCCCCCGGCGCGGGTGACATTCTCGGCTACCACTGCCTCGATGCTACCGTTAGGCGCCAGCCCGACGGCCTTTTCCGTGGCGACGGGTGTAGATGGGCATCCAACGAGAAAGATAAAATCGGTAGTCTGAAATTCTTCGCGTTCCACCCCACCCGTGCCGTTATGAGAGACAGTGTCGGTGTGGGCGACGAGTGCTTCGTTTACACCAACGCCACTGTTAAAGACGCCTCCGGCATCCGCTACGACCTCCGTCTCTCCCGTTTCCGCGTGGCTCCCGACATCTCTAAGCAGGTCGACTTCGTTTCAGCCATAGGTCAGGGCAATAAGACCGCGCATCTTTATAGCGGCATCAAGATCAACTTCGAGCATCAGCTCTCAGGCGTCGAGCTCAGTGCCTGGGGTGCCTCCGCGCTCTACGACATAGAGGTGGCCGGCTGGCGTGTGGGCGGCATTGTCGTGGAGGCCGACTTCAGCCTCTCTGCCGAGGTCGCGAACCGCCCCTCGGATCAAAATTCGATAGGCGAGTGGTACATCGACAACAATTCTCCCCGCGGATATGTCGACTATGTCTTCGCCCCGAATGATAAAGTGGTGCGTATCAATGCCTCCGAGCACAATACTAAGGAGACCGCGGTCTCGCTCTTAGGTGGTGGTGGCCGGGCTATGCTCATTCCCCAGAAACAAGCTTTATGGGATTACAAGAACGACCGTACCGACTCTCCGAAGGGAATGTATTTCAGCGCTCTTGTTCGCATCACTGAGCACGACGGCGACCAACACTGTATCTTCCCCTCAAAAGACCCTCAGTCGCAAGACTATATCGTTTACCTATCCGTGCTTAAGTCCGACGGCACCGTCATGGAGCGCCTCGACAAACACGGCAATGTCTACGGCACCTCCACTCCCTATCATATCCCCCCCACCGAGGAACTCCGTTACTACGGATGGGCGGCTGCCCCGGCTCAGGTTGACTGGAAACCCGGTTATACCTACCACTACGTCCTGGATTATACCAAAGGCGTGGGCGTCCACGACCCATACGACCACAACCCTGCCGCCACCGTCGTGAATTGGGGTGGTGTAGAGGTCACTACTACTACCGGCAACTGGAGTAGCGGTGGTGTTGTTAGCGAAGGTGGCTGGGGCTCTAATACTAATGCCACTGCTCCCGACGGCACGGTATGGTGGAAGTGATTATCCCCTTTCACAACATCCAATCATATAAAGCGATTTCACGATGCACAAAATATCAACACATATTTTCCGTTTCAAATGGGCAGGAATTTTATTCCTGTTGTTGGCTTTAACGGGCTGCGCCGACGAATTGGTTTATACTTATGCGTCCGAATGTGATGATCCCGGACGCCAGGTTATGATGCCCCTTTCCATCGATGTGGAGGGTATGGTAACTCTCGACGCCACTTCCCGCGGAGATTCTGGTGATGACGACTTTTACCCCACCGTCGAGCCCCCGGATCCGCGTATATTGGAAGACGAGACGCGGCTCCACGACTTCTGGGTCCTGCAATATAACTCCGCGGGCAACCGAGTCGGCATGCCCTATTATCAGGAATACTCCGGCCTGGGAGAAAACCCCGTTATTCCCTTTTTGATCCCGACCCATGCCGATAGTAAATTCACTACAGTTGTGGTTGCCAACACAGGCAACCCCTCTCTTTTCACCGATGATAACTCTGAAACCGTAAGGAAAGTCAAGAATGTCCACAAGCCGATGAAAAACGCCGACGACGTGTGGGTCATTATTGACGGAAAGAAACATCTGCCTATGAGCGGCAAAATTGACGTCGACTATAACGCGCTCTCCCTCAGCGTTCGTCTACGCCCAAATGTCGCTAAACTCCACCTCTATTTCAAGCTTATGAAAACCACCGACGGCGAAGGTGATGCCGGCGGAGGCAATAGCTGGGATAGAAAACGCAAAACCCTTGCTTTGAACTGGGGTAATGTGCCCGATCTCCCCTACGCCGATATTCTCTACGAGGCTGATAACTACAATACCGACGAGCTTAGGTACCCATCTCCCGTCAATGAGGCCAAACTCAACCTCTTTCCCCTCACCACGAATAAGGAAAAATTTAATGAAATAGTTGGCTACGCCCTGGACATGTCCGACAAGCCCGCGACTATCGACGTCTATCTGCCACGCAACACCCAGGGTGTAAACCAAAACACAAACCCATATCTGAAGAGCCCATGTGCCACGAAGCATGCGCTATTCCTCGAAATAGTATGCTCCGACAAAGAGGAGACCCAACAAAATAAATACAGACGCATTGAGTTCATGCCGGGCGCTAACGATGTGAACGATTACAACATCATTCCAGGAAAATTCTACGATTTAAATTTTACATTCAGTAATTTCCCTACCGATGATGGCCCCGTTAAAAAGCTTTACCGACGTTATGGCGAAGGCAATGCTTATATTGTCAACCCCAACGACACCCGCATCATTAACCGCTTCCCGATAAGCCCTGTCAATAACTTTGCTACGGAGTTCTATCCCGGTGCTCCTGATAATAAAAGTAAACAGGCATATACAAATTGGGAGGAGGCATATTTTAAAATCTATTTGCAGGAGCTTAAAGAAGTAAACAATGATGTTTCAGGACAACTTACACAGGATCCTGCAACTTGGCTAAAGCGTGATGATTATTTTACAACATATACTGACTCAGGTCACGAACCGGTTTGGCCATTTGCCATTACGCCAAGCACTGAATGGGTGGCAGAGGTAATCTGGCAAGACAGCCCGAAGAGACTGATAAATTTCTGCGACTATTTAGGTATGCTCACAAACAACGGCGACTATTACGAAAGCGCAGGCGCCATGTGGCTACCGGTGAAGATGGCAGACTTCAACAATTTCAAACAAACATTCTTAGTAAAGGGGGGTACTAAAGATCAGTTAGACCCTGCGGCATTTAAAGATCCTTTGAATGACAGAAATCCCACCCGAAGCGAGATCTTCTTCAAGACCACCGGAGAGGAAGGAAACGTCATAGTGGGAATCCGCAAGAAAAGCGAGGATGGCAAGCCTGTGGAAGACCGCGAATACCTCTGGAGCTGGCATCTGTGGATCACTAATTATAATCCTGCCGAACTCGGACAATCTACGATGGACCGCAACATCGGTGCTATGAAGCCCGGTGACGCCGGCTTTTACTATCAGTTTTTGCGAAAAGACCCCTTCCCGCATTGGCAAGCTAAAGTTTATGATATAAACGGCAAAGAACTTACGCAGCTCAGGCATACAATCGCAACCGGACAATCAGCCAGCATGCTCATTTATCGACATGCCGTCAAAACTACTACTAAAGACATTAGGGAAACACAAACAAATGCCGTAAAATGGCCTTATAAGCTGTTTTATCATACAGGTGGTACAACCGCCACGACATTAGCAAACAAGAATTATTTAGGTCAGACAGTTGGTAAAAATGCCGGCTGGACTGTCAGCTCCGCTACAACGGAATGGACACCTCAGGATCCATCTCCCCAAGGATGGGTGTTACCGCCCGATGAAAAGCAGCCCGAGACCCCTCCGGGCTCATGGACAATGATTACCTCCTGGGAAGGCTTGGACATACCTGCCGCCGGATTACGCGCAGACCCATACAGATATTCTACATTATTTGACTTGTATCGTGGCGAGAAAGCTTTCCTTTGGGTTAAAGGTCCCCATACCGCGCTTCCTACTGCTGCCACAAATACAGGAACTTATACAGCACCTTTTTACTCAGAAGGCTCGAAAAGTATGGTTGACGCCATCCCCGTCCGCTGCACGAAACGCTGATCCCCGATTAAGATAATCGACGCGCGCCCCATCTGCGCCGTCATAGCCCCTAATTACTTAGAGCCTGTCCCATAAAATCTGTTAAAGCTGAGGCGGTCAGCCATTTAACAGATTTTATGGGACAGGCTCTTAAATCGATTGGGCTTTTATTGGCGGGGTTGGAAAGTTTTTAGTAAATTCGCGCTTAATTCCCTTTTGGGCGCGTTTTGTTTGATTCTAATCACTTAAACTATGAATATTTCTTATAAGTGGCTCAAGGAGTATGTTGACTTCAACCTTACTCCCGACGAGCTTTCGGCCGCTCTTACATCTATCGGTCTCGAAACCGGAGGTGTCGAGGAGGTCGAGACTATCAAAGGGGGCCTCAAAGGTCTCGTTATAGGCAAAGTGCTTACATGCGTCGACCACCCCGACAGCGACCATCTGCATATCACCACCGTTGACCTCGGCGACGGCCAGGCCACCCAAATCGTTTGCGGCGCCCCCAACGTGGCCGCCGGACAGACCGTTGTCGTCGCTACCGTCGGCACCAAGCTATACGACGGCGACAAGGAGTTCCAGATTAAGAAATCCAAAATCCGCGGTGTCGAGTCGTTCGGCATGATATGCGCCGAGGACGAAATCGGCGTAGGCGCCTCCCACGACGGTATCATCGTCCTCGCCGACGACGTCAAGCCCGGCACTCCCGCGGCCCTATACTACAACGTTGAGTCTGACTACGTGCTCGAAGTCGACCTCACCCCCAACCGCGTCGACGCCGCCTCCCACTACGGCGTGGCCCGCGACCTCGCCGCCTACCTCACCGCCCACTGCTCTGAGCGTGAGGGCGAAATCATATCGGCCCACAAGCCGTCGGTCGACAATTTCGCCGTCGACCGAGCCGACGGTGCCGTTAGCGTGGCTGTCGAAAACACCCAGGCTTGCCCCAGATATTCAGGCTTGACAATCCGCGGCGTCAAAGTGGCCGAAAGCCCCGAGTGGCTCCGCAACTACTTGACAGCCATTGGCCAGCGACCGATCAATAATATCGTCGACATCACCAATTTCATTCTCAACGCCATGGGGCAGCCACTCCACTGCTTCGACCTCGCGAAGGTGGGCGACCGAGTGGTCGTTAAAAACTGCCCCGAAGCGACTCCTTTCACTACTCTCGACGGCGTCGAGCGCAAGCTCTCCGACAAAGACCTCATGATCTGCAACGCCTCCGAGCCGATGTGTATCGCCGGCGTGTTCGGTGGCCTCGATTCAGGCGTCACCGACTCCACTACCGACATTTTCCTTGAGAGCGCGTACTTCAACCCGACCTCGATTCGCAAAACCGCTCGTCGCCACGGCCTCAACACCGACGCCTCGTTCCGCTACGAGCGCGGCACCGACCCCAACGCTACCGTCTATTGCCTCAAGCTCGCCGCTCTCCTAGTCAAGGAGCTCGCCGGCGGCGAAATCTGCGGCGATATTATAGATATATATCCCGAGCCGATCAAGCCCTTCGACGTGGAGTTCAGCTACGCCAAGTCCAACGCGCTTATCGGTAAGGATATACCCGAAGATACGGTCGACCTCATCCTCCGCTCCCTCGAGATCGAGATCGCGGCCAAGGCCGACGGAGTGGCCAGCCTCAAAGTGCCTACCTACCGCGTCGACGTGCAGCGCCCCTGCGACGTCACCGAAGACATTCTCCGCATCTACGGCTTCAACAACGTAGAGCTCCCCGGCGCCCTACACGCCTCCCTCTCCTTCAAGACCTTCACCGACTCCGCCGAGGATATGCGCCGCCTTATCTCTGAGCAGCTTACAGGCGAGGGCTTCAACGAGATCATGAACAACTCGCTGACCGCCGAAAGCTACTACGCCGAGTGCGCCACCTATCCGCTCGACCACTGCGTGCGCCTGCTCAACCCCCTCTCGAGCGACCTTTGCGTCATGCGCCAGACTCTCCTCTTCGGCGGCCTTGAGTCGATAGCCCACAACGTCAACCGCAAAGCGGCCGACCTGATGATGTATGAGTTTGGTAACGTCTATTTCCGCGACCCCGAGGCGCAGTCGACCGCCGAGAAGCCCCTCGCTCCCTACACCGAAGGCGCTCGCCTCGGCCTCTGGCTTACAGGCAAGCTCCGCGAGGCCAGCTGGAATCAGCAGGCTGTCGAGGCCTCGGTCTACGACCTCCGCGCCTACGTCGACCGCATCATCGCCCGCTGCGGCGTCGCTCAGCGCGAGCTCTCCTTCACCGTCATGCCCGCCGACGACATTTTCGCCGCATCTATCGCCATCGCGACACGCTCCGGCAAGCCTCTCGGCCGCCTCGGCATCGTCAGCAAGAAGGTGCTCAAAATGATGGATATTAAGCAGCCCGTCTACTTCGCCGAGCTCGACTGGCGGGCGCTCGTCAAGCTCGCGACCTCCCGCTCCGCGACCTTCGCTCCGCTCCCCAAGGCCATGCCCGTCAAGCGCGACCTCGCGCTCCTGCTCGACAGCCGCGTCACCATGGAAGAGGTCGAGAAGACTGTCCGCGAGTCAGAGCGCAAGCTGCTCCAGTCGGTTTCGCTCTTCGACGTCTATGAGGGCAAGAACCTCCCCGAAGGGAAAAAGTCCTACGCCATCACGATGACGCTCCTCGACCCCGAGAAGACTCTTCAGGATAAACAGATCGACGCCGTGATGAATAAAATCGTCGCCAACCTTACCAAAAAACTCGGCGCGCAACTGCGCTGAAAAATGCGAAAAATACCCAAAAAAAACGCGCCTTTTTTGTGTTTTTTGTGCACAAAAAAGGCGTTTTTTTCGCGTTTAAGTGCACTTTTTCATTCAAAAAGTGCACTTTTGTGCACCAAAATGTGCACTTTTGCGCGTTAAAATCTGTTAAGAAACGATGGCGTCGTTGGCTGTCCATTCGGTCAGACTGCCCTCCTTCACCTGGATGCAAACCTCTGTCATGTCGGTCTCTGCGTGGAGTTTACGCTTCGCCGCGGGCGCCACGCGCAGCCAGTCGCCTGCTTCGAGAGGCACTTTCTCGTCGTCAATCTCCATAAAGCCCTTACCTGCAACGATATAGTAGATTTCCTCGTTCTGTTTATGGCTGTGGTAGAAGGGGATAACTGTGCCGGCGGGAAGATTGTTGACCGACACCTCCGCGCCGGTGAGTGAGAGGATGTCGTGTAGCTCGGTGCGGGGTGCGCCTTCGGCTACGTGGGTTTTGCTGAAATTGCTCATTGTTTTGTTTTTTTAAAGGGTTAATATATTGATATTCAAATTGATGACAGTGCGGGTCAGTCGCCCAGCATACGCTTTATCTGAGCGATGCGGAGCTGATTGTAAAGCTTGGTCTGAGGGGTATCCGGCCCCAGTAAATCAAATCCGTGGAACACTCCGGGGATTGTGTGCAGCTCGGCGTTGACTCCCGCGCATGACAGGCGCGCTGTGTAGTCGAGACACGACATGCAGAAGAGGTCGATAGTGCCTACGGCGATGAATGCCGGCGGCAGATTCGTCAAGTCGGTGGCGAGCGATGCCGAGTAGTAAGGAAGCTGATTTTCAGGGAGTTTCTGACCGCCCAACAGGGTGTCCCATCCGAGCCGGTTGTAGGCGGGAGTCCATACCAGCTGTCCGGCGTAGGGGTCGGGCATAGGGTCTTTGTCGGTGCCGGTGCGGCTATCGAGCATAGGATAGGTCAATGCCTGCCCGCACAAGCCGATTTTGCCCTGGTCGCGGTTGTAAATGGCTAAGCGAGCGGCCAGTCCGCCGCCGGCGCTCTCGCCCAAAATCACTATACGCGAGGGGTCGGCTCCATACTCCGAGGCGTGGTCATGGATATATTCGAGGCCCGAATACGCGTCGTGGAGGTCGGCGGGGAAGGGCGCCTCGGTAGCCAGTCGATAGTTGACGCTCACTAAGATAGCCTGCGCGCCGTCGGTCAGCACTTCGGGCTTGGTAGCCATTGTGTTAGCGTCGCCCATGAGATACCCGCCGCCATGCATGAAATACAGTATGGGCAGGGGGCCTTTGCGGGTGACGTTGGTCGGATGCCATATATAAAGGTCGATGTCGTTGCCGTCCATGCCTTTAATGGTGACTTTCTGCGAGCCGGGGAGTGGCTGGCTCTCGCCGATCATGCTTATAAACGGGTTCTTGTCAAACGGTAATTGACAAGCCTCAAATATCTTCTCTATGATAGGCAACTGATATTCTTTGGCTATCAGTCGCTTTGATGTGAATTGCTGTGCCATTTTTTTGTCGTTGTTTTTTACTTATGAAACGTTTGTAAGTCATATTAGTTCTATTATTTTTCAACAAAGGCTATAATGGAATATTTTATGCAATATATAGAATGTTATTTAATGAAAAATTGCTGATTTATGGTAAACTAATGTGCTAAAAAAGGCGTTATTCAGAATAAACGACCCGGCAATGGCACAAAACGCACTTCCCCCACTCTGGACGATCGACGACCTCAACTCCGCGGCTGCGGGGATGAAGTTTGGCTCCGACTTTATTTTTTATCGCGATTTCTCCTCTCTGAGGAAGCTTCCCGGCAAAATCGTTGTGAATTTCGTCGGATTCATTTACGTGGCGAGTGGCAAAATGGCCATTACGCTAAATGATATTTATCTCAGGGCCGAGGCCGGCCAGATAATTTTCTATAAGGCAGGCGATTTCATTTCCGATGCGCTTTTTTCGCCCGACAGCGACGGTATGGTTTGCGGAATAGAGGCAACGCTGCCGTATGAAAGCCGCAGCCCGGTAGGTTTCCCTCAGCTGACATCGCTTAAGGGCAACTGCATGGTATTTAACCTCAGCTCCGCCGCGGCGGAACTCTTAGGGCTGTATGCCAAGTTGTTGAGTCAGAAATATGAAATGGGTATCGAGAGCGTGCGCTTCACGATGGTCTCGATGATGGAGGATCTGCTCGGATCGGTCACGCTACCCGGCGCCGACGCCGATAAAATGCCCGCGAGGCAGTCGGCCGACCGTCTCTATCAGCGGTTTTCAACGCTGCTTATCGAGTCGTATCCCAAACCGCGCGACGTGCAGTGGTATGCCGACGCGCTGTCGGTGACGCCCAACTATCTCGCGAGGGTTGTGAGGCAGATAAGCGGCAGGAACACAATGGATTGGATTAATGAGGCCGTTATGACCGACGTGAGGACTTCGCTGATCCATACCGACGAGTCGATAAAGGAGATCTCGGCGCGATTAGGCTTTAACAACCCGGCTTTTTTCGGTAAATACGTCAAAAAGCACTCGGGGCTGACTCCCAAGCAACTAAGAGCATATCTCAACACTAAAAAATAAAATATACATGAACACTGAAGAATTGCGCGACTACTGCCTGTCGCTTAAGGGCGCGAAGGAGAATATGCCGTGGACCGAACCCCAATATTCGATGCTCGTCACTTTTACCGTCGGCGGGAAATGGTTTTGCCTCGCTGACCTCGACAAGAAGTTTATTGACGTTAAATGCGACCCTGAGAGCGTGGTAGAGATGCAGAGCCGCTATCAAGGGGCTTTCCCGGCATGGCACATGAATAAGGAGCACTGGCTCGGCGTGAAGCTCGAATCGGATGTGCCCGATAAGGTGATAAAGCAGCTGCTCGCCGACGGCTATGAGCTAATCGCGCGCAAACTCCCCACCTCGCTCCGCGCATCGCTCTAACCCCCCGCGCACTTTAGCGTATTACGGGCCTAAATCCTCGTAATTGACGGTTAAAGTTTATCGATGTCTTCTTCGGTAATGCGCTGCAATGCTTCTTTGTCAAGGACTCCCTCGGCTGTAAGGCGCGTAGCCTGATGTTCAAGAGTCTTCTCAAACATATTTCTAACGGTGCGCGCATTACCAAAATTCTTGTCCTTGCGTGCAACGGTTTCTTCGATTTTGGAGCGAAGGACAGTTGACGCTTCATTCGTGAGGATATATTGATTTTTCGTGGCGTTAAGCGAGAAAATCTCAAATAACTCATCGGCAGTATAATCGTCGAAATGGATATAGCGGTTGAAACGAGATTGTAAGCCTGGGTTGGCATCGATGAATGTTTTCATTTCATCTCTATATCCGGCGAGTATAACTACGAGCCTATCTCGGTCATCTTCCATGCGTTTTAACAATGTGGAGATAGCCTCTGATCCGAAGTCATTGGAATTTCCCTGAACCAAAGAATAAGCCTCATCAATAAAAAGAACTCCGTCGAGAGCTGAATCAATAATCTTATTGGTCTTGACAGCGGTCTGACCTACAAACTCAGCGACTAAGCCAGATCGGTCGGTCTCAACGAGGTGCCCTTTGGAGAGTATGCCAAGGTCTTTATAGATTTCAGCAATGATGCGGGCTACGGTTGTTTTACCGGTGCCGGGATTGCCGGTAAAAACGCAATGATATGAGATAGGGGAAGTCTTCAGCCCTTGACTTTTGCGAACAAGCTGAATTTTAATGAAGTTTTGGAGTTTCGCGATTTCTTCTTTGACTCCGGTTATACCTATCAGATTATCCAATTCTTTAGAAACATCTCGGTCGGATGTCGCCTTCGGCGGAAAAGCTGCGGCATCAGTATCCTTATTTTTGCGCCAATCGAATTTTCCGGGAGCATATTCAGTCCATACCCAAGGTTTGTTCGGGTGCTTGTCTCCCACTATATGCTTAGTCTTGCTTGATTTTTTAGGTTTATCCTCTGAAAGAATCGTATTAAGAAAATCTTCGGAAAGAGAAACAGTTCTTGGCCTAAGTCCATCTGCCGAACTTATAAACATCAGTTCTTCCAAGTGATCAAGGAAAACGCCACACTTGTTGAATCCTATTTGCAAATGGCGCTGAAGCTGGGATGTGGTTATAGTTGATTGAGTGGATACATATTTTAAGCACTCAACGAAGGCAGGGTCTTGAATATATTCATTAAATTTCGCTTTAAGAGTGCTTTTCTGGTTTAACTCAAATTGTCGATCAGCTACTTCTACAACTTTCAGTTGACTATCATCTTCTACGAGTAAAGATGATTTGCTATTCAGATTCTCAGTTATAAGTGAAAGGTAGGCAATAGCGAAATTGTTAGTACACAAAAGCTTGGTAAACCAAATTTCAACGCCACCGGGATTTATGGAAAGTTTATTGGTTTGATAAGTGATAGTGCAAGGGTTATGATTATATCGAGCGTCGGGCTTACCGCTTTTGGTTTGGTACAGATACCTCTT
Organism: uncultured Barnesiella sp.; assembly: GCA_964544595.1. Lineage (GTDB taxonomy): Bacteria > Bacteroidota > Bacteroidia > Bacteroidales > Muribaculaceae > JAGBWK01. Next base: position 22,454 of record CAZJBM010000009.1, read on the forward strand.
GTTTAGGACAAGTGCATCATGCGGAACATCGAGCATCGGATATTCCGTTGTGACGGTGCGAGAATCTGAAACAGTCTCAATATTAATTGATTGGAGGTCGGTAATGATTTCAATATCCGCATTACCCTTGTAAAGCAACACGAAAGAAGGGTAAAAGAAGAGTGTGCCATTTTTCCCCTTAAATCTTGGTATATCATACGCTCCCACGTTAAGATAGAAAAAAGAGCCGCCTTCGATTGAAATCTTTTCGCTTCTGTCAAAAATTGAAGATGAGGATTTTAACTCATCAAATTTTTGGCATAATTGAGAATAGGCGTCGAGCACATTTTTAGGATAGTCATTAAGAAGGTCATATTCAGTTTCAGAACCTAAAGACGAAATATTCTTGTTGTTATCCTCATAAAAATCCTGCACAAATCTTAAGGAAAAATCCGGACGACTTTCAAAACCTTTCTTTCGCGCGGCATATAAATTATATAAAGTCACATATTTATAATTGGCGAGAAATGCCTGATATACCTTACGAATAATCGGGTCGTTTTCTTCAGCGAGTAGGCTCTTTATGTCGTTTTCCGCTCGTCGGATTTTTTCATCGTATTCTTCTTGTTCAACAGCTAAGGCATTTCCTAATGCCTTGCGGCAATGGGGAATGACCACTAATTTGTGATAAGATGACTTACAGATTAGATATAACACAAGAATCACAAAAACAAATGCTGATATTTGGAGAAATGTTCCCATAGTAAGTTGCGAAGTGTATGTAATCAGGAGTTGAGTTTGTTCTCCGATTTTTTGTTTTTAAGTTTTTCAACTGTCTGCAAATAGCTTGCCGTGATTACACCCGAGGGCAATGCGATTATTGCAACGCCAACAAGAGAAGACAGCATACTGATAACTTTTCCAAGATCATTATGGGGGTAAACATCTCCATAGCCAACAGTGGTGAGAGCAGAGGTTGCCCAGTATAGCGCATCGAAGAAGTTGTCAAACTTGTCATCGACCGAAAACATCAGTAAAGCAGTGAGAATGATGTAGAAGATGGCAAGAGTCAGCACTGATAGTAAAACTGAACGCTGCTGTTTTAAGACTTGCATAAAGATGCCAAGTTCCTTTGAATATCTACCGAATTTTAATAGTCGGAATATTTTGAAAAGTCGTGTTACCCGGAAAAGGTGGAATGCCTCGTTGATTACAGAGAAAGTCGGCAAGATTGAAAGCATGTCAATAATTGCCATCGGAGTTATCGGGTACAGAACGAAGCTGAACCAGCCTTTTCGCATTTTGAAATCTGCCGTCAGCCAACGGAGGACGTAGTCCAGTATAAATAAGCTGACGCAGCAGTATTCGAGGACTGAGAAGAAAGGTGTATAATTACGAAACGCCAATGGCACAAGACTCAGTACAATAGCAACGAGTTGAAAATAGTCGTAGATACGGCTGTCTCGTGAACTGTTGTTATTGTGCGGAGTAACAATGAGGAAAACTCGGTGTCGCAGATTAAGTTTATTCATAGATGCCTGTCGTTACTCTACCAATCCTCGGCTTCAATATTCGAGAAAGGGTTAATATAGTGGGCGGTCGGAGTCTGCGCGAGCGCGTAACATCTCACAAAATTACTAATAATATGTCAACTGTGCAAGTGGGCGCGCTTAGGGTTGAAGGTCGGATCGGGGTTTTCACCATCGGGGGGCACTGGGGGCTGCGGCGCGGGATGGGGGGCGAGGCAAGCGGGATGGCGGAGTGGGGAGTGGGGAGTGAGGGGGAGGTTAGATGCGGGCGGCGATGTTGTAGCGGGGGCGTTGCTTCACTTCGTTGAAGATTTTGCCGACGTATTCGCCGACGATGCCTAAGCCTATGAGGATGGAGCCGCCGACAAACCATATGGACAGCATTAGCGACGACCAGCCGGGAACGGTAAGCCCCCGGAAGTGGTTGTAGAGCACGTAAACGGCTATGACAATGTCGATTATGATAAAGGCGACACCAAGCAGGAGGACGTAGCGGATGGGGCGGGAGGAGAAGGAGGTGATGCCGTCGACTGAGAAGCTGAGCATCTTGCTGAGGGGATATTTCGACTCGCCGGCCACCCGCGAGTCGCGGTCGTAGACGACGACGGCGGTCTTCAGGCCGATCTGGGGGATTATGCCCCGGAGGAAGAGGTTGCTTTCGCGATACTGGCTGAGGATGTCGAGGGCGCGGTCGGACATGAGGCGGTAGTCGGCGTGGTCGTAGACGGTGTCGAGGCCCATGAGGCGCTGGAATTTGTAGAACCCGCGGGCGGTAAGGCGCTTGAAGCGGGTGTCGGTGGCTCGGCTGCCGCGGACTCCGAAGACGATTTCGGCGCCTTCGCGGAATTTCTCGACCATCTCGATCATGGCCCTTGGGTCGTCCTGGAGGTCGGCGTCGATCGAGATGGCGGCGTCGCAATGGCCGCGGGCTTCCATGAGCCCGGCGAGGAGGGCGTACTGGTGGCCCCGGTTATGGGCGAGGGATATGCCCCGGACTCGGCTGTCGGCGGCGTTGAGGGAGGCTATGACGCTCCATGTGGAGTCTCGGCTGCCGTCGTCGCTGCAGAGGATATAGCTCTCGGGGGAGGCTATGCCGCGGGCGACCATCTCGTCGAGGATGGCGAGGATGCGGGGGACGGAAATGGGGAGGGCTTCCTGCTCGTTGTAGCAGGGGATGACGACGGCTATTACGGGGGCTTTCATGTCTTGAAGAAGGGGGATAGGGCTGATGAGTTATATTAATATAGGCGGAACATACGCTCCATCATGGTCCACTTGGCGTCGGCGGAGTCGTCGGGGTCGCAATCCTGAAAGATCGACATATAGGTCTCCCACTCTTGCTGGCGGGGGAGGGCCGCGAGGCGGGTCATAGCGGCGTCCCAGTCGAAGTCGACGGGAGTCTCGACGATCATGAACAGGCGGGAGCCTAAGATGTATATCTCCATCTCAAGGATACCGACCTGGCGGATACCGTCGAGCACCTCTTTCCATACATGGCCCTCGGAATGGCGGAGGCGGTACTGCTCGATCAGCTGAGGGTTGTTTTTGAGATTCATCGTGCGGCAAAAACGCTTCACCGGGGCGTCGTATTGTTTGACTTTATAACCTTCCATGAACGAAAAAGAAGAAAAAAATGAGGATTATTGCAGTTTTTCGGGCGGTATGTAGTAACTTTGTGGGAAATAAGCTCGCTCTAATACCAGCAACAAATTTAAGAAATAAATTTTTTCTATACCAATATTACCGATGAAAACGAATTATCCTAAGATCGGCATACGCCCCACGATCGACGGCCGTCAGGGCGGAGTGCGCGAAAGCCTCGAAGTAAAGACCATGGAACTCGCCAAAGCAGTGGCGCGACTCATATCCTCAAATCTGCGCAACGGCGACGGGACGCCGGTAGAATGCGTGATAGCCGACACGACGATAGGCCGCGTGGCGGAGTCGGCGGCGTGCGCCGAGAAGTTTGCCCGCGAAGGGGTAGGGTCGACAATCACGGTGACCTCATGCTGGTGCTACGGGTCGGAAACGATGGACATGGACCCGCACTACCCTAAGGCGGTATGGGGCTTTAACGGCACGGAGCGCCCGGGAGCGGTGTATTTAGCGGCGGTGCTCGCCGCGCACGCTCAGAAGGGGCTGCCGGCCTACGGCATCTACGGCCACGACGTGCAGGATCTCGACGACAACACCATACCGGCCGACGTGGCGGAGAAGATACTTCGCTGGGCTCGCGCGGCGCAAGCCACGGCGACGATGAAGGGGAGGAGCTATCTGTCGTTGGGCAACACGTGCATGGGCATAGCGGGATCGATCGTCGACGCGGATTTCTTCCAGCATTATCTCGGGATGCGCACGGAGTATGTTGAGCTCGTAGAGATACTTCGCCGAGTGGATTTCGAGATTTATGACCATGAGGAGCTGGAACGCGCGATGAAATGGGTGAAGGAATACTGCATACCTCAGCAGGCCGAAGACCGCAACGCTCGGAAGCCTGTGCCGGAAGGGACCCCGATGACCACCTTCAACGGCGAGGGGAAAGCGAAAACCGCCGAGGAGCTTGAAAAAGACTGGGAATTCACGGTAAAGAACATGATGATAATCCGGGACCTGATGCAGGGCAACCCGAAGCTGCTCGAAATGGGCTATAAGGAGGAAGCGCTCGGCCACAACGCGATCGCGGGAGGCGTTCAGGGGCAGCGACAGTGGACCGACTATAAGCCCAACTTCGACTTCCCGGAGTCGCTGATGTGCTCGTCGTTTGACTGGAACGGCGTGAGGGAGGCATTCGTGCTGGCAACGGAGAACGACTCGCTCAACGGCGTCGCGATGCTTTTCGGCCACCTGCTGACCAACCGCGCGACGATGTTCTCCGACATACGCACCTACTGGAGCCCTGAGGCAGTGAAGCGAGTGACGGGCATGGAGCTGGAAGGGCGCGCCTCGGGGGGTATGATCCACCTGATCAATTCGGGCGCTACGGCTCTGGACGCCACGGGCGCCATGACCGACGCCGAGGGCAACCCGACGCTCAAAGAGCCGTGGAACATGACAGAGGAGGACGCTGCGGCGTGCCTGTCGGCTACCCACTGGGCTCCCGCCGACCGCGACTACTTCCGCGGGGGGGGCTTCTCAAGCAATTTCCTGTCGAAGGGGGGGATGCCTATGACGATGATGCGCGTGAACATGGTGGCGGGTCTCGGCCCGGTGCTTCAGCTCGCTGAGGGATGGACAGTAGACGTGGCACCCGAAATACACAAGATACTCGACAACCGCACCGACCCGACCTGGCCCACGACATGGTTTGTGCCGCGCCTTGACCCGACGCGAGACTGCTTCAAGGACGTTTACAGCGTGATGAACAGCTGGGGCGCCAACCACGGCGCGATCGCCTACGGGCATATCGGGGCTGACCTTATCACGCTCTGCTCGATGCTGCGCATACCGGTGTGCATGCACAACGTTAAGGATGAGGATATATTCCGTCCGTCGGCATGGAACGCGTTCGGCATGGACAAGGAGGGCGCCGACTACCGCGCCTGCAAGAATTTCGGCCCGATTTACAAATAACCCCAGCGCCGGCCGAGCCGGCCGCGAAAACAGACACATAGACGATGAACAAGATAGTAGAGAAGCGTTATCTGCTCACATTCATATTAATCACGGCTCTATTCGCTCTCTGGGGCTTCGCCAACGACATAACGAACCCGATGGTGTCGGCGTTTCAGACGGTGATGGAAATATCGGCCACGAAGGCGTCGCTGGTGCAGTTTGCCTTCTACGGGGGCTACGCGACGATGGCAGTGCCGGCGGCGCTCTACATACGCCGCTACAGCTACAAGAGCGGCATACTCATGGGGCTGACGCTATACGCGGCGGGGGCGTTCATGTTTATACCGGCGGCATATTTCCAGGAGTTCTCGTTTTTCTGCATATCGCTGTATGTGCTGACCTTCGGGCTGGCGTTTCTGGAAACGACGGCCAACCCCTATATACTGTCGCTGGGGTCGAAGGAGACCTCGACGCGCAGGTTGAACCTGGCGCAGTCGTTCAACCCGATAGGGTCGATATGCGGCATGTTCGTGGCGTCGTCGTTTGTCTTGGCCAACCTCGACTGCGACAGGCCGGCTGTGCGCGAAGCGGGCTTCTCCAATCTCCCGGCTGCGGAGCGGCTCGCGATCCGCGACCACGACCTTGACGTGATCCGCGACCCGTACGTGATACTGGGCTGCGTGGTCGTCGCGATGTTCTTCGTGATACTGTTCTTCGTGAAGCAGAATGGAAGAGCGGGCGAGGGGGAGAAGCAAGGCCACGGCTCGGTAAAGAGCACGCTCCGCAACCTGGCTCGCAACCGGGAGTATCGCGAAGGGGTGGTGGCTCAGGTATTTTACGTGGCGGCGCAGATAATGTGCTGGACGTTTATCATACAGTATGCCGAGCGGCTTGGGATAGACAAGGCGACGGCGCAGATGTATAACATCGCGGCGATGGGGCTATTCATCTGCGCGCGGTTCATGTGCACGATGCTGATGAAATATGTCAACTCCCACCGCCTGCTGATGATATTCGCGATCTGCGGGATGCTGACGATCGCGGGGACGATACTGCTGCAGAATATCTACGGGCTTTACTGCCTGGTAGCGACGTCGTTCTTCATGTCGCTGATGTTCCCCACGATCTACGGTATCGCGCTTGAGCGGGTCGACGCGAAAGACACGTCGCTCGGGGCTGCCTTCCTGGTTATGGCGATAGTAGGGGGCGCGCTGATGCCTCCGCTGCAGGGTATGATCATAGACCTGGGCACGGTAGGGGGGATGCCGGCGATCAACGCGTCGTTCGCCATATCGCTTGTATGCTTCGCCGTCATAGCGGTCTACGGCTATCGCACGCTGCGAAAGTCATAAAGCCCTTGATAATCGGAGAAAAATCGCTAAATTTACGCTCTCAAAACCTAACCCTGAATGGAAGCGATAAAAAACGTTACGGTACTTATCGGGCGCGAGAACGGCACTAACAGCCTGATATTCGCCGCGCCGATAGCCGGGAAGATGAAATTGGGCAGACTGTCGGAGCCGGGCACGGTGCCCAACACGGTAAGCCGCTGCGTGGCCGAGAGCCATGTGGCGCACTGCCGGCTTGATTTCAACGCCCAGGGGGCAATGACCCTGACCAACCTGAAGCCGGAGAACTGCACCTTTGTCAACGGGCTGCAGATAGAGTCGGCGCGGATAAGCAAAGCCGACAGCGTAGAGCTCGGGGCCGACCGCTACGGGGTAAGCCTCAGCCAACTGGTCGCGGCGCTCTCAAAGCTGATGCCGAAGGAGTCGCCGAAGCCGGTCGACGTAAGGCACTTCAAGGCCGTATGGCGCGAGTATAAGCGGCGGACCGACATGATAAAGAAAAAGCAGCAGCGGCTCGCCATACTCTCGCGCACGTCGTCGCTGTTCTTCATGGGAGCGGGCGCGGTCGGAGGCGTCGTGAAGTCGATAACGGGGCATGACACGCAGGTGATAGGCAACTGCCTGCTCGTGTCGTCGTGCATAGGACTGATAGTGCTGCTGGTGTCGCTGTATATGCAGTGGAAATTCAACGCCTCGAAGGAGGCCGACGCGGCGAAAGAGTGGCTCAAGCGCCACTACCGCTGCCCCAACTGCCACAAAATCTTCCTTCAGGAATACGACATACTGCGCAACGATTACTCGGCTTGCCCGAAGTGCAAATCGGAGTTCATATACTGACCCGCGGCGGCGGGACGGGCGCGGCTCGTCAGAAAACCGCTCCAGTTAGTCAGCGAAAAGGGCCAATTCGGCTAAAATATGCCCTACGGCTTGCATTATGTCGAATCAAATATTATCTTTGCATAAAACAACAACCTCTTTCACCCCCTCAATAACGATGAATTCAGAAAATACACTTTACAACCCCTATTCAAACGAGTTTACCGAGTCGACCTCTTCAGATAACAAAAGCGGCAACCTCGGCGCAAAAATCGCGGCTGGAGCCGCAGCCGGCATCGCGCTCGGCACGGCGGGAGCCTTCGCGGCCAACGCCATGACCAACTCGGAAGGGGACAGCGAGATAGCGCTCCCCGACGCGGAGCAGAATATCGGCGAAGCGGCGGCAGAAACGGACGGCACCGTGGCCCAAGCGACCTGCGTCGACGACTCGATGAGCTTCGGCGAGGCCTTCGCGGCGGCCCGCGCGGAGGTAGGCACCGGCGGGGTGTTTTTCTGGCACGGCAACGCCTACGGCACCTTCATCGAGGAGGAGTGGGCCGCGATGACGCCGGAGGAGATCGCGACCTGGCGCGAGAATATCGACTACTCGCCTATGGCCGAGTATCACGGCGGCGGCTCGCACAGCCACAGCGGCCACGCGGCTCAGGCCGACCACGCCTCGCTCGTGGAGGAATACACTGAGGCGACAGCCGACGACGTGGTAGAGGTGGACGTGAACGAGACCCCGCAGCTCGAGGGCGCCAACGTGATAGAGACGGGAGTGACCGACTCGGGCGACGCCTACGCCGTGGTTGAGAAAGACGGCGAGGTATATGGCGTGGTCGACACCGACAACGACAATATCTACGACACGGCGGTACACGACGCCGACGGCAACGGCCGCATCGACGCCGACGAGTATTACGACATCGCCGACCAGGAGCTTATCGTGAAATCGACCGACGCCGAGCAGGCCGAAATCGCCGAGCCTGAATATGAACTCGCCGACGACGACTATGCCTATGCCTACGAAGAGGAGATGGCCGTTTACGACGAAGAGGGCACCGCAGCGGAGTATGACATGACTGAATACGACGATACGGAAGCCGACTTCACCGACGAAGGCGACTTCGCGATCAACGACGAAATCTAATCATCAGGCAAGCGGCGACAATAACCGCTTAACGGCAGAACCGCGTAATCACCCGCCCGAAACCCCGAAAACCATCAGCAATGAAAATAATATGCCCAGTATGCGGCGCGATGCTTAAGCTCCCCGAAACCCCGGGAATAGAGACGAAAAACGTGAAGTGCCCGGTGTGTAACAACACGAACGCGTTCACCGATTTCAGGCCGGTGGTGGATAACCCGACGGCCCCGAAGCAGCGTCCGCGAGTGCCGGACTTCGGCAATAAGCCCGCCGCGAACCCCGACGAGACAGCCACGAAGCTAATAGACAACACCACATATAAAGGAGGCAAGAAAGGCTCAGGCACGCCCGGAAGGCTACGCTCGGGGGGTATGGTCTTCCCCTTGCAGATAGGCAAAAACATCATCGGGCGGCAGTCGTCGGCATCGCAGGCGACCATTCCGCTTCCTTGCCCCGACAACAAGCGTATGAGCCGCCAGCATCTGTTGATAGAGGTGAAGAGCAACCCCGACGGGTCGCTGAACCACGTCGCGTCGCTCTACAAACAGCAGACCAACTCGACATATATCAACGGCCAGCAACTCCTCTACGGCAACTATATCGTGCTCAACGACGGGGCGCGCATAACCCTACCAAATTTCGAGCTTGAATTCAATATATGAAGTACACAATATCGGTAAAACAGATATACGACGTGGGGCATCGCTCGCATCAGGAAGACGCGATGGCCCCGGATTACATGAACGTCAACGATAGCACGGACCGATTGTTTGTGCTATGCGACGGCATGGGCGGACACGATGCGGGGGAAGTGGCGAGCGCGACCGTATGCGAGACGGTCACGCGCTCGGTCAACGTCACCAATCCCGACCCCGAAGGCCCGTTTACCGACCAGCAACTCAAGACAGCCCTCTTAGCAGCCTTCGACGCTCTCGACAAGCGCGATACCGGAGCCGAGCGGAAGATGGGCACGACGATGACCTTCCTCAAACTCCACGAGGGGGGCGCGACGGTGGCGCATATCGGCGATTCGCGCGTGTATCACATACGCCCCGGAAAGACCGCCGACGACACTCGGATACTCTTCGTCACCCGCGACCACTCGCTCGTGGCCGAGCTTGTGCGCGCCGGGGAGATGACTGAGGCAGAAGCGCGTGTGTCGACCCGCAAAAACATCATCACGCGGGCAATGCAACCGCATCTCGACCCACGCCCCGCGGCCGACCTGAAGCATATCACCGACATACAGCCCGGCGACTATTTCTATATGTGCACCGACGGCATGATCGAGCACATGGACGATAAGCAGATATGCTATTTCTTCTCTGAAGAAGGGGGCGACGACGACCACAAAGTGGAGAAGCTAATATCAGCCACACGCCATAACCAGGATAACCACTCGGCTTTCCTTATCCATATCCTCGAAGTGGATGGGGTAAAGAAAGAGGAGCCATACGTCAGCGACGACGCTCTCTGCCAGGCCGCCCCTGCCGACGACGCCTCCCTGCCGCCGGTAGAGCTTCCATCTCCGGCTCCACTCCGGGGCACCGGGGGCACGGTCACCACTCCGTTGCGCTCGGCCAAACTGACCGCCGCCGAGCAGGCTTTTGTAAGCTCGCGGGGAAATGCTCTGAACCGCAGCTCGGAGGATTTTCTCGACCTCGGGTCGGTAGCGGCTCCCGAAGAAACCGCGACAGACACCGCAGAGCCTACGCAAATCACCGTTGAGGCTCCACGCGAGGAGGCCCCTGCGGCCGAACCTGAGTGCAGCACCACTTCGCTGCCGCTGTCGAAGCCGGCCGAAGCCGGCCCGGCCACCGCGCGCCAAGCCGCGGCACCGAAAACGTCGGCTCGCCGTCAGGCGCCGGCCAAGACCTCGGAAAACGACGACATCGAGCAGCTGTTCAGCGAATTAGGCTGGGGCAAATATGTGATTATCGCGCTCGGAGTGATAGTGGCTCTCGCCCTGATCTATTTCCTCGTTGACATGTTCACGAAATAACGGGGCTACTTCAGCGCATTTCGGGCGGCAATTAATGGTATTTTTATAGGCATAATAGTCGCCTATTGAACATATCGGGCTAAAGAATGTTAATAATAAGTAAGTATCGAAAATTAGTTTATACCAATCTTCAGCTTGCTATCGCGATCTTTGATTTTGCTCATCGGTCATTATGGAACCCCATAACTCCCTCTTCGCAAAATCAAATCTCACTAATATCAATCTCGAATCTTAATATAAACTAATTTACGATACTTACTTAAAAAAACATTCTTTAGCTTTTATTTTCTATGAAGACACGCGGATTACTTATTGCAACGTCGGCAGTGGCCTCAGCATTTGCCATCAATGCCCAGACAGCTTCGCTCGAAGAGACTCAAAACGCAGAAGCGATGCGCTCGCATCACATCATCAGTATGAATCACGGCGCGGAACAGGCGTCGCAGGAACGCACTGATTCGATCATCAGAATATTCTACCAAGACCAGTTCCGTCACGCGCAGGACGCCCGCGCGCCTTACTTCCTGCTGATGTCGCGCGGAAGCAATATGGCTATGGGTATCGGCGGTAAGCTTCAGGGAAATATGTACTATGATTTCGACGGTACGATAAGCGGAAGCGATTTCGCCACATCGTCGATACCGGTGCCTTTCGACGCGGCAAACCCGACGCGCTTCCAGTCTAACATATCGCAGACGTCGCTGTTCGCGACGGTATTCGGCCGCTCGGAGCGATTGGGCAACTTCATCGCCGATGTTGAAGGTAAATTCGTGGGCCCGTCGAACACGTTCAAGCTCAAGAAGGCTTATATCACGGTAGGAAAGGTGACGTTCGGCCAGCATAAATCGACATTCTCCGACCCCTCGGCTGTGCCCTCCACCGTTGAGACGCTCGGCCCGATCGGCGCAGTCGATGACAGCCGTTTCCTCCTCCGCTTTATCCAACCGCTGAAACATCAGCTGAGCGTGGCAGCTTCAATCGAAATGCCTAACAACGATTACAGCGAGCTCGCCGGACTCACCGAGTCAACCTCCGCGGCTATGCCCGACTTCGCGGCCTACGTGCAGTATGGCCCGACCAATAGCCATGTGAGGCTATCGGGTATCGTCAAGTCGATGCGCTATCGCGACCTCGCCTCAGCGTCGAATCATTCGGTGGTAGGCTATGGCGTGAACCTGACTACGAAGTATAACATACTCCCGGCGTTGACTTTCTACGGCGCGGCCAACTACGGTCGCGGTATCGCCGGAATGGTCAATGACCTGGGCAACGGGTCGAACGATCTTCTCTCTTACGCGGCGACTACCGACAACGCGGGCAAGATGTACGCTCCCGAATCGTTCGGATGGTACGCGGGTCTCGAATACCGCTTCACCCCGTCGGTGTTCTCGACAGTGATTTTCTCGCAAGACCGCCTCTACACCAAAGCGGGCACAGACTATGCTGCAGGAGCTTACCGCTACGGAATGTATGCAGTGGCCAATGTGTTCTGGGATATTACCCCTCGATTCGAGGTAGGCGCGGAATTTGACTGGGGCCGTCGCGTCAATGTAGACGGAACGGCCGGAAATGCCCACAGATTCGGGGTGTCGGGCTCGTTCAGCTTCTAAGAGCCTTAACGTATTCTAATTCCTGCGGTTGTCGAGGGCAATGAGCGCGAAGGCGACGAGCCCGGCGACGATAAAGAGGAGTGTCTGCGCCCCGAGCACGACGTTGGCAAAGGTGTACCCCTGCTGGGCGTCGAGGCCTGGGGCGAAGAACTGAAGCCCGAACACCACGGCAATCTGATAAGGGCCGATGCCACCGTTGGACGGCACACCCATAGACAGGCTCCCCAACACGTAACATATAAATACTACCTGCAGCCCATGCTCGGCGACGATTTCGCGCGTGAGGCCGAAGGCCTCGAAGCAAATAACCATCTGCAGGAAGTATGACCCCCATAGACAGGCTGTCCAAAATACCCACATCGGCGCGCCTTTCATGTGGAATATCGACATGAATCCGCTAACGAGCTCGCCGATGAGCGCGCGTATTTTCTTGACAGCCTTGTATTTTTTCCCGAAATGAAGCAAGGCGGCGAGCGCCATGAGGGCGACGACGCAGGCAATGTAGGTCCATGGGGAGAATATGACCTTGAAAATCAGGCTGTCGTGGTCGACCTGGGTTTCGCTGAACTCTCGGAAAGTGCTTTCGCCCATGAAAAAGGCGGCGACGGCCATGGCGAGGACTATGAGAGTGTCGGAGGCTCGCTCGGCTATCATCGAGCCGAAGACTGTGCCGAAAGGGGCGTTCTCGCGGCGGGCGATGTATTCGCTGCGCCATAGCTCGCCCAAGCGGGGGAGAACGAGGTTGACGGCATAGGTGCCGATGACGCTGTAAAGCACCGGGGGGAGGGGGGCGTCGATGTCGGAGGCTCGCAGCTGTATGCGCCAGCGCAACGCTCTGAACACTAAGCACATAAAGCCGACGAACATGGAGAGCAGAATCAGCCAGAAGTTGCAGTCGCGCGCGACGAAGGCTATCATCTCGCCGAAGTCCATGTCGCGAAAGAGCACGTAGCAAAGCCCCGCACTGATAAGCAAGGGGACTCCGTAACGCAGCAATTTGCTGAAAAATGTGGTCTTATTTGATCCGGATTGAGTCATTTATGACGCGAAAATACAAAAATTCGCGCCCATTCCCAAAAAAGCGGGGCGCAGGCTTTTGTCAAGGTTGGGCCATGAGGCGGAGAAGGGCGTCGGCGAGGGTGCGGTCGTTTTTAAGGCGGGGTATCTTGCGCTGGCCTCCGAGCTTGCCTGTGGAGGCGAGCCATCGGTCGAATATTGCGCTCGGTGTCTCAATGATTTCAAGCCTGTCGAGGAATATGTTGCCTGAGCGTTTGGCTTGATAGTCAGAGTTTTCTTGGGTAAGGTAGAGGTCGAGCCTGTCGGCGAAGGCTTGCAGGTCGGCAGGGGGCTGATTGAAGGCTATGAACCACTGGTGACGCCCCTTACGGCCGTCGGCGGCGTAGACCGGGGCGGCGGTGTAGTCGGTGACGGTGACGCCCATGTCCTGGCAAGCGCGGGTGAGGGCGGCGTCGGCGTTGTAGACCATAAGCTCCTCGCCGAAGGCGTTGATGAAGCTCTTGGTGCGGCCTACGATTTTGATTTTTAGGGGATTGGTCTGCTCGATGCGTATGGTGTCGCCTATTTCGTAACGCCACAGGCCGTTGCTCGACGAGATAACCAGAGCGTAGACTTTGCCTTTCTCGACCTCCCACGCGGGCACGGCTCGAGGGCTCGGGCTATCAATCTCGCCGAGGGGGATGAATTCGTAGAACACGTCGACATCCATAAGCAGAAGCATGGCCCGGTCGGCCGGGTCGTCCTGTAGCGCGAAGAAGCCCTCGGAGGCGTTGTAGGTCTCCATGTAGTTCATTCGGGCAGGGTCGATCAGGGAGTTGTATTGCTCGCGATAAGGCTCAAAGGCTATGCCGCCGTGGAAAAACACTTCGAGGCCGGGCCACACTTCATGGAGCTCGGAGGCTCCGGCGCGCTCCATCACGCGGCGTATGACGGTCATGAACCATGACGGAACGCCCGACAGATTGGTGACGTTGGCGCGAAGGGTCGACTCGACAAGCCTGGGGAGTTTGCGCTCCCAGTCGGCCATGAGGGCGACCTCTTTGCCGGGCACGCGGAAAAGGTTGGCTGCCGGGGTGATACGGTCGATAAGGGTGGCCGACAGGTCGCCGACCTTGACATTGGCGGGGAGCGAAAGCTCGTTGGCGAAGCTCCCGCCGAGTATAAACGCTTTGCCTGAGAAAAGCCGACTCGCGGGGTGGTTGGCGAGATAGCGGGCCACGACGTCGGCGCCCCCGGCATAATGGCAGCGCGACAGCGAGCGGTCGGTCAGCGGGATGTATTTGCTTTTGCCCCCCGAGGTGCCCGACGACTGCGCGAATCTCCTTACCTTTCCGGGCCACAGCACGTCGCGCTCCCCGTTTACCATCCTCATAATCTCCTTGCGGAGATCTTCGTACTGGCTGACGGGCACATTTTCGCGATACTGCTCGTAGCGGTCGATCGAACCGTAATGATGGGCGGAACCCCAGTCAGTCCGCTTTGCGGAGGCGAGCAGGTCGGCGAGGAGACGTCGCTGCGAAGTCTCAGTGTCGGCGGCGGCGCGCATCATGCGTCGGTTGAGCCGAGAGAAATATGGTCGGGATAATGGGGTGAAATCCAAGTGAATACGTTTTGGGCGGAATGGGTTATTTACCGGTATAGTAAGGGTTGCGGCGGCGGGGAATGTCGCCCTGGCGCTCGCTTTGGCCGACGAACGGCGAGCCGGCTGGCGGGGGCGGGGGAGGCGTAGGGGGAGTCGGCGGAGGCGTCGGCGTGGCGTGATGTTGACCGAACGCCGAAGCGGGGCGCGACGCGCCGAACTGAGGCGGAGTGACGCCGGGAGCCGGAGCGGCCGGAGACGTCGGGAGGGGGGCAGACTTGCGCTGCTCCTCTTTCAGCGGGAAGCCGCATTTAGGGCATTTGGCCAACTTGACGGAGTTGAGTTTGCCGCACTGTTTGCAATTGACAAAAGGCATAATTTTACATTTGTTCTTGCAAATATAGCGAAAAAATAACTAAATTTGCAAATTACTACTAAGGTAAAAATCATGGGGTTTTTTCATAACGGAAAATCCCCGCTTATTGAAATCGAAGAAATGAAAATAGCGTTGATAGGCTATGGCAAGATGGGCAAAACGATAGAGCGTATCGCCCGCGAGCGCGGCCATGAAATAACAGCGATAATAGATAAAGACAATCAGCAGGATTTCGACTCAGAGGGATTTCTCTCGGCCGATGTGGCTATCGAATTCTCAATCCCCTCAACGGCGGTCGAAAACTACCGCCGCGCTTTCGAGCGTCATATCCCGGTAGTGTCGGGAACGACGGCGTGGGGGACTGTAGAGTCGCTCAAGCCGCTCATCAGCGAGCATGACGCGACATTTTTCTGGACCTCTAACTTTAGCGTCGGGGTCAACATATTCTTCGCTCTCAACCGCTATCTTGCGCGTATAATGAACCGTTTCGGCCAATACACCCCGTCGATGACCGAGATACACCATATCCACAAACTCGATCACCCGAGCGGCACGGCAAAAACCCTGGCCGAGGAGATAATCGACGAAGTGGACTCGCTCGACTCGTGGACCGAAAGCGCAGACGCCCCCGCCTCGCAGCTCTTTATCGAGCATCAGCGCGAAGGGGAGGTGCCCGGCACCCATATCGTGCGCTGGGATTCGCCCGTCGACACGATCACCATCGAGCATAAGGCTAAGTCGCGCGAAGGCTTCGCGCTCGGAGCCGTGCTCGCGGCTGAATGGAGCCAAGGGCGCAAAGGCATTCTGACGATGGAGCAAATGATGGGGGATATGATTAAGTGAGCCGGGCTTCGGCGTAGCTCCGCGGCGGCAACGTGACGGCGGCATACTCCCTCGAATTCAAATCTTACCACTCAATCAAGAAATCAAATGACAAACGAACCTAATCATATTCACGGCGACGCGCCAAACGCCTTTCAGGCAGCCGACGAGGAAATCAAGAAGGCTGGCGGGAACAGTAACGGAAAGCCGCGCAAAACATTCAAAGAGCGGGTGAAGGCCACGCGGCCTACGCGCTGGGTGAGATTCGGCATAGTGGCGCTGCTATGGTGCCTTTTCTGCCTATGGATGCAGAACGGATGGCTGCTGCTCGTGCTTCCGCTGCTTTTCGACATATATATCACCGGATATATACCGTTCACTTGGTGGCGCAAATCGAAGAGCAAGGCGGTAAGGAGCGTTATGTCGTGGGTCGACGCGATTGTCTATTCGCTGATTCTCGTCTTTTTCATCTTCGGATTTATAGGGCAGAACTACACGATCCCCTCTTCGTCGCTCGAAAAAACGCTTTTGACGGGCGACTATCTCTTCGTCAACAAGCTTATCTACGGCCCCCGCGTGCCGATGACGCCGATTCATTTCCCGTTGGTACACAACACGATGCCGTTCACAACCGAGATGAACAGTTACCTTGAGTTTCCCTCGGTTAAATACCACCGCCTAAAAGGCTTGCGCGATGTGGAAATCGGCGATATCGTGGTGTTTAACTTCCCGGCGGGCGATACGGTGATGACAAAGGCGCAAAATCCCGACTATTATCAGCTCATAGAGCTTTACGGCTACGAAAACGTCAACAACAACCCGATGTCGTTCGGGCGCAAAATCACCCGTCCGGTCGACCGCAGAGAGAACTATGTGAAGCGATGCGTAGGCCTGCCCGGGCAGAGAATCAGCATAAAGGATGGCTACGTGTGGATCAACGGCAAGAAGCAGACCGTGCCTGAGAACGTGCAGTTCAACTATTTCGTTCAGACCACAGGCAATTATCTTACCGACGAGTATCTCGACGAGCTTGGGGTGGCCCGCGACGACCGCCATATACTCCGCATACAGGAAGCCGACAAACCGGGCCTCGAACACTACGACTTCAAAATCAACGAAGACGGCTCGGTGCCTCCGATTTACGGCAGCATGCCGCTGACCGAGGCTATGCGCAAGCAGCTTGAGAGCGACAAGGCCAACGTCTATAAGGTAGTGCGCGAGGAGGCTTTCAGCGACCCGCTGAAGCTCTATCCCTTCGCCCTCTCCGACTCGCTCGGCTGGACCCGCTCGGACTATGGTGGCGAGCAGGGTGTGCTTATACCCAAGAAAGGGCTGAAGATACCGCTGACCGAGGAAAACTGGCTGCTGTATGAGCGCCCGATCCGCGTGTATGAAGGTAACAGCTCCGCCGAATGGAAAGACGGCAAGGTGTATATCAACGGCAAAGTGGCCAAAGACTACACTTTCAAGATGGACTACTACTTCATGATGGGCGATAACCGCGACAACTCGCTCGACTCGCGCTACTGGGGCTTCGTGCCGGAGGATCATATCGTAGGCACGCCCTGGAGAGTGCTCATATCGTTCGATAAGGATAAGTCGATTTTCGACGGCGGAATCCGATTCAACCGTATCCTTAAGGACGCTAACCCCGACAAAGAGAATTTCCAATAACTCCCCCATACGGCGCGCTCTTGGAAGAGAAAGTGACAGCATCAGGTATGCCGATACGCTATCCGCAGGCGCGGATAGCGCTCCCTCTGCAGTATTTCGGGAGCTTGGGCTACTATGCCCGGATGGCTGCCTGCGGAAAAGCGGTGGTCGACGATACAGTGCGCTACGACAAGCGATTCAAGAGCGCGCACCGCTGCCTAATAGCCGACACCCGCGGCGAGCTGCGCATTACCGTCCCTGTGCGCAAACCGGATCATCGCCACGAAGGGCCGCTGCGGTGGACAGATATTGCCATTTCCGACCATGGCCAATGGTGGCAGGACGCCGACGTCTCGCTCGCGTCGGCCTATGGACGTACTCCCTACTATGAATTTTACGTCGACCGCCTGCGCCGATTCTTCTCCCGAACCACCCCAGAGGAATTTGACTCCGTCGCCTCGCTCGACCGCGCCGTAGACCGCGCCGTAAGAGCGATTCTGGGGCTTTCGACCGAGGTGGTTTACGCCTCTGAGCTAACCGACGATCAACCTATATTCACAGACTATTCTGGCTCCGACCCCGTCGACGTGGAGTATTATCAGGTGCGTCAGGCAAAGCTCGGTTTCATGCCGGGGCTTAGTATCCTTGACCTGATATTCAATATGGGCCCGGAGGCGGCTGTGGTGCTTCATCGTATGATCCAATGAGGCGTTTTCGCGAAAAAACGGGTGGTTGAGCCGATTTTTTTGTCTTTTGAAAAAATAAGAATTATCTTTGTTAATCAGATTATTTAAATCAGAGAAAACATGAGATTGGTAATTCAGAGATCGGCCCGCGCTTCGGTGACAGTGGCTCCCGACTATCGTCAGGAGATAGGGCATGGGCTGACCATACTCGTAGGCGTCGAGTGCGGCGACACCGCCGCCGATGTCGATTATCTCGTGAAGAAAACTTCAGGGCTGCGCATATTCAACGACGATGAGGGGGTGATGAACCGCTCGGTCGTGGAGGTAGGAGGCGAGATACTCGCTATCAGCCAGTTTACGCTGCTCGCTTCCACGCGTAAGGGTAACAGACCGAGCTATATCCGCTCCGCGAAAGGCGACGAGGCGAAGGCGCTCTACGAGATGTATTGCGAGCGACTGGCCGACGCTACAGGATTGCCTGTGAAGAAAGGCATTTTCGGCGCCGATATGCAGGTTGAGCTGATAAACGACGGCCCGGTTACCATAATCATAGACTCAAGAAACAATCTTTAGACATTTATAACCAACATTACGAAGGTGGCAGACGTTACAATCAAGGAAATGCAGCGAGAGGTGGATAGATGGATCACCACCGTAGGCGTTCGCTATTTCTCCCCGCTCACCAATATGGCGATACTCGCTGAGGAGACCGGAGAGGTGGCCCGGCAGATGTCGCGCATCTACGGCGACCAGTCGTTCAAACCGGGCGAGACCGAGAATCTCGCCGACGAGCTGGCCGATTTGCTTTGGGTAGTCGCGGCGATAGCCAATCAGTCGGGCATCGACCTGACTGAAGCGTTTCGCCGCAATCTCGCGAAGAAAACCGCGCGCGACGCCGACCGTCATCGTAACAACCCGAAACTCAACGGTTGAGAATGTCAGCCATGACTTTATAACTAAACCATAAAAAACTATAATCACTAAATAAAATATCATATAATTATGGACAAATATCAAGAAGCTATCGCCGGGTTCGCACCCATAGGCGATGAGGCGGCTGTAAAAGCGGCTGTTGCCGAAATCCTCGAAAAGCATCTCGAAGAGAATAAGACCAAGGACGTATACAAATTCCTGCTTCACTGCATCGACCTCACCACTCTCAAATCGACCGACTCACCCCAATCGGTAGCGCAGTTTGTAGAGCGCGTAAACTCGTTTGACGAAGAGTATCCCGAGCTGAAGAATGTTGCCGCGATTTGCGTTTATCCCAACTTCGCCCAGATCGTGCGCACTGTGCTCGACGTGACAGGCGTAGACGTATGCTGCGTGAGCGGCTGCTTCCCCTCGTCGCAGAGCTTCATTGAGGTTAAGGTCGCCGAGACCGCTCTCGCGGTTGAGGGTGGAGCCGACGAAATCGACATCGTTCTCAATCTCGGAAACTTCCTCGACGGTGATTATCAGGAGGTGTGTGATGAAATCGAAGAGCTCAAACATTCATGCCGCGGCCGTATCCTGAAGGTAATTCTCGAAACCGGGGCGCTAAAGACTCCCGAAAATATTCAGAAGGCTTCGATTCTCGCCATGTATTCGGGCGCGGACTTCATCAAAACCTCTACCGGCAAGGAATATCCCGGCGCATCGCTCGAAGCTTGCTACGTGATGGCCAAGACCATTAAAGAATACTACGAAAAAACCGGCAATATGATAGGCTTTAAGGCGGCCGGAGGTGTCGCGACAACCGACGACGCGGTGGCGTATTATACTATCGTTAAAGAGGTGCTCGGCGAGAATTGGCTCAACAACGAGTACTTCCGTCTCGGCGCAAGCCGTCTGGCCAACAATATCCTCGGTGATATTCTCGGCGAGCCGGTGAAATTCTTCTGATAAGTTAGTTTCGAAACTTACTTAGCATATATAAATCTATATTAGAGGGCATTGCGGAGACGTGATGCCCTCTTTCTACAGTGCGGTAAGTGGATGATGTGGATAGAAAAATTATTTTGAATATAGATGGAATAATTTCTACCTTTGCAAAAAAATTTTTGTCTATGAAATCCAAATTACTTTTATTCGCGATTTGCAGTGCGGTTTGCGGCAGTTTCTTTGCCGGATGTGGTAACAAGAAATCGGCTGAAGAACTCGCGGCCGAGGAGGCTCATCGCGCCGACTCTATCGCTGCGGCGCAGGCAGCAGAGCAGGCTCGCCTCGATTCGATTAACCGCGCCGAGAGCGAGAAGATGTATGCCGAGGCCCTGACACTCGTTCCCGGTAAGATGAAAATATTGTGGTACACAGATAATGAAGGCGGGGCTGCCATACTCCCTGTGACCATTACCAATAACACTGACATCCCTTTCAGTGCAGCGGATTACACCATAGGTTACACAAGGGAATATGCTGTATGCTCTGATGGGTCAGAACCAAATAAGTTTCAGAACAAAACCGGAAAAACTCAGGATATAGCTCCTGGCAGTTCCGTGACCATTACCCTACGCGAGGAATTCAGTGAAAATATACATAACCCTAATGTTAAGTTGAATATCAGCGCGGAAGATTTCGCGGCTCGCCGCGCCGAAGCCAATGGTAAATAAATTTTCAACCTTCAGTATAATTACTTATGAAATCTAAATTACTTTTATTCGCGCTCTGCAGTGCGGTTTGCGGCAGTTTCTTTGCCGGATGTGGTAACAAGAAATCGGCTGAAGAACTCGCGGCCGAGGAGGCTCATCGCGCCGACTCTATCGCTGCGGCGCAGGCAGCAGAGCAGGCTCGCCTCGATTCGATTAACCGCGCCGAGAGCGAGAAGATGTATGCCGAGGCCCTGACACTCGTTCCCGGCAAGAAAAATGTGGCATACGTGGGAGAAAGCGAATTTGCCACTGTAACTCTCCCCGTGACTGTCACTAATAACACCGATGTCGCTATCAATGGCGCTGATTATGTCATTGAGTACGTCAGAGTGTATGAAGGCACCAATAGCGAAGGTGACTTTGTCGATCGCACAAAGCAATGCACAGCCCAGGGTCAGGATATCGCTCCCGGTAGCTCTGTAACTATTACCCTCAAAGAAAAAGAGAGTCTTGACATCTCGCAGCCTAAAGTTACGTTGAACCTCAGCGCTGACGACTTCGCTGCCCGTCGCGCCGAAGCTAAATAAGGATAGCGGAATATATTTCTCCCATATAATGAATCAGCCACTTAGCTCGCTGCTAAGTGGCTGATTTTATTGTTGTGTAAAATTGTGTTTTACAGGGTTATTTCACCACGATTTTCTTGCCGCCGCGGATGTAGATGCCGGGGGAAGAGATGTGGTCAATGCGGATGCCCTGAAGATTGTAGGTGGCATCATCGGCGCGGCCTGTATTGTTGATGATCACCGATTCGATGCCCGACATATCATCCTCCTGCACAGCGACGTTGGGGTTCGATGCGTATACGACAGCCGGATCAAACGAGAGGTGGGGAGGCTGATTGTAGCAGCAGTTCTGGTTGACAACCTGAACGCGGTAGTTGAGGTCGTCCATCAGGTGAGGAATACGGTAGTCGGTAGTGTAGCTCGTGGCGTTGATGAGAAGTTCGAAAGTGTTCTCATCCCAGAGCACGATTTCCTCGCGCCAGTCGCCGAGGAGGTCGCCGAGCACGCAGGGGTTGTATTTCGAGCTATTGTTGAGTTTGCCGATAGTGTAGTTGGTCTTGTTGACCTGTATGCGCCAGAAACCGTTGGATTCGGAGTTCCATTTCGCGAGGCAGCTCTTGTCGTAGTGCTCGTCGTAGAGGTCGCCGTCCCAATAAATACGGTTGTTCATAGAGCCGCCACCGCCGGGATTCCAACCTTCGGTGTAGCGTTCGCCGGTAAGGCAGTCGTGGAGGCCGGGGTCGGAGCTGTGGGAATACTGCGACGCGCTCTTGGTGGAGTCGAAGTGGCCGATCACGCCGCGGCCGGTGTCGCCCGAAGCGGTCTGGTGGTAAATCAGCTTGCCGGTAGCTGCATCGCGGAGGTCGCAGCCGTAGGGGCTATCCTCATGCACCATGAACACTTCGAGACCCGGTCGGTCGGGAAGGAAATCGCCGAGGTGGAGTGAGTCGCCATGCTTAAGGCCGGTGCGGTAAAGGAGGCTGCCGTCGTGGTCGAGGGCTGCCGAGCCGTAGACAATCTCTTGCTTGCCGTCGTCGTCGCAGTCGCCCACGGCAATCCAGTGTGCGCCTTCGCCCCAAAGACCTTTGCCGCTCTGGGTGTTGCGGCTCACCCAACGCTCCTTAAGCGTTGTTCCGTCCCAATCGTAGGCTCCCACGAATGCGCCTGAGTAGTATCCGCGCGCAAATATGGGGCTCGGATTGGCATCGGGGCCGTCGAGATAGGCGAGGGCCGCGAGGTAGCGTTCAGAGCGGTTCTGGTTGCTGTCGCCCCAGTAGTTTTTGCCTGCGGCGTAGTCGGTATGATAAGGGATTGTGGCGAGTTCGCCGCCGGTCAGGCCGTCGAACACGGTGATGTATTCCGAGCCGTGATCCTGCTTTCCGCGGCCGCTGAGAAGATTCTCTTCGGGGTCATCGTCGCCGAGAAGCACGTAGTTGCCCTCGCCGTCGATAGTGCCGGGGGCGGTTTTCATCATGAATTCGCCATATCCGTCGCCGTCGAAGTCCCATGCGATAAACTGCATGGTGTGGGCGCTCGTGAAGAAGTTGGGACCGGCGTCGATACGCCAGAGCTGGGTGCCGTCGAGCTTGTAGCAATCGAAGTAGGCGGGAGCTGTGGCTCCTGTGCTTGCAGCATCTTTTTCGTTAGAAGGCGACCATTTCAGTATGATTTCATACTCGCCGTCGCCGTCCATGTCGCAGTAGCTTGCGTCGTTGGGGGTGTATGAAGCGCCGTCGCGGTCAGCGGGGCGGTTAGTGACGATACGGAATACCTGGTCGTTCCATGTCTTGCCGCTGATTTCTGACTCAAGAAGCGCGCCGGTAGCGTCGTAGGTTTCGAGACGGTAATAGTCGTCGGCACTCCCGTCGAGGTCGTTGAAGTTAGTGCGGTCGATTATGTAGAGTCCGTCGTTGAGCAGCACGTCCTGCACGTCGGCCGATGAGCCGCGGTAGAGACGGTATTTCACTCCGTAGCCGTCGGCCACGCGGTGACGCCATGAGATTAGATTGCCTGTGCCCATCTTAGCTCCTGAGAGGCTGAGCGACATCAGGCCGCGCTTCAGCGGCTTGGCTTCAGGTTTCGGGCCGCGGTTGGTGACAGTGAAACGCACGCCGAAGTTCATCACTTCGCCACCGTCTCGGAGAATGGTGACGGTAGCTTTGCGGTTGTCATAGCTGAGCTCATGTGTGTAGCCTGCCACGGTCGTGATATTGAAGTTGCCGGGCTCGCCGAAAAGTTTTGTCTTGTAGGCTGCGATCTCGCCGTTTTTCAGGTCAGCGGCGAGGGGGAGCAGGTTGATTGTCTCCGACTGGCCGAGTGAGGTTGAGCCGTCGCAGGTAAAAGAGGTGACAAACTGCTTCACGTCGTATATTTCCTCGTCGATAGCGCCCTTAATGGTGACGTTCCTGAAACCGATTTCCTTGGCCGATGAGTTGTCTACGCCATTGATGTTCATGATGTAGAGGGTGATGGTAAAGGGTTTGCCATCGGCAATCACGTCGGCGAAGCTGTAGTCGTGGTGACTGTAGCCAGTGGTGTTGGACGAGGTGATTTTGTTGCGGAGCGGGGCGATACCGGTAGCTACGGCCACGTCGGAGTCGGAACCTAAGGTGTAGTAAACGTCGACAGCGCCGGCATCGGTGCCTATCTTCACCGCGTCAAACGATATGGCCGTGGGCTTGAAGGAGTGCCCCGCAGCGGGAGTGACGGTGAACGAAAGGCTGTGGCCCGCAGTCTTCGACGTCACTTTGGTCGAGGGTTTAAGCGCGGCGAAGGCCGGGGTGTAGTCCACGGCTTCAAAGCCTGTGTCGGCGCCGGAGCGGGTAAGCGCCCGCACCTCGCTGATCTGGCTTCCGCGCGTGAAAGAAGTGGTCACCAGCGACGTGGCCGTAGCCTCGCCGTCGACCACCACTGCCTGCAGGTTGTCGGGGTCGCCGAGCTGCCATGTTGCGGTGACTGATTCGGCAAATGCTCCGGGAGCTGCCATGATAGCCGCTAACAGAGCTAATGTTGATTTCTTCATTGAATATTGGGATTAGATTATTGGTTGCAATTCAGATGCAAAAATAGTAAAAATAAGTCGCAATATAAGCGTTTTACTATTTATAATTCGGTGATGATGTTGGATTTGGGCAGTGATGAGAGCGAAAAACGCTGCAGAAGGTCGGCGGGGGATGCGGGAGCAGGGTCGGGGGCGAGGCGCGCCAGATGTGCTATGCGTCCTATCACTTCGGCGGGAGTGAATTGCCGGCGCAGATACTCCATACTCAGCGAGCTGTCGCGTTTGCTAAGTCGCTGTCGCGCCTGATTGCAGAGCAGAGGCAGGTGGCCAAACCGTGGGGGCTCCAGCCCAAGCAACTTGTAAAGGTAGATCTGCTGCGCGGCCGAGAGCAGCAGGTCGTTGCCGCGAACCACTTCGGTCACTCCCATGAGCGCGTCGTCGATTACCACGGCCAATTGATATGCCCATGCGCCGTCGGCCCTGCGCACCACGAAGTCGCCGCAGTGGCGGGCGAGATTGACGCTCTGAGGGCCGTAGACCATGTCATTAAATGAGATTTCCTCGTCGGGAACATATAGTCGCATGGCACCTTTGGCCGCAGGGTTGTAAATGAAGGGTGGAGCGGCGGCGGGGCGGCAGGTGCCTTTGTACGCGATGCGGCCATCCGATTCGTGGGGCGCTTGCGTGGCGAGCACGTCGGCGCGGGTGCATCGGCAGGGGTATATCAGCCCCTTGTCGGCCAGGCGGGTGAAATAATGGTTGTAGATTTCGCCGCGGCGGCTTTGGGAATACGGCCCGGCAGGGCCTTTGTCGTCGAGGCCACCCTCGTCCCAGTCGAGCCCGAGCCAATGGAGGTCGTCTTCGATAAGGCGGGCGTATTCATATTTAGAGCGCTGCGGGTCGAGGTCTTCTATGCGCAATAACCATTCGCCGCCCTGACTTTTGGCCGAGAGCCACGATGTCAGAGCGGCGTAGATATTGCCTAAGTGCATACGCCCCGATGGCGAGGGCGCGAATCTGCCTTTCATGCTGTAATCGGGTGATATTCAGAGGAGGAAAGAAAAGGGCGCAAGACGCGTCTTGCGCCCTTGTTGACTTTTAGACGGCGTGGAGAAGGAAGTAGTTTTTCTTGCCTTTCTGCACGAGGATATACTTGTCTTGCAGCAACAGGTCGGTAGTGGCGGGAGCGTAGACATCGGCCACTTTCTCCTTGTTGATTGAGAAGCCACCGCCCTGCGCGAGCTTGCGGAGCTCGGCTTTAGAGGGGAATACGGGAGCCTTGTCGGTGAGTAGGTCGGCTATTTTCACGTCGCCGCTCTCGAGATCGGCGCGGCTGATCTCGAATTGCTGAACGCCCTCGAATACCGACAGCAGCGTCGCTTCATCGATTTTGTGGAGAATATCGGCGGTATTGTTGCTGAAGAGTATTTTGGAGGCTTCGACAGCGGCTTCGTAATCCTCGGCGCTGTGGACCATGGTGGTAATCTCCTTGGCGAGACGCTTCTGCAGCGGACGCATACCGGGGTCGGCGACCTGCTGTGCCACGAGCTCGTCGATTTCCTCCTTGGTGAGCTCGGTGAAGATCTTTATGTATTTCTCAGCGTCGGCGTCAGATACATTGAGCCAGAACTGATAGAACTTGTAGGGCGATGTGTAGCGCGGGTCGAGCCATACGTTGCCGCTCTCTGTTTTGCCGAATTTTCCGCCGTCGGCTTTGGTGATCAAGGGGCAGGTGAGACAGTGGGCGTCGTCGGCGCCGTTGATGCGGCGTATGAGGTCCATGCCGGTGGTCATGTTGCCCCATTGGTCGGAGCCGCCGAGCTGGAGCCGGCAACCATATTCGTTGTAGAGATTTAGGAAGTCGTAGCCCTGAAGCAGCTGATAGGAGAATTCGGTGAACGACATGCCCTCGCGGCTCTCGCCCGAAAGGCGCTTCTTCACTGAGTCCTTGGCCATCATGTAGTTGACGGTGATATGCTTGCCGATGTCGCGGATGAATTCGAGGAAACCGAAATTCTTCATCCAGTCGTAGTTATTGACGAGGATCGCGGCATTGGGCGCATCGGAGTCGAAATCGAGAAATTTTGAGAGCTGTTTCTTGATTGCCTCCTGATTGTGGCGAAGGGTGGGCTCGTCGATGAGTTTACGCTCCTGGCTCTTCATCGAGGGGTCGCCGATCATGCCGGTGGCGCCGCCTATGAGGGCCACGGGGCGGTGGCCTGAGCGCTGGAAGTGTTTAAGCATCATCACGCCAACGAGGTGGCCGATATGAAGCGAGTCGGCAGTGGGGTCGATGCCGAGATATGCGGTGGTCATGCCCTTTTTGAGCTGGTCTTCAGCTCCGGGGGTTACGGAATGAATCATTCCGCGCCAAGTGAGTTCCTGTATGAAATCCATTTAACTTGCTGTTTTATTTAAGTTTTGCGAGCGCCTCGGCGATGCGGCGGAGGGCTTCGCGGATATTGTCGTCGGAGGTGGCGTAGCTTAGGCGTATATATCCGTCGAGGCAGAATGCGGCCCCGTCGACGGTCGCTACGTGAGCTTGCTCAAGGAGATAGATCGTGAGGTCGGCCGATGAATTGATTTTCACGTCGCCGCAGCTTTTGCCAATGAAGTTGGTGACGCGGGGAAAGAGGTAGAACGCTCCTTCAGGCACGTTACATTCAAGCCCCGGAATTTCTCTGGCGAGCTTCACTACGAGGTCGCGTCGGCGCTCAAAGGCGACGCGCATATCCTCGACGCATTGTTGCGGGCCGTTGTAGGCGGCTTCGGCTGCTTTTTGGGCTATGGACGAGCAGCCAGAGGTATATTGGCTCTGAAGCTTGCTGACGGCTTTAATGAGCCATTGTGGCCCTGCGCAGTAGCCGATGCGCCAGCCTGTCATGGCGTAGGCCTTCGACACGCCGTTGATGATTACCACGCGGTCTTTTATCTCAGGGAATGAAGCGAGCGAAGTGAACGAGCCTGTGTAGTTGATATGCTCGTAGATTTCGTCGGCAAGCACGATGATGTCGGGGTGCTTCGCGAGCACGTCGACGATGCCCTGAAGCTCGTCGCGGGAGTACACGCTGCCGGTCGGATTCGACGGAGAGCAGAGGATTATCAGCCGCGTGGCGGGGGTTATCGCTGATTCGAGCTTAGCGGGCGAGATTTTGAAATCCTCTTCGAGTGTGGAGGGAACGAGCACGTTGGTGCCGCGGGCGAGCTTCACCATTTCGACGTATGATACCCATGCCGGGGTCGGGATAATAACCTCGTCGCCGGGATTGATGCAAGCGAGAATGACGTTGCAAAGTTCCTGCTTGGCGCCGTTGCCAACGACAATCTGGTCGGGGGCGAAGTCAACGCCGTTTTCCTGCTTGAGTTTGCGCGAAATAGCCTCGCGTAGCGACATATAGCCGGGCACGGGGGTGTAGCGCGAGAAGTTGTCGGCGATGGCTTTGCAAGCCGCCTCCTTAATATGGTCGGGAGTGTTGAAGTCGGGCTCGCCGACAGATAGATTAATCACGTCGACGCCTTTGGCTTTGAGTTCTGCGCTTTTTTGCGACATGGCCAGGGTGGCCGAAGGCGAAAGTGATTGGATAAGGTCGGAAATATGCTGCATGACAGTGGCTTGAAATTTTACCGCGAAGATACGAATTATTTGTTAAGTAAGCACCAATTAAGCTCCCATTTTGCGCGAATTAAGCTCGCTTGGCGCCTTAATCGGCAGGCAGGCTCTAAATAATCGGCCCCCTCGGCGAGAAGAACCGAGGGGGCGCGAAAGATGTAGTGATTGCTTATTTCTTCTGAAGCTCCTTGAAGGCGAGGGCGTAGAGGCGCATCTGCTTGACCATGGCGAGGAGGCCGTTGGAGCGAGTGGGCGAGAGGTGGGAGGATAGGCCGATGTCGTCGATGAAATAGAGATCGGCGTCGAGAATCTCCTGGGGGGTATGGCCCGAAAGCACGTCGATGAGCATCGATATTATGCCTTTGACTATGATCGCGTCGGAGTCGGCGGTGAAAACCACTTTTCCGTCATCGTTGAGTTCGGCGTTGAGCCACACGCGGCTTTGGCATCCCTCGATAAGATGCTCAGGTGTGCGGTATTTTTCTTCGATGGGAGGGAGCGCGTTGCCGAGGTCAATGATGTAGCCATAACGGTCCATCCAATCGTCAATGTCGGCAAATTCAGCTATTATTTCGTCTTGTCGTTCGTTTATAGTCATGATTGTCTGTTGATTGTGTATTTGTTGTTATGTCTTCGGCGGCGATGGCAATGCCGTGTTACCACTCAAAGCCGGCGGTTAGGCCCAGGCTGTTGAGCGCTATGTTGTTGCCTCCCCAGTATTCGGTCGTGATAAGCTGATAGCTCAGGCCGAGGTTGACGGCCAGTTTGGGGTTGGATTTCGACACCGGGAGCCTGACGCCCACGGTAGGTCGCAGATAGAAGCACTCCGACTGCCCGATGTATCCGTCGTTGATGCGTATATAGTCCTTTCCGATAAGGAAAGCCGCGCCGATACGGAGGTCGGCGAAGAACGATGGTTTGGAGGTGTCGCCGATGTTGAAGCGGAAGTCGGAATAGAGCGGTATCATAACCCCCTGCGACGTGAATGACTGGTCGGGCCAGCGGTCGGAGGGGTTGAAGCTATCGTTTTCTTTGGTGAACATCACGTCGACGCCCGCACCGAGGCCGAGGTAAAACCAGTTGGTGAATTGCGCGCCTTGCGTGGTGGTGAATTCAAGCACATTGGCTTCGTAATTGCCCATGCCGCGGGTGAACCCGACATCGAAAAATCCTCTGTAAGTGGCTCCCGCGCTGAAAATCGAGGAAATCATGTTGGCGGCCTGGTTGGCCATCTGGTAGTATTGGGCGCTTGCCGAGGTAGTGACACCGGCCAACATCGCCAGAGCGATAGCGTATTTTTTTAATGCTCTCATAATCAATCGGGGGGTTAAGACGTTGTTTCTAAGTGTTTATGATATTCACTTAACAAAATTTTGAGGCAAGTGGTTGTTTCGGCGCTCAAATAATCACTCTTTGCGTCGGATTTTCACGGGAATCGCCCCTTCGGGCACTTCCTTGACGAGCAGGGCGAGATGGCCTCCGCCTCCAGCGCCGCACATTTTCCATGCCAGAGCCCCGTTGCCTTTCCATACGTCGATAAACTCCTGTACCCCCGGCTGCATCATAGCGGGGAACATTGCCACTTGGGCCTCAAACGAGGCGTTGTAGCCCTCGGCGAGAGCGTCGAGGTCGTGGCGCATTATCGCGTCCCAGCAGCGGTCGGCGGCTTCGGTGAGAGCTTTCACCTTCTCCTCGGTGATGTCCTTACCTTGCACGACGTTGGTGCCTGGTCGGCGTGGGAACATCGGCACGAGGCATAGGTGGCTTTCAAGCCATGAAAGCGTCTCCTCGTCGTGGCACGCCTCGATGCGCATCGGCCAATAGCAGTTGTCGTAGTAGTGACGCGTCAGCCCCGACATGCATATTCCGATAGCGTCTTGAGCGCCTGAGATATGGCCTTTGTTCTCCGGGTCGTTCTCGAAGCAGAAGAGCAGGCGGGCAAGCATCTCCTCGTTGTAGTTGGGAAGCTCGTAGGGCCATATCTTCTTGGCGGCGTTGCGGGTGGAGGTCGACATGCCGCCGCGCTCCATGAATTCCATCGTCGGCTCGATAGATATTGTCAGCGCCCATCCGGGGTGCTTTTCCGACACGTAGGGCTGGTCGATCCATGTGCCGGCTATGTCGATACGGTAGGGGAGATGCGACTTCACGTCGCGGCGCAGGCTGGTGGTAGAGCGAGCCTTCAGGCCTGAGTCGGGTACGCGCTCAAGCTCGATGTACTCGATGCCGCGTTGGCGGCAAAACTCGCGCTTCGTGTCGGAGCCGCCGTCGGAGTTCACCACGAATATATCGGGCTTCACCATATCCACGGTGTTGACGAAGTCCATCATGCCGGAGCCTTTGTTGATATAGGCGTCGGTCACGTAGCGGATCGCTTTCACCATATAAAGCCGCTCGTTTTCTGAGTATACGGTCTTGCGGTTCTTCAGGTCTTCGATGGTTGAGTCGGAGCCTATACCGACGTAGAGATCGCCGAATTGCGACGCTTCCTTAAAAAAAGCCACATGGCCGCTATGAAGCATATCATAGCAGCCAGAGACAAATACTTTCTTACGCTTTTCAGCCATTGGTGATTGTATGGTATTGATTTAGTGACAAATTTTTGGGGCGGCGGAGCGTTTAATCCTCGTCGATATCCTCGTCGATAGAGAAATCATCGGGAAGTTCGTCGTCGAAGTCGAGGTCGTCGGCATTGACTGCCGCGGGATCTTTGGGAGCGGGAGCCGGGGCGGTGAATGATGTTTTCTTCCCTTTGGGCGCGCGGGCTGCCTCGTCGGCCGCCTTCATCGCTGCCATTATCTTCGCTTCGAGCTCTTCGGCGAGTTCGGGATTATCCTCGATCACGCGCTTGGCCGCGTCGCGGCCCTGGGCGAGTTTCGAATCCTCGTAGCTGAACCACGATCCGCTCTTCTTGATGATGCCGTATTCGACGCCGAGGTCGAGTATCTCGTAGGCTTTGGAGATACCTTCGCCAAACATGATGTCAAACTCGCAGCGGCGGAAGGGGGGAGCGACCTTATTCTTCACTATTTTGACCTTGGTGTGACGGCCGAGCACGTCGTCGCCATCCTTTATCGAGGTGCCGGGGCGTATGTCGATGCGCACCGATGCGTAGAATTTCAGCGCGTTGCCGCCGGTGGTAGTCTCCGAGGGGCCGAACATCGCGCCGATGTTGGCGCGGAGCTGGTTGATGAATATGCAGGTAGTATTGGTGCGGGAGATGGCGCCTGTGAGTTTGCGCATTGCTTGCGACATCAGGCGAGCCTGAAGGCCCATGTTGCGGTCGCCCATTTCGCCCTCGATCTCGTTCTTGGGGGTGAGGGCCGCTACCGAGTCTACCACGATGATGTCGACCGCGGCCGAGCGGATAAGCTGCTCTGTGATCTCGAGAGCTTGCTCGCCGTTGTCGGGCTGTGCCATGAGCAATTCGTCGACGTTCACGCCCAATTTCTCCGCGTAAAAGCGGTCGAAGGCGTGCTCCGCGTCGATTATAGCAGCGATGCCGCCGCGCTTTTGCGCCTCAGCGATGGCGTGGATGGCGAGAGTCGTTTTACCCGACGACTCGGGGCCGAAGATTTCTATGATGCGGCCTTTGGGAAAGCCTCCGACGCCGAGTGCGTAGTTGAGGCCGATCGAGCCGGTGGGGATTACCTCGACTGCCTCGACCGCGTCGTCGCCCAAGCGCATGATCGCGCCTTTGCCGTACGACTTCTCGATTTGGCCCATAGCGGCTTGTAAAGCCGCGAATTTCGCCTCGCGGGGGTCGGCGGGTGCCTTGACGGTCTTTTTTGTTTCTTTAGCCATGATTTATGTGGTTTTATTGATTATACAAAGTTATTGATTTGATAACGCGAATATAACTCTTGCGTTGGGCAACTCAATCGCCCGCGTCGGTTAAATTTCCTTAAATCCACCATCTCCGTATTTAACAGCAGGATCAAAGATCCTATAACAGACGACTCCATTGTTAATATCATAAGGCTTGTATAGTCGTTTGGCTGATGAAATACATTTTTCAATTGCAGGCATGTTGGTACCTTCTGGAGCGGAAAGAGGGTTGTCTTTGATATATGCCGATATGCAATCGCCAATAAATTTAGCTAAATTTACAGGAACGGCATTGCCAATCATTTGCTCCTTATCGGTCTTAGTGCCGAGAAATTTAAATTCCTTAGGGAAGGTTTGTATGCGGCTACGCTCTTCGGTTGTTAATGGGCGCAGGCCTTCGGTCGACTTGGCGGCATCGCCGGGATGAATAGGATAACCAACAGGGACAGGCCGATTGACGCCGCGAATTGTGGGACTCGGCTCGTCGACGCTGAATATTCCTCGGCGCTGGTAGCTGCGCGGATGTCGGTAATAATACTTTATATCTAATTCATCCCCGAAATATTCGGCGACGGTCATCTGCTTTTTGCCGAGTCGAGATTTTAATGTATCGCACATGAAATCATCAGGTTGGTCAATGCAACCGATGAGTACAAAACGTTTTCTTGCCTGAGGCACTCCGCATAGGCTCGCGTCAAGAATGGTTTGTGTAAGCCCGTAACCGGCTCTACTGAATATCTCTCTCGCCTCGACGAGTTTTTGTGTCTTAAGTATGCGGGCCACGTTTTCCATTACAAACCATTTCGGCTTGACAATAGAAATAATTTTCGCATAATCGACCGTAAGATCTCCGCGCCCGTTGTTCTCGTTTCGCTTACCGGCCGAGGAGAAATCCTGGCACGGCGGCCCACCTATAATCATCTGTGGCTGAAATTCCTCAATTAGCGGCACCACCTCGTCAATTTTTGACAAATCAACTTTGAGGGCCGGATGACTGAAATTGGCCTCATACACAGCCAAAGCACTATCCCAGAAATCCATACCGACGGCCACATCGTGTCCTGCCGATTGAAATCCGAGGCTCATGCCACCGCATCCGCAGAAAAGGTCAACTATTCTCATTATCAAATAATTCAGGGTTACTTACTAAAACGGCATCAAATCTTCGCTCTGGGCTTAGTAGGTTTTGTCCGCCTCCTAATATGATATGTTTTATGTCATGTTTTGAAACGCGCGGATTAGCCAGTTCGTCGCATTTCATGAGAGGATATGTGAGCGACCCGCTTAATGCGAATGCTTTGTCATTGGCTATGTTGTAAGAGTGAAGCCTTACAATTCGTCTATAGTCAAACTGCTCATAAACTGCATAGTCAAACAACATTCGGTATAACCATATTATGGTGCGCATGAAGCGCGTTATTTTCTTTGTGTCCTCTTTTTGTTTGACGCACATCTGAATTACTGCCAAATTTGACCATACGAATACATCGAGGCAGTTATCGGCAAGAATTGGTTTGGAGCCTTTAGTTTTCCAAATAGGTTGAACTATCAGAGGGGCCTGTCGGTCGTGCAAATAGCTGCTTACAGCCAATACAGCTTCTTTTATTTTTCTGTAATGGGGGAGAACTGATTCTATATCCTCCCAATGATTTATTTGTGGTACAGTACCCAATAAATCCTTGAGTTTGTTTCTCCCTTCGGCATCTGAGAAATTTGAGCAGATGCTGCATGCTAGAAAATTGATTGTCGGGGGTCTGACAACTATTTCGCAACTATATCTATGCTCAGGCAGATTCTTGGTGGTATTATCGGGAATAGCTGTAAGCTTGATTTCAAGCCCAGCAAGATTGGTCCCTGTAGAGCCGTTCATCATTACGAGGTCAATCTTCTCTCGCTGGCCAGTATAGAAGCGCTCAAATCCCGAAAATCCAGCCTCGAAGTTATAGTATGCGTTAGGTGAAAGCGGATCGATACGATAGAGTTCCTCGCCCGATATGTATTTATGGAGCAACGTGTTGCTTGCGTCAATGACCAAATACACAGGTTGGATGCCCTTATACGACATCCATGCCACTAATGAGGCAGGAAAAGAGCTGTTGAATTGGTTTTTTCCCCAACTTTCTTCCTTTGAATAATCTCGGCTTGAATTGTTGTGGTTTTGGCCGAATAGTCCAGGTGATTGCATAATGAATTGGAATTACTCGGGGATTTGGAAGATGGAGAAGTTGACTGAGCCGTAGGCGCGGTGCTGGGCGAAGTGGGGGAGGTCGGAGAAATCGTATTTTTTCGAGTGCTCGATGATAAATACGCTCCCTGGTTTAAGAAGCTTTGAATTAAGCACTTTAGTCGGGATTTCGCCGAAGTCGGGGAGGTCGTATGGAGGGTCGGCAAACACGATGTCGAAGGGCGCGGGAGCGGCTTCGATGTATTTGAGCGCATCGGTTTTGAGCAGTGTCAGATTGTCGATGTTGAGTTGCTGGGCCACTTTGCGTATGAAGTTATACTGCGTGGCGGCTTTTTCGACGGCCGTCACTCGCGAGCAACCCCTCGAAAGAAATTCGAGCGTGATGGCTCCCGTTCCCGCAAAGAGGTCGAGCGCGGTCGGCTCATCGTCGAAGTCGACGATGTTTTCGAGCACGTTGAAAATGTTCTCGCGGGCGAAGTCGGTGGTCGGGCGAGCTGTTATGTTGGTGGGCACGTCGAAGCGACGACGGCCGTATTTTCCGCGGATTATTCGCATAGTGGTAGGATTATGAGGTCGAAGGGTGAGGTTAGAGAGATGCGTCCGGCGCGGTACATCTCCGAGGGGAATATCATAGGCATCACCGACGAGCGGAATTCGCGCAATCCCTTGATTATCTGGTCGCGGCGGGGGCGGCTGCCGGTCACGAGCGTCTCGTTCACTTCATAGCCGCCGGGGGGAGTCGTGGAGGCGAGGATATAGTAGATGAGGTCCGACGGCTCTTTGTAGGCAAATCGGTTGGCCAAATACAGGCGGTCGTGGCTGAGCACTATTATATCGGCCGAAAACTCGCGCACGTTGATGAAGGCTTTGGTCGTGTTGCCGTGGTGGAGTTGGCGTCGCAGGTATTTGATGAGCGGAACGAGGTGGCTGAAAAACGCCACGTTGCCAATCGTGCGCCTGATGAAGTTGAGCTCCGTCTCCTTGATGGCCGAGATGGCGCGGGCGTTGAAGCCCTCAAGGGCGTTGTCAATCAGTTGGTCGCGCTCCTCGGTTTCGGGGTGGGCTATGCTGAAGAGCGCGCGTATCTCCGCCTCATCGGTAATTTCATCGGGGATGAGCATGAAATTGGCCGACTCGATTTCGACGTTGGTTTTCGCGAAATCGGCCAGCAGAAGAGGGTTGTCGTAGACGATGCCCTCGATAGCCTTCTGGCGCTCGTCGCCCTCGGTCGGTATGGCGAATTGTCTGACGATGAGCGAGTTGTCTTCCAACGGATTATATATCATCACCGTCAGCGAGTCGGCTCCGATGCGCATGCCGAGCTGGCAGTAGGCCGAGTTTTGCAGTAAGTCGGGTGTAAGGGGTGTATCGCTCATGGGTAATAGGATATCGTTGAGTGGCTAATAACCGCGGAACCCGGTGTTGCCTGTCCGGGAGTTGTTGCCGAAGCCGGGGTTGTAGAATTCTTCATCCTCGTCCTCCTCGTCTTCGTCGTTTTCAAGTGGCTTTTCCTTGGTCTGAGGCTTGTTTTTCTTTATTTCGTAAGGCTTCTGCAGGTCTACGGGCATCTCGTTGAGATCCCATGTCTGCGAGAGGTCCCAGTTCTTCTTTAGGTTGAGTTTCTTCGGGTAATAGTAAATCTCGTCGGGCTGCTGCTTCAGGGCGATATTGCCCGTGTCCCAGAGGCCGTTGCCGTTGCGGTCGATGAATGCCCTGGCATAGTAGGTGCCGGGAGTGAGGTATTCAAACGTCGCTTTGCCGTTGACCGCCTCGGCTTTAGCGACAGGCGAGTCCGACGTGTTAAGTAGCTCCACCACTACGTTTTGCCCCGGATCGTAGCCGCTAAGGTTGAACACTATCATCGAGTACTCGTCGGTTGGCTTGACCGTAAACTCGCTCGAGATCGGCTTGATATGTTCCCCGTATATCCCTACGATGGCTGCCGAGTCGGCCACGAATTTGTATTTCACGCCCGGCTCCCAATTATAGTGCAGCGAGTAGTTGAGTAGCAGATTGGCCGAGTCGCGTACGAGCGGTTGCGGCCCTAAGTCGGTCCACACGGTGTCGCGCAGCACTTCGAGCCTGATTCCGTCGGCGATAATAGTGTCGATAGGTTGCGAAGCCTTGAAGCGCAGCGGCAGGTAGAGGTCGTGGCTTCCGCGGCTCGTCATGTTGAAGTCCATGAAAGTGATTTCGGGGGCTGAAATCGAGTCCGTTTCTTCGCCTTTTTTCTTTTTCTTCTTATCCTTATCCTTGTCGGCGGTCTTGGCGTTCGACGATTTGTTGATGAATTTTAGCGTGTCGGTTGTCCATGAGAGCTGGTCGAGCGTGTCGGTGCGCAGATAGCGCGCTTCGATAAGCAGCGTGTCGGTGCGCATCACTTCGCGGTCTTTGATCCAGTAGGTCAGCGTGTCGCGCAGCCCTGTGTGGTTGAGCAGGGCCACGTCGCCGAGCATCTTGCCGGCCGCCGGGCCGTTGAGCAGCTTCATCGCGGGCAGAGTGTCCGACGGTGCCCCTAATTCCATATATATGCGTGTTGAGTCGACTCGCGAATGGGTCTTCAGGTATTGCGGTTTGTAGTTCTCGTTAAACCAGGTCAGCAGCACGTCGTTGGGTAGGTAGCGCACCCCCTCGCGTATCGCTATCGAGTCCGAGCCGTTGGAGGCGCGGAGCGTGTCTACCACCTCGATTCGCTCTACCGACGGAGAGATAGTGAAATCATAGAAAGCTACGTCTTCCGAGCGGTCCCAGTGGTAGTCGCGGTTCATGTCGTTGATGGCGAATAACTTATATTCCCCCTCCGCGAGATTTCGGATCACAAACTGGCCGTATTGGTTGGTCTTCGCGATGCGGTCCATCGGGAGCGTGGTGATAGCCGAGTCGGCGAGATTGGAGTAGACCCCGACGATCATCCCCTGCGCCGGCTCCAGGTTGCGCGAGTTGAAGAGCATCCCGCTGATCACCAGCGAGTCTCGCGTCGGGCCTGTCGAGAAGTCGAGCGCGAAGCCGTCGAGTATGTTCCCCTCGTTGAGGTCGCGGATTGCGTCGGAGAAGTCGATGGTGTAGGTCACGTTGTCGAGCAGCGTGTCCTGCAGCTCCACGCTCAGGTGCTTTCCGTTGGCCGATACGCGGGGCATCTTTTTCTGCACCGGCGACACCACCACCTTGTTCATCACGTCCTCTACCTTGATGTTCTCGTTGAATGTGGCCGTCAGCTTGTTCCCCTTGAAGTTAACCTCGCCGGGCGCGGGATCCGAGCGCACAAACACCGGGGGGAGCTCATCTTTAGGCCCACCCTCCGGACGCCCTATGCTCGCGCATGCCGCCATTGCCAGTATCGCGGCGGCGCCCAGTATTATATGAAGTATAAGTTGCTTTCTGCTCATTTAGGGATTGGGTTATATGAAAACAACGCCGAAGCGTTGTCTGTCCCAGAATGAAATCCGTCTCTGCCTGTTTTTCCAGATCAGATATTTGGTCGAAATCAGGCTCTAAGTACCCCGGAGCAGAATCGAACTGCTATCTAAAGTTTAGGAAACTTCTATTCTATCCGTTGAACTACCGGGGCGTGATTGCTTCCGCAAAGATATTTATTTTTTGCGAGAATAGCAAACAAAACGGTAGCGCGCGCCGCTCTTTTCGTCCTCCGCCCAGTCTCCCGCTTCGCTCAGCTCCCATTCCGCGGGATCTATCGCGGGGAAAAACGTGTCGGCGCCCTCCGCCTCCGCGTCAATCTCCGTAAGTTGAAGCTTGTCGGCCGCGGGCATGAATATCGAGTAGATAGCCCCGCCCCCTATGACGTAAGCCTCCTCCCCGCCTGCGGCCTTTATGGCCTCCTCGGGCGAGGCGGCCACCGTAAGGCGCGTCTTCGAGTCGCCTGCCGAGGCGTATCTCCCGAGTATGTCGGCCTTAAACGCCTCGTCGCGGCTCACCACTATGTTATGCCGCCCCGGTAGCGGCCCCCGGGGGAGTGCCTCAAACGTGCGCCGCCCCATCACTATGGGGTGGCCCGACGTGAGTGCCTTGAAATGCTTTAAGTCTTCCGATATGTAAAATGGTTGGTCGCCATTGCGCCCTATCGCGCCATCGCGCGCCACTGCTGCTATTATCGTTATCATGCGCGCAAAGTTAAGTAATTTTCGATACTTACTTCACGCTAAATTCGACAAAATGAAGCTTCAGGAATGAGCATTGGCTATAAAACAAAAAAAATTACTCGTCGTCTCGACGAATAATCTTCTTACCTTAAATCTAATACCATGAAAAACTGATGCAAAGATATGCGTTTTATGTTTTATAACATAATTTTCAAGCAAAAAAATCATTGCTTTTAACAAATTTTAATATTTCAAGCCGTTTTCTGTGCAAAATCAACCGAAAAAAGCGTGATTTCTGCCCCTCCCCAAAATAAATCGACCCCGCGGTTCCCAAAAATCGCGGGGTCGTCTGTTCGGTGCTTATTATTAATGTTCTAAGCCCATTTCATATTTGAAAATGCCGTCATCCGCAACAAGGTTCTCCTTGTTGCCGACAAATTCATATTCCTGACCGTCATTGAATTTTACCGTAATCTTATATTTCGATCCGGTCACTGTTCCTGTGAAAGTTCCGTCGAGCGATGAATTTTCGGTCTTGAGGCAGCATGTGCCGTTGGGATTGAAAGTTATTTCGCACCATACGCTTGCTCCGCTACTGAGATGCTCTCTTGTGCCTATGTAGCAGTCGCCAAAAGAGACGGGAACATATTTCTTAGGGGTGGCGGCCTTTTTCGCGCCTCCCTTTTTACCCCCTTTTCGGGGTGCGGCCTGGGTAGTGGTGGTCGTTTGGGCCTGAGAAGCGGACGCTTCAACCGCTGTTCCGAAGGTGAGCCCTGCGGCGCAAATCATTGCGATAAATAATCGATTCATGTTGATAATTACTTGTTGTGCTGTATGTTATTTGTCTGTCAATCTTTTTCGAGATAAGTGTAGCCGTAGAGCCCCGAGCGGTAGTTGCTGAGAAATTCGCGCCCCTCCTCCGGGGTGATGCGTCCCGCTTTCATCGCCGAGCTCACCCAGCTCTCCACGTTGCGAACGAGCTTCTTCGGGTCGAACTGCACGTAGTCGAGCACTTCGGCGACTGTCTCGCCGTCGATGATTTTCTCGATCTCGAAGCGGTCTTTATACACGCTGATATGCACCGCGTTAGTGTCGCCGAAGAGGTTGTGCATATCTCCGAGTATCTCCTGATACGCTCCGACCAGAAACACTCCGAGGTAGTAAGGCTCGCCCGATTTCAGCTGATGCACCGGCAGCGACGACGAAGTCCCGTGGTCGGTGATGAAATGCGAGATCTTCCCGTCCGAGTCGCACGTCATGTCCTGTATCGTGCATCGGCGCGTGGGCTTCTCGTCGAGCCGCGCCAGCGGCACTATCGGGAACACCTGGTCGATCGCCCATGAGTCCGGCAGCGACTGGAAGAGTGAGAAATTGCAGAAATATTTGTCGGGCAGCATGCGCGACACCTTGCGCAGCTCCTCAGGCGCGTGCTTCATCTGCGACGCTATCGCGCCTATCTCGCGTGCTATCGACCAGAACAGCTTCTCCACCATCGCGCGGGTGCGCAGGTCGATCATCCCGAGGCTGAAGAGGTCAAGGGCCTCCTCGCGTATCTGCTGGGCGTCGTGCCAGCTCTCAAACAGCCGCTGCTGGTCGAGCGAGTCGTATATGTCGTGAAGCTCGCGCACCAGTTCATGGTCATTCTCGGTTATTTCGTCCGAGTCTTTCCACTGCGGCAGCGTCGTCGTCTCGAACACCTCAAACACCAGCACCGAGTGGTGGGCCGTCAGCGAGCGCCCGCTCTCCGTGATGATATTCGGGTGCTTCAGGCCGTTCTTGTCGCAGGCGTCCACCAGCGCGTATATCGAGTCGTTCGCGTACTCCTGTATCGAGTAGTTCATCGAGCTTTCCGACGCCGAGTTGCGCGTCCCGTCGTAGTCAACGCCCAGTCCGCCCCCTATGTCTACATAGTTGATGTCAAAGCCGTTCTTCTCAAGCTGCACGTAGAATTGCATCGCCTCGCGCAGAGCGTTCTTTATGTTGCGTATGCGCGTTATCTGGCTCCCGATATGGAAATGGATGAGCTTCAGACACTCCTTCATGTCGCGCTTCTGCAGGAAGTCGATCGCCTCCAGGAGCTCCGACGAGTTCAGCCCGAATTTCGAGCGGTCGCCCCCCGAGTCTTCCCATTTGCCCGCGCCCGTGCTCGACAGCTTGATGCGTATCCCTATGTTCGGCCGCAGCTTCAGCTGCTTCGCCACGTCAGCGATTATCCGAAGCTCGTTCATCTTCTCTACCACCAGGTAGATCCTTCGCCCCATCTTCTGCGCCAGCAGCGCCAGCTCCACGTAGTTCTTGTCCTTGTATCCGTTGCATATTATGAGCGCGTCGTCCGCGATGTTCGTCGCGAGCACCGCATGAAGCTCAGGCTTCGACCCCGCTTCCAGCCCTATGTTGAACTTCTTGCCGTGGCTTACGATCTCCTCCACCACCGGCCGCATCTGATTCACCTTTATCGGGTAGATGATGAAATTCTGCGCCTGATAGTTGTATTGCTCCGCGGCCTGCCTGAAGCAGCGCGATATTTTCTCTACGCGGTTGTCCAGTATGTCCGGAAATCTGAGCAGCACCGGAGCCGTGATGTCGCGCAGCTGCAGCTCGTCCATCACCTCCTTCAGGTCAACCGACGCGAACCCCTCGCGTGGCGTCACCTGTATGTGGCCTCTCTCGTTTATCGAAAAGTATTGTCTGCCCCATCCTTTTATATTGTACAGTTCGGAGCTGTCTTCAACACGCCATTTTCTCATTTCTTACGCAATTGTCGGTTACTTTGATTCCTGCTTAGTCAGGGCAAAGGTAGCGAATATGACAATGAAAAAAAAGAAAAATGCGTACAAACTACTTCCCCTCCGCCCTTATTCAGCCTCGATTATCGGTATTTGGCGGTGTATCGAGTGGTCGAGCGAGATCAGCGTCTCCGTGCCCACCACCCCCGGTATGTTCTGTATCTTGTCGTTGAGCAGCTCCATCAGGTGCTCGTTGTCCCGGGCGAACAGCTTCACGAGCATCGTGTAAGGCCCTGTCGTGAAGTGACATTCCGTTATCTCGGGTATCTTCTCGAATTCCGGCACAACGTCGCGGTAGAGCGACCCCCGCTCAAGCCTGACCCCTATATACGTGCACGTGCTGTACCCCAGATCCTTCGGATTCACGTTATACCCCGACCCCGTTATCACGTTCAGGTCTATCATCCGTTGAATGCGCTGGTGGATGGCGGCGCGCGAA
The DNA here is from genome assembly GCA_964544595.1 of uncultured Barnesiella sp. GTDB lineage: Bacteria > Bacteroidota > Bacteroidia > Bacteroidales > Muribaculaceae > JAGBWK01. The sequence goes on from CAZJBM010000009.1 coordinate 63,656, forward strand.
ACGCCGCACTCTAAGGCTACGTCTTTCGAAGGGATGCGGGCGTTGCGCATCACGATTTTAAGGATTTTTCGGTCGAGATTGTCAATACGGTCCATACTATATGTTTTATCGTGAATCAGAGGAGTTGGTTTAGCCTGGCTACACATCATCACATCTTAAGCACATCTTTTTTTAGGGTAGAGAATCTATGTGCCTTTTTTCTATGTTGAAACTGTCAAATCGGCGTTATCTGCCGTAATTTGGTTGCGAATTTACACATTTTTTCACAAACCGCAAACCTTTTTCACCAAAATAAACCTAAATCCCTCAAATCTCCCCCCAATCTCCCCCCAAAGAGCCCGTCGTTGTGCCCCCAATATGTTGCGAATATGGAGCGTGCGTCTTCATCCCCGCGAAAGAGCGACGAGGCGTTGTCTCCCCGCCAGTATATACGATGCTTTTCCCCCGCCAGTAGGGCTGTACCATGGTGCAGCCTCCTGACCATCAATCAAATATGTACCGCCCGCCTCCCTCCCCCCCGATAGCGAAACGACTTTGCCTCCCCGAATATGTTGCGAATATGGAGCGTGCGTCTTCAGGCGCACGAAAGAGTATCGAAGTTGTCTCCGCGGACAGTATTAGCGATGCTTTTCCCCCGACCAGTAGGGCTGTACCATGGTGCAGCCTCCTGCCTATCAATCAAATATGTACCGCCCGCCTCCCTCCCCCCGAAAGCGAAACGAGGCGTTATATCCCCGCCAGTAGGGCTGTACCATGGTGCAGCCTCCTGACCATCAATCAAATATGT
>CAZJBM010000009.1:64542-76189 GCA_964544595.1 uncultured Barnesiella sp.
ACCGCCCGCCTCCCTCCCCCCGAAAGCGAAACAACGTTGTTGCCCCGAATATGTTGCGAATATGGAGCGTGCGTCTTCAGGCGCACGAAAGCGAATCGAAGTTGTCTCCGCGACCAGTATTAGCGATGCTTTTCCCCCGCCAGTAGGGTTGTACCATGGTGCAGCCTACTGACTGTCAATCAAATACGGAGCGCACTTCTTCATCCCCGCGAACGAGAATCCATGTTCCTCATCCGCGCGTCCGAAGCAATGCGCTCCATAAATAATTCATCGCTAATCCGCGAAAATCCATTGATTTCCGCATTCGCTTAATCGATCCTCGCTTATCGGAGAATCATCTTGCGGGTCGAGCCGTCGGAGTAAACCACGATGTTCAGCCCCTCGAACGGCTTGGCGCTGTACACGCCCTGAAGATTGTAGTAGCCTATGATCTCAACCTCAGCCGCGTCAACCGTGATGTCTTCCACGCCGTCCACCTCGGGAGTCGTGAAGCTCTGCTCCTCGCCGTAGAATTTTCCCCCGGCAGTCTCCACGAAAGTGCGGTAATAATAAGTCGTTGAGGGGTGAAGGTCGGTCAGCGTGTGGGTGAATTTCTGCCCCTTGACCTCAACCTCGGTCACGTCGTTGGCCGCGCGGCTTCCCCAATTGCTCCAGTACTGGAAACCCTGGCGGGCTATCTCGTCCGACCCGCGGAGAGCGTAGCCTTTAAGCTGGGCGCTGAAGTCGTCGAGCATCGAGGCCGAGTAGGTTTTCACCGTCGGGTCGAAGTGCACACCCGCGTCGCCGGTGAATATCGTTATCCATTCTCCGTAATAAGTATTCCCTGAGTTTGACGTGTAGTATGGGCGATAGTTATAGTAGGCCGTCGGGTTGAGACCCGAGAGCGCGCCCGTCAGCTTGCCGTCCACGATTGCGCAGGTCACCTTGCTTGAGGGGAGCGTTTCGGGAGCGTCGTAGCGGCGCCACTCAAATCCCACGTTCACCTCATCTTCGTGGAGATTCACCTCCGAGCAGAGCAGCGCGGTAGAGCTGTTGAGCGCCACCCCCGGCAGCGTCGACATAGTCAGCTTCTGAGTCGTTGCGGTCAGTTTTTCATTATTCCACCAATTGGGGCCGTTAACACAGTATGTGTAGCTGTAGCTTTTCCACGGGTCAAGTCCGGTTTCTATACGAGTCCCTTTGGCCTTTGTGTTATCTGACCAATATTCCTCTACGTCGCAGTCGATTGAGTATTTTGGCGTAATCTCTACCGACGAAGCCGTCGCCGATGTGTTGCTTTTTATGGTCAAGCTGTTAGTCTTGAAACTGAAGTCTGTTAATGGGATAGTGACGTTTCTTTTGGCATAGAATGAATAATAGTATTCAGGTCTCAGTCCTTTGATTTTGGTCTCACCCTTATTCAACTTTGTATTATCGCAGAATAAGTCGAACCCGATCAGTCCATTATGCTTTACGTTGATTGTGGCTGTAGTTTGCCCGATATTAGCGGTATACTCTACAAGTTTCTTACATCCTTTAAGTGCATTTGTGCCGATGGAAGTTAAGGATAGTGGAATATCCATAGTTGTCAGGTTGCTGCAATCCGAAAATGCATAATCACCGATAGAAGTTACGGATCTGCCGATAGCGACAGTGGACAAACCGCTACATTCGTAGAAAGCGCTTTTGCCAATGGCAGTTACATCGTTAGGGATGCTAACGAAAGTCAATCCACAACATCCTGAGAATGCATAATCACCGATTGATATTAAAGAATTAGGTAGAGGAACTGAAGTAAGTCCGCTACATTTGAAGAATGTATAATCTCCGATCGTAGTTACTGAGTTACCAATGGAAATCGAAGTCAGCCCGCTACAACCGTAGAAAGCGTAATTGCCGATAGATGTTGCAAAGTATGGAAGAGAAACCGATGTCAGCATATTGCATCCCTTGAATGCATAGCCTGGAATGGCCTTCACTGATATGCCGAATGACACTTCTTTCAGATTTGACGGGAATGATGGGCGTTGACTGCTTCCACAATATGTGCAATTAATTGCGTTAAAGATTACCTTTTCGAGTTTGTTGCATCCGTAGAAAGCATTGTCGCCGATAGAAGTGACGGCGGTGGGGATGGAAACCGAAGTCAGTCCGCTGCACCCCTGGAAAGCGTAATTGCCGATAGAAGTTACTAAGTAACCAATGGAAACCGAAGTCAGTCCGCTGCAACCGTAGAAAGCGTAATTGCCGATAGAGGTGACAGAGTTAGGGATAGCAATCGAAGTCAGCCCGCTGCACCCCCGGAAAGCGTGATTGCCGATAGAGGTGACAGAGTTAGGGATAGCAATCGACGTCAGCCCGCTATTGGAAAAAGCAGATTCACCGATTGCGGTAAGTGTTTCAGGAAGAGGTAGAGTAGACAGCTTTTGACAATTACAAAACGCCAGGTTGCCTATAGACTTAACCGCCGGAATGGGACAATTGGGTTCAGGCTCTACCGGGTCCTCCCCTGGTAATGGCACAATCACAATTATGTTTCCACCAGTAGGGACGGTTATGTCCTCGAGATTATAACACCCTTCAAATGCAGATTCTCCAATGGAAGACACGGATTGTATATTATTTACATTTTTAAGATTGTTACATCCATAAAAAGTCCTGTCTGCTATTGCTGTTAGCTTAGAAGGATAAGGAGAAGCGTGAATGTCATTCATTGAAAACTTTGTTAAATCAATGCATCGTTCAAATGCACTTTTGCCTATTGACGAGACTGAAAGCGGAAGTCCAATGTCGGTTAGCGAGGAACATCCATAAAATGCATACTCGCCAATTGTGTGTAAAGAAGAGTATGAAGTAATACTAATAGAAGTCATCCCGCTGCAACCGTAGAAAGCCTTGTCGCCGATAGATGTTACGGAATTGGGGATGGAAACCGAAGTCATCCCGCTGCAACTGTAGAAAGCGAGTTCTCCGATAGAGGTGACAACATAATCCGTTGAAGTATATGTAATCTTTTCCGGGATGACCAACCTGCCGGATACATATGCATAGTTGGAAGTATTGTTTATAATATGATACGTTACGCTACAAGTTCCATCATTGTTTAATTCATAGTACAAACTCCCTACTTTGACACGCTCGGCATGGAGGTTAGGGATCGCGGAAAATGCCAGGGCAAGAAGGCAGAGCAGGCGGTAGAATGTTTTCATAAAAAATGTGTTAGGTTAGGCCCTGTATTGTCCCCTAATTCAGGCTGGTTGCTATTAATTGGATGCGAAATGGCGTGGGACAATGTTTACTGTTTATCCAAACTTAGGCATCGCCAAACGCCCCTTAAGAAATAGACAGTCCACCCCACGCCCTTACGATATACTCATCGCCCCCGCGCTGGCAGGGGTGGAATATAGCGCACGCATGAAGCGTCTTGACTGCTGTTACCTTCTTAAATAAATTTTGGCGAATTTTAAGTTTGAGGCAAAAGCAAAAACGCTCATTAAATAAAAAAATGATGTCTTGCGGCTGACTCTTCAGCCCGACAATCATCGCAAAGATAGAATATTTTTGTCACCCGGGCAAATATCCCCCGATTTTTAACTTCTATAACTTAATCCATTATAACTTAATCCACGCCCTCTCTCCCCTCTCCCCTCTTCATCCCCCCGAAAGCGAAACGAGGCGTTATGCCCTCGAACAGTAGGGCTGTACCATGGTGCAGCCTCCTGACCATCAATCGAATATGGAGCGTGCGTCTTCAGGCGCACGAAAGGGAAACTACGCACAAAAACATGTCCCCGCCAGTAGGACTGTACCATGGTGCAGCCTCCTGACCATCAAATAAATATGTACCGCCCCTCTTCATCCCCCCCGAAAGCGAATCGACTTTGCCTCCCCGCCGGTTGTAATGCCTTTCTTACTGGCCGACGGCTTCAGCCGTCGACAACCACCCCTCCCTTCATCTCCCCGCATGCCTTTCTTGCCAACCGACGTCCGCAACCGCCCCCCTCCTCAAAAAAAACAAAGCCCGCGATCCGGTTAGGGATGCGGGCTTTGCCGTATGGGGGTAGGGGTGTTGTATTACTCCTCGTATTTCTTGAAGATTACAGAGGCGTTGTGACCGCCGAAACCAAATACATTGGAGAGCGCGGCGCGCACGGGGCGCTCCTGAGCCTTATTGAAAGTGAAGTTGAGGGTATAGTCGATTTCCTCATCCTCGTCGCCTTCCTCATGGTTGATGGTCGGGGGCACGATATTGTCGGTGATCGCCTTGATGGCAAACATAGCCTCAAGCGCTCCGGCGGCGCCGAGAAGGTGGCCGGTCATCGATTTGGTCGATGAGATGTTGAGGTTGTGGGCCTGATCGCCGAATACCTTCACTATGGCCTTCACTTCCGAGATGTCGCCAACCGGGGTCGAAGTGCCGTGGAGGTTGATGTAGTCGATGTCTTCAGGTTTCATGCCGGCATCCTCCAGGGCGTTTTCCATAGCGAGGCAAGCGCCGAGTCCTTCGGGATGAGTCGCGGTGAGATGATAAGCGTCGGCCGAGAGACCGCCGCCTGCCATTTCGGCGTAGATCTTCGCGCCGCGGGCTTTGGCATGTTCCAGTTCTTCGAGCACAAGCACAACCGAGCCTTCACCCATCACGAAGCCGTCGCGCGACTTGCTGAGGGGGCGAGATGCCGTCTCAGGGCTGTCGTTGCGGGTTGAGAGCGCGTGCATCGAGTTGAAGCCGCCAACGCCTGCGGGGAATATCGCTGCTTCGGCGCCGCCCGACACGATTGCGTCGGCCTTGCCCAGGCGGATAAGGTTGAAGGCGTCGATGAGGGCGTTGTTTGATGACGCGCAAGCCGATACGGTGCCGAAGTTCGGGCCATGGAACTGATATTTCATTGACACGTGCCCGGCGGCGATGTCGGCGATCATCTTTGGGATGAAGAAGGGGTTGTATTTGGGGCCTTTATCCTCATTGAGGGCATAGTAGCCGGCTTCCTCCTCAAAGGTGTGGAGGCCGCCGATGCCTGCGGCGAGGATTACGCCTACGCGGTTGCGGTTAAGGTTGGGGTCGTCCTCGAGCTTCGAGTCGTCTACCGCCTGAGTGGCGGCGTAGAGCGCGTACTGGGCGTAGAGGTCCATCGTGCGCACCTGTTTGCGGTCGAAATGCTCTGCGGCGTTGAAACCCTTGACTTCGCAAGCGAACTGGGTTTTGAACTTTGAAGCATCGAAATGAGTGATCGGGCCGGCTCCGCTCTTGCCCTGCTTAGCGGCTTCCCACGTGGTCTCCACGTCGTTGCCCAGCGGCGTGATCGCGCCTATGCCTGTCACTACAACTCTTTTTAACTCCATTATTCTAATTTGTCGATTTTACTAATTGAATGATAGCGAGCTGCTTCTCTTTGATTAGAGAGCTTTCTCGATGTAAGCGACTGCATCGCCTACGGTGCCGATCTTTTCAGCTTCTTCGTCGGGGATAGTGATACCGAATTCTTTCTCAAACTCCATGATGAGCTCTACGGTGTCGAGGCTGTCAGCGCCGAGGTCGGTGGTGAATGCTGCGGTTTCAGTTACTTGGTTTTCATCAACTCCGAGTTTGTCAACGATGATAGCTTTTACACGAGATGCGATTTCTGACATAGTTGTTTGTGTTTTGTGATTAAAAATTTTCTTTATTTCTTATATGTTGTCGGCGGCTTTGCGGTCTTTCGGAGAGAGTGTAAGCCCGGTCGGCTGCTGCAACGGTTTGTTTTCTGTCGGTCAATCCCTGTTGAAAGTGGAAAGGTGCTTATGTGTAAGTTGCGCTCTATCAGCGACTTCGGCCTTCGCCTGTTGTCGTCGGCGCGCGGCTATGCGCGTGCGGCTGATTTTTCGCGATGCAAATTTAAGCATTTTTGTTTAAAATCAGTATATAAATACCGAAATATTGACTAATTTTCTTGGCGAAATGACCAATAATGATGTGAAAAAATGTTAACGAGGTTATTCTTTGTAAGAGCCTGTCCCATAAAATATGTTAACGCTGAGGTCGCGTATCTCGGGTGGATTTTATGGTACAGGCTCTAACGATGGCCGTCAAGCGCCCCGGCGGGATAGGCCACCTTCCAGAGAAACAGCGGATGAGGCGGCATCGACGTCCCGGCCGCGCAGCGGTCGCGCTTGGCTATGATGTCGTCAAACTCTTCGAGCGTCAATTTCCCGCGGCCCACCTCCGCGAGCGTCCCTACCACGGCGCGCACCATATTGCGCAGAAACCTGTCGGCGGTGATAACGAACACGTGCCGTCCGTCGCCCATATCCTCCCAGCGCGCTTCCTCTACGCGGCATATGTTGGTCTTCGCGTCGGAGTGCAGCTTGGCAAACGACGTGAAGTCGCTTACCTCTGTCAGCCTCGCCGCCGCCCTGTTCATCAGCTCGTAGTCGAGTGGCTTGGTCTGGAGCGAGTGCGAGTCGATAAATGGGTTCTTCCCCTCGTGGGTGTAGTAATGATACGTGCGCGCGACCGCGTCAAAGCGCGCGTGCAGGTCGTCGGCCACCTCTATTATGTCATGTATGGCGATGTCGCGGCCGCAGAGCGCGTTGAGCCCCGGCAGCAGCGTGCGGTTGAGCTTCAGCTGATAGTCGAAGTGGGCATACATCTCCATGGCGTTCACCCCCGTGTCGGTGCGCCCGGCCCCTACTATCGCGGTCGGCGCGCGCAGTATGCGCGAAAGCGCCTCCTCGATCACTTGCTGCACTGACGAGTCGGCCGGTTGGCGTTGCCATCCGTGGAATGGGGCGCCGTTATAGCTTATTTTCAGGAAATAACGCAAATCTTTCTGTCCGTTATTGAGGTTGGTTATACCGATACTTCGGCTTTGATGTGTGGATGCGGGTCGTAGCCTTCAAGGGTGAAATCGCTGTATTTGAAGTCGAATATCGACTTCACTTCCGGGTTTATGACCATGCGGGGGAGCTTCCGCGGCTCGCGCGACAGCTGCTCGCCTACCTGGTCGAAGTGGTTGCGGTAGATATGCGCGTCGCCCAGCGTGTGCACAAACTCGCCCGGCTGCAGCCCCGTTACCTGAGCCATCATCTGCAGCAGCAGGGCGTAGGAGGCGATGTTGAACGGCACCCCTAAGAACGTGTCGGCCGAGCGTTGGTAGAGCTGAAGCGAAAGCTTGCCGTCGGCCACGTAGAATTGAAACATAGCGTGGCACGGTGGCAGCTTCATGTTCGGTATGTCGGCCACGTTCCAGGCGTTGACGATTATTCGCCGCGAGTCGGGGTTGTTTTTTATAAGGTCTACCGCGTCGGCTATCTGGTCGATATGGGTGCCGTCGGGTGCGGGCCATGAACGCCACTGGTAGCCGTAGATATGGCCGAGGTCGCCGTTCGAGTCGGCCCATTCGTTCCATATCCTTACGCCGTTATCCTGTAGATACTTCACATTGGTGTCACCGTTCAGAAACCACAGCAGCTCGTGGATGATCGATTTCAGGTGGAGCTTCTTGGTGGTCAGCAGCGGGAACCCGTCGGCCAGGTTGAAGCGCATCTGGTAGCCGAACACCGAGCGCGTCCCCGTGCCTGTGCGGTCGCTCTTGTCGGTGCCGTTTTCCAGTATATGGTTAAGAAGGTCGAGATATTGTTTCATTTTCTTGCGGTTTGGGTGCTGAGGTCTCAAGCGGCGACGATGCGGTCGTCTTGCCCGAGGGTATGATCAGCGGGGTTGAAAGGCGATGGCGCGAGGAGGTGTAGTTGATCGACGCGTTCGGGCAGGCGTCGATGCAGTTGAAGCATATCACGCAGCGCGAGTTGTCGACCGTGTGGTCTTGCGGGTTGATGCAGTGGGCCTTGCACGCGTCGACGCAGCGGTTGCAGCCCGTGCACGTGTCCGTGTTGATGTCGATGCCGTAGTAGCTGTAGCGGCTCGCCAGGCTCAGTATCGACCCAAGCGGGCAGTACGTGTTGCATATCGGGCGCCCGGCTACCGCCGCCGTCGCTGCTACGATGATGAGCGTCGCGGCTGCCGTCGCCGCTCCGTAGAGCGTCCCGACTACCAGCTCCCGGCTCGCCGCGATGTCGGCTATGTTGGTGACTATCGTGGAGTAGGCCGTCGCGGGGTCGGTCAGAATCGCGGCTACCATCGTGCCGAATAATATGGTCGCCGCAACAAGCGCCAGCCATGTGTAGCGCAGCTGATTGTTGGGGCTCTCATAGTGGTAGGGCTTCTTGATGATGGCCCTCCGCCCAAGGCGCGGAAGCCGGGCGCAAGCGTCCATCACTACCCCCATCGGGCAGATTACCGAGCAGTAGACACGGCCGAACATCAACGTGAACGCCACCCAGAAGGCCAGCAGTATCAGCGTCGACACCGTCGCCGTGGCCGCGACCTCCAGATGCGTTATCCAGTCGAAATATATGGCCATGGCCCCCCCGGCGCCCACGATGGCGTAGGTGAGCGATACGGTGCATATCATGGCGGCGGCTCTCCGGAGCCACCGCGCCTTGCGTCCGGTCGTTGTCGTTTGGGAGGCCATACCCTTAGCAGCCGTTACTTAACTACAACTCGGCGGGCGTCCTCGTTGTCGGTAGCGATGTAGAGGTCGGAGGGCAGCGAAATCGATATGGTCGAGCCTACCGTGCCCTCGAACATTGTCGTGCCGTCGATGCTGTAGACGGCGAAGACTCGCGCCGGGCCCTGATTCTCGATCACGAGATTGCCCCCGACGCTGTAGGCCGTCCACGTGTGGTAGGAGTCGATCGCCTCGACCCCGCTCGTCTTGTAGTCGCTTATGGTGATGTCGTCGATATTGCCGCGCTTGCCGGCCGTCTGCGCCAGGCGTATGTAATTGGCCCCTGGTTGGTTAACGGTCAGCGTATATTGCTTGAACTCGTCTGACGCGAGCGTTACGCTCCCCGCTTTGGTCCATGCCGAGCCGTCGGCCGAATACTCGAAGCTCAGCGTCACGTCGCCGTCCGACGCGCTCCAGCGGTTGCCGTAGAAGCTAACGGTGCCTATGCCGTCGGGCTTCGCCGTCTTCGACTCTACCGCGCTCCCCGAGGTCTTCCCTAAGCGCAGCGAGTATTTGCCGTTCTTGTCGGGGTCCGATGCCCAGATTCCGGCGTCGGTGAGCGCCCATTCCATGTTGGCCCCTGAGTATGAGCCTACGCTGTAGCTGTCATATTTTCCCTCTCCGGCAAGCTCGAAGTCCTCTATGAACCAGGGCGTTGAGTCGTCGCGGACAGTAGCCGTCGCGTGGCCGTCGTCATGGATGTAGTCGCCCGCGGTGAGTTGGATGAATGTCTCGTAGTTGCCCGAGGCCGAAGCGGCGAGGCGTATGTAGAAACGCTCCTCCTCCTCGGCCATGGTCAGCGTGCGGCTCCAGTTCGACATGTCGGTCGACACCTCGAATGGCGCGTCGACCGATATGGTGATAGGCGCGTCGAGATATTCGTGGTAAAGCCATATCTCCACCGGCTCGCTGGCGATGTCGATCGCCGCGGAAATGGTGATTTCGTCGCTCCCTACATATTGTATCGACGGCATTGGGGTAGCCGTGGTGACGGTCACTACGTTCGAGACGCGCTCGGCCGAGGTGAGCTGATAGGTATAGGTTGTCGACTCGTCGAGCCCTTCCACGGCATATTCCTCATTCTCCGCGTTTACCTCGCGGGGATAGCCGGCGATGCTCGCTCCATCCTTCATCACGTTGAGGGTATATGTCTCGCTGTCGCCTAAGCTCATCCAGCGAGCCGTGAAGCCGTCGATGTCGACATTCTCGGCTGCCAGGGCCGGGATGCCGTCGATCGCCTCGGCCGTCACGTTGATGGTGGTCTTGACCTCGCTGCTCGCGATAGTCACCGTAGCCGTTTTCATGCCTGCCGTGGGAGTGTTGACGGTCAGCGAGAATGAGGTGCCCCCGTTGGCCTGCGCGGCCGTGATGGTCGTGGTCGACAGTTTGAAGTCCGGAGAGCTTACCGTGACGGTGAGCGGCTGCGTCAGGTTGGAGCCGTTTACCGATATCGAGCGCGACAGGGTGTAGTTCGTCGCCACTATGCCGAAATCGAGGTCCGAGCCGTTGGCCGGAGCGAAGAGCGACGGGGTGGGGCTGCCGTTGGCATACCACTTCTCGGCCTTCTTGTCGCCCCATACGTATTCGGCCAGCTCTGGGTGGTCGATATAGGGGTTGCGGTTACGCTGATGTTTGTACACCGCCTCGTTGCGGTCTATCTCCTTTTGGCTTACCGGGTCCTGGCGGTGCCATTTGAGCAGCAGCTCTACTGCCCATTGCTTGAACGCCGGGTAGGAGTTGCCGTCGAGCATATCGCAGCTCCACGATTTGACCTGCGAGTTGTAGCACGTCGCCATGTAGAAATATGAGCGCGCGAAGTCCCCCTTGTACTCGTCGGCCGGCTCAAACACCGTCCCCGAGTAGCCCGGAAACGTCGACGCCCCTAAGCGCCCGAGCGGTTTCACCGAGCCGTTGGCCGGAAGGCTCGACCCCCCGCTGCATTCGCCGTAGGGGTAGTTGCTTCGCTGCCCGTTGACCTTGCCGTCGGTGGGATAGACGTGGAAGGCGTCGCTGTTCATCGGCGACTTGTTGTTAAACCAGCTTTTCGGAAACGAGTGCTCGCGGTTAATGCAGTCGCCCACAAGCGAGTAGTTGCCGCAGTGCTCCTTGCCTACGACCCAACGCTTCGTCGAATACATGTCCCAGATTTTGCCGTCGGAGTCGATGTCCGATGTGTTGTACACCTCCCAGAGCCCGTCGTAGCTTACGGTGGTGTGTGAGGCGATCACGCCGCTGAGTTTCGTGATGAGGGTTTGGCCCCCGAAGCCTTCGCATGTCGAGTAGTACCCCGCCGGGGCTTCTCCGTAGAGGGCGGCCGCGCTAAGGCAGGCCGAGGTTAACAGTAATTTATATCTTTTCATCTGTGTTTGCTTTTAATCGATATGCAAAATTAATCAAATCCCCGCAAATATGAAAAAAACTTATACGACTTATAAAATTTATGTTTTTTTCTCAACAGATGTTGACAGTGAAAGAATCATTTGTCATTGTGCGCTTTCCCACAGCAATTTTTATCTTTGCTGCATTTTGAATTATTCTTGTCGGAACACTGGGTTGCCGCTTCATCAAGTATAGTGACATTATACTTGATTTTACCGAAAGCTTCCACAATCTTGCCATGATCTGTTTTTTCAGCATCATAAATAATGGTAACGACTTGGTTCTCACGGTCTGTCTTAATCTCTTTAATTCCTTTTTCAAACCGGAGATTTTTCTTGATCTTGTTTTCGCAGTTGTTGCATGCCATTTTCGGCTCGGTGGTGACTTGCAGTGTCTTGATGTCGGCAGCGTTGCTGACGATTGCGATTGTTAAAGCAAGAATGGATAAAATCTGTTTCTTCATAAGTAAGTATCGTAAATTAGTTAATATTAAGATTCGAGATTGATTTTAGTGAGATTTGATTTTGCGAAGAGGGAGTTATGGGGTTCCATAATGACCGATGAGCAAAATCAAAGATCGCGATAGCAAGCTGAAGATTGGTATAAACTAATTTTCGATACTTGCTTATTGATGAGAATTATTAAACTTTTACATGCAAAAGTTATGAGTTGTGGGTTTAAAGGCGACCATAATTGAAACGAATTCCTATATATGCCATCGTTCCGTGTATCGGTCCCCATACTGT
>CAZJBM010000010.1:0-73906 GCA_964544595.1 uncultured Barnesiella sp.
TCTCGATGTGGTCGATAGGATAAGATACGCGGGTGTTCTCAGTCACGCTCTTGTCGGCGAAGTCGATCTTGCCGTCTTTGTCGAGGGTAACGTTCTCAAGGAGAGCGTTGCGACGGATAGCGTTGTAGATATCGGGCTCTGAATCCTTGTCGAGGTTGATAACCTTAGCGTAGCAGCCACCTTCGAAGTTGAATACGCCGTTGTCATCCCAGCCGTGCTCGTCGTCGCCGATAAGGAGACGTTTGGGGTCGGTCGAGAGAGTGGTTTTACCGGTGCCAGAGAGGCCGAAGAAGATAGCGGTGTTCTCGCCGTTCATGTCGGTGTTGGCCGAGCAGTGCATTGAAGCGAGGCCCTTGAGGGGGAGGTAGTAGTTCATGATTGAGAACATACCTTTCTTCATCTCGCCGCCATACCAGGTGTTGATGATGATCTGCATGCGCTGAGTGAGGTTGAACGCTACGCAAGTCTCAGAGTTGATGCCGAGTTCTTTCCAGTTCTCAACCTTAGCCTTCGAAGCGTTGAGCACAACGAAGTCGGGAGTGAAGTTGGCGAGTTCTTCCTCGGTGGGGCGAACGAACATGTTGGTCACGAAGTGAGCCTGCCATGCCACCTCAACGATGAAGCGAACAGCGAGACGGGTGTCCTTGTTGGTGCCGCAGAATGCGTCAACCACATAGAGGGGCTTGTTGGAAAGCTCCTTGTCGGCGATTTCCTTGAGGGCGTCCCATGTTTTGGGAGTGATGGGCTTGTTGTCGTTCTTGTATTCGTCAGTAGTCCACCAGATAGTGTTTTTAGAGATTTCGTCCTCAACGAAGAATTTATCTTTAGGGGAGCGACCGGTGTAAATGCCTGTCATTACGTTAACTGCGCCGAGCTCTGACTCCTGGCCTTTTTCGTAGCCGGTGAGTTCGGGGTTAACCTCGTCGATGAAAAGCTGATCCCAAGAGGGGTTGTGGATGATCTCGGGAGTGCCGGTGATACCGTACTGAGTTAAATCAATCTTGTTGCTCATTGATGTTTAATGTTAGAAATTGTATATTGTGTTTGTGGTTTTGTCTGCGATTGTCGGCCATTTCCTCGGCCTGAAGCTAAATCCCTAACCGGGAGTGGTCTTATTTTGTTTGCAAATTTACGGAGTTTTTTTTAATTTTAACCTATCTTAAGCGGAAATAAACACCACATTTCAACCCCCCTTTGTTAATTTTTACAAAAAGGGCAGTCGCTTCTATATATTCCATTAATCTTTGCCGGCTTTCTTTTAGAGATTGTTTGACAAAAAATCATTAACTTCGCGGAGAAAAGAAAGTAGGTATTTTTTTCAGCAACACTCTTCATCAATGACATCAATGAAAGCTATCGATATAATCTCCAAAACGCTTTCCCGCATCTTCTCCCCCCTGCTTATGCCTACGTATGGTATCGTTATCTCGTTCGCGGCCACGTATATGGCCCTGTCGAGCATACCGCTGGGAGTCAAGATAATGGTAACGGCGATCGTGTTCGCGCTGACGGGATTGCTCCCCGCGCTGTCTATTTTCCTGCTATGGCGCGCTAAAAAGATTCAGGACCCGGGGCTTAACGACCGCCGCGAGCGCATTGTGCCGCTGGCCGTCGCCCTCGTCTGCTATATCGCCTCGCTGTTCTATCTGTTCAGCATCCATTCACCCTGGTGGATGTGGGGATTCATGGTCGCGGCGGCTATCGCAGTGGCTGTCACCGCTTTAGTTAGCTTTAAGTGGAAAATCTCGGGCCACGCCACAGGCATGGGCGGGCTTTGCGCCTTCGTGTTCATGCTCTATTACAACCACTTCGTGGTGTTTCACAGCCCCGCGCTGATGATCGTCACTATCATCCTCGCCGGAGCGGTATGCACCGCGCGCCTTATTCTCGGCAAGCACACCCTCGCCCAAATCGTGGCCGGATTTGTCAACGGCGCCTTATGGATCACCCTCCTCGAATTGGCCTTCTGACGACTCTTTAAAAGTGTCTTTTCTTCTAACAAATCTTAACATATGACCCCCTTAGTAAGCATTATAATGGGCAGCATGAGCGACCTCCCGGTCGTGAAAAAAGCCGCCGACTTCCTTGAGCAGATGGGCGTTCCGTTTGAAATGAACGCGCTCTCGGCCCACCGCACTCCCCTCGAAGTGACCCGATTTGCCGAAAACGCCGAGGCCCGCGGCGTAAAGGTTATCATCGCCGCCGCCGGAATGGCCGCCGCCCTTCCCGGCGTGATCGCCGCCCAGACCCCTCTGCCTGTTATCGGAGTGCCTCTCGCCGCGACCCTTGAGGGCAAAGACGCGCTTCTCTCTATCGTGCAGATGCCTCCGGGCATACCCGTGGCCACCGTCGGCATCAACGGCGCCATGAACGCCGCCATCCTCGCCGTGCAGATCATCGCGCTATCAAATTCCTCGGTCAAAGCCGCTTACGATGAATACCGCGCTCACCTCCGCGACAAGATCGTGAAGGCCAACGAGGAGCTCGCCACTCTCGACTACAAATACAAAATCTGACCTCACATTGGGAATATTCGATTATAAGCGCCGCAAGTCGGCTAAAGTTGAAATCGGCTCGACTCCCCTCGGCGGCGATGAGCCGATACGCATACAGTCAATGACATCCACCTCCACCCGCGACATCGAAGCCTCGGCCGCTCAGGCCGAGCGCATTATCGAGGCCGGAGGCGAATATGTGCGCCTTACCGCTCAGGGCGTGATCGAAGCCGACTGCATGGGCCTTATCCGCGAAAAACTCCGCAGGCGCGGCTTCTCCGCCCCCCTTGTCGCCGACATCCATTTCAACCCCAAAGCCGCCTATGCCGCGGCCACTAAGGTAGAGAAAGTGCGCATCAATCCCGGCAATTTCGTCGACCCTGGGCGCACGTTCGTCAAGCTCCGGTTCACCGACGAGGAGTATCAGCGCGAGCTCCAGCGAATCGAGGACGCTCTCGTTCCCTTCATCGACCTCTGCAAGGCCAACCACACGGCCATACGCATCGGCGTCAACCACGGCTCGCTCTCCGACCGCATCATGAGCCGCTACGGCGACACCCCCGCCGGTATGGTCGAGAGCGCGATGGAGTTTCTACGCGTCTTCGTAAAGCACGATTTTCCCAACGTCGTCATCTCTATCAAGGCTTCCAACACCGTTGTCATGACCACCACGGTACGGCTGCTTGTCGACGCCATGGAGAAGGAAAACATGAATTTTCCGCTCCACCTCGGCGTTACCGAGGCCGGAAACGGCGAAGACGGCCGCGTAAAGTCGGCCCTCGGCATCGGCGCTTTGCTCCACCAGGGAGTAGGCGACACAATCCGCGTGTCGCTCAGCGAGGAGCCTGAGGCTGAAATACCCGTGGCCCGCCGCCTGGTCGACTACGTCAACTCTATGGCCACAGCAGAGCCGACCGAAGCCTCCGCCCCCTATCCCGGCTTCAACCCAGTCGCCCCCGAGCGCAGAAAATCATCGGAAATCGACGGCGTAGGGGGTGGCAAAACGCCAAAAGCGTTCCATGCCGACAACCTCGCTTCCCTGCCGATTCTGAGCGTTGACGCCGACTTACCGAGCGGCGAACTAATAGCTCTTGCCGTCGCTAATCCCGACAAAATCCTCGCCCTCCGATCTTCTAATCCCAACCAAGCAGCCGCCATCCAGTCGGCCGCGCATATACTGACAGCCGCAGGAGTCTCCAATCCGATTATCTCCCACTTGAAATACGACGGCATCAATGCCGACGACCTCACCATCTACGCTTCGGCCGATTTCGGGGCCTTGCTGCTCAACAGCGGCCTTCACGACGCTATCTGGCTCGAAGCTGACTCTCTGACCCCCGAGCAGGCAGCACCCCTTGAGCTCTCTATACTCCAGGCCGCGCGCCTGCGCTTCACCCGCACGGAGTATATCTCCTGTCCCGGATGCGGACGCACCATGTTCGACCTCCAGAAGACGGTCAACGAAATCAAAGCCGCCACTTCTCATCTCCCCCACCTCAAGATCGGCGTGATGGGGTGTATCGTAAATGGCCCCGGCGAAATGGCCGACGCTGACTACGGCTATATCGGCGCCGGAGTGGGACGCGTCAGCCTTTACCGCGGCAAGGAGTGCATCGAGCGCAACATCCCTTCCGACCAGGCCCTCCCCCGCCTCCTCGCTCTCCTCGAAGCCGACGGACACTTTAACAAATAGGCCATACAGCATAAATTCTACCTGACTTGGAAACATATTGCCTTGACAACGGATTGAGAGTGGTGCATATCGACCGCCCCTTGCGGGTGGAATACTGCGGCGTGGCCGTCAGAGCCGGGAGCCGCGACGAGCTCCCCGCCGAGTATGGCCTGGCCCATTTCGTGGAGCACACCATATTCAAAGGCACCGACAACCGCTCGGCCTCGCGCATTATCAATCATCTCGAAGCCGTAGGCGGCGAGCTAAACGCCTATACGACCAAAGAGGAGACCTACGTCTACTCCGTCGTTCCGCAAGGCTTTTTCGCCAGAGCGGTCGATCTCATAGCCGACTTAATCCTCAACTCCCGCTTCCCCGATTCAGAGCTCGACAAGGAGCGCGAGGTCGTGGCCGAGGAAATCGACTCCTATCTCGACACCCCGAGCGAAGCCGTATTCGACGACTTCGACGACCTTATCTTTGCCGGCACCTCCTTGGGCCACAACATTCTGGGTTCGCGCTCCACCCTCGAAACCTTCGGGTCAGCCACCTGCCGCGGCTTCATCGACCGCTTCTACTCGGCTCCCAACATGGTGTTTTTCTATTGCGGGCCGCTCCCTGTAGCTAAAGTGCGTCATCTTGTCGAAAGCAAATTCGCCTCTCTACCCACCCATCAGGTGAGTCATCTCTACCCCGTCGACTCGCTTCCCGCCCGGCCTTTCGACCTGCGCCGCGACGACGAGGACAACCACCAGGCCCACACCCTCATGGGAGCCATCATCCCCTCTATCTACTCCCCTGAGCGCTACGCCCTCTCGCTCCTGAACAACATTCTCGGCGGCCCCGGCATGAATTCGAGGCTCAACGTCGCCCTCCGCGAGCGGCGGGGTCTCGTCTACAGCGTCGACTCCTCGACGGCGCTTTACTCCGACGTCGGCCTGCTCTCTATCTATTGCGGAAGCAACCCCGAGGACCGCGACCGCTGCGTGCGCCTCATTAAAGGCCAGTTGCGCCGCATCGCCGACACGCCCCTCTCGCCCCGGGCCCTCAACGCCGCCCGACGCCAGTATCTCGGCCAGCAAATCGTCGCTTCCGCCTCGATCGAGCAGACAGTGCTCGGCGCGGCCCGCTCCATGCTCTTCTTAGGCGAAGTGATCACCCGCGACCGCGTCGCCGACATTCTCCGTTCGCTCACGCCTGCCGACATAGCTAAAGCGGCCGAGAGCCTCAGCCCCGACCGCTTCTCTATTCTTACCTTAGGGTAATGCCTATTTTACCCGCTTATTCCGCATTGATCTTCACAAGCAGGAATTTGGTGTCGGATATGGCTTTCACGCTGTGGAGCGTGCCTTTGCGCATGATCATCATATCCCCTTCGTGGATTGTCTGACGCTCGGTGTCGAGCGTGAACTCCACCTTACCTTCAATACCTATAATCATCACGTCGCCCGGAGCCGCATGTTGCGCCACCGTCTGCCCCTGTCTGAACGCGAGAAGCGTTATTGAGCCCGACGCGTTGCTAAGAAGGCTTGTTGTGGTCACTTTTAGGTCGTCATATCCGGCCAATTCCGATATTTTCATCACTTTTCCGGGTCTTATTTCTGTTTTCATAGTCTTTATTTGTTATTTTTTGTGTGTTTTCTTATCAGTAATTTCCAATAAGTGAGGCTCGGAAATTTCGTTACTCGCTTACATACTTATAACAATATCGCCCCCTTCTTGGTTCTCATAGCCTGTCTTAACGCCTGGTTCTCAAGGACTTCGCGGGGTATCGGGCCGCTCATGGAGAACGGGTGGCCGAATACCCCGCGGGATCCTGATGTCAAATGAATTCATAGGCTGGGGGTCCGGTCACCCGTGTATTGTTACGAGCGCGGCGGTCATCACGGTCATTTTCTTGATGCCTTACCGCCGACTGACAATGCAAAGTTACGACCTCCGACCCCCGAAAAAAAATAATCCGTTCTTATTTCCATGAATAGAACGGATTTATTGACGAAACCTGCCTGACGGCTGACGAGCCTATGGTTGCCACTGGAGATATATCGCGCCGTCGCGATTCGACATCCAGAAACCATTGCGGTCAAACGCCACATTATATACATAGGTCATCGGCGACCCTTCGTACACTATGTATAGCCGGTCGTAATCGTATGTGTAGTTGAAATAGTCGGTGTAGCCGTAGCCCGTGATCCACCCCTCGAAGCTGTTCCCTCCGAGGTAGTTGTTGGAAAACGTCCACACCTCGTTGTTGACCGAGTCATACCACTGCCCGTAATATGGGTTGTTATCATAAGGCTCGTCAAATCTGTCGGGCTCGCATGAGCTGAGAGCCGTTAACATCACTATTGCCATCAGCGACAGCAGTAAAGACTTGTAATTTTTCATAAAACTAAATTCATTCAATATTTCTCACTTTCTCTTTAACGACGACAGCGGTATGCGGGTTACCTGCACATCCTGCTTATTAAGCGTGTAGGCCACATAGAGATAATCGCCCGCCACTGTCGACTTCGGGTAGCTGTAACCCTTGCGCTTATAGTTGCCGTTGTAGGTGACGTCGGGCATCTTGTCGCCCCCCTCGCGCAGCAGATACGCGCGGTCAAACGTCTCCCCGTCGTCGCTTAATGTCACAACAAGGGGATAGCGGAATTTGTTCGTCACCGGGTTGCCTACCATATACGCGGTCCCGTCGGGCAGATTACCCGCCGACTGCTTCGTGCGCGCGTCGGGCATAGCGGTCAGCGCCGATTCGCTCCAGGTTTTGCCCCCGTCGCTGCTCTCTGCCGCGAGTTTATGGAATGTGCTCTTCTGGTCACGGAATATCATCACGATGTTGCCGTTCCGCTTCTCGTAGAGGCTCGGCTCCAGCTCTCGCGACTGCTTTCCGCCGCCCGACCACTTGAATTCACCTTTCACCCAGCCGTCGGTTCCGAGCTTATTGTCGGTATAGATAGGGCAAGCGTGAAGTCCTGGCTGAAAGTGCGCCGCGGTCATCATCTTCCCCCCACTGGTCAGGCGCATATCCTGCTCTATCACCCCCTCCATGCGGCTGCCGTCGGCCATCAGCACGTCGGCCGGAGCGGTCCATGTCGTTCCGTCGGCGCTAAGCATATACCGGGTGAAGCCTCCTGTCGGCTCTATCTCCGCGGGCCAGGTGTTGATGAACGCGACGAGCGTGTCGGGTGTCGCGATCCATCCTCCCGAGGTGCAATATCCGTTGTCGAGGGTCGGGCATAGCACCATCGGAGCGGTCCAGGTCGCCCCTTGGTCGTCGCTTCGGCTATAAGCTACCCACGTGTCGGGCGAATCCTCATGGTCGGCGCAGCTTTGCCACATGCAGTAGAGCGACCCCTTGAATTCGGTCAGCACCGCCCCGTTGCTGAAATGATCGGTGCTGTCGGCGGCGGCAAATACAGTGAACGTCTCTACTCCTTCGGGATACGCGAGGCCGAGCGTGAACGGCTCTTCGGCGTCATACAGCCCCTCCTTCACCTCGAATGGCGCCTCCTGCGCCACGCAGGCCATTGCCGTTGCCGCGGCCATAATCAAAAAGCTATATCTTCTCATAGTTCTTCCTTGAATATTATACGCATAGATTATTGTCCGCGAAGGTAACGAATTTTCGCGACTAAGCCCCTTTCTTTGCCCCTACATAATTCGTTTTTACGAATAAAAAAGCTACCTTCGCGATTGCAATGCGCAATAATCTTTCACAGCAGCAGGATCTGCGGCAGCAACAGCGGCTCACCCCCTTGCAGGTGCAGTTTGTCAAAATGCTTGAGATGACAGGCCCCGAGATTGAGGCCGAAGTCCGTCAGGCAGTGGAAGATATGCCCGCTCTCGAAGCCGCGCCCGACGATGCCCCCGCTTCATCCTCAGCTCTCGAAGCCGACGACCGGAACATCGCTCCGGAATCGGCCGACGAGCTTCAGCGAGCCGACTACGCCAACGACGACGAGACCCCTTCCTATATCCTTGATGCCCGAAACCGATCGGCCTCCGACCCTGTCTACGAGCCTATTGCGGTCAATGACGAGCCTACCCTCGCCGAAACCCTTACCGACCAGCTCGCCGAGTTGAGCCTTACACCCGATCAGCGCTTAGCCGCCGACCATATTATCGGCAATCTCGACTCCAACGGATATCTCACCCGCCCCTTGCGCGACATTGCCGACGACATCGCCTTCAACCTCGGGGTCGATATGCCCCTGACGGTACTTGAGCAGGCCCGCGACATAGTCCGCTCACTCGACCCGCCCGGCATTGGCGCGTCTGATCTCCGCGACTGCCTTCTCCTGCAGTTAAAACGGCGACAGCCATCACCCGCGGTCGATCTCGCGACCGACATTATCGACCACCATTTCGACCTCTTCTCCAAAAAGCATTTCCACCGCCTCGCCGAGCGGTTGGACGTCACCGACGACCAGGTCAAGGAAGCGATTGCCCTGATTTCAAAGCTCAACCCTAAGCCCGGCAACCAGCATGGCGACACCGCCCTCGAGCAGTCAGGCCGTATCATCGTGCCCGAATTCATGGTCGAACCCGAGGGCGATTCACTCGTAGTGACTCTCCTCAACTCTATCCCCGAGCTTACAGTCTCCGAGACCTTCACCGACGACACCCTCATCCCCCCCGACGCCTCCGAGCGTCGCCGCCAGGAGGCGCAGACCTTCATCCGCTCCCGCCGCGACGAAGCCTCCTCCTTCATCAAGACGCTGAAGATGAGGCAGTCAACCCTCTTCAACGTCATGACGGCCATTGCCTCCATTCAGCGCGACTTCTTCTTCACCGGCGACGAGTCTAAGCTCAAGCCCATGATTCTCAAAGACGTGGCCGCCCTTACCGGCTACAACCTATCGGTAATCTCGCGCGCGACCGCCTCCAAATACGTCATGACCGTGGCCGGTATCTATCCCTTGAAATTCTTCTTCAACGAGCGCCCCAGCGACGACGACGATACCACCTATCATCAGATTGCCGCCGAAATGCGCCGCATCATCGACGCCGAAGACAAGAATTCCCCTACCACCGACGAGGCCATTACCGCCATGCTCAACGCCCGCGGCTTCAACATCGCGCGACGCACCGTGGCCAAATATCGCGAGCGCATGGGCATACCCGTGGCCCGCCTCCGCCGCGGATTCTGACCCGCCTCCCCGGCTGCCTCTCCGCCTCCATGATATCGCGCGCGAATATTTCCCCCTTTTTCGGCTTTACAAATCGGCTATTTTTCGTATCTTTGCGTTTTCAACGTTAATACTGTAATCTACAAGATATGAATCAGCCTAAACGCACTCTTATCACCACTGCTCTCCCCTACGCCAACGGCCCCGTGCACATCGGTCACCTCGCCGGAGTTTACGTTCCCGCCGACATCTACGCCCGCTTCCTGCGTCTTCAGGGCCGCGACGTGCTTATGATCGGTGGTTCCGACGAGCACGGGGTGCCTATCACCATAAAAGCGAAAAAAGAGGGTATCACCCCCCAGGATGTCGTCGACCGCTACCATAAGATTATCAAAGACTCTTTTGAGGAACTCGGCATATCATTCGACATATATTCGCGCACAACTTCCGACATCCACTCCGCAACAGCCTCAGAGTTCTTCCGCCACCTCTACGACAAAGGCGAGTTTGTCGAGAAAACCTCGATGCAGCTCTACGACGAGAAAGCCAACCAATTTCTCGCCGACCGCTACGTGACAGGCGAGTGCCCCCACTGCCATGCCCAGGGTGCCTACGGCGACCAGTGCGAGAAATGCGGCACATCGCTCAACGCTACCGACCTCATCAACCCTAAGAGCGCGATTACCGGCAATACTCCCGTCCTCCGCGAGACCAAGCATTGGTATCTCCCCCTCGACAAGTGGCAGCCCGCCCTCGAAAAATGGATTCTCGAAGGCCATAAGGAGTGGCGAGGCAACGTCTACGGCCAGTGCAAGTCGTGGCTCGACCTCGGCCTGCAGCCCCGCGCCGTCAGCCGCGACCTCGACTGGGGCGTTCCCGTGCCCGTTGAGGGCGCCGACGGCAAAGTGCTCTACGTATGGTTCGACGCGCCTATCGGCTACATATCCAATACCAAAGAACTCCTCCCCGACTCATGGGAGAAATGGTGGAAAGACCCCGATACACGTATCATCAACTTTATCGGCAAAGACAACATCGTGTTCCACTGCATCGTCTTCCCCGCCATGCTCATGGCCTACGGCGACGGCTACCAGCTCCCCGACAACGTGCCCGCCAACGAGTTCATGAACCTCGAGGGCGATAAAATATCCACTTCGCGCAACTGGGCCATCTGGCTCCACGAATATCTCCGCGACTTCCCCGGCAAGCAGGACGTGCTCCGCTATGTGCTTACCGCCAACGCCCCCGAGACCAAAGACAACGACTTCACCTGGCGCGATTTCCAGG
The DNA here is from genome assembly GCA_964544595.1 of uncultured Barnesiella sp. GTDB lineage: Bacteria > Bacteroidota > Bacteroidia > Bacteroidales > Muribaculaceae > JAGBWK01. The sequence continues at coordinate 10,584 of CAZJBM010000010.1, forward strand.
CCCGCAACAACTCTGAGCTCGTGGCCGTGCTCGGCAACTTCATCAACCGAGCCCTCGTCCTCACTCAGAAATACTTCTCAGGCAAGCTCCCCGCCCCCGGCCCGCTCACCGAGGTCGATGAGGCCGCTATGGCCGAGATTCGCCAGGCTGCCGTCGCGCTGACCTCCAACCTCTCATCATTCCACTTCCGCGAAGGCTTGAAATCGGCTATGGAGATCGCCCGCGTCGGCAACCGCTACCTCCAGGAGACCGAGCCGTGGAAACTCGCCAAGACCGACATGGCCCGCGTCGAGACTATCCTTTACCTCGCCGTCCAGATTTGCGCCAACCTCGCCGTAGCCTTCGAGCCGTTCCTCCCATTCATGAGCAAGAAACTTTGCGCTATGCTTAAGCTCGAAAACATCAAGTGGGATATGCTCGGCAACTTCGACCTCATCCCCGCCGGCACTCAGCTCAACGAGCCTGAGCTCCTCTTCGACAAAATCGAGGACGACGCCATCCAGGCCCAGCTCGACCGCCTGAGCCGTATCAAGGAGGAAAACAAAATCAACGCCTGGAAGCCTGAGCCTCAGGCCGCCGACGTCGATTTCGACACATTCCTCAAGCTCGACCTCCGTGTCGGCAAAGTCATTGAGTGCGACCGTGTTCCTAAAGCCGACAAGCTCCTCCGCTTCTCTATCGACGACGGCACCGGCGAGCCCCGCACAATCGTCAGCGGCATAGCCAAATACTACGACCCCGCCCAGCTCGTCGGCAAGCAGGTATGCTTCGTAGCCAACTTCCCCCCGCGCAAGCTTAAGGGCGTGGTTTCCAACGGCATGATCCTCTCAGCTGTCAACCCCGACGGCTCCTTGACCGTAATCTCCCCCTTGGCCGACATCGCTCCCGGAGCCAAAATCTCTTAACCCGCCTCATCCCCCTCTATTGCTCTCGAAATCATGAAAAAGCGCATCCTTATTTTATACACCGGCGGCACAATCGGCATGATCGAAGACCCTGTCACCCACTCGCTGCGGCCATTCGACTTCTCTCATCTGATCGACAACGTGCCTAAAATCAAGATGCTCGATTTCGACATCTCCCACGTCCAGTTCGACCCCCCGATCGACTCCTCCGATATGCAGCCCTCTAACTGGGCTGAAATCGCCCGTAAGATCGAGGCCCACTACGACGAATTCGACGGCTTCGTCGTCCTTCACGGCACCGACACCATGGCCTACACCGCCTCGGCGCTCTCCTTCATGCTCCGCGACCTCAATAAGCCGGTAATCATCACTGGGTCGCAGCTGCCTATCGGAGAGGTGCGCACCGACGGCGAGGAGAATCTCATAACCGCTCTCCAGATCGCTGCCGCCGAGGATCCCGCCGACGGCCTCCCGATGGTCCGCGAAGTCGCCATTCTTTTCGAGAATTACCTATGGCGAGGCAACCGCGCGACTAAGAAATCGGCCGACAATTTCAACGCCTTCAAGAGCTACAACTATCCCCCTCTCGCCAACATCGGCCTCGGTATCGAGTTTCACCCCGAGGCCATGTGGCGACAGAAACCGGGCGGCCCGATGCAGGCCATCACCAATCTCGATACCAACGTCATGTTTATCGAGCTCTTCCCCGGCATCTCCGAGCCGATACTCCGCCATCAGCTCGCGACCCCCGGGGTTAAAGCCTACGTCTTGCGCACCTACGGCGCCGGCAACGCCCCGACATCCCAGTGGTTCTACGACGCGATCGCCGACGCCGTGGCCGACGGCCGCATCATAGTCAACGTCACCCAGTGCGTCAGCGGCGGCGTGCACGCCCGTCGCTACTACTCAGGCAACCGCCTCTGCGACGCCGGGGCCATCTCGGGCGGCGATATGACCTCCGAAGCCGCCATTACAAAGCTCATGCATCTCCTCGGCATGGGCCTCAGCCCTAAAAAAATCGCCCAGACTATGGAACTCCCCATCCGTGGGGAGATTTCATGACCTCGTGAACTACCGTCCGCCTTAAGCGTTTATACAGTACAGCAACTATTTAAACCATTTAACAGCTCTTACCGACATGAAACTCCGCAGCCTCGTCTTCTTCAACATTATCGTGCTTGCTATCGGCGTCACCTTCGCGTTTCTCAGCCGTTCACACGACATCATGAAATGGGTCATAACCATCACGGGCGGCGGCTTCATCGCCCTCGCCGCTATCAACGCTGTCATGCTCTCCCATGCCAAATCATCCGAGATCAGGCAATTTCAGGAGAGTGCCAAAGCCGCGGGCGCCAAAAAGGCGGAGCAGGCCGCCGAAGCCGAGTCCAAAACCGCTAAACCTCGCCGCGGGGGACTCAACCTCGCCTTAGGGTGGGTATGCTCGATCGGCGCGGCTGCCCTCGGCATAGTAATGCTCGCCGTTCCTGACCTCTTCCGTCCTCTCCTCTTCTACATATTCGCCCTCTTCACCTTCCTCGGAGGCTGCTACCAGATATGGCTCATGGCCAAAGCCCTCAAGCCGGTGACGGTCCCCATGTGGTTCTACTCCCTCCCCGTCGTCATGATCGTCTTGGCCGTCGTCATGGTGATGATGCCCTCGCTGCAGCTCCCTGAGAATCAGGCTACCGCCGTCCTTATCTACGGCATCGACTTCATCCTCTTCGCCGTCACCTCGTTCCTCAACATCATCTACTACAAAGCCAACCTCAAAAAAGCGCTCGCCCCCCTCGCCGCTCCCGCCTCCACCGATTCTCACCCCGAAGAGCGCAAAATCGAAGACGTCGAAGCCAAGGAAGTAAAATAGCACCCCCATGCCAAAGAAAACCAATCCATAAACCGCTGACAATCAGCAGGGCTGCTCCATGGAGCAGCCTTTGCTCCGTCAACCCTTTCCTCCCGGCCAACCCTCTCTACCTCTCCTCCTCGCCAATCAATAAAACCCAAAATCACCGCTTCCTGCCATGCGAAAAATCCTTTGCTCAATCATCGCCCTCATCGCGGCGATCGCCCACGCCGACACCATACCCGCCCCCGCTCTCACCCTCCATCAGCTGACCGCCGAGGAAATCAAAGAAGCCCAGCTCAAAGCCACCCACCAACTCATCATGGTAGGCGACGGCCCGACAGCCCCCGCCGACTCCATCGAGAAAGCCATATCGCTCTTCTACGTCGACCAGTTCCGTCAATTTCAAGACCCCCTCGCCCCCTACTTCATGCTGATGAGCCGCGACGGCAGGCTCGCCCTCGGCATCGGCGGAGCTGTCCGTATGCGCGGTTGGGCCGACTTCGGCGGCTCGGTGCCGGTCAACGGATTCGTCCCCTACATGATACCCGTGCCCAAAAACCCCGACCAGCGTCGCGGACTGGGAGGCACCCCCGGCGGCACAGCCTTCTTCATGCAGATGGTAGGCCGTAATCCCGTCATCGGCGACATCGTCGGCTTCATCCAGTGCGACTTCTCCGGCACCGACAACGTCGGCTTCAAGCTAAAGAAAGCCTACGTCACCCTCAAAGACTTCACCGTAGGTTGGGCCGCCACTACATTCTCCGACACACAGGCCGAAGCCCCCACTATCGACGGCGCCGGGCAGAACGGCAAAACATCCCATACCACCCTCCTCATACGCTACCTCCGCGACCTGCGTAAAGGCTGGTCAGTAGCCGGGTCAGTCGAGCTACCATCATCCCACATCGACGCCGACGGAGTCATGACCAAAAAACTCAAAGACTACGTCCCCGACTTCGCCGCCTTCATCCAGTACGGTTGGGGCCACCGCGAGCATATCCGCCTCTCCGCTATCCTCCGCACGTTCGCCTACCGCGACCTGCTGACCATGCGCCAGCACACCTCCCTTGGCTGGGGCGCGCAGCTCAGCGGCGTCGTATACCCCGTCAACCCCCTCTCGCTCTACTTCATAGCCAACTGCGGCAAAGGCTATCAGAGCTACATGGGCGACCTCGCCATCGGCTCCTACGACATGGTCAGCGACCTTAGCGCCCCCGGCCGTCTCTACGCTCCGCTCGCCCTCGGCATCAACGTCGGAGCCAAATACAACTTCCGCCCCAACCTCTACGCCACCCTCGCCTTAGGCCGCGTCGGCTACTATCCCAAAGACCGTGTCGACCCCACCGACTACCGCTACGGCCTCTACGGCTCAGCGGCCCTCTTCTGGGAGCTGACCCCGCGCCTGCAGACAGGCGCCGAATACCTCATCGGCTCCCGCCACAACGTCAACGGCGACCACGCCTCAGCCAACCGCGTCGACCTCCTCTTCCAATTCTCCTTTTAATGCCAAAGTGAATCAGGCATTGTGTCTCCGCCAGTAGCAGCTTGCCTTTGGCATGCCAAAGAAAAGCAGGCGATGTGTCTCCGCCAGTAGGGATGCTCCATGTAGCAGCCTTTTTTCATTGATAATCAACCGATTACCGCCCCCAACATCGACCATCCTGCTTCACCCCCGCGAAAAAATTACATTAATTATAATCTTTGCACAAAAACAATCCATTAAGTGCCGGGGAAAAATATATTTTATAAATACCAATTTCAGGTTCGAGAAACATAGTTGTAACCCTTCCGTTTTCTTCAGCATAGGCGTAGTAACGGATATCTAAGGTGTTAAAAGGAGCCCATGGTCCCAGAGTAGCAAAATAATCAATCGTTGGAATATCATAATAGTTACCAATCTCGATTTTCTCACATTCTTTATAGGGTTTATTTGAATCAAATATACTTACTACTCTTGTCAGTTTATCGTTTCTCCACCCATAGATTAAATACTGATTATCATACTTCTGAATATCAACCACAAACATCAAATTTTTCAGCGAGTCTGGTATTTCTGGTTTCTTATAAAGATCCCTTAATTTACCATAAATACTATAATCAACTTGGGGGTAGTGTCCTTCAATATTAAGTCGCACCGGAGGTAATATAATCCTGTCAAGATAAGGCTTGACCACATCTTTCATTACAATCTCATTAATTCTGTACGTATCGAGACTCGTTGTTTCTTGTGAGTAAATATCACAATAGGACATAGCCGCAAATAACAGTATCAAACATAGTCGGCCAACTATTTTACATCTCTTACTTCCCTTATTGGTATTATGATTCAATCTTTGCATAATATCAAAATTGCTTTAACTGGCCTCGATCGAGATCGCAATATGTAGTTATGCGTTTCATTATCGCGTGGTTGCTTTTCCGCAAATATAGCTAATCCCCGCGACAACCGCAACCCCCGCCGCCAATTATCCCGCATAACGTCCCCCTCCATTTCGGATTAGAATTCCTCGAACAGTAGGGCTGCATCCATGGAGCAGCCACCCAAGCCACCATCGCAAACAGTTGTGTGGCAACCAAACATCGACCGCGCGTCTTCAGCCCCGCGAAAGAGAAACAACCCTGTGTCTTAATGCCAACGCTTTATTCTCTTTAAACTCAAAATTATCTAGTTCCAATGAAAAATGGCTTAATGGGTGTCTGATTCATTTCTGCGAGCGTTAATCATGCAATGCCACTAGATATCCATCAGGATGATACCGTAGAATACCCAAACTATCAAAATCCAAAGAACGACTTTCCCGCGGGTAGCATTTTTCTAATTGAATACCTTGCAAATAATATGTCCAAATAATATCTTCGTCATCTCGGGAAGCATTATTTGGGGGGCCTAACACCTCATATACTTGAATGGTATCTTTCCCTTGAAGTTTGTAGTGTTTTATAAGCTCCATTGCGACATCATAACTTCTATCCCACTTACATCCGCAAGTATCCTCCCGCCATCTCAATGATAATGAATCAAAAAACTCTTTGGTGCCGAATTTGTGTAATGTCTCCTTTTCCTGTGCAATGCTTTGTTTAATGCCATTTCTTTCGACTGCCCCTTGTTTTGATTGTGAGCAGCTAATAATGGAGCAGACAACCACAATAAGCAAACTCGTTTGTACTAATAATTTATTCATAAATTCGGAAATTACGGGAATGGAGGTGGCTAATGCCGTGGGAGTTGTCAAGAAAGGAGTCCGCACTCGCTATGTAGAGAGGCGTTTCATTATCGCGTGGCTGCTTTTCCGCAAATATAGCTAATCCCCGCGACAACCGCAACCCCCGCCGTCAATTATCCCGCAAATAGCCCCCACAATTTCAGTTTCGATTCCCTCCACCAGTATGGAGGATGTTGCAGAACTCCAATTTTTTACAAAATAGATTTTGCAATAATCAGATAATCAATTGCTTTATTAGGGAAAGTATTATGATTTTTGAGGTTCTGCCATACCCTCCTCCGAGTTTTAATGAAAATAAGCCTATTCAATATGAAATTCATTAGTCTCGTTTTTGTATATATAATCCGTTTAAATCCGGGGATTCGTAAATGGTGAAAATACCGATTTCCGGCTCACGAAATATATATACGATTTCCCCATCTCTATCTTTTGTATAAGAGAAATATCGTATGCTTGAACTCGTGAATGGCGCAAATCGTCCAAGACTGTCAAAATAGTCTTCAAGTGAAATGTCATAATATTTTCCAATTGCGATTTTTTCACATCCGCTATCGTGTTCCTCCGGGTTAAAAGTACTCGCTACTCTTATTAGAGAGTCATTCTTCCATCCATATATAAAATAGATGTTATGGTATTTTTTTATATCCACTACCAATATTGAGTTTTTCAGAGAATCAGCTATCTCCGGCTTTTTATAGGAGGTTTTTAAATTACCGTATATACTACTATCATACCTCACCCACTCGTTCTCTATGCCAAGAGTGATTCTTGGCAATATATTTATTTCGAGATATGGCTTTACCACATCTTTCATTAAAATCTCATTAATTCTGTCCGTATCGAGATTCGTTGTTTCTTGTGAGTAAATATCAAAATAAGACATAGCCGCAAATAACAGTATCAAACATAGTCGGCCAACTATTTTACATCTCTTACTTCCCTTATTGGTATTATGATTCAATCTTTGCATAATATCAAAATTGCTTTAACTGGCCTCGATCGAGATCGCAATATGTAGAAAAACGTTTCATTATCGCGTGGCTGCTTTTCCGCAAATATAACCAATCCACGCGACAACCGCAACCCCCGCAGCGAATTATCCCGCATAACGTCCCCACCATTTCGGATTAGAATTCCTCGGACAGTAGGGCTGCTTCCATGGAGCAGCCTCCCCCAACCATCAACGCAAACAGCTATGTGGCAACCGAATATGGAGCGTGCGTCTTCAGGCTCCAGTAGGGCTGCCTCCATGAAGCAACCTCCGCAAACAGCCGTGTGACAAACAAATATGGAGCGTGCGTCTTCAGGCGCGCGAAAGAGAAACAACCCCTGTACCCCCCGCCAGCACCCCTGCCTCCATGGAGCAGCCTCCTACTCCCCGTCATTTATTTTTAAATCGTCAATCTGAGATTTATTCCTGTATGGCTCGGCAATCATATGTTCAAGCCCGCATCCGATTAATACTTTTTTTAAAGTTAGTTCAAAAATTAAAACTCTTTGCTCTCTCGTTAAAGGAATTTCTTTGTGATATTTCTTTTATATAATATTTTTGTGTGGGAGCAATGGTTGGCGGTTCTGCCAAAAGTTTAATGTTGCCAACAGAGTCAACAAGAGCCATGAGACCATGTGATGCGATGAAATTATTTTCTCTAAATTGATATATAATCGGTTTCTCATAAACGTATTCAAATAGATTTGACAGCGGACCGTTCTGCAGACTAAATTTATATATATCCGTATATTTTTCTCCACCAATAGAATATGAGCTTTTGGCAACAAAACAATCATTTTCTTCTACGATTAGCAATCTCGTTACTTCTTCAGCATAATAGAAGAAATTCTTTCCATCGAATTTGTTTTCGCTCCTGACCTCTTGAAAAAACCTCTCGTATATACCGACATCGTATGATATGACATCATATTTACATGTACAGCTTCCTGTTGTGAGCAAAGTTATGAGAACAAAAAATATACCAAATAATCTATTCATTTCCTCTGATTTTTTGTGATTTATCTAAATATGGGAAGCGCTGATGGATTGGCAATTATTTCCCCTTTGCCATGATTCCTACCTTCATTAACCCGCCGGGTCGAGGTAGCGCGCCGAGAAGTCGTAGAGGTAGTCGTATCGGCGGTTGATGCCGTCAAGGCCACGCCGCAGTTTATGCGCCTTACTATTGAATAAATGATCTTCCGTGATTTGTGAGGGGTTTCAGGTTTCCATCTCTATCAAAGCTAATATAGAGGTCCTCTGAAATCCTTTGAAATGGGTATTTATCTTCATCTGACTCTGTCCATAATTCGTATGTATATATGATTCCTTCATTAACATTGTCAAACTCTATTACTCCATCTGGTGTGCCAAAATATTGTTCGAAAACATTTATGCTTTTACCAACTAGACCATATCGTTCAATCAAAATTCGCGCAACTCGTGCACTTCTAAATCCTAATGTTCCGGTTGAGTCTGCCTTCCATTTTTCTTTGATATCTTGTGTATCTAACTCTTGTAAAGCAACATCTGACATTTCTTGGGCAGCTCCGTTAGTCTCCTTGCGTATTTCCGTATGATGATTACATGCGATACAACTTAATAAAAAACAAAAAAATAATATTTTTTTACTTGCCACCATAGTTATAATATTATATGATATTAAAAGTGCCTGATGTTTTGACACTATTAGTTCATTTAAAGGGATTCTTGGGAATTATATAATTAAATCTTTTAGATTTAACTATTCCTTGCCCCCATCTATAGAACGCTGCCTTTTGAACATCTTGTCCTGTAACAATACGAGAATTTGGATTAACTACTCGCACATGCTCACTAGTATATATTGACCAATTAGGGCCATATTTTGTATTTCTTCCAATCATTATAGATGGTTTCTCTAAACTTTCAGACAAATCTAAATAAGGGTGTTCCAAGCCTAACAAATGGCCAAATTCGTGAGATGGAGTTTTAGAATTGGCTAAATCGTCTGAAATGTCAAGCCACATACTATTTGCTCCGTTTAAATCATGATCACTGAATGTAAAACTTTGATTTTCCCCTTTTTCGATTCTTACGAAATTGTTCTTGGCCGATGTGTTGTTCTTTGCCAGCTCTATTGCTTTCTCTTCCGAAACCGTCTCATAGGTGATTCTAAACTTCACCTTATATTCCTTACCCTCATGGACAATCGTCGCATTGGCGGCGTTCCAGTTGCAAGCGATTCCGTCGGCTATTTTTCTTGATAACTCCTCATTAGCATATGTGCCGTAAAAATATAATTTTGATGACACTATTGCTGTTCCATCTTTTGTATACTCGACTTCTGCGCTTTCGCCTGTCGGGTCGATGAACATGACCGGGTTCGCGTTGCAGAACGCGAATTGGCTCATGCTGTGCGAGTTGTCCAGTACGGGGTCGGACGAGAGGAAGCCGCAACCCGCCGGGTCGAGGTAGCGCGCCGAGAAGTCGTAGAGGTTGAGGCCCGACGAGGGGAGGTATTCCTTGCCACCGTAGCGGTAGCGGTTGGCCGTGGCGCGGCTACCGTTCACGTCGCTCTCACCCATCAGCATTCCGTAGGGATAGTAGTGCGACTCCTGCTCCACCGCCCCGCTCTCGCTCATCACCTGGCGCACGTTCCCCTGATAGTCCTTCACGAAGCTGTGCACCCCGCCATCCTTGTCGAGGTAGCCCGTCGGCGTGCCGGTCTGCGTCATTGTCAGCCGGTTGAGTGCGTTTTGGTTGAATTTCGTGCCACCGAAGTTGTCATACTTGTATGTAGAGAGACGTTTCATTATCGCGTGGCTGCTTTTCCGCAAATATAGCTAATCCCCGCTCCGCAGCCAAATATTTGCGACGAATAGTTAGTTTATTTCTACTGATTTATAAGAGAATCAAACCCGCCTCGCAACCCATTCCGCCTAATTAAATCAAACGCATGTTTAACATTCTTAACACTCTCGCGGCAGGCCGTTAGCCGCTTTTTTCGTAATTTTGTCATCATTCCTAAGCCGACCGCCCCGGCCGGCTACACTCCAACAGCATAAAATGACATCCAAAACACTCACAAGAATAACCGCGGCCATAGCCGTGTGTGCATTTATATCTCTCCCTATCTTCGCCAAATCGCCAGTTACACCAGTCGGCACCCAACGCCCCTCGCAAGGTCTCGCCGACCGCAATATCGCCATCTGGAACAGCCATGGGCAATACTTCAACATCAACAAAAACCGCTGGCTCTGGCAGCGTTGCCACCTTCACCAGACAATCGAGGACACCTACACCGCGACCTACGTGCTCGACCTCCTCATGCCGATGCTCGAAAACGCCGGCGCTTACGTCATGTCGCCCCGCGAGCGCGACACCAACGAAATCGAAGTCATCATCGACGCCGACTCCAACCTCTCGGCCGGATACTCCGACCGCGACGGCTCCATGAAGTGGACCGACGCCCCCGACTCTATCGGCGGCTTCAAAATGCCCCGCCATCACCTGACCGACCGCCTCAATCCGTTCCGTGAAGGCTCCATGCGTCAGGTACAGGCCGTAGCCGACGGAGCCAAGCCCTCCGTCGCCGCCTACACCGCCGACATCCCCCAGGCCGCCACCTACTCCATCTACGTCTCCTACGCCTCGCTCCCCGAGAGCTCCCGCGCCGTCCGCTACACCGTCAACTCCCTCCGCGGCAAGGAAACGTTCACCGTCGACCAGACCATGGGCGGCGGCACATGGATACGCCTCGGCGAATTTCCCCTCGCAGCCGGCCGCTCCAAGCAACCAATAGTTGAGATCTCCAACCTCACCGACAAGTCCAACGCCGGGCGCGTTGTCACAGCCGACGCCGTCAAGATAGGCGGCGGCATAGGCAACGTGGCGCGTGGGCGCGACGGTGCACGCCCCTCCGTCAGCAGCTACCCCCGCTGGGCCGAGGGTGCCCGCTACTGGCTCCAGTGGGCCGGTGTCCCCGACTCCATCTACTCCCCCTCGCAGTTCACCGACGACTACACCGACGATTTCACCTGTCGCCCCCTTTGGGTCAATTACCTCGCCGGCGGCTCCAGGATGCTCCCCGACAAGCCCGGCCTCAACATCCCGATCGACCTATCATTCGCGTTTCACACCGACGCCGGCAACGAGCCCGACTCGACCTACGTAGGCACCCTCGGCATCTACTCCACCAACCGGGGCACCCCACTCGGTGACGGCCGTAGCCGCTCCACCAACCGAGTCCTGGCCGAGAGCGTGGTCAGCAACGTCACCCGCATCATCCGCTCCAACCACGACGCCAACTGGGTTCAGCGCAAAATCCGCGACGGCAAATACGCCGAAGCCCGCATACCGCAGGTTCCGTCAATGCTCCTTGAGCTGCTGTCTCACCAGAACTTCCAGGACATGATGCTCGGCCAGGATCCGCAATTCCGCTTCGACGTGGCCCGCGGCGTCTACGTCGGCATCCTCAAATACCTCGCCAAAACCTCAGGGCAGAAATACACCGTCCAGCCCCTCCCCGTCAACTCATTCGCTATCAAGAGAGTAGGCGACGGCCGTTACTTCCTGTCGTGGCAACCCTCGAAAGACCGCCTTGAGCCGTCGGCCCGGCCAGACGACTACATCGTTGAGATGCGCTCCGGCCCCGACGAAGCCTTCCGCCCCGTTGCCGAGACCTCGGTACCCTCCTACCAGTTCACCGCCGAGCCGGGCCGCGTATATTCATTTCGCATAGTGGCCCGCAACAAAGGCGGCGTGTCATTTCCTTCCGAAGAGCTCAGCCTCGGCTATGCAGGCAAGGGCGACAAGGGGGAAGTGCTGATAGTCAACGGATTCACCCGAGTGTCGGCCCCCGCGTGGTTTGACGACGGCGACGAGCGAGGCTTCCTCGACCAAGAGGACTACGGAGTGGCCTTCAAGCGCAACGTGGGCTACGCCGGGTCGCAGTACGACTACACCCGCTCCCACCCCTGGGTCGACGACATCAAAGACCCCGGCTACGGAGCGAGCAACACCGACTTCGACGGCATGCCTGTGGCAGGCAACACGTTCGACTACACCGAGTTGCACGGCGAGTCGATACTCCGCGCCGGCCACTCATTCGTCTCCGCCTCCCTTCAGGGCTACCTTGCCGACCCCGCGGCCTACCGCAACGACATCATCGACCTCATCTTAGGCAAACAGCGCGAGACCCGACGCTCCCGCGACCTCGCCCGCAACGCCTTCAAAGCATTCCCCGATCAGCTCCAGACAGCCCTCCGGAGCCACACCGACCGCGGCGGCGACCTCCTCGTCAGCGGCGAATTTATCGCTACCGACCTCTACGACAACGCCTTCTCCTCCGACTCGATCCACGCCCTCGACAAGCTATTCGCCGCCGAAGTGCTCGGAATAGAGTTTGGCGGCACAGTCGCCAACCCATCGGGCCGCGTCACCTTCGACGCCCCCGCCTCAACCGCCGTCGAATTCCTCACCGAGCCCAACCCCGACTTCTACCCCGTGGCCACCCCCGACGCCCTCACCCCCTCGACCCGAGGCCAGGGCCGGATACTCGCCCGCTTCGAGGCCACCGACAAAGCAGCCGCCGTAGCCACCCGCCGGGGCGACAGCAACGTCATCGCCCTCAGCATTCCCCTCGAAGCCGTCACCTCTCCCTCGGCCCGCGACCGCCTCTTCGCCGCCCTCCTCCCCCTGCTCCGATAACCGCGCCTTTAGCATACCCCTACCCCATTCCTAACCGCCCGACTTCGGCAGAGCTTCCACGGCACCAAAAAAAATTTAATTACGGAAAAAATGATGAATAATTTATTAAATCAATGAGTTACATGGATTTTTTAGAAAAATCATTGAATAAGTTTTCCGCCAAGATTTATTATATATACGTAGAGGCCCCGGAGACGGGGGAAGTTGGGGTAACAGCGACGTATGCCGTTGGTATGTATCGAGCCGTTGCCGAGAAAATCTTCGAGTTGGGCCATGGTGTTGAAGATCAGCCCTGTGTTGGCCATCGCGACTAAGCGTTGTTAGTATTTATGCGATAGGTCGTGGTTGAGCATTGTTGAGGAGGCTATTAGGGGGGGGATAATAAATGGGCGCTTTAGGGAAAAATCAAGAGGGTGTATCAACAGCAAGCGCATTGACACACCCTCTTTTGCAGATGTAAAAGATGCAGTTAAGTACGATTAGATACTCGCTTATTTAACAACTTTCTGAGCTATCTTCTCACCGTTGCCGAGGGTCTTAACCTCGATGAAAACGCCGTTGGAGGGATTGCTGACGGGGAGACCCTGAAGGTTGAAGCACTGGGTGGAAATGACGTTGTCGCTGTCGGCAGCGATCTGGTCGATAGCCGAAACGCTCACTTCAACCAATGGGCCGAAGCCGCCGCGGGGATTGGCTTTACGCACTTTGAGGGCTGCTGCGCGGGGAAGGACTCCGGCGTAGATCTTGCCGTCGACGAGGTAAACGTTGCCGGCGAGGTTCTCGCCCTGAACGTAAGAGGCCTGAGCGGTCGCTTCGAGGGGATTCCAGTCGGGGAACACGTTTTCGATAGCGTATTCAGCTGCCTGATCGGCAGAGAGGATAGTCTCGTACTTCTTGTCGCCTGAAGAGTGGGTGAAGTTGATGACGTTGGAGGCGGGAGAGATGCATTTGCCTGTAGCGTCCATAGTGTTGTACTCGACGAACTTGTCGGCAGCGCAGTTCATGCCGGCTACGGTGAAGCGCGAAGAGGCGAGCTTAGAGGGCTGGTTGATAGTAGTGTTGAGCCAAGCGAGGCCGGAGAATGAGCCCCAAGAGCGGCCGAAGTTGAACTGCGAACAGAGGGTCTCGATAGTGCAGTCGTTCATGACGTAGCCGTATTTCTTAGCGCCGTTGGGAGCGGCGATGGTAGCGTTCTTGACAGACTCGTTGACGAATTTCACGCGGTTGAAGTAGACGTCGCCGCCGCCGCAAACGTAGTCGGTCACGCCGTGGATTTCGCCATCCTCGAAGTAGAAGTAGGCTGAGGCGTTGTTGCTATAATACGTGTCTTGATACGACTCAAGGCTAACGTTCTTGCAGATAGTGTTTTTGCCTTTATCCTGAATGGTCACGGCGCGTCCGGCGAAGGCTTTGCCGTCGAAGGGCATCGCGTTGCGGATAGTGAGATCCTGGAGGTAGAGATTTTCAGAGCGGTTGAGGAGAGTGGCGGTAACGCTGATGCCCTCGGCGTCGACGGGAGGACAGTTGGTGATCACGGTGCCTTCCATTGACTCGCCGATGATAGAGATGTTATTACCGGAGATGGAGGTAAGAGTGGTGGTGCCGAGGTCGTAAACGCCGTTAGGGAGGAAGATTTTGGCGCCATCCTGCGAAGCGGCTGCCTTAAGGGCAAGGAGGAAGCTGGCGACGTCGCCTGCGGGAATCTCGTAATAGCCCGAAGCCTCGTCGTAGGCAACGAAGTCGACCACGTTGGCGATAGTCACGCCATGGATGTAAGCGCCTTCGGGGAAGGTGATTGTAAGCCATCCGGCCTGTCCGTCATACTGAATGGTCTGCTCCTCGCCGTCGCTCTCGGCTTTGATGGGGAACTCGCCCACTTTCTGGCCGGCCTCGTCGGTGACAACGGCGGTAGACTCGCCAGAGAACTGGCAGCAAGCCACAGAGATGTAGCTCTTGTCGGCGACGTTGACCTTGATAGTGCCGCCCTTAGAGATGAGCCAGCCGTGGTTGTTGTAGTATTTGCCGTCGATCTCGATAGCTTCGTGATCCTCGACGTAGAAGTAGGGCTTGGTGAAGTCGTAAACGAAACGAGAGGTAGAGGTCGGAACCTCGATCTTGGTGGCGCGGGCGTAAAGCTCGGTGTCGGACTGCAGAGAGGTGCCTTCGGCTACCTTCTCGGCAGTGGATTTAGAGGAGGCGAACCATCCGCGGAAAGCGGAGCCGTCGGGCACGGTCACGTCGGCAACGCCGTATTTATAAGCGAGGAGAGAGCCGCCGGGCACCATTTCGTCGCCGATGAGTTTGCCGTCGGTATTGAAGTAGGATACTTTGACGTCGGGGAGGAAGTCGCAAGCCTCAACTGAGAGCGAGGGGCAATAAGAGGGGGTCACGATAGTGAGGACGGCATCGTCGTTGCTGTTGTAGACCCAAGAGGTGGTGCCGTCGCAGTCGGCGTTGCAGGGCAAAGTAGCGAGCACCTGATCGCCGATCTTGATAGTGGCGCCGGTGCCGTTGTAAGAGCAGTTGCCAAAGGTAATCTTCACGGCGCCGTCGACAGGAACGGTCACGGTAGAGGAGTTGTAGCCGTGCTGAGAGTCGTGGAAAGTACCGTCGACGGTCACGCCCTCGGGAAGGACACCGTCGGCAGGAGTCACGACTGTATAGGGATCGGTGGTGAAGTCGATCTTAAAGTCAGTGAAGTGGCGCTCTTTCGCGATATAGGGGTTGACGGTGATGCCATAGAGGCGGAAGCCTTTGCCACAGCTCATTTTGAGAACGACATCGCCGTTTTCCTTAACGCGGGTAGCGATCTTAGAGTCGTCGCACTGCTTAGAGATGTTGGAGGGGACGAGGAGGTCGCCGGTGATATTGTCAGAGGTGACCGTAGCGTCGCCGCCAGCGCCGCTGAAGTCGACTATAATCTCGTCGTTAACGCCGCAACCGGGGATACGGACTGTCATTGAGCCGTTTTGGAAGCAGAAATTCTGCGAGATGCCGTAAACGGCACCAGAGCCTACGGTGAAATAGAGGCCGTCGAGCCCGGTAAGCGCGCCGCCGGTGTTAGACGGGAGTTCCTGGTCGGTCAAAGCCTTAGCCAGGGAGTAACGACCTTTGGAGGCTGAAGACCAATAGTCGCAGTTAGTCACTTCGTTAGCGTGATTCTTACCGTTGGTGAGCGACCAAGAGCGGACCTCAGTGATGTGTCCGTCGGCAGAATCGGCAGCCCAGGATGAAACGCCAGAAAGGAGGGCGCACACCGCAAAGAGCATACTGAAAACTTTTCTCATGATTGATTTAGGTTAAATAGGTAATTTAGGTGATTAGATTTCAGCGCGAAATTAGCCAAAAAGCGCGAATTACACGCGAGGAAACATGGAAAAAACAGCGAGCGGAAGATTTTTGCGGGGTGAAATCGAACTGATGACGAAAAAAAATCGGTAAATTAGCCGCAGAAAATAATTCGTATCACAACTTTCTAAACATGACCACACAAGTAGAATTCAAGCTACAGCCGAGGCCGCGGGGCTTTCACCTGGTGACGGCTGAAATACTGAGCCATCTGCCGCAGCTGCCTAAGGCGGGGATCGTCAACCTGTTTATCAAGCATACGTCAGCTGCCCTGACGATCAACGAGAATGCGGACCCGGACGTCAGAGCAGATATGAGGAGTATATTTGACAGGCTGGTGAAGGAGCGTGAGCCGTATTACCTACACACGATGGAGGGAGACGACGACATGCCGGCCCATGCGAAGGCTTCGCTGATAGGGCCGTCGACGGTGATACCGATAAGCGGCGGGAGGCTGAACCTCGGCACGTGGCAAGGCATATATCTATGCGAATTTCGCGATTACGGAGGCCCGCGAAAGATCGTGGCCACTATTATCGGAGACTGAGAGCCGAGGCAGGGGTCAACGCACGTTTTCAACCGACTTATAGGCCGAGAGGCTGCCGCACTGGGCGGCTTTGCGCAGATAGTATTCGGCTTTAGAGGGATTGGCCTTCGTGCCCTTGCCTTCGCGGTAGAGCAGGGCAAGGCGCTCGTTGACGAGGGCGAGAACGGCGCGGGGAAGGCGGCAGTTGCTTGAAATCGGCTCGTAGTAGCGGATTGTCTGCGCATAGTTCTGATTGAGGAAGTCGCCGTTGTAGTTCATGCTACCGAGGTAGAAACGCGCCCAATCGTCGCCTTTCTCGGCGGCGCGCTCTTTGTCTTTCAAGCCGCGCAGGAAGCCGTCTTTATAGATAGGCTCGTTTTTGATCGACTTGCCTCGCTGTGCGGCCTCGATGAAGGTGAGTGCGGTCTGCGCGTCGCGGCCCACTTCGGTGGTCGGGGCAGCGTGGTTGCGGCGGGGGAGGTAGAGGGTCGTGCGGGCCGCGTCTTCGCCGAGATCGCCGGCTATGTAGAGCCAGAAGAATGACTCGGGATAGTCGATAGCGCCCCCGGTAGTGGTGCGCAGATTGAAGCCGTAAAGCTCCTGACCGCGGGGGTAGCCCTTGAGCGCGGCCTGATGATAGGACTCGCGCACCTTAGCGGGATTGGCGGTCACGCCGTTGCCGTTGAGATACATGGCGCCAAGGGCAGTGTAGGCGAATCCGTTTTTCAACGTGCCGGCGGCGTCGAAATAAGATTTGGCGCGGGTGAAGTCGCCATGATTGAAATAATAGAGCCCGAGATATTCGTTGGCTTCTTTATAGCCATGGGAAGCCGCGGCCTCAAGAAGTTTCAGGCCGTCGGCCTGACGGTTGGAGAATTCGGGCGAGAAAGCGTAAATCACGCCAAGCTCCATGACGCTCCGGAGGTTGCCGTCGTTAGCGGGGAGCTTAAGGCAGCGCTCGGCGAGGGCCGGGCTCCAGACTTTGTGATAAAGGCTGAGGTTGACAACGCTGTCGGCCGAGATTTGTCCGCGGGAGTATTGGCGCTGAACTGATTCGTAAATCGAGTCGGCCTTGCGCTGGGCCGTTTTGTTTGCTGCAACTGAAGCGAAAACCGTGATGAACAGTAGGGTCACGAGGGTGGCGATTTTTTTCATTTTGTTAAGAAGTTTGCATTATTATATGAATGTACAACATACCGAGTATAAGCTTTGTTCTCACGCCGCTATATATTGCCGAAATTCCGCCTTGATAGGCTGCGTAAACCTGGCCTAACGACGAAAGAGTCAGCACTCGCTTTCATGCGGGGCTGACTCTCATGGTAATATTGCTATATCAGTTTTACTCGGCGTAGAGGTTTTCCTGGCGCTGGGGGATATACTGGTCGACAAGCCGGGAGATTTTCCGCATATCGGGTTCCTTGGCGGCATAGTCGATCAGAGTGCCTACGGGGATGAGGTCGGGGTCGGAAGCTGACTGGAAGTCGGCAGCGTCCTCCGAATAGTCGCCATCTTCGGCTGCATCGGCCTCGATAGCGTAGTCGCTGAAGGCAATAGAGCGCTCGGCATCGCGATGACGCTCAATGCCGACGAGCAGGGTTGTCGGTATAACGCTTATCTGAGGGTCTTCGCCCCACGCCAGGGGATTGTTGATGACTTCGGCCACTTTAGCGGCAATAGTGTCGGTGAGTTCTTTTCTTGTCATAGTAATGTGTTTTATTACCATAACGCTCCGGCGGATGAAATAGTTCTATTCGGCCGAGTGCGCTTCGTCGGCGGCAATCAGTTTCCAGCGGATGCCTGTGCGGGAACCAGCAATGTAGCACGCCCCCGGGTAGCCGTTGCGGATTACACGGCTGAAGTATGCAGGCGCATGTTGTACGAATATGGCACATTCAACAAGGTCGGCCTCCATCAGCTTTGAGTTCCGCGATTCGAGCACCCTGAACAGATTTCCGCCCAGAAACTCGAGCAGACAACGCCGCTCGGGAATCCACTGCAGTTCAACCCGCTCGCCCATCAGCAAATTTGTCACCGGCAGACTTTCTCCCGAATATTCGGCCGACTGTATTTCCCCGTCGTTGTATGCACTGATGAAATCTTCATAGTCTCTATAACCCACCAGAGCCGCAAGTGCGCTGGCTGTGTAGCGTCCGGGTTTATAGTCCTCGCCTTTGTCGCACACATACCCCCACACGCGTTTCAACGTTGTGGTACTCACCTGTTTGCGCACCCGCTCACTGATTTGCATCGAAAGGTAATCGTAGTCGGCAGGGGTCACTATCCGGCGGTCGAGGTAGTTCTCGACACACCTGCGCAGGTGGTTGATGCCTTCCTGTGAAACCTTGTGTGACAATTTATGCGAACTCATTATTCAATATTTTTAAACACAGTTACTCTAAAAGTCATGTAAAATTACATAATCTTTTCTATCAGTGAAATTCCATTTTGTTCCACTTTTGACGCAAACCTATAAACCAGTGGCTTTTGCAACGGCATCACGATGATAATTATGCAGGCGGGTCAGATAATCGGTTATCTCCGGTGCCGGTACTCCGAGCGCATTCAGTTCATCGCCCATCTGTGCCAATATCTTGCCGAATGTCTCTCCCTCCTGCGCAAATGTTTTTTCGGTAAAGTTAAAGAATTCCTGCTTTGTCTGCCCGGGAAAGGCGGAATAGTCTGCCTCCCGGATCCGGCGAAACTCGGCGTCGTAGTTCTTCAGCAGCGAATCTGTTTGCCGGAGGGCAATATAGTAAGCCTTTTCGGCTGTGTAGTCATGCTCCGGCGGCACTGGTTTAGCAGCTTCCGTGACTATTTCTTCTTTTGTGACTATTTCTTTTTCTGCGACTGTTTCTTCTTCCATGACTGTTTCTTCTTCCGTGACTGTTTCTTTAAGTGTGTCAATCGTATGTGCCGCCGATTGCACGGCTTCGAGTGTCGGTTCCTGCAATGACACGTTATCATCATTATCATCCGTTTGTAGCGCGAAAAAACCGCAGACAGCAATGAGCAATATAACGGCCGCAACCGGCAAGGAAATCCGGCCTATGAGGCCGCAGCGGCGGAAACGCCGTCGGAGCGCATCAATCTTAGGCCTCGCAGCGGGATTCTGGTTCAGGCAGGCTTTGATTACCGGGCGATAAACAACATATAACCTCAGAAATTCAAGAATCTTCCCCAGCGCATACACATCGGCCGCACCGTCGGAAAACGCATGGCTCTTTTGCTCGGGAGCGCCGAAACGGGTAGTGCCTGCCGCCAGCTTATGAGTAACGAAATCGTCGCTGTCGCCATGCCCGAAATCAATCAGACACACCGACCCATCTCTGTCGCGCACCATGATATTGTCAGGCTTCAGGTCTCTGTGTGCCACACCTTTGTGCGCCATGTAGCACAGGGCTTCAATAATTTCGCGGGCAACCTTTACCCGACGGCTTCGCGAGGGGTAGCTGCTCATCCATTCAGTTAGCGAAACGCCCTCAATCCACTCCATGAGGATTGCCTCACCCACACCGGGGATGGTTTCGAGCGATAGAAATCGCACTATGCCGCTGTGTTCCAAGCGCATCCCAAGATCATACTCCTTTCTAAGCACTGATAAGGCCCTGGCTGTATCGCCATGCCTTGGATTAACTCCCTTGACGAAAAATTTGCGGCCATGCCGGGTCAACTGCCAGAACACGTTCATATTCCGTTCGCCAAGCAGTTTCAGTCCACCCACAGCCACCGAACTGTCGAACGGCTCCATCACTGAGTTTTCATCAACCGAAGTCATATTCTTAGATTACCTTTTTTCTTCAGGCACAAAAATAGTCAAACTACACGTTTTAGCCAAACAGCCCCTCCAAAAATCGATTCAAGACAGTGGTAGCAACCGCAGAAAATGGAACAAAGTGGACTTCAGAGGGAAGAAAATAATTAATTACCTTTGCGGCAACATCATTACTAATTTTTAATAACATTACTTATGAAAATCTTAAAACTATCATTTATCGCAGCCGCTGCAATTCTTTTCGCATCATGCGGTTCCAAGAAACAGGAAGAAACAGCATTGGAAGCCACTGAATATGAGGATGTCGTAGTCGAGCCCGAGACCGAATCAGTTGATCCCGCAGCCGAGGATTACGATGACGACGAACCCGAAGTAACTGAATCGAAATCAAGCGCCGAAGTAGACAAACTGCTTGATGACTACGAAGACTACATGAAGCAGACAATAAAGCTCGCCAAGAAAGCTCAGGGCGGCGACATGAGCGCAATGACTGAATATACCTCGCTGCTCGAAAAGGCCGAATCTCTCTCCAATAAACTCGAAAACTTCGAAGGCGAGATGACGGCAGCCCAGCTTGCGCGCCTCCAGAAAATTGCCGCCATGGCCGCTCAGGCAATGATGTAATCCCTAACCCGCCGATTCTCCATTATATAATATGCCTCATGCTGTGTTAAGCCGCATGAGGCATTTAACTATTGCAACGGCTAATATAATAAATGTTCGGAGAGGAAATCTCTTTGTTGAAGACGATTAATCCAATGAGAATTAAATCTCTAAATCCTCATGATAATTCAATATAATTGCGATATGATTGAAGAGGCAATTATGCCTCCTTCCTGAGGGTCAAGTCTACGAGCAACACCGCATGGTCTTTTTCATCTTTCTCCGCGTCTTTCGGGCGCCATGCCACTATAAACCGCACGGACGCAGACGACACATGATAATTTTTTCCGGCCCACGTCCGCAATTCTTCCTGCATCTTTCGAGATAATCGCGCAAGAGCCACATTGCTATCACGCCCATAGAGATAGACGTTGTCATAACGAAGAGTCTGACCGGCTCTAAGGGCGAGTATTTCGTTCTTTCTCGTTTTGAAGAATCCGAGGTTGACATCTCTATGAGATAACTGCAAAACAATCTCTTGAGGCATCCCGTACCGCTCTTGGCTGACAAGACGCTCATCAGCCGGCATACGGTCGAAAAAGGATGAGTCTGTATGGATGAACAGACGCTCTTTTGCCCTGGTTGCCCCCACATAATATCTGCGCATCACTTCACTGCCGATGTCGCGAGGGTTTGCAATGAGCATGTAAACGTCGTCGAATTCGCGCCCTTTGGCCTTGTGGATAGTAGACACCACCACATCGACACCTGAAAGGTCGCAAAAATCCTCTACCGACGATTCAAAGATAAACTCCTTAAAGTCGGTAAAGTATTTTGATCTGTTTGTTTTCTCGAACACCGAAAGACAGCGCTGCAGATAGGGAAGGCTCGACGACTCGGCATACAAAGCGAAAGTCTTTTGCTTGGCATTCTCCCATACGTCGTCGGGAATAACGGGCGTATGCGCGCCATTATCAATCAGTTTGAGGAACATACGAACTTCGGCCATATTATAGAACCGAAATCCATCCATACTCTGCACCAGCTTACTGTTCAATCCATGCTTGCGCAGCAACGCGACCAGAATGACAGCCTCTTCATTGGTCTGAGTCAATACGCAAACTGAACCTTCGCGACGGTGCTTTATCAAGTCATCGACAAGAGGTTGATACATCGTGTCGGAAACATGATGGCGCAGATAGACAGCACCTTCCTTTTGACTTTTTGAAATGATACGAGCGGTCTTCATACGGCCGGAAATCCTGCTCACAAGCTGATTGGCAAAATCAACGACACGATGCGAACTTCGGTAGTTCTCTGTCATCTCAACGAGTCGTGACCCTGACTCTTTTAACAGCCGCGTCATGTAGCATGAGTCTGAACCACGGAACTCAAATATATTCTGGTCATCATCGCCGACCGCGATAACCCGCATCTCCTCGTTGAACGACATAAGAGCATGGATCAACGCGTACTCGTCGCGGCTCATATCTTGCGCCTCATCTATGACCAGAACCGTCTTTGCTATACGATTAGGCTCCACCTCTCCGTTTGTGATCATTTGCGTTGCCTTGACCACCACATCCTTGACGTCATCAAGGCTACCAATCCGGCCCAACAGATCAAAACAATAGGCATGGAAGGTCTTTATCTCGACAAAGTGGGCGGCGTTGCCGATAAGCTCCATGAGTCGCTGCTTGAATTCGGTCGCCGCCGCACGCGAAAACGTCAGCATCAACAGCTGTTCATGCTTTACATCCTCCAACAACAGCAATGAGGCGAGTTTATGAACCAACACACGCGTTTTACCGCTACCAGGGCCTGCCGCGACAACGATACATCGCGATTCCTTGTCGGATATTATCTCCATCTGCTTTTCAGACAGGGCTCCGAAGATATGGTTGTATTTATCGGGAGTAACATTGCGCTCGATCTCGCGCACCCGATCGCCCTTGAAATATTTTGAAATAAACCGCTTATAATCCATCTGGAAATAATCAGACACGTATTGCAAGGCCGCGTTATAGTCGCGCACCATCAGATTGGCATATTCGCCAACGATATGGATCTGCTGAATCTTTTGCTTGTAAAACTCGCTTAGCATACGGTAATCTTCCTGTTTGTAGCGCGACCGATTATCTTTAATACGGCGGATATCCATGGCGTTGTAGAGCACAAGGAAACCGCCTTCGAGTTTCAGGGCTCTAATCTTTGAGAGATAAAGCAGCGCTTCCTCAACTTCTTCCAACCGCACGTCGGTCATGGGCACCATGAGGGTGTTTCCCGAAGTTTTCAAGTCATTCAGCAATTCCACAACAGAGAACCTGACATCTTTTTTATCAGACTCGGATTCAGCTGTCAGCGACGTGAGTTTATATAACCAGCCGATTGTAAACCGGCATATCTCCAAACGCTTCTCAAACCTTCTGAGAGTCGAAGCCATATCCGCGGTGCACGACAGCTCAACGCTATGCGCTCCCTCCTCTTTCTTGTAGGTATAGCCTTTGACTGTAAGAAAATACAATAGGGTGCGAATATCTTTTTCGGTCGCGGTCTCGATGCCTTCTTTCTGCGCATTGTCGTTCAGCTGCTTGTATGAGACGCGAAGTTTCTCATGCGACACGTGATTTAGTATGTATCGTTCGAGTTTCGAGAAACGCTCCAAAAGACGCTTCGATTTATTCTCTGATTCGCCGGCATCCTGCAGATAAGCGGAGATGTCTTTAGAATCAGCAAGAATACCTTCCTGGCGCATACGCTCCACGCTCGATATCACCTCGCTCTTGTTCAGGCCTAAAATGTCGGCCAGATAATCTATGCGCGATTCCGCTTCAGAATCCTGGGCTTTGGCGATATACTTCCGCGAAATCAACGACTTAATAATGCGCACCGCTTTCTCGACATCTTCATTTTCAAAAAGCAAAGACTCGGTGATACGCTTGCGGGCCTCCTCCATGTTCTGGACGGTTATCCCGGTGGCGTAGACATGCGGGACATTGTTGCCGCGCTCAAGATAGCCTGCCTGCTCAAGGGCGGCCAGGGCCGTGCGCACCCGCGTCTCTATGTCGGATACCGAGTCATCCCAACCGGCCTGCCGCGCGATTTCCAAAGCGGAGCAGCACACACGCATGCGCTGTCGGGTCAAATCTTTCACGGCTTTCCAAACCTGTTGAATCTCGCTTATACTGAGTTTAGTCTGGTTGAGCAGGATAAAATGTTTATCGAGATCGGTATCGCTATATAAAACATAACAGCGGGCTTCGAGATGCTGGTCGCGCCCGGCGCGTCCGGCTTCCTGAACGTAATTTTCCAACGAATCTGAAATATCGTAATGTATGACCAATCCAACGTCTTTTTTGTCAACCCCCATTCCAAATGCCGAGGTTGCCACAATTATACGCACACGATCGGACATGAACGCTTCCTGATTTGCGATCTTGTCTTCGACAGGCATTTTGCCATTGAATGGCAAAGCCTTGAATCCGTCTCGGGTGAGTTTGTCGGCCAATTGCGTTGTGCGTTTGGTTCGAGACACATATACGATGGTCGGCATCGAAGACTCGGTAATCAATGACCGTAATTTCACATATTTATCTTCATCAGTATCAACATGTATGACTGAATATCGCAAATTCTTGCGCGAGGCCGATGACGCAAATATCTGAAGGTCGATATTGAGGGTGCTCTTAAAGTAATCGCAGATGTCTTGTATCACCTTCTGCTTGGCTGTGGCCGTGAAACAGGAAATCGGTATTGCCTTACAACTCCTCTTCTTCTTTTGATATTCGCTAATAAATTTGCCGATATAAAGATAATCAACCCTGAAGTCTTGACCCCATGAGGAGAAACAATGCGCTTCGTCTATCACGATTCGCACTAAATGGCGTGCGAGCAATATTCTCTCTATCGTCTTGGACCGAAGCATCTCCGGCGAAATGTAAAGTAGCGACACATCCCCTTCCATCACTTGCCGGATAGCCTCGGAACGGCTAATCGGATCGAGCAAACCATTAATGGTGACGGCGTCGGTAATTCCTCTTTCAATCAGATTGTCAACTTGGTCCTTCATCAAAGACTGCAGGGGCGAAATGACAATCGTAAGGCCATGCACCGAACGCCCTTCCATCAGAGCGGGCAGTTGAAAGGTCAGTGACTTACCTCCTCCGGTCGGGAAAATCGCCAATAATGATTTGTGCTCGACCGCCGCGCGGACCGCATTCTCCTGCAGAGGCTCGCCATCATAGGTGCGGAATTGGTCAAAGCCGAAAAAACGATTGAGATTATAATGCACATCAAGCTCCTTGTCGCAATAAGAGCAGCCCTGATCGCATTTTGTGTGACGCAGAAGAAGCACCAGATTCTCAACATTAGGATAATTATGCAGAACCCATGCGGGCGTGATAGACCGATAATCGGCAGTGTCTATTAGTGAAAGGGCATATGCCAACTCCACAGGATACTTCCGAATCGCATTTTCAATATCGGCATGCCGGCAAATGTTGTCACTATACTCAGAGCGAATCAGCTCAGGCAAAGATTCGTAGGGCACAACTGCAGCATTAACCAAAGCTAAGAATCCCTTAAACTCGTTGCGGTTGCGGAGCAGTGTAGCGAAAATCAATCGCTTGGCGTCGGGAAGGACCTTCCAACGAGCTATTTCGTCCATTAACAGATCCCGGGCTTTATCACAATCATTGACGGGATTGTTCATTTGGTCGCTTATAAGCTTGTCGTCCTTTACTAAACGATGATAGGGACGTTCTGGAAACAAAAGCGGCGACAAAAACAGAGTATCGACCAATCTGTAGGAGTGAGCGGCGCCCCCAAACAAATATTTCGCGTCGTGATTAATGATGTTGTGTCCGCAGACAAACTCCACATTTTTAATGAATGACATAAACTCCCGCTTGTTGGCGGAATGAAAAACAGCGCCATCCCATCTTATAGCCCCAATATCATGGATCTTTTTATCCTGCAATCCGATCTCTACATCCACAAAACAATAGCGCGGCGAATCATACGACTGTTTCTGTGAATGATAGAGTCGATTTGGGGATGGGTTGATTGTGTCGATAAGTCTATTCCAAAAAGACATTTATCCGGGAGTTATTAGTGATTGATCGTTTCGATGGTCGGCAGGCCATCTATGTACAAAGTTACTGAATGTTTGGATATTTTACAAATACGCATCCCGATCGGAGCCGTGGTTATTCAGACGATCCAAACTATTCCAATCTTGCAAACATTGGAATAGTTTGCACCGTTTTTATTGTCTATCTCCAAGCGCTGATTAACATTTCAGCACATATTAGGGTAATCAATTAAAAAAACGATTGACAAGTTTTAATCAGTCGCTTGTCAATCGCTTATGCTTTGCCTTAAAAAAGGCACTTATTTCATCTGCCCTCAGTAAATTAATACTCGTCTTCGTTGAAGAGGAAGTCTTCTTTGGAGGGGTAGTCGGGCCAGATGTCTTCGATACATTCGTAGGTCTCGCCCTCGTCTTCCATTTCCTGAAGGTTCTCGATCACTTCGAGGGGCGCGCCGGAGCGCATTGCGTAGTCGATGAGCTCGTCTTTGGTCGCGGGCCAGGGGGCATCCTCAAGTTTTGATGCAAGTTCAAGTGTCCAATACATGGGTGTTTATGCTTTTATAGGTTTGTCAATCAATTTATTACGGCGCTTAAGAATTATTCTGAAGCGTTTATTCCGAAAAAAGTTGTGCAAAATTAGCAAATTTCTATAAATGAGCAAAAGAAATCGTCACGTTTTAGATTTTTTAAAATCGTCAACGCCGATTACTGCTGCGCCCTGGAGAAGTAGGCTTCTCCGACGGCGGGAGCGGTGACACGGATAGTGTTTCCCGACTGGATTGCGTAGGCGTCGGGAGAACTGAGGATGCCTAACATGGCTTGCTCGACCACGGGGTCGGGACATGCCATCCGAGTCATGCCGAGGCCGGTGAAGCGAATGGTGTCGCCCGGAGTTACGGTATACGAGCCGATGATATTGTTGCAGTCGGTGGTTATTCCGAAGGTTGTTTCGGGGGAGTTGAACTGGAGGGTATAGTCGGCCGTGGGGTCGAATTGCGCTGTTCCGCCGCCGATTTCGTAGGCGGTTAGACGCCATGTTCCGGAGAGTTCGGTTTTGGCGTTGGTTGTAGTTGCGGTGCTTTGGGTAGCTTTATTAGCGGTGCAGCCGGCGAGCGCGATCGCGGCGGCTGCCGATAGGAGTAATGCTTTATTCATAACTTAGAGTTTTTAAAAGGTTTTAAGTAAGCGCAAAGCGCGGTTATTATAAACTAAACAATCGAGCGGGCTGAAAGGTCGGTGCGCGGAGCAAAAAAAGGCCGCGGGGGTTGCGCGGGCCGATGATTTATCGTATCTTAGCAAAAAATCATACTTATGCAAAATCGTCATTATCGCAAAATCATCTCAGCCGACATTCAGCACTATCACCCGAAAATGATCGGCTCATGCCCTACCGACCGCTATTACGCCGATGCGGCCAACGAAATACTCGATTTGCTCAAAGATAAAGAAGAGTTTTTACCCAGGAAATGCGACATTCGCGATTTGGCAGTAAGATTAACCATGTATCTCGAAGATGTGATAAGCGAGGGCCCCACATGGCGAGCGTTTCTTTATTTATGCCGCAAGCTATACAATCGCGACCTGCCTTTCTTCCCCGATATTTTTCTTCCTGAAAGCAGCACAGAATACGTTGAGGGTGAAGTGAATTTAGATGACGTCAACTTTATCATCTGGAGTTTCTTCCAGCAAACGAATGAAACCGAGACGTTGCTGAATCCACATAATCCGGCCATACAGTTACTGTCGATCGACATATTCGCCCTGCTATACGACCTATTCGAGGAGCTGCCGATAAACCAGATGCTTAACGTTGTAATCGATATTGTGCCCGGCGAGCCTTACGCCCGATTTCTGCACTATCGCTCTGTGATGGAGTGGATTCTTACGCGTAATTATCTGCTATCACCGATTGACATAGAAGATATTCTTGAAGAAGAGCGCTTGGAAAATAAGGGTTATTTCGGCAAAAACATAAAGAATGAATTGATTAAATACGCCGTCACGGTGGTGTCGGTATTCGATATGGTTTGCGGCCCGCTATCGCTTTACCCCAAACAGTGGCTCGCGGCGATGATGAAATCCACATCAGGTCACGAATCGACTGCCGACATGATTTTGGACATCAAATCACGAAACTTCGATATTTTCCTCATCAAAGGCGCTGATAAGGAGCACGTTTACCTCCAGGACTATACCGACGAGATTTACAAAGTGGCCACCGAATCGGTCGCCGCCAAAAAAAATATAAAGGACTCGGAGGGGGTGGTCACGTCAATCGTAAAATTTTATCCCAATGAATGGTACATCAACGGCTTGGCAGAATTTTGCACCGAGGCTCCGTCGCTGCGCAAGATAAAGGAGGCGAAACAGATTGATGAGTATGGTTTTGTGATAGAGGAGAACGGACAAAAGCCTGTGACCAAGGAAGAATACTACAAATCTTTCGGCAAAAAGCGTCATAAATTCTTTGCGAGCAAGCGCACCCTGCTCGAAGCGATTTCCCCTAAGAAGGGCGATAAAAACAATCCGCAATATCAGCAGCTCCTCAATGAAAGCGACGACACGCAGCCTATATTCGTATATATTCTCGACGACGGGCATCTATACATTTCGGAATTTCTCGCCGAAGTGTTACCCAGCCGCGATAATCCTTACCGCATAAAGACTAAGGAATCCGCCACCGAACTATTCGCCGCCGTGCTCGGCGACTCGGTCGACCCCGAAGTAATTCAATACATCATCGATAAGGGATGGGCCAAGACGCTCTCCATGAATTCCATCAGGAGCAAAGCCGAAGGGAAAAGGCTGCTTCAGGAGAATCTCAGCTTCCTTAACCGATTCCTCCATCCGTCGAGCTTCTTCGCGCGCCACACCGATATATAGGAAAAAGAAATCAGCTTAGAGACGAAAGAGCCGCTAAGCTGAATTCTTTTTTATGTTTCAGACTAAGTTTATACGCTATTTCTCGCGCATGAACACGTTGATAGGCGTTCCGTGAAAATCCCAATGCTCGCGAATCTTGTTCTCAAGGTAGCGGCGATACGGCTCCTTAACCCACTGCGGGAGATTGCAGAAGAATATAAATGTAGGGATGGTCGCGCCTTTGAGCATGGTGATATACTTGATTTTGACGAATTTGCCTTTGTTGGATGGCGGGGGGTAGGCAGCGATATCCTCCAGGAGCTTGTTGTTGAGCTGCGAGGTAGGGATAGTGCGTTTACGGTTCTGATAAACCTCAACGGCGGTCTCAATGACTTTATAGATACGCTGCTTGGTAAGCGCCGACCCGAAGATGATAGGGAAGTCGGTGAACGGGGCAAAACGAGAGCGAATGGCTTTTTCCATCGTCTTGATCGCCTCCTGCGACTTGTCCTCAACGAGATCCCACTTATTGACGCACACCACGAGGCCCTTCTTGTTCTTCTGAATGAGGGAGAAAATCGACACATCCTGCGACTCAATGCCTCGGGTGGCATCAATCATAAGGATGCACACGTCGGAAGCCTCAATGGCGCGTATCGAGCGAATCACCGAGTAGTACTCGATATCCTCGTGCACCTTGTTTTTCTTACGAATACCTGCGGTATCGACCAGATAGAAGTCGAAGCCGAACTTATTGTATCGGGTATAGATGCTGTCGCGGGTTGTTCCGGCGATTTCGGTCACTATGTTGCGGTCTTCGCCGATAAACGCGTTGATAATCGATGATTTGCCCGCGTTAGGACGGCCCACGATAGCGAATTTGGGAATATCCTCGATCGCCTCTTCCTGGTCGGCGTTGGGCTCAGGGAGTTTCTTGACAACCTCGTCGAGGAGGTCGCCGGTGCCGAAGCCCGACATGGCCGACACGGGATATGGCTCTCCAAGGCCGAGTTTGTAAAATTCTGGCACGTTATAGAGCCAATCGTTGGAGTCGACCTTGTTGGCGACCAGAATGACCGGCTTCTTCGATTTGCGAAGAATCTCAGCGACGTGATCGTCGAGATCGGTCACGCCGTTCATCGCATCGACCACAAAGAGGATTTCGTCGGCCTGCTCTATCGCGAGCTGAACCTGCTTATTTATTTCCCCTTCAAATATATCCTCGGAATTCACTACCCAACCGCCGGTGTCGACGATTGAAAATTCCTTGCCTGTCCAGTCAACTTTGCCATACTGGCGGTCGCGGGTGGTGCCCGCGGTCTCGTCGACGATGGCCGTACGGCTCTGGGTCAAGCGGTTGAAGAGGGTGGATTTACCCACATTGGGGCGCCCCACTATTGCTACTAATTGCGACATTACTTCTAATGTTAGGTGTTAGTTATGCAAATTTAACTTAAAAATGTGAAATCTGCAAATTATATGTTTAGCGCCGCTATGCGAGCGCCGCCATATTATTCAATATATCCGAATGCTTTAAGCTTATTCTCGCGGTTACGCCAGTTAGGCTCGACCTTGACAAACATTTCGAGATAGACGCTCTTATCGAAGAATTTCTCGATATCCTTGCGCGCTTCCATGCCTACTTTCTTCAGCTTAGAGCCGCCTTTGCCGATAAGGATACCTTTCTGAGTGTCGCGCTCCACGTAGATGACGGCCATGATATGAATCGAATGTTCTTTTTCCTCAAATTTCTCCACGATGACTTCGGCCGAATATGGCACTTCCTTATCGTAGTTCAAGAGGATTTTTTCGCGGATGATCTCGGTGACAAAGAATCGGGCGGGCTTATCAGTAAGCGCGTCTTTGCCGAAATAGGGGGGCGAGGGGGGAAGCAACTCGACGATACGGTGCATCAGATTGTCGACATTGAAATGCTCTCGCGCCGAGGTCGGGAAAATTTCAGCCTTAGGTAGAAGTTCGCGCCAACGCTGCACAAGGTCGTCGAGCTCCTGCTGGCTCTTGACGAGGTCAATCTTATTTATTACCAGGAGCACAGGCACAGTTTCCTTAGCCACACGGGCAAGGAACTCGGCATTTTTGGTCGGGTCTTCAACCACGTCGGTCACGTATAGGAGAATATCGGCGTCGGTAAGCGCGCCCTCGGAGAAGTTGAGCATGCTTTCCTGCAACTTATACTTAGGGGAGAGCACGCCGGGAGTATCGGAGAACACGATCTGATATTCAGGGGTGTTGACGATGCCAGTGATGCGATGGCGGGTGGTCTGGGCTTTAGAGGTGATTATACTTACGCGCTCTCCGACGAGGTCGTTCATTAGAGTCGATTTGCCCACGTTAGGGTTGCCTACGATATTCACGAAACCGGCTTTATGCTGTAATTTTTCTTCCATGATTGTTGATGTTTTTTACGTTACTTAAATATAAACATAAAACCTGAGGGAAAAGTTGAGTATAAAAAACCCCAACCGTAAAAAATCGGTCGGGGTCGGTATGTTGTAATGTGTCGAATCTGGAGTGTTATCACCAGGGCTTATCACATAGCCCAAATAAGGTAGAGCGCGCCCCAGGTGAAGCCTGCTCCGAAAGCTGTAAGGATAAGCTTATCGCCCTTTTTGAGCGTGTTCTTGTACTCGTCGAGGCAGATTGGAATTGAAGCGGCCGATGTGTTGCCCACGTGCTGGATATTAACAAGCACCTTCTCTTCGGGGAATCCGGCGCGCGACGAAACGGCCTCGATGAT
The DNA here is from genome assembly GCA_964544595.1 of uncultured Barnesiella sp. GTDB lineage: Bacteria > Bacteroidota > Bacteroidia > Bacteroidales > Muribaculaceae > JAGBWK01. Next base: position 42,202 of record CAZJBM010000010.1, read on the forward strand.
GCGGAGGTTGGCCTGGTGAGGCACGAGGTAATCCACATCTTCAACCGAAAGATTGTTGCGCTTCATTATGTCGAGCGAAGATGTGAGCATATCGGTTACGGCGTTCTTGTAGACCTGGCGACCCTCCTGATAGAGGAAGTTCTCACCGGCCTGAACCGTCTCGACAGTGGTAGGCTTAACAGAGCCGCCTGCCTTCATCACAAGATGATCGACACCTGAGCCGTCGACATGGAACACGGCATCGCGAACGCCCACTTCCTCCTCTGTAGGAGTGACGAGCACAGCAGCCGCGCCGTCGCCGAAGAGAGCGCAGGTTGAACGGTCGTTGTAGTTGATCATCGACGACATTTTCTCGGCAGCGACTACGATAACGTTTTTACGAAGACCCGACTTAACGTAAGCCGCGGCATCCTGGAGCGCAACGATAAAGCCGGCGCAGGCAGCCTGAATGTCGTATCCGTAAGCGTTTTTGAGCCCTACTTTCTCGCATATCACAGAGGCGGTGGAGGGGAAGCGGTAGTCGGGATTAGAGGTAGCGCAGATCACGAGCTCGACGTCGTCGGGGTTTAGCCCGGTTTCTGCTATCAGCTTCTCGATAGCCTTAGCTCCCATGTAAGAGGAGCCGGCGCCTTCTACGTGAAGGATACGGCGCTCCTTAATGCCTACGCGGGTGGTAATCCACTCATCGTTGGTGTCCACCATTTTCGACAACATCTCGTTGTCAAGAATATCATCGGGCAGATACGAAGCGATGCCCGAAATTGCAGCGTTAATCATTTCGGTTGATTGGGTGGTAGATAGACGAAAACACATCCCCTCTTAGGCAAGGAGAAAGAGGAGATTGTGACGTTTTCGATTTAATTAATTTGTTGCAGGCCCGAGGCTTGCGTGTGAATTAAACAGCAGCGGTTTTTTCGATAACGATATGTCCGCGGTAATATCCACATTCGTTGCAAACGCAGTGATATACGTGCCATGCGCCGCAGTTTGGGCAAACGGCGAGTGTAGGCATAGCAGCCTTGTCATGAGTACGACGCTTTGCGGTGCGGGTCTTAGATTGTCTTCTTTTAGGATGTGCCATTGTTATATTACGATTTTATGTTATTTTTTAATATTGTGGAATCGCTATGCGAAGCGAGTTTAATTATCGGGGTTGAAGTCTTTGAGTTTGTCCCATCTGTTGTCGACGGGAGCGGGAGCCGACATATCCATGTCGTCCATCTCGTCGATTAGCTCGTTTTCGAGCTCGGCATCCTCGGGGTTGGCAGATGTGGCGCGATGCTTCTTGAGTATGGCGCTCATCGAGCGGTTACATTTACCCATCGGGTGAACGTGTTTGATCGGAATAGCGAGCACGATAGTGTCGTGGATCATATAGGCGACGTTGAGATAGTTGTCGCTTTCGGGAATGACCATGTACTCGTCATTGTCCTCATAATCATCGCCATATTTGACAACCGTGTGATAGGTATTGTCAATCGGGATCTGGAGATCGTCAAGACAGCGGTCGCACGCAACCGTCACTTCGCCCGTAACGTGGAAGTTAAGGTCGTAGAAGTCATTGCGATGCTCGACGGTAAGAGCCACATCGATGTCGGCGTTGCGCACATCGTTGTTCTCCATATTGACGAAGAACTGCTTACCAATCTTGTAGTCAAATTTTTGGCTACCGACAGGCATGCTTTTAAGAGGCAATTTATATTCCGTGAATTTTCCCATTGGATGCGTCAGCTGAAAAAACTTTGCAAAATTAGCTAATATCTTCAAATTAATCAAATTTCGGGCAAACTTTTTTCCCGAATGCTGTCTATATAGCCATTTTGGGGCTAAAAAGCGGCTTCGCGGCTATTGGTTTCAGCAGGGTGTCCAGAATATCTCCCCAATGCCGGCTATCGCGTTGAAATGGCGCGACAGCACGAAAAGATAGTCGCTGAGACGATTGATATATCGTAGCACCGAGGGGTCGACCGTATCAGTAGCGGCGAAGTCGAGGATACGGCGCTCGGCGCGGCGGGCCACAGCGCGGGCGACATTGGCCGCGGCGCACGAGGGAGCGCCTTGCGGCAGGATGAATTTGTCGTGGCGAGGCAGTGAAGCGTCGAGCCTGTCTATTTCGATTTCCATATCAGCGATAGGGGCATCGAGAGAGGGGAGCAACCGCGCCGACATTTCAGCGTTGCCCGCAGCGAGATACGAGCCTATGTCGAAAAGCCGATTTTGAATCGAAGTGAGCATCTCGCGGTCGGAGTCCTCGATGGGGGTCGAGGCTATGACAGCGCCGATAAGTGAATTCAGCTCATCGACAGTGCCGTAAGCTTCAATGCGCGATGAATTTTTATTCAACCGGGTGCCGTCGACAAGCGCTGTGGTGCCGTTGTCGCCCGTGCGCGTGTATATACGTGCCATAGTTACAATCGTTTAATCGTCGGCTTCGCCTGCAGGGAGCTGACTGACGGTGATGAGTTCGAGTCGCGTGGCCGACTTCTTGATTATTTCAAAGCGTAGATTTCCGAGCTTGATCACGTCGCCCTCTTCCGGTATAGATCCGGTGGCGAAAAGGATATATCCGGCGAGCGTCTGATACTCGTCGTCTTCCGGAATATCGAGGTCGTAGGTCTCGTTGATAGCCTCAATTTCGGCTCGGCCTGAGAATTCAAAAGAGCCGTCGGGCAAGCGGCGCGCCACGAGGCGGGAGTGGTCATGCTCGTCCTGGATATCACCAAGTATCTCCTCAACGAGATCCTCGAGAGTCACCATACCTGCCGTGCCGCCGAATTCGTCAACAACGATGGCAATCGAGCGCTTTTCGCTAAGCAATCGGCGCATCATTTTATTGGCGAGCACCGTTTCGGGTGCGAAAATCACCTCTTTGATATGGTCGTGCCAGTCGGTGTCGGTCTGAAACAGCTCAGAAACGTGGATATAACCCAGGATATTATCGATATCATCTTTGTAGACAAGGATTTTAGAGCGGCCCGAAGTGGTGAACAGCTTCACAAGGTCATCGCGGGTGGTCGTGTCCACATCGACGGCGAATATCTCATTTCGGGGAGTCATGCAGTCGCGGAGATGGGTGGTGGAGAAATCGAGCGCATTGTGAAAAATCTTCACCTCGTTCTCTACCTCCTGTTTCTGCTCCTCAACGTCGTCGATTGATCGCTCAATGTATTCGTTGAGATCGCCTACCGAGAGCAAGCCGTGAGCCGTGTTGTCGGCCTTCACCCCGCATATCTTCATGAGCATCTTGGAGAGCCATGTCGAGAACCACGAAATCGGATACAGGATAAAGTAAATCAACGCCATCGGGAGCGAGAACACTTTAAGCGAGCGGTTAGGGTTGATGCGGAAAATTGTTTTCGGGAGGAACTCTCCGGTAAGGAGTATTATCAGAGTCGAGATTATCGTCTGGCTTACAAGCACAAGACTCTCGTTGTTGTCAAACCACGCTTTGAGCGACGGATCGAGAAGTTGGGCGAACCCCATACCGTAAATCACGAGCATGATGTTGTTGCCCACAAGTATAGTGGAGATGAAAAATTCAGAGTGGCGGTAGAAGAGGCTAAGCGCTCTCGACACCAGTCCCCCGCGGTTGACGTCAAGCTCGGTGCGCACCCTGTCGGAGGTGACGAAAGCGATCTCGATGCCGGAGAAAAGTGCCGAAAACATCAGCGACACTATTGTTATTATAAGCCAGATTGCCTGAGTTTCGTTCATGATAAGCAGTTGGATATTCGTTGGGTTGTTGAGCGGGCGTCAATATTCTACCGGCTCCGTGCCGGGTCGGGGAGGCGACGGGCGGCGCCCGGGGGTTGAGGATGGATGATGACGGTCGTCGGTAATGTCGTCGGGGTCGTAAGGATCGGGAGGCATTGGGGCAGGGCCGCCTTGCGCGCCCGGTTGGCCACTCGATTCAGCCGAGGGTCGGAACTGACTCATAGGGATAATCATTGTCGGACGGCGCACGGTGTACTCCCGCAGTTGCTCGTCGGTCTCGAATCCGAAACCTTCGATCACCCTATCGGGTTTCTCGATGTGCATGAAGGAGTCGGAGCGAAGTTTATGGGTCTCGGTGTTCCAAAACATGTGCTGGGTCATAAATCGGTCGCCCGCGCGGTTAATCATGCGCACATTTCCGATAAATTCCCAAAGTCGTTCGGCTTCGAGATATACGGCCGAGTCGCATACCGCCGTGGTGGTGATGGCGAACGTGTCGTTATACATCTCCATATACAAGCCGTCGTTGAATTTCCAATTAGGCTCCTTCGCCTCGCTGTACATATACCATACCGGGGCGATGATTTTGTATCTCACGTAGCCCGAATCGGATATGAGCGTCTCGACCGAGTCGGTAAACATGGTCGGCGTTGTCTCTGGGTCGAAATCGAGGTCGGGCAGGCGTTTTTTCTGCTTGCCGGTGCCGGTCGCCAACACAAGGCCGACGATCGCCACAACCGCCGCGATCGCCCACCAACGCGTCTTTACGCTTCCTATCGCTTTAAGCAAGCCCAATTTCTGTGTTCTTTAGGATTTAACAGGGTTGAAAAAACGAGGTTTACTGAATCTTGTTCTGCCAGAACCACAGCTCGTTGAAGTTGACACCGACAGTGAATTGGAAGTAATTCTCGGTAACGAGCTTGACGGGTGACGACGTGCGGCGACGGTATTCAAATCCTATGTTGACCACCGTTTTAGTCCAGCGGTTGACCGGAGCCGGGAGCCCCAGGCCGAGCGTCAGGCCTAAATCCTTCACGTTGTTGTCGCCGACCATCACGTAGTCGCGGTTATAGTAAGCGCCGAGGCGGTAGCTTACGCGGCGCATATAGCTGCCGCGTGAGTCTGGTATATACTGCAAGCCCAGAGCCGCTTTCCAGCGGTCGGCGAACGTCGAGCGATCGAAGCCCTCGAATGTGGGGATTTTGCAGTTTTTCCAGGGCTGATAGGTGAAGTCGGCCTCAGCGGTGATCGAGTTATTCCATGTGTAGCTGAGACCGCCTCCGTAGGTAGCGGGGCGCGAAGCCGTTTTCCCGAGCTTGGCGAAGCCGATAGTGTCGGGCTTGGATGAGTTTTGATTCACGTCGTACATTATAGCCATAGCGTCGCCGCGAAAATCCTTGCCGGGCGAGTAGACGGCGCCGATCGTGACTCTATGCTTACGTCCGATATTGAAGCCATACTGTATACCGAAATTCAGATCATAGTCGCGCACGGTGATTGACTGCTCAAACAGCGACTCAGAGCCGTTGGTCGAGGTCAGGTAGTTATCATTGAGCAGAGTGCCGAAAAGATATGATATATTTGCGCCGACCGAAAAGCCTTTGAACGGGCGCCCGGCCAGGCCGAAATAAGCCTGATTGATTGTGCCGCTGCCCTGATATGCGCTCTCGCCGTTGACCACTTCGCTTCCGAATGAATAACCGACCTGCGAATATGGCAGAATACCGATGCTTGCGCCCATATATTTGCCGATAGGCACCTGCATGGTGATATAATCGAGCCCAGCGTTGAAGTTATTGCCCTTCTCCTCTCCCTGCTTGGAATTAAGGATTTTGCCCGTAATGCCTATATCGAACAGGAAGGTCAGCGAGTCGATCGCGGCATACGATGCGGGGTTCATGACGTTGATCTGGCGACCGTTGGCCATTGCATATCCCACGCCGCCCATGGCTCGCTGCGACGAGCTTGCGCGGTCGCCGAGCACTCCGTAGCCGAAGCGCGAATATGGGGTGTTGACGTTATTTTGCGCGGCCACCGGCAGAAAAACCGCTGCAGCCGTCAGAGTGGCCATGATTGATTTCAGAATCTTCATTAATTAATGTATCTGATTATTTGTGTTATCTGCTGAAAAAACTGTATCTGTATTATGATGTGTATTCGCGGCGGCTTCGGTTTTCGACAGGTCGAGCGCGACTTTCAGCCCGTAGCTGACGAGGTCGGGTTCGACAATCGCCTGGAAGGGCAAGCTTTCGGCCAGCGTCGCCGCCCACCCCCCGGTGAGAAATACCGCGGGGTTGCCCAGAAGCGTGTGGTGGTAGATTATCTCCGCCACAATGCCGTTGAAGGCTCCGGCTCTCATTGCTGTAGCGGTAGAGTCGCCCCAAAGAGGGGTTTCGCCGCGCGATTCGATTTTGGGTAGCGCGGCCGTGAACTTATTGAGGGCCTGGAGCCTCATTCCGAGTCCGGGTGCGATATTCCCTCCGACGAAACGGCCATCGTTGGTCACGCGGTCGTAGGTCGCGGCTGTGCCGATGTCGGCAATCAATATGTCGGAGCATCGCCCGGTCAAACCCTGGCGGCGCGCGAGCTCGAAAGCGCCAGCCGCCGCTGCGATGCGGTCGGCCCCAAGCGTCTCAGGGGTCGCGTATTCTATCTTGATTGGCAACCTCGACTCGCATGATAGCTTGGCGAGAGGTATATTCCGCTGACTGAGCACGCGGTTGACAGCGCGGATGTCGCCTACCACCGAGCCAACTATCGCCGCATCGATATCGTGGCGCCCCACAAACGAATCCACCTCTCCTGCCGAGGGCGAGGCCATGACAATAGAGTCAACGATACGATCGCCGGCCCATACAGCCATTTTGGTGGAAGAATTTCCGCAGTCGATTGTCAGCGAATGTTTCATCTGAGATAGTTAACTTACAGTCTTTCAACCCATTGATCGTCATTGCGCACTACAATGACAAGCTGAACATGGGTTATCAACTTGCAAAGTTAACAAATCTGCTCAAAATTAGCCCAATTTATCCCGAATTTTTACCGCTGACGCAATCTAATCTGTACAAAATCAACGCCGGATGCGATTCTACGAACGACTGGCTGCCCAATCATTAGCTTAATAGGCGTTTTCTTCGCCGAGAAACGCATTGGTGAGGGTCTTGACGATGATTTTCATATCGAGCAGGAAACTCCAGTGCTCGATATACCACACGTCGCTGTCGACTCGCTTCTCCATTTTCCAGATTTCATCGGTAGCTCCGCGGTAGCCGAGTATCTGCGCCCAGCCTGTAATGCCCGGCTTCACGAGATGACGCACCATATACTGGTCGATCAGGCGACGGTATTCCTCGGTATGGGCAAGCATGTGGGGGCGGGGACCTACTACCGACATATCCCCTTTGAGCACATTCCAGAACTGCGGCAACTCGTCGATCGACGAATGGCGCAGGAAATTTCCGAGTTTGGTTTTTCGGGCGTCATCTTTAGTTGTCTGCATGCTGTCGGCATCCTTATTGACGCGCATTGTGCGGAATTTATAGCAGTAAAACTCGTTGCCGAGATAGCCTGTGCGCTTCTGACGGAAAAACACCGGCCCTGGCGAATCCAACTTTATCGCGATTGCGACCGGCAGGAATATAATCGGGGAGCAAACAAGGGCTACCGAGGAGAATAGTATATCAAAACCTCGCTTGAGCATTTTGTTAATAGGATTCGCGAGAGCGTTGCCATGAAGGGTCACGGCGGGAATCGCGCCGTTGAGGGTTATCATGTGGAATTTATGCTTCAACCGCGGGTTCATAAGCGGTATGTAGTAGAAATTGCATAGATTCGCGTCGGCGATATTGATAACCTTGTTAAGCGACTCGATGTCGTGGGAGGTCAAGGTGAAATATATGTCGTCGACCTTATGCAATTTGCAGAACGCGTCGAGCGAGTCGAGGGTGCCTATAAAGTTGCCCTCAAAGTCGGGGTTAGGGTGCTTGTCGAAGTAACCGAGAGTGCGGTTGCCAAGCCCTTTGTCGTGGTGCAAGCGCTTGGTGAGCTCTTTAGCCGCAGTGCCAGTTCCGATAATTACTATTTTACGCGTGTTACGCCCCATTTTGCGCAACCGCTTCAGCATCTTCAGCTCTATGAGCCACGCCGCCGAGAGCATCGTCACCTCCAGGCCGAACAACGCGGCGAAAAATCCCAACCCTATCCCAGTCAACGAGAAGAAGGTGCATAGAGCGGCCATTAGCACCACCTGGACGAATGTGTACTTAACGACTCGCTTCTCCAGATCCTCAGCGCGTAGCATGCGCCGGGCGTGGGAGAAGTAATAGGTCGGGGCCACAGCGACGACCGAAAGCCAGAACACGATCCAGGCTGTGACCGTGTGGCCAACTACGGCCGAGTAGTCAAATATAGTCCACAGCAACGCGAACACGCAGCCTACGATTATCAAATCGAATAGCGTCTGCACTCGCGGTATAAATTTCCCGTATTTACCTAATGGCAGGTTGGATAGCATAGAATAGCCTCACATAGATGTATAAGCCCCCGAATTTCCGAAGATTTCCGCCTACTGTCAGTTTACTTTGAAAAAAACGCTTAGAAATCCGCGAAAATCCGTGGGCTTTGTTTGAGGGGCGGCATCGATCGGTCAGGTGCGCCCCTCAAGTCGCAGTTGTTATTACAGTTTCTGGTCGATGAGCTTGATTTTCTGCTCGAGATCGGCGATGTCGTCTTTGATGCGCTGGGTTTTGCGCTCTATGTCGCGGAGCATTGAATTGCCCGAAGCCGACTTCACGCTGAGGAAACCGAGATTGTTCTGATAAGTGACGAGGTCGGCGCGTTTCTGCTCAAGCACGCGGGCGAGGCGCTCGCGCTCGCGGTTGAGCTTGCTCTCGTCGGTCATTTCGGCGATATTACTCTCGAAGCGGGCCATGCCTGAACGAGCCTCGCGGAGGTCGCGCGAGCGGTAGAGGTCGTTGATCACGGCGCGGAACTCTTCGTAGACTTTATCTTTCTCGCGGAAAGGCACGTGGCCTATCTGCACCCAACGGGCCTGAGCATCCTTGATAGCGGCGATTACCTCTTCCTTAGGCATTTCCTCGGGGAGGGCCTTAAGCTCTTCGGTCAGAGCGCGCTTGGCTTTAAGATTGGCCTGCTCAACCGAGCGGGTTTCGGAGAGGTCTTTCTTCTTCTGCGCGAAGAAGTAGTCGCAGGCCTGCTGGAAGCGGGCCCACACTGCGTCGCTGTGTTTCTTCGACACGGCGCCTATCTTCTTCCATTCTTTCTGAAGCTCGATGAGCTTGTCGGCAGTGGCCTTCCACTGAGTGGAGTCTTTAAGAGCTTCGGCCTGCTCGCAAAGAGCTAATTTCTTTTCGAGATTTGCGGCGAGGTCATCCTTCACATTCTTATAATACTCGGCTTTGAGCGAGAAGAATTTATCGCAGGTTGCGCGGAAGCGGGCAAAGAGGGCGTTATTGGCCTTCTTCGAGGCGAAGCCGAGCTTCTTCCAGTCTTCCTGAGCCTGGAGGATATGGCGGGTCATCTCGTTCCAGGCGTTGAAGCTGTTTAGCGAGTCGAAATCGAGGGCTTCAACGCGCTCGCAAATAGCGGTTTTGGCTGCCTCGTTCTCGGTTTCGCGAGCTTTGCGCTCTTCGAAAAATGCCTGGTATTTCTTATTGATGATAGCCGACGCGTCTTTAAACTTAGCCCATATTTCCTCGCGAATCTCTTTAGCCACGGGTCCGGTCTCGCGCCATGCGCTGTGGAGGTCCTGCAGGCGGCGGAAAGCGGAGATAGTGTCCTCGTCATTGGCAAGTGTCTCAGCCTCGTCGATGAGCTTCTGCTTAACTTCGAGGTTTTTCTTGAAGTCGTAGTCGCGGAGGTCCTTATTGATTTTGAGCATATCGTAGAAATGCTCTTCAGCTTCTTTATATCGTTTCCACTGGTCGTTGGCCACCTGGGGCGAAACCTCGCCGGCGGCTTTAAACTCGGCCTGGATGTCGCGGAAGCGGGGGAAAGAGCGGTTGACGTTGTCGGTGTCGGCGCTGAGGGCCTGCAACTCGGCTATGAGCGCTTCCTTTGCCTCGAAGTTGCGCTGCTGCTCAGCTTCGATTTCAGCCGCGCGGGCCGCTTTCTTGTCTTTGATTACCGTCAAGATGTCCTTGAATTTCACGTCGGCTTCGCTTTCGGGAGCCTGGAAACCTTCGGGGGCGTTGCCTGCGGCCACAAACTCGTCGAGAAGAGCCTTGTCCTCAACCTTGCGCAGCGAGTAGAACACCTGTTTAAGTCGGGCCACCTCTTCGCGCTGAATATCGTCGGCGCTTTTCTCCGAAAGCTCGGCGGCGAGTGTAAGCACCTCGTCGATAGTTTCGGGGAGTTTCTTATGCTCTTCAGCGGGGAGCTCTTCGGTTGTCGCGGGGGCTTCGGTTGCCGGCGCTGCGGGAGCCTGCTCGGCAGCCGCTTCAGCGGGGGTGACTTCTTTAACTGACAGATTTTCAGCGGATGGCTGAGCCTCGTTCATGGTAGGATTTGTCAGTGAATTGGTTAATTCCTCTGACTTTTCACGCGTTTCCATATACAATAATAATAGATTGAAAATGTAGGAGACTTTGACGGTAACTCGCAAAGTTGGCTTCAAATATAAGCAAAAAAAAGTTAACAGCCTAACCTTTTCTCGCTTTTTTCGGAAAATACGCTATCGATTTCTTATTTTTTGACCTTTATTACCTAATAATTATCCTTTTCACATATTTATATGTAGTAATCAATGCGTATATCCGCTGCGAGATTAGCACTAAACCTCTTCTCGCGATTGCCTGCCTCATCGGCAGCGAGAAAGTATTTTTATGCAAAAAAGATGAATACCATTCTTCTGCGAGAGAAATATATGCATTGTTTTGCGCACTAAAAGATTATTTCGTAACTTTGCGTGACAATTAAGCGACAAAATGAAAGTTTACCATCAATAACCAATCCACCGGGATACAAATTATTTAATCATGAGAAAATTTTACCTCGCTTTTGCTGCGGCTATCGCAACAGCAGCTTCGGCCTCTGCAGCCGACGCAATCGTAATCGCCGACCAACCCGACAACACCTGGCAATGCACCGACATGAGCGTTTGCTCAGCCGAGACATACGCGGGAGGCGCGAAATTCACCATCTGGACTAACCATAAACCCGAAGGATGCGTCAATTCAAGTCGTCTTTGGGCCACTCCCTCGGGCCAGGATTGCGACGACTGGCTTATCTCACCGGCGCTGACAATGAAGGGGGGCGTTAGCTATCAGATTACTGTCGACTATGCGCAATATGGCGTCAACAACGTCTGCCCGTTGTTTGAAGGTTTCTTCTCATCCACCGCTCCCGACAACTCGAAGGCAACAGCCGACGCGGTGGCCGCGACTACCCCCGAATTCAAGCTTGAGAACTTGGTAGCGACAGCTTCTGTTCAAAACAATAAACCTTGGCCTCTCTCCGAGTCGTTCACCGTCACTCCCGCTGCCGACGGCGACTACTACGTTTGGTATCATGTATCAGGCTTTGTGACCGGAGGTTTCTATCTTGCCAAACTTACCGTTAAGGCCGACGAATATGTATTCCACCCCGCGGCTCCTACCGACGTTAAGGCCGAGTTTGTCACCGACGACCCCGCCAACTGCGTCCTCACCCTGTCGTGGGCCAACCCCGCGACCGACACCGAGGGCAACGCGCTGACTGCAGACCAGGCTATAACTAATGTATATATCTACGACAACGGCGAGGAAGTGGCCGCTCTTGAAGGTGACGCCACCTCATGGTCGATCTCACAGGCCGAAGGTCTCGCCAAAGGCCCCCACTCCTATACCGTAGCCGTTAAAGCCGCCGACTCGATGAGCGCCCAGAGCGAAGCAGCCGTCATCGACATCGTGTTCCCGGTTGTCCCCCTCAACCTCCCCTACTCTATCAATTTCTCTGAAGGCGAGGGCAAAACCGCGATTGACGACGGCGTTTGGTCGCGTTGCACAGGTCCCACCAACATGAACAGCGCCTGGAACCAGCAGGCCGTTGGCCGCATCGCCTACATTTACTCGGGCAAAACTTCCGACGCATGGCTTATTTCGCCTGAAATCGTCCTCCCGCAAAACGCCGAAATCACCATTGGCGTCTACGGCACCACCAGCACTGCCGTTGAGCAATCATATATCGAAGTGGGCGTCGTTGACTCAACTGAGCCGACCGAATTCCTCTCTAAGCTGACCGACTCGCTCACCCTCCCCGTAGGCTCAACCGCTCCCGCCGAAGACGCTACCGTGACCGGCAAGACCCAACTTCCCGCCGGCAACTACCGCATCGCCTTCCACGCCGCAGCTCCCGCAGGTCTCTCCAACTACAGCACCTACATTTTCGGCACATCGATTAACGCCAAGCAATCAGTAAGCTCTATCAACGGCCTTGAAGCCGAGGATGAGGTTGTTGCCTCTGAAGTCTACACCATCGCCGGCCAGAAAGTCGACGCCGACAACCTCTCAGCCGGTCTCTATATACGCAAGTCGCTCACAAAGAGCGGCAAAACCGTTACCGCCAAATTTCTCCAAAAGTAACAATCCATAGTATTTTATAATGAAAGCTACTCGAATTTTATCGTTCTTAGCCCTCGCCGCGGCGCTGACAGCTACTGCTGTCGCGCCGCAGAAGGCCAAGAAAGCGGCCTCGAAGCCCATCCACCGCATCGCGGCTCAAGTCACCACAGCGGCTGAGACTTCCGCCGCCAACTCCCCCCTTCTCACTCCGACATTAGCCACCGAGCGGACCAACTCCGCTCTCGGACTATATTCCCTTCATCAGGCCGACGGCGCCCGCTTCACTCCCCCAGCGAGAGTGCTTGGCGACGGCACCACAATCTACGGCGGCCTGATTTACTCTACCACCTGGACCTCTGGCGCCGATTACGGCCTCTACACATTCCCCGCCTCAATTTATCAGTCGCCTAAGAAAGTGGCCACAACCTATGAGGCCAACGGCGGCGGATGTTACGGTAAGGGCAAATACTACTTCAACAGCTACGTCTACACCGACGAGATGGGCTACACTTTCACCACCTTCTGCACACTCGATATGCTGACCGGTGAAACCACCCGCACCATCCACTCATTCATGGAGGACGGCTTTGACCAGTCGCTCATAACCAACGGCATGGCCTACGACCCTACCACCGACAAGATGTACGCGCTCTCATACATCGCAGTGGAGCTTGTCGAGGGGATGTTGCAGAAATATTATCCCGCCATCTCCGAAATCGACACCTACAACGGCTTCACTACCCCGATTGCGCGAATACCCGAAATGGCCGCTATCGCCATCAACCGCAGCGGCGAACTCTTCGGCATATCGATGGGCACCGACGCTCAGCTCTACCGCATCAACAAGACTACCGGCGACTGCACGCTCGTTGGCTCTACCGGCCAGAGCGCACGATTCATCCAGTCGGCCACCTTCGACCCCGTCACCGGAAAGCTCTATTGGGCCGCCGTGCACACCAATGGCGCGACCGCTCTCTATGAGGTGAACACCACCACAGGCGCCGCCGATCAGATTTGCTCTTTCGTCAATCATGAGGAGTACGGTGCTCTTTTCATCCCCGACCCCGTTGTGGCCGACAAAGCTCCCGCCACCGTCGCCGACCTCAAAGCTGAGTTCGACGGCCCCTCCCACACCGGCAAAATCACCTTCACCGCCCCGACTTTGGCCTCCGACGGAACCCGCCTTTCCGGCGAGCTGTCGGTGCAGCTTAGCGTCGACGGCAAAGAGGTGATGAACAAAGACGCCCAGCCCGGCGAGCGTATCGTCTACGACCTCACCCTCGACGAGGGTATCCACGGCTTCGTGGCTTCGGCAAGCAATGACTACGGCAACAGCGCTACCGTAGGCGCGAGCACCTACGTTGGCATCGACGCCCCCGCGGCCGTCGGCAATCTCACCGCCAAGGCCGACGCCGACCACAACGCCATTATCTCATGGACCGCCCCCGCTAAGGGACGCAACGACGGCTACATCGACCCCTCGCTCATCACTTACACCATCAAGCGTCTGCCAGAAGGAGCAATCATTGCCACCGGCATTAAGACCACCGAGTTCACCGACCGCACTATCGGCGCCTCGGGCAACTACTCCTACGAAGTGACTCCCTGGCTCGATGGCCGCGAAGGCATTGCCGCCGCTACCGACGAAGCCCTCTTCGGCTCAGGCACCGCACTCCCCTGCCGCTTCAGCTTCGATGCTCCCGAAGACTATAAGCTCTTCACCGTCATCGACGCCAACAACGACTGGGAAGCTCAGTATCACTGGGGCGGATGGATGTACTCCCCCGACTTCTCTTACGCCGAGTCCGACACCCCCTGCGCTGTCTACGGCTTCTCGCCCGAAGGCCCCGCCGACGACTGGCTCATCGCTCCCCCCTTCATGGCCGAGAGCGGCAAGAAATACCGAGTGACCTTCAACCTGAAGATAAGCTCATCGCCCGAGACACTCACCGTGACCGCCGGAGCCGACAACACCGTCGCCGCCCAAACCGTCACCGTCGTGCCTGAGACTAAATACAGCAACAAGCAATACGCCACTTATAGCGGCCAGTTCACCGCCACCCGCGACGGCAACTGCTTCATCGGGTTCCACGTGACCTCGGCTAAGAAAGCCGGCTATCTCTACATCGACGACATCTGCATCGACGAGGTGCCCGACGACGATGCCCCCCAGGCCGTCGCCGACCTCACCGCTACTCCCGGCGCCAAAGGCGCGCTCGAAGCCACCCTGTCGTTCACTGCCCCGACTAAATGCGTCAGCGGCAACGCTCTCGCCTCGATCAGCCGTATCGACATCTTCCGCGGCAATTCCAACGACGTGACCCACTCCATCGCCGCCCCCGCTCCCGGTTCATCGCTCAGCTGGACCGACATCGCTGCTCAGCCGGGTTGGAACGAATACCGCGTCGTGGCCTACAACGCCGAGGAAGTTCCCGGCGAAGCTGCCCGCGTGACCGTCTATGTCGGCGAAGACCTCCCCGTCGCTCCCGTTGATTTCTTCCTGACCGAGGAAAATCACCACCCCGTGCTCCGCTGGAAAGCTCCTACGGCCGGTCTCAACGGAGGCTACATCGACACCGATAATCTTACATACTTCATCTATCGCAACGACGGTTCAGTCGCCTCCCGCGCGGCCAAAGGCACCGAATTTATCGACATGGCTATCGACGGCACTGCCAAGCAGCACTTCCTGATGTATCAGATCTTCGCTCAGAGCACCGCGGGCTTCGGCGACTACGCGATATCCAACTCCCTCGTCGTAGGCGACCCCTATAAGGGCACCTTCTTTGAGTCGTTTGCCGACCAATACACGCAGAACGACCCCTGGACTCTCCGTATCGTGAAAGGTCGTCAGCAGCTCTGGGGCCTTGCCTCGCAGGGTGTATCCCCCGCTTGCCCCGCCGTTGACGGCGACGACGGCGTTGCCACCTTCAGCTCCACTTCAGGCTCTGTAGGCGATGACTGCCGACTGATTTCTCCTAAGCTCAACATCGCTTCGATGGCCAACCCCGTGCTCTCGTTCTACTTTTACCACAACGTTTCGTATGACACGATGTATGGCGAAGAGCCGTTCCTCGACCGCCTCGTCATAGAGGCTCTTCTCCCCGACGGCGAGTTCGTGCAGATCGCCGAGCCTATCTTCGTCGACGACCCGACCGTGGCAAGCGGCTGGTATGAATACACCCTTCCCCTCTCGGCTCTCCGCGACAACGAGTGGATACAGCTCTCGTTCCGCGGCATAAGCGACGTTGAGCAGGATATCAACATCGACTGCGTGAAGGTAAGCAACATCGACTCCTACGACCTCGGGGTATATACCTTCTCAGGCCCCTCCCGCGTGAAGGCCAACTCTACCGCCTCGTTCTCGCTGTCGGTCTACAACTCTGGCTATTACGACGCCTCTGGCTACTCCATCGTGCTCAAGCGCGACGGCAAGGAAGTGAGCCGTATCACTCCCGACACCGTTCTCGCTTCTGAACGCTACGCCAACTTCAGCTTCGACGTGCCTACCACCCTCGCCGACGAGGGGAAAGTCTACGACTTCAACGCCGAGATCCAATGGGCTGCCGACCAGGTTGCCGCCAACAACGTATCAGAGACCGTCACTACAGCCGTCACTGCCCCCTCTTATCCCGAAGTGTATAAGCTCAACGCCTCCCTCGACGGCTCCGACGCGCATCTCAGCTGGGACGAGGCCAATGCCCTCCACGTCAACGACGACTTCGAGGACTATCCCGCGTTCTCCAACTCCAATATCGGCGACTTCACCCTCTATGACGGCGACAGCGGCTACACCTACGGCTTCGGCGACATCTACTTCGAGCACACCGGCGAGCCCGGCTCTTACCTCGTCTTCAACCCCGACGTGCTTCTCATCTCTATGATCGACGACTGGAAAGCCCATTCAGGCAGTCAGTGCCTCGCATCGTTTGCGGCATGGGATCCCGCGACTTACGCCTCTATCCCCAACGACGACTGGCTGATTTCGCCCGAAGTGTTCGGCGGCCAGGTTGTGACCTTCTGGGTTAAGACCGCCAACTACGAATTCGGCGACGAAACCTTCCGGGTATACTACTCGACCAAGTCGCAGAATCCCGGCGACATGGTCTCGAAATGGGAAGAAATCGTGGCTCCCAACAAGTGGACTAAAGTTACCGTCACTCTCCCCGACGACGCTAAGTACTTCGCTATCGTCTGCACCAGCCTCGACAAGTTCGTCTTCTATCTCGACGACATTAGCTTCGTGGCTAAAGCCGACGCTTCGCAATTTGGCGGCGTTACAGGCTACCGCGTTTACCGCGACGGCCAGGCTATCGCCGACCTCGCCGCCGATGCCCGCTCATATGTCGACGCCGGCATCAAGGCCGACCATAGCTACACCGTCCGCACTCTCTATGGTGCCCGCGAGAGCCTCGACTCAGACGTGGCTCAGGTGAAACTCTCCTCCGGCATAGACCAGATTCAAGCCGGCGCAGTATCCGTCAAGGGCGGTAAGAGCGTCATCACGGTCAGCGGGGCCGAAGGCCTTCAGGTCAAAGTGACCAACGCCGCCGGCACCCTTATCCACAGCTCAGTCGGCGCTACTGATATTCCCGTCAACGCGGGAGTCTATGTAGTGACCGTCGACAACCGCGCCTACAAAGTGATCGTGAAATAATCTCACGATCACCCCTCCCATAACCCAAGCGGGTGTGCCAAAATCATATACGCGGATTTTGACACACCCGCTTTTTCAACTCCTCCTCTACTCTCTCCCCTGATAAAACAACTCAGCCCCCGATATGCGAGATGCGTATCGGGGGCTGAGTTGTTTCTATGTATAGCTTAGAGCTTATCGGCTACTTGTTGACTTCGGCGAGGTATTGGTCGAGCGCGGCGGTGACGCTGGGAGCCTTCTCGGTCGGAGCCTCCATGTCGAGGCGGAAGCCCGCGTCGCGGATAGCCTTGGCCGTAGACGCGCCGAAGCATCCGATGCGCACGTCGCCCTGCTCAAAGTCGGGGAAGTTTTTCTGCAACGAATTGATGCCCGAAGGGCTGAAGAAGAGCAGCATATCGTAGTCAAACGGCTCATCTTTCGTGAAGTCGTTGCTTACCGTGCGATACATTACAGCTTTCGTATAGTTGATGTTATGGTCGTCGAGAATCGACGTGTTGTCTTTATGCACGTCGCTGACGGCATACAGATAACGCTCCTTATTGTGCTTCGTCAGCTGCGGAAGCATATCGTCGAGTTTACCTGTCTGACCGTGGAAAATCTTGCGCTTGCGATACTGTATATATTTCTGCAGATAGAGCGCGATCGCCTCCGTTGTGCAGAAATAGCGCATTGTGTCGGGGATAGTGACGCGCATTTCCTCGGCGAGACGGAAGAAATGGTCGATTGCCGTGCGCGCGGTGAATATTACCGCCGTATAGTCGCTGATATTGATCTTCTGCTGGCGAAACTCCTTCGACGAAAGGCCCTCTACTTTGATGAACGGACGAAACACGAGCTCCACTCCGTGGCGCGCGGCGATGTCGTAATAGGGCGACTTCTCTGAGGATGGCTTAGGCTGTGATACGAGTATTTTCTTAATCTTCACGCTATGAAACAATATTAAGAGTGAGAAAAGTTGGTGTGATAATGATGTTATTTGACCTGTTGCAGGCCGTTTTAATCTTCAGTTTTTTGGACAAGAGAGAATAAAGTCACCTTAGAATTTAAGCTCGCCGGCGGCTGCTGAGGCCACGAGACGGGCTATAAATACAAGGGGCGTAATTTCTAGGGCGCAAAGGTACAAAATAAAATACAGTATTGAGGGAAAATTTTTATAAAAAATTCTAAATCCCTTACAAATAAACAAAATTCGGGCCAAAATATAGCAAATCAGTCCCGCCGCGACCATTTTCCCGGCCTCGTCGGGATAATACAGCGCTATCAGCGCCGGTATCAACAAAAGGAATGATAGCACACACTGCGACGCGTTGAATCCGCGTATCCACTGCCCCGCGCTTATCGCGTCGGTAAACGCGAACCCTATCACCTTGTATATCGCGAGCTGCGCCATATAGAATAGCGCCGCGCCTCCGGCGCAGAGCATTGTCAGGCCGAACGGCGTGGCCCCTGTCGGAATCCCTGTTTGCGCCACAACCCCTGAGAACAACAGTATCCCCTCGCTGAGGCAGAGGAGCAACAGTATTATCAGGTAGGTGCGTGTTTCGTTGGCGGTATGCTCGTCGAAGGCGTTCTGGCGACGCCGTATCCCGAACAGATCCTGCGGCAGTCCGGCGAATATGCGGCTGCAATTTCTGAAATTGAGCGCAAGCAGTATCAATAAGCCGAGTATTATCGTCGACAGCCATGAATTCTCACCGTAGCCTACCGGGCGGCTCATACCTTCGAGGCCCGACTTATAGGCGGTTGAGGAGGTCTTGTGGGTCATCGCCCGTTCCCTAGCCGACCATGGGGCGTCGGCCTCATGCTCTCGGAGCGTCCAGGGGGCTATGCCATGGAGAGCCGGCAGATTGGAGGTGTCGCGCGCCGCTACCGTCGTGTCGCTGACCGAAGTGGCCGTGTCGGCGACCCCTGCCATAGCCTGCGGGGCTTTGGCGGGAGCGGCTTTCGTTGAATCGGTGACTGTATCGGTAGGCAACGGCATTGTTTACGATTAATAGGGTGTTATTTAAGTTTCTGCGAGAATTCGCGGTGAGCGGCCGGCCTGATGGCCAGCTCTACAGCTTGATCGACTGTCTCGGCCACGGCGTATAGCTCCCGGTGGTCGGGGTTCATGAAATGCTCGGCAAACATTCGCTCAAACATCTCAAGCAGAGGGTCATAGTAATGATTCACGTTGAGTATCACCACATTGCCCTGATACAATCCGAGCTGGCGCCACGTGATTATCTCGAATAGCTCGTCGAGAGTGCCGCAGCCGCCGGGCAGTGCGATCGCCGCAGCCGACATCGATGCCATGGTCTGCTTGCGCTCGTGCATGGTGTCGGTGACTATGGTCTGCGTGAGTGATGGGTGGTTCCACGCGCGGTCCACCATGAAGCCGGGTATCACTCCTACGGCTTCACCGTCGCCGTCGAGCGCGCCCTCTATCGCCTGCTTCATTAAGCCGTCGCGCCCTCCGCCGCATACTATGTCATATCCCTTCGCGGCCAATTCGCGGCCAAGGTCGTAGGCCGCTGTTTTATACACAGCGTCGAGCTCGGGGCTCGACGCGCAATATATTGCTATTTTTTCTCTTTTCATTTCAGTCTGCGATCTGGTCCGAACTCATCTTTCACCGTGTCAACCACGTTGATAATATAGTCGCCGGTCTTTTCGAGCGTCGCGATGAGGTCCATGTAGTATATCGACGCCTGATATTCGTAATGATGCTCGTTGATGTTCTCGATATTCTGGCTGCGGAACGTGTTGCGCAGGTTGTTGATCTCGCGTTCGCGGTTGTATGATTGGATAATATCGTGCTTCGCGTTGTTTTCGAGATTTTTGATGAGAAGCAACATGTTGTTCATCGCGAGCTGCACCAAGTCGAACATCGCGTCGATATTGTTGTGTATCTCCTCGTTGAAGTGGATATTCGACTGAAGCTTGCGCTGGAGTATCTTGCCGCAGCCCGAGCAGCAGTCGGCTATGCTCTCTATCTCCGAGATGATGGCGAGCATACCCGAGATGCGACGCTTACCCTCGTTCGAGAGTCGGCCTTCGGCGCATCGGTTGAGGTAGTTGGCTATTTCTATCTCCATGCGGTCTGAAATATCCTCGTATTTCTCAAGCCGCGAGTATAGCTTGTTGAAATCCTCCGACCCTTGCTTCGTGTGCACGAGGTCGCGGGCCATTGACAGCATACGGGCGACTCGGTCGGCAAACACGCTGATTTCCTTCTCGGCCTGGGTGATATTGAGCTCCGAGGCGCTGAGCATACCTGATGATATGTATTTGAGCTGGAATTCGTCCTCCCCTTTGTGCTTCGCGGGCACGAGCCATTCCACGATCTTCACGTACACGTTTGTGAACCATATCATTATCGACAGGTTGATGAGGTTGAAAATCGTGTGGAACACCGAGAGGCCAAACGACACGCTTACCTGCATCGCGGCCATTTTGGTCAGATGCCCCGTGATCAGCGGGTCGTTGTTGGGCAAGCTCGACTGCATAACCTTGTTATATATGTCGGGCGAGGCCGTCTGGAGGTTGTCGAGATAAGGATAGAGCGCTTCGGGATTTCCCTGGCCGAGCTCTTCGGTGACCCATGCGGTCAGCGACACGAAGGGGAAGAATATAGCCAGTGTCCATATCGTGCCGAGGAAGTTGAAGAGAAGGTGGCCCATAGCGGTGCGCTTCGCCGCCACGTTCGCGCCCATCGACGCGAGCAGCGGGGTGATTGTCGTGCCTATGTTGGAGCCGAGTATCAGGGCGCAGGCGAGGTTGAAGTCAATCCATCCCTTCGAGCAAAGAATCAGCGTGATGGCGAACGTCGCTGCCGACGACTGGATTATCATCGTGAGCACCAGGCCCACGAGGCTGAATATCAGCACCGACCAGAATCCCATCGAGGCATAAGACTTCAGGAATTCAAACATTTCGGGGTTCTGGCTCAGGTCGGGAACGTATTTGCTGATCATCGACAGGCCCATGAACAGAAACGCGAAGCCGATGCAGAACTCGCCTATCGACTTCGTGCGACCCTTCTTCGAGAAGAGCAGTGGCACCGCCACGCCTATCAGCGGCAATGCGAACACGGCAATATCGACCTTGAAGCCGAAGAGGGCGATCACCCATGCCGTGAACGTGGTGCCGACGTTCGCGCCCATGATCACAGCCATCGACTGCGCCAGGGTCATCAGGCCGGCATTAACAAAACTCACCACCATGACCGTAGAGGCTGACGAGCTCTGGATCAGGGCGGTGATGGCGAAACCGGTCACTGTGCCGGTGAAGCGGTTGCGTGTCATGGCTCCGAGAATGTTGCGCAGACGGTCGCCCGCGGCTTTCTGAAGGCCTTCACTCATCACTTTCATGCCGTAAAGGAACAAACCCACGGCACCTAATAGACATAGGAAATCGAGAAAACTGTAATTCATAAATCGGTTTTGCGGAATGGGGAAGCTTTGCCGTTCCGTCCAACGCTTGCAAAGATAAGACAATTTGACCAACCGCGCAACAAATTATCGATTTTCCGCGGAAAATCGATTTTGAGCCTCCCGAAAACTTTTTTGCGCCCGCGAGGTTAACATTATATACAATAAATATGGCCGCACTTTTGCCGCCTCCCTCGCCTTCGGGCATCGGCCCTAACTTCCAACCCGTAACACTGATATTCCGCCATGGCCTCAACTTCTATATGCAATCAGTATCTGTCGCTCTTAGGCGTGCCCCACACCGCCTGCTTCGCCGACAAGATTTTCACCACCCATCCCTATTCAGGCACCCTCAAAGGATTTCAAAGTCTGCTCGACCTCTACAACGTCAGCTCCGAGCTGCGCTCGTTTACCGACAAATGGAGCGTGTTTTCTGAGAAAGCACCTTTCCTCGCGATGGTTTTAGGCAAACTCGAGATCGTGACCGCCTTTGGCGACGATAGCGTGACCATCGTCAAGGGTTCAAAGACCGAAACGATGACTAAGGCCGATTTCATAAAGCAGTGGAACGGAAAAGCGCTCTTTGCCACTCCAGGCTGCGAGTCGTGCGAGCCCGAATTTCGCAAGCATAAGCAGATTCGCGGCGTCGCGCTTGCGCGCCGTTGGGGCATACCGCTCTGCGCTGTCGTCCTCTTCGCCCTGTTCTATATCTCCAACGGATTATATCATTCGCTCGGCGCCACTCTCGTGGCCCTCTTCGACATGGCCGGCATCTACGCCTGCTATCAGCTGCTCCGCGACCAGCTCCACGTATCCTCTGCCGCCGGCGACGCTATCTGCGGCTTCCTCGCCGAGAAGGGCTGCGAGAAAATCATGGCCCGCGACATCTCTAAGATTTTCGGCGTGATCGGATGGGGCGAGGTCGGCATGGCCTACTTCTCCGTCAGCCTCGTCGCGCTGCTCCTATTCCCCTCCTCGATTGGCTATCTCGCTCTGTTCAATGCCTGTTGCCTCCCCTACACCGTTTGGAGCATATCGTATCAGAAGTTTGTGGCCAAGACGTGGTGCACGCTTTGCGTCGCCGTGCAGACCCTCCAGTGGCTCCTGTTCGGCTCTTATCTCCTCGCCGATGCCTGGCACGGGCTTTGGCCGCTCAGCGCGTCGCTCTTCATCCTCGGCTTCTCTTATCTGGGCGCGTTGCTGATTATCGACAAGCTTCTCAGCGTTATTGCCCCGGCTATCGATAATAAAACCACAAGCGTAAAATTCGACAATCTACGTCTTCGCTCCGATGTGCTCGCTATCGAGCAGAAAGATGAGCCAGAAATCGCTCCCCTACCCGACGGCGCCGCCTTACTGTTCGGCGCGCCCGACGGCGCAGAGCCGCAGGCCGTGGTTTACTGCGACCCGACATCGCCCGGGGCGCTCGACCTGCACCGCGAGATTGACACGATACTGAAGAAAGGGCTTTCCGCGGCCTACGTATTCGCTACCGACAAGCCTGAAAATGAGGCGTTGGCTCGCAAAATCGTTTCGCTTTATCGCTCCAAAGGCGCCGAGGAGACATGGAGTACCCTGAGCCGGCTCTTTGCCGGCGAGGCATCGGAGCTAACATCCGATTCGCTCGACACTCAGGCCGCCGAAGTGACCGACGTGATATCCAAGATGCGCCAATGGCAAGCCGACTCCTACATCTTCGCCGCACCTACGATCGCCGTCAACGGCCGCTTCCTCCCTTCGCTCTATTCACTCCACGACCTCGTCTACATCTACTGAAACCTTCTCAGCCACTCGCTCAAGGCCGCGGTCCATTGCGG
The DNA here is from genome assembly GCA_964544595.1 of uncultured Barnesiella sp. Taxonomy (GTDB): domain Bacteria; phylum Bacteroidota; class Bacteroidia; order Bacteroidales; family Muribaculaceae; genus JAGBWK01. The sequence continues at coordinate 65,360 of CAZJBM010000010.1, forward strand.
CTTGTAGACGAAGCTGTCTCTGAATCCCCAGCCGTGTCCACCCGTGGGATACACGTGCATCTCGTTGCCACGCACCCCGGCCTCAAACATCCGGCAGAGATAGCGCGCCGAGTTTTCGGGCACTACAGTCTTATCGTCCGACGACAGCATGATAAACGCCGGAGGTGTCTTTGTCGTGACAAGCTCCTCTACCGAGTATTTCGCCTTATCGGCGTCGGTCGCCTCCTTGCCGAGCAGATTGGTCTGCGAGCCTTTGTGAGTCACTCCGTCGCGCATCGATATCACCGGGTAGAAAAGTATCTGAAACTTCACCCTGGGGTCGGTGTTGGCGGTATAGGCTGCGAGATGACCGCCCGCCGACGAGCCCATGATGCCGAGTCGCGCCGGGTCGATTCCCCATACAGCCGCGCTGTCGCTCAGCACGTCGAGCCCCTCTTTGGCGTCGATCATCGGTCGTGCCTCTACGCCCGCCGCCGGCATGCGGTATTGAAGCACAGCGTAAGTGATACCCCGCGCGTTGAACCAAGGGGCGAGATCCTTACCTTCGTGGCTCATCGCCAAATGGCTGTAGCCTCCGCCGGGGCAAGCCATTACAGCCATACCGTTAGGTCGAGCCGCACGATAAACGAGCAATTTCGCGCCCTCGTTGGAGAGCTGAATCTCATGGCAATCCTCAGCCTTGTCGTTGAAAGCCACAGCAACCATAGCTACCATCGCGACTAAAAACTTCTTCATACAATTTATTAGGAACTTATTAGGAATTTATTAGGAATTTATTAGGAACCTATTAGGAATTTATTAGGAACTTTCTCAGGAAAAGCATCTGCAAATATAGCCAATAAATCGCTCAAATCCCCCTTATCCCCAAAATTCTTGAAAATCCGTGCAAGCCCATCCGCTCCATGAAGCGGCGTATCAAACAACATGGAGCACAAGTCTTCCCCAGGGTATAAGATTCCCAATACCATAAGTAATTGAGATTCAGCCGCAACACTCACTGACCAACTTCCATCAACAACAATAATCAGTTCTCTCACCGCTCTACCACATCTTCGTTTCTTCTTGTCGTTAGCCAATTCGTTTTGATTTAGGAATAACGAAATGCATAGCTCTCGAAAGTATAAAGTAACATTTAGGGGAGCGGTTGTATATCCTTTTTAAAATCTTTACTAAAGAGACTCATCATTATCTATTTCAATCCTGAAAGAATATGATTCTCTGTAAGATTTCTCAAGCTCATGGAAGTTCCTTTTTCCAATTCTTGGCAGCAACATAAGAATAGTGCCATTTGTCTGGTTTAATTCTGATTGCGCATACTCCTTAATAGGATTATAGGGAATTTTTTCGATTAATGATTGAATCACGTTCGGAACAAGAACCATCGATTTCATGATACGCAACGAATAGCTGTTAGACAAAGAGCCGTTTACAGCTACCCGGTAATTGTAAGTCGGTATCGCGACAAACACTCCCCTACACTTCGATATGTCAGGAATCGCTGCCATTTGAAAGTGGAATATCAAATCTTCTCTATATGATATTGAGTCACAAAACCGTAAATCTTTTTCAAAAAGAGATGCTTTCATTAATCCGTTCCATACCATAGGATGCGGCAAAACCACCTTTTCAAGAAATTCATTTAGAGGCATTGACTTATTATCATAAACAGCTCTTCTTTCATTCCACAACGACAATTTCAACGGTTTCCCCGTCAAAATAACACTGTGGCCTCCTTTTATATATTCCGGGAAGCAGTGGGCTTCCGCAGCTTCCCACAATTCAGCGAGCGCATTAGAAGGTATATTGTCATCCGGATCAACAAAATAAATATACTCTCCCCGCGATATTTTTATCCCTGCGTTGCGGGCAGCTGACACGCCTCCATTATTCAAATGCAATACCCTGACTCGCTCATCTTTATCCCCATATTCATCGCATATCGTCGGGCAGTTATCGGGAGAGCCATCATCAACTAAAATTAACTCAAAATTCTTAAAGTCTTGATTCAAAACCGAGTCAATTGACTCCCTCAAATACTTCTCAACATTATATATGGGCATAATGATTGAAATATGAGGAACAGGACTAATACTCATTGCCGACATCTGAGCCTACTGATTCCCTGAGTTGGCGGTTAGGTTTGGGTACAAGAAAAGAGGGGAATTCATCGCGCCTCTATCATACTTACATCAGGCTCGCCAAAGCCCACACACTGAATGATATACGAGGGTAGAATAAACTGCCCCTCTGGATTTGTCTATGCTATGATACGGCACGAGCAGCCGCGGTATAGATGCGACAAAACACAGAAAGAGCGTCTAATCTCACTCTGTCTCAGTGTGTTATTGAATTGGCGATTCGATGTAACTGAGAAAGAAAGCTTGACACTTTTCTTCTCCGGCGGTATTTCTCCTCCGACGGATAACGCAAAGTTAAGCAATTTATTTGAGATTGGACGCCCTTGATTGCAATTTATTCTACATTATATTACAGGGTTGTTATTTTCGGGGGAGAAATGAGGAGCGATAGCGGATTTTTTCGTATCTTTGGCTTGCCGTTGCGATTATTCCGCGGCTCAACCCATTTTTAACCTGTATCACTCTCCACTGCCTCTCCCCCATCCTGCTCCTCCTCTCCCGCCAAACAATCATCATATCAATCATTTCGTCCATTTCAGGCTATGAAATTAGGAATCAAAGTAATATACACCCACTCCAATATCTCCGACGGCCCCGTATTCAACAACAACGAGACCCTCGCCTGCCATGCCGGCGACGTGCGCCCTTATCTGCGAGCCGCGTTCCCTACTCGGCAAGAGCTTGCCGACGCGGGCCTTAACCCCCACAACGCCCTCGACGAGTCGGAGCGAAGCGTGGTATTCGTCCGTTTTTTCGGCACAGCTGGCTATCTGCTCGCTATCGTCAAGGCCCGCCCCGCCGCCGTAGGCGACCCTTACGACAACACTACCGTGTGGGTTCACTTTCCCGCCAAAATCGACATCACCGGGGAGCAGACACTCCAGGTGATCGAAGAAATCTTCGACACTATATCCGACCCTGACAACATCAACGCTAATCATCTCCAGGCAATTGCGGCATCTGACTATCCCGAGCTCCGATCGCTCATCGCTCCTATCAACTCAGGCGGCAACCAAGTTGGAGTGATGGAATACGGCGGCGACACCGACCTGCGCCTCGCCGACCTCCTCGGCCCCGAGCTGCGCCAACCATCATATACCGCCTTCGACGGGATTTTTCTGCTCGACCGCGCCGACCGTATCGCCATTTCATCGCCCGAACTGACAATCAAGTCGTTGCCGCTGCCTATCGTCACTATCCCCGTGCCCGCTGATACCCTTGGCTTCAAGCCCTTTATCGGCGGGCTCCCCTTCGACCGCCCCGTGCAGGTTGCCGCCGGCCAAGCGATCGTGGTCACATGGAAACGCCAGGGCTACAAGGACATACTGATCGAGGTCGACACCACCCGCACCCCCATCGACCCGAAAAACTACTCACCTACGCCCGATATGCTCATCGTAGCGCTACGCCGCGACCGCTTCATCATCGTCGACCAACGCAAGCACGCGATTCTCGACGCGGCCATAACCATCAATGGCAAAGCCCTCGGCGAGGTAATGGAGATACCAGAAGCGAGCATCTCCGGCGGCCTCTCTATAAGCGTCAGCCGCCAAGGCTTCACCACCGCCACCGATAAGCTCACCTCGCTGCCCGACCGCATAAAATTCACCCTCAACAAGAAGCTACGCCACTACGAATTCGCCCTCCCCGTCTACGACCGCAAAGGCCGCGAACTCCCTGAGAAGATGAAAGTTACGGTCGAATCGCGCGACCCCTTGACCCGCTCCCCCTTCCGGGGCTTCTCCCTGGTCAACGAGACTATCGTAGAGGGTGAAGGCTACTACAAGACCAACGCCCTCCGCCGCGACGAACGCTCCTCGCGCTCCAAAATCCTCTATGCCATAGCCGGAGCCGCACTGGCCACAATAATTTTTTACGGCATAAGCCTTTGGAAATCATCGTCTGAGTCAACGAGCAACCGCGTCGAGCACGCCTTCTCCTCAACCACCGTAATGACCACTCCGGTCGCCACAGCGGTAAATGAAGCCGTCGAAGCAGCCGAGGCAATCGCCGAGACGCAGGCTGAGACACAGCAGCTTGAAAGCGCTAAGACCGAGGCCCCAGCCTCGTCGGCCGAAGATCTCGCCCGCGCCATGGCCTATCTAAACTCCAAGTGGACATGGGATTACGACGAGCTTGAGAAATACAGCTCCACCAAGGGGCTTTACGACGACATGAACAACTTCAATCTGAAGCGTCTCTCCGACTACTGGTCGCCCAAATTTGCCGACTGCCAGAAATTCCAGAACGTCATGGCCGAGGTCAACAACGCTATCAAACGAGGATTCGACCCCAAAAACGGCCACCCCGACGCCACCTTCGTCAAAGGCCACAAAGGCATCGTGCTCGAAGAATACCGCCAGCACATGATGCGGCGCAAGCCTTCCAAGCCCAAAGCGAAAGCCGACGAAAAACCCGCCGACGCTCCCCAGCCCGCCCCCTCCGCGGAGAATTAATGTAGCGCAAACAAGCAAACCCGCCTGCAGCTAACGCCGCCACGCAATCTGGTTTAAGAAAATGAAAAACAATGCGATTGGCTTATTTAAAACAATTTCGACACTCAGTAAAGAACTTAATATATACAAACCATAACTTATGAAAAAACCGCTATTCGCATTGATATTTCTTTTACTTGCGGCGCGGCCCGGTTACGCTCTCTCGCCTTTAGAGATGGCAAATAAAGGTTGGGAGGCCGAACAAAAGTATGATTATACCGAGGCCGTAAAGTGGTATCGAAAGGCTGCTGAGCTGGGAGATGTAACGTCTCTAAAGAGCTTAGGCCGAATGTATGAAAATGGTCAAGGAGTAACCCAGGACTATTCCGAGGCTATAAAATGGTATCGTATGGCCGCAGAGTTGGGAGATTCCAATGCTCAAAATAATCTCGGAGAAATGTATCAATTTGGACAAGGTGTCACCAAAAACTATACCGAGGCAGCTATGTGGTACCGTATGGCAGCAAATCAGGGAAATGCTACAGCTTCGTACAATCTTGGAAATATGTATTATCATGGTTACGGAATGGCTAAGGACTACAACGAAGCCGTTAAGTGGTATCGCAAAGCTGCCGAGTTAGGGGAAATTTATGCACAAAATATGCTTGGCAGAATGTATCATCAGGGCTTAGGTATCACTCGTGACTACACGGAGGCAGTGAAGTGGTATCGAATGGCTGCGGAACAAGGAGATTCCAACGCTCAGAATAATCTTGCAAGTATGTATGTTTATGGTTATGGTGTTAATAAGGACTATTCTGAGGCTATGAAGTGGTTTCATATGGCCGCAAAACAAGAAAATTCGACGGCAAAGAATTTTCTTGGGTGGATGTATGAAAATGGTTATGGAGTGCCTAAGGACTACAACGAGGCTGTTAAATGGTACCGTAAAGCTGCCGAGCAGGGAAATGCTACGGCTCAGGGTAATCTTGGATATATGTATCGAAATGGTTATGGTGTAGCGCAAGACTACAACGAGGCTGTTAAATGGTTCCGTAAAGCTGCCGAGCAGGGAAACTCATATGGTCAAAACAATCTTGGAGATATGTATTATTTTGGTCGAGGTGTCTCCAAGGATTACTCCGAGGCTGTAAAATGGTATCGTAAAGCTGCCGAGCAGGGAAATGCTACGGCTCAGGGTAATCTTGGATATATGTATCGAAATGGTTATGGTGTAGCGCAAGACTACAACGAGGCTGTTAAATGGTTCCGTAAAGCTGCCGAGCAGGGAAACTCATATGGTCAAAACAATCTTGGAGATATGTATTATTTTGGTCGAGGTGTCTCCAAGGATTACTCCGAGGCTGTTAAATGGTACCGCAAAGCTGCCGAACAGGGAAATGCAACGGCTCAAAGTAATCTTGGATGGATGTATCGTAAAGGATACGGTGTAACGCAAGACTACTCCGAGGCTGTTAAATGGTACCGCAAAGCTGCCGAGCAGGGAAATACGATAGCTCAGTATAATCTTGGAGTAATGTATCAAGATGGGAAAGGCGTACCAAAAAATCTCTCTGAAGCTCGTCAATGGTATGAAAAAGCCGCCGCGCAGGGAAATGCAGATGCAAAAACCATGCTTGCCAAGATGGAAAAACGAGTCATTACGATATTGGACAAAACAGATAACGAGCCACTTATTGGTTGTTCTTTAATTTGCTTCAGAAATGGTCAAGAGCTGTTTGGCAAAGTATCAGATATTGATGGCCAATTTATAATAGACGACATTCGACCGGGAGACATACTTAAATTTCAATTTGTCGGCTTTAAACCAAAGGAAATAAAACTTAATTGCTCTAAAGTGCCTGATAACATGACCTTTTACCTTTCGCCTGGAAAGAGTAAGAATACTGAATACGAGACGTTAGGCGATTGATTTTCTCTACCACATAAAACAACTAACCACAAAACATGGCCGCGGCATAACCAAAATTACGTCGCGGCCATATTTTGTGGTTTCCGTTAATCCCTTTTAGCGGAGAGCAGTATTTATCATGTCATAAAGTGGCATTAGAGGAATGCTTTGCAGCAAATATCAGCGATCCAGATCCAGAGCGGGCAGAATCCCATGAAGAGGATTACCGACAGCGTAAGTGAAGATGTACCGGTCGCCACGTAAGTATCGTATTCGTCGGCGATGATGATACCTGAGAATGCCGGCGGAAGAGCTGCTGCCACAACGAGCATCTTAAGGTTTTCGGGATCCATCTTGAAGATAAGACCGGCGATAAGAACCAATGCAGGCATCATGATAAGCTTCATGATAGAGCCGAGGACGGCCTGCCAGTTAATCTGAATCTTGACAGATGAGAGGACGATACCGGCTGAGAACACTGCCATTGAGGCGTTCGCGCCCTTGATAAGGTCGAATGAAGGAGCCAACCAGTCAGGGAAAGGAATACCAACCACTACCCAGACAACGGCGAGGATAGGAGCCCAAGCCACAGGCTGAGCAAGCGCGTGGAGCACTGGTTTCCATGGGCTTACTTTTTTACCGCTGGTAGCGGCGTTGCCCGCGTTAAGAAGTGCGAGACCTACAGGGATACCGACCGCGTTGACCACGATACCGACGATAGCCACTACGAGGGCCACGTAGGCGTTGGTGCCGAAGATAGGCTCAAGGACGGCAAATCCAAGGAAGCCGATTGTAGGCGAGCCACTGATCAATGCCGAGATGGCCGCGTCGGCCTGAGTGTTCTCTTTGAAACAATATCTAAACACAAAGTAAACGAGCATAAAGCAGAGCATCAGCACCACAAGGGAGATGAGCGTAAGCTTAATATCGGCGGCAAGCATTTCGCGGCTTGCCTGAGCGATTGAGACGAACAAGGCTGCCGGCAAAGCGAAGTCGAGCACTACCTTATTGAATTTCTTTGCGTCGTCGCCACTGAAGACCCCCTTCTTACCTGAAATGTAACCGGCAAGCATCACCACTATGATAGGGACTATGGCGTACAGAATGATATGCGACATGTTCATAGTTGAAAAGTTTTAAAGGTTTATAATTTGAGTGGGTAACCCTCGGGGCCGAAGCCCCGCAGGGTTGATTTTTACTTGCCTGATTATCAGACGGTGTACTGGATAAGGGGAGCGGGGTTAAGGTAACCGATGTGGCCGCTCTCAGCGCCGGAGTCGGCGGCGAGCTGCACGTTGATTATAGAGGGTCGGCCGGCCGCGATCGACTTGGTCAGAGCGTCGGCGAGCTCTTCGGGGGTAGCTACGTAGTAGGCGTCGGCGCCGAAGGCCTCGGCTATCTTGTCGTAGCGGGCGTTGATATCGAGAGTGGTAGGAGCCAGACCGTCGGGGTTGCCGGGATCCACGCCCACGCCGTTATAGATACCGCCGTTATTGAACACTACCACTGTGCAGGGGAGTTTGTAGCGGCTGATGGTCGCAAAGTCCATGCCTGAGAATCCGAATGCCGAGTCACCTTCGATAGCCACAACCTTTTTGCCTGTAGCTACGGCAGCGCCGATGGTTGAGCCCATGCCCATACCCATGATTGACCATGACGCGCAGTCAACGCGGTGGCGCGGGAGCGACATATCGATCGTGTCGCGGGTGTCGTCGAGGGTGTTGGCGCCCTCGTTGATGAGGATCACGTCGGGATTAGCCTCAAGTACGGGCTTGATAGCGCCAAGGGCTGTCCAGTGGGTCATAGGCGAAGCCTTGGCGGCATCGGCCAGACGAGCCTGGAATTTGGCGTTCTTAGCCTTTGTCTCAGCCTGCAGCGAGGCGAGCCATGCGGGATCTGCAGCCATTGTCTTCCCCTTAAGCCCGGCGAGGATAGCGTCGAGCGAGAGGCCGAGGTCGCCTACGACAGGAGCAGCGATAGGCACGTTGCGGTCGATCTCGGTGGGCTGCACGTCGAGCTGCACGAACTTGACGTCGGGGTTCCACTTGCCGCGGCCGAAGGA
>CAZJBM010000011.1:0-68387 GCA_964544595.1 uncultured Barnesiella sp.
CCGAGGCGGCAGCCGCGGTGGCCGAGCATGGGGTTGAATTCTTCGAGTGAGTCAACCTTAGCTTTTACCTCAGCGAGGGTGATACCCATTTCGTCGGCGAGCTCTTTCTGAGTGGCTGTCTGATGAGGCACGAATTCGTGCAATGGGGGATCGAGAAGACGGATAGTAACGCCATATCCGTTCATGGCCTCGAAGATACCTTCAAAGTCGCCGCGCTGCATGGGGAGAAGTTTCGCGAGAGCGTGCTTGCGGCCTTCAACGTCGCTTGCGAGAATCATTTCGCGAACGGCCTTGATACGGTCGCCTTCGAAGAACATGTGCTCTGTGCGGCAGAGACCGATACCCTGTGCACCGAAGTGGCGGGCCTGCTTGGCGTCGCGGGGAGTGTCGGCGTTAGTGCGTACAAGAGTTTTGGTGTATTTTGCAGCGAGGTTCATGATCGCGCCGAAGTCGCCGTCGAGTTCGGGCTCTGCTGTGGGCACCTGGCCGTCGTATACCTCGCCGGTAGAGCCGTTAAGAGAAATCCAGTCGCCTTCTTTGTAGGTCTTGCCACCCATTTCAAGGGTGCGGGCCTCGTAGTCGACTTTGATTTCGCCTGCGCCTGACACGCAGCATTTACCCATACCGCGCGCAACAACCGCAGCGTGAGAAGTCATACCGCCGCGCATAGTAAGGATACCTTGTGCAACAGCCATACCGCGAAGATCCTCGGGAGAGGTCTCGATACGGACGAGGACAACTTTTTTCTTTTTCTCAGCCCATGCTTCGGCGTCGTCGGCGAAGAACACGATTTGGCCGGTAGCAGCGCCGGGAGATGCGGGAAGACCTTTAGCCATAACTTTGGCGCGTTTGAGGCCTGCTTTGTCAAATACGGGGTGGAGAAGCTCGTCGAGTTTCTGGGGCTCCATGCGCATAAGACAGGTTTTCTCATCGATCATGCCGTCGCGGAGAAGGTCCATGGCGATTTTCACCATAGCAGCGCCGGTGCGCTTGCCGTTACGGGTCTGGAGCATCCAGAGCTTGCCGTCTTGGATAGTGAATTCCATGTCCTGCATGTCGCGGTAGTGGTCTTCGAGCTTGTGGGCTATTGAGATAAGTTCGGCGGCGCATACGGGCATTGATTCTTCAAGCGAAGGATATTTAGAAGCGCGCTCCTCTTCAGAGATGCCCTGGAGGGCTGCCCAACGGCGCGAGCCTTCTACGGTGATCTGCTGAGGTGTGCGGATACCTGCAACCACGTCTTCACCCTGAGCGTTGATAAGATATTCGCCGTTGAAGATGTTTTCGCCGGTAGCGGCGTCGCGAGAGAATGCCACGCCTGTGGCAGAGTTGTTACCCATGTTGCCATATACCATTGCCTGAACGTTAACGGCAGTACCCCATTCTTCAGGTATCTGGTTCATGCGGCGGTAAATGATGGCGCGCTCGTTCATCCAGCTGTCAAACACGGCGCAGATGCCGCCCCAAAGCTGATCCCAGGCTGAATCGGGGAAATCGTTGCCGGTGTATTCCTTGACGGCAGCTTTGAAGAGCTTGACGAGGTTCTGGAGGTCTTCAACATCGAGTTCGTTATCGAATTTGACACCTTTTTCTTCCTTCACCTTGTCGATGATAGCTTCGAAGGGGTCGATTTCGGTTTTGGTTTTGGGTTTCATGCCGAGCACCACGTCGCCGTACATCTGAACGAAGCGACGATAGCTATCCCATGCGAAGCGGGGGTTGCCGCTCTTTTCGGCGAGTGAAGCCACGGTAGCGTCGTTCATGCCGAGGTTGAGCACGGTGTCCATCATGCCGGGCATGGATGCGCGGGCACCTGAGCGAACTGACACGAGAAGCGGATTAGCGGGATCGTCGAATTTTTTGCCGGTGAGCTCTTCAACGTGGGCGATGGCTTTTTCAACCTCAGGTTTGAGGCGCTTTACGACCTCTTCTTTGCCATATTGGTTGTATTCGGTGCAGACTTCGGTTGTGATAGTGAAACCGGGAGGCACGGGCATGCCGAGGAGGTTCATTTCGGCAAGGTTAGCGCCTTTGCCGCCGAGGAGGTTCCTCATGTCGGCTTTGCCTTCGGCGTGACCGTTGCCAAATGTATAAATTCTCTTCATTTTGAATTTAATTTGGGGTTAAATTATTTAGTCATTTATGTGATTACGCAAATTCCTCTTAAAGGATTTACAAAGGTATGGAAAATATATCACTCACGCAAAATTGATAAGACATTTTTGCGAGATAAAGAGCTTAGTTCGGTTTTTTTTATCCGCTGTGGCACATATCGGATTTTCAATGACTATAATTTAATTGATTTTTCGTAAATTCGCGCAAAATTTTACCATTGCCAATATGAGCAGAAAACGTAAGGAGCAGCCGTTGCTCCAAGATATAGAGATCACAGATGTTGCCGCCGAAGGCAATGCTATCGCTAAGGTCGACAAGCTCGTGGTGTTTGTCCCTTATGGCGCGCCGGGCGACATCGCCGATATTCAGATAACGCGCAAAAAACATAGCTATGCCGAGGGGCATATTGCTGAAATGAAACGCCCCTCCCCTATAAGGGTAGAGCCTAAATGTGAGCATTTCGGTCTTTGCGGTGGTTGCCGCTGGCAGCATTTGCCCTACGACTTTCAAATCTCCGCGAAACAAAAGCAGGTGAAAGATGCGCTTGACCGTATCGCCAAAATAGATTACCCTGAGATTTCTCCGATACTCGGGTCGGAGAATATCTACGGTTATCGCAATAAGATGGAGTACACATTCAGCAATAAATCGTGGCTCACCTACGAGCAAATGCGCTCTGGCGAGGAATTTCCCGACCGCGACGCGGCCGGATTCCATATACCCAGCGCGTTCGACAAAGTGCTTGACATTAAATGCTGTCACCTTCAAGATGATTTGGGCAATCGTATCAGACTATTCGTAAAACAATATTGCAAAGACCACGGATTGCCTTTTTACGACCTGCGAGGACAGCATGGATTCATACGCACGCTTATGATCCGCATAGCCTCAACAGGCGAGGTGATGGTTGTGGTTGTGGTTGGTGACGACAACATGGAAGCGATATCCGGGCTGATGGATGCGTTAGTAGAGAAGTTTCCCGAAATCACGTCATTGCATTATGTCATCAACCTAAAGGTCAATGATTCGATTGCCGATCAGGACGTGATTCTTTACTCCGGAAAACCATATATAGAGGAGGAGATGGAGGGACTTCGTTTTAGAGTAGGTCCTAAATCATTTTATCAGACAAATTCGCGTCAAGCCTACACTTTATATAAGGTAGCGCGTGATTTCGCGGAACTTACAGGGTCGGAACTCGTTTATGACCTTTATACCGGAACAGGCACCATCGCAAACTTCGTCAGCCGAAAAGCCTCGAAAGTAATCGGTATAGAATATGTTGAGGATGCGATACGCGACGCCCGCATCAATTCAGAATCAAACGGCGTGACCAACACCGAATTTTACGCCGGTGACATGAAGGATGTGCTAACCGACGATTTCGTAGCTGAGCACGGTAGACCCGATGTGATGATAGTTGACCCTCCCCGCGCCGGGATGCATGGCGACGTTGTAGAGGTGATACGCAACGCCCGCCCCCGCCGTATAGTGTACGTGAGCTGTAACCCGGCGACGCAGGCGCGCGACCTCCAGCTTCTCGACGACTTATATCGGATTGACGCGGTTCAGCCGGTAGATATGTTCCCTCATACTCATCATGTTGAGAACGTCGTGAAGCTCACTCTGCGCGAGCAAAAATCGCTGAAGTCGTCAAGTTGGAGTTATAGTATGCGGGGTTATCGGTGACTTCTTCGCCTATGAACGGGGGGAGGCTGAAGCTATCCGACGAGTCGGTCAACTCGATTTCGGCTATCGTCAATCCTGTCAAAAATCCGTGAAATTCGTCGATTTCCCAGCGTTTGCCAGAGAAATTCACTATATAACGAGTCTTCTCGATGATTGGCGCTTCGCATAAATTGAGCATTTCTGAAGCGTCGGACAATGGAATCTCATACTCCCATTCGTTGCGCTCGCACCCTGAGTTCTTTCCTTTGACCGTGAGAAAGCCTTTTGCTCCCTTCGTGCGTACCCTGACAGTCGCTTCGGGCTTACGCGAGAGGTATCCTTGCGCTATATTGTAGCTCTCGGCCGACATCGTCTTATACGAATTGTCGGTGACGAGAAATTTTCGTTCAACTTCTTTCGCCATAAATTGTTTAATTAGGTGTGTCGGTATGTAGGCGGCATTTACAACCAAACCTAGTTTTGGTATCAATCGCAAAATTATAAAAAATAATTCAATGGGTTTTACCTCACGTGTAATTTTCTCGCTAACGCTGCTGGTTTCGGTCGCCCTGTCAATTGCGGCTGCCGACTCTCCCCGGCGTCCGAAATCAGCGCAATCAGCGGATGCTCTCCCTGATACGCTTGACAAGCGCGTCGAGCTCGGCGAGGTTACCGTTAAGCCCAAAGGCGAAAAGTATTCGAAGAAAAACAATCCGGCAGTCGACTTCATGCGGCTCCTCAAGGAACAAGGCAGCCTCTCAGACCCTATGAATCGTCCTCATTATAATTATGAGGTGTATGACCGTATCACGATTGCCATAAACGAAATACAAGATAGTGCTGGAAATATAAAGGGGCCTCTGAAGAATTTCCCCCAGCTGATCAATTACGTCGATACGTCGGAAGTTACGGGCAAGCCGATTTTGCCTATTTCGGTGAAAGAGAAAGTCACGGAATTTTACCATTCATCTGATCCCGATAAATCGCGCGAGTATGTTACGGGCATAAAACGCATCGGGCTCGACGCGATTGGCAACGAGGAGAGCGTGCAGGTCTATCTTGAGGATATGCTGCGCGAAGTAGATTTGTATAAGAACGACATTCAGCTTTTGAGTAATAAATTCGTCAGCCCGTTATCATCATTAGGTCCAGATTTCTACAAGTATTATCTCGTTGATACGATTCCTGAAAGCGCAATTGTGTCCGATAAGACGAGGGAACTCTACCCTATCGAGTCCGATAGCCTTATTGTGCTTGAATTTATCCCGAAAAATTCCGCTACATTCGGTTTCGCCGGTCGGCTGTATATCCCGGTCGGCTCTAACAATAGCTATGTAAGAAAGGTTAAAATGCTGCTGCCGAAAAATGCTAACGTCAATTTTATTGAGTCGCTCGGCATTGATCAGGAGTTTTATATCGATTCAATAGGATGTCGTCATAAGATTCTTGATAATCTGACGGTTGAAATGTCGCTCGTGCCAGGTACGCAAGGCATTTTCGCGCAGAAATACACACGTTGCCTTGATCATAATTATAACGAAACCGACCCCCGCGATCTTTTCGGTCGATTGGGCTCGATATATAATGCGGCCGACGCTTATCTTAAAGATGAGCAATTTTGGGATTATCGGCGCGACGAAACGTATAAAATGTCGCATAGGTCGGTAGGCAATCTGGCGTCTTCACTCCGGTCAAATCCTTGGTATTATTGGACCGAGAAAGCTCTCAACATATTAGTCACCGGTTACGTTCCGTTAGGAAAGAAAGATAAAGTGGAATTCGGGCCGGTGAACACACTCGTTAGCTTCAACGACGTGGAAGGAACTCGTTTGCGCTTCGGAGGTCTGACCACCGCCAAATTAAGTAAACACTGGTTTTTCAGGGGATACGGAGCTTACGGGATAAAGGATCATCGCTGGAAATATTATGGCGAAGCCGAGTATGCGTTTAATGAAAAGAAACGTCATTCACGCGAATTCCCGGTAAGGTCGATCAGAGCGTCGTATCGCTACGACACCCACTTCTTGGGTCAGGATTACGCTTTTACCAACCCTGATAATATATTCCTCTCTTTCAAGCGAATGGACGACACGCTGATGGTGTATACGCGCACCGCCCGACTTGAGTACACCACTGAGTTCGACAACCATTTTTCGGTTAATTTGTCGTTGCAGAATCAGCGTCAGGAATCCACTCGATACGTGCGTTTTGAATATGCCGACGGCAGTAGCTCGCCACATCTCGACTTCACAACGGCCACGCTGACTTTTCGTTATGCCCCCGGAGAGAAATTCATCCAGACCAAATCTGAGAGAATCCCTGTCAATATCGATGCCCCGGTTATCCAGATTTCACATACCTACGGCCCCGGGGGTTCACTGGGAAGCAGCAGATACTTTGTCAACCGAACGGAATTAGATGTTCGTAAACGTTTTTGGTTCAGTGCGTTCGGTTACACAGACGTGACTGTCAAAGGTGGCCATGTATGGAGCACATCGCCTTTCACCCAATTATTCATCCCAAACGCAAACATGACATATACGATTCAGCCTGAATCATTCACGTTATTGTCGCCAATGGAATTTATCGCCGATACCTACGCTGCGTGGGATGTGACTTACTGGGCCAACGGAGCACTGTTTAATTACATCCCGTATCTGAAACAGCTGCGTTTGCGCGAATCAATTTCATTTAGAGGCTTTTGGGGGCGTCTAAGCGACAAGAATAATCCAGAATATAATCCATGGTTACCTCAGTTTCCGATTGGCTCTAATCCGGTGACTGTGACCGATACGCCCTATATGGAGCTTGGAGTAGGTATTGACAACATATTCAAGATATTGCGAGTCGAGTATTCATGGCGACTCAGTTACCGAAACACCCCCGGGGTTGACCGCTCGGGTTTGCGAATTGCCCTTCACTTCAATTTTTAGCGCTGTGCGGATAGTGAGTATTTTGCGTTAAGAAATCTTAATTTTGACGATTTATTTAAATTATATATGCAAAATTAACAATAGTTATAATCTACTTACTTTGTAAATCTGTAAATTTGCACTATAATTTGACTAAAAAAGGCATTTATATATCAGTATAATCACACAAAAAACCAAATATAATGAGCGAAACTTTGAATATCAGAGATATCAATGACCTCGTTGCCTCTAAAAGCGATTTTATTAAGCTTATAACCAAGGGCATGGATCAAACCATTGTCGGTCAGAAGCATCTTGTCGAATCGCTTTTGATAGCGCTTCTCAGTAACGGACACGTGCTTCTCGAAGGAGTTCCCGGTCTGGCTAAGACCTTGGCAATTAAAACTCTCTCGCAGCTTATTGATGCGAAATACAGCCGTATTCAGTTCACCCCCGACCTCTTGCCTGCCGATGTTATCGGTACAATGGTATATTCTGTCAAGAAAGAGCAGTTTGAGGTGAAAAAAGGCCCGATTTTTGCTAACTTCGTGCTTGCTGACGAAATCAACCGCGCTCCGGCAAAAGTGCAGTCAGCACTTCTCGAAGCCATGCAGGAGCGTCAGGTCACTATCGGTGGCGACACTTTCAGTCTTAAGGATCCATTCCTTGTTATGGCAACCCAAAACCCTATAGAGCAGGAGGGCACTTATCCTCTTCCCGAAGCACAAGTCGACCGCTTCTTGCTCAAGGTTATTATAGGTTATCCCACCCGCGAGGATGAGAAACTGATCATTCGCCAGAACATAACCAGCGAAAAGCGCGAGATTGTTCCCCTGGTTCGCCCTGAGGAAATCATAGAAGCGCAGAAAGTTGTTGAAAAAATTTATATCGACGAGAAAATAGAGAAGTATATTGTCGATATAGTGTTCGCAACCCGCTTCCCCAAGGAGGCAGGATTGAACGATCTGACTAACATAATCGCGTTTGGAGCCTCTCCCCGCGCCTCAATCAGTTTGGCGAAAGCTTCGCGCGCTTATGCACTTATCAAAGGCCGAGGTTATGTCATTCCCGAGGATGTCAGAGCAATATGTCACGACGTTATGCGTCACAGAATTGGCCTTACCTACGAGGCTGAGGCAAATAATATCACTTCCGACGAGATTATTTCTACAATTCTCGATAAAGTTGAAGTGCCCTGATGAATAGGCAAAGTTATTTAGCGACAAATAATTTTAAATTGAATTACAGTGGATTCTAACGAACTTCTGAAAAAGGTCCGCAAAATCGAGATAAAGACCAAAGGTCTCTCGGCAAATATTTTCGCCGGAGAGTATCATTCGGCCTTTAAAGGTCGCGGTATGATGTTTTCAGAGGTAAGGCAATATCAATACGGCGATGATATCCGCGACATTGACTGGAACGTCACAGCTCGACACAACCAGCCTTATGTAAAGGTCTATGAGGAGGAACGCGAGCTGACGGTAATGCTTCTCGTCGATGTCTCGGGAAGTAGGTTGTTTGGCGCTGTCGGAGAGGAAAAACGCGAGATGATAGCTGAGATAGGCGCGACACTCGCCTTTTCGGCTATTCAGAACAATGATAAAGTAGGCGTGATATTCTTCTCGGATAAGATAGAGAAATTTATCCCTCCGAAGAAGGGTCGCAAGCACATACTGCTTATAATTCGCGAACTTCTCGACTTTAAACCCGAAAGCTCCGGCACTGATATATCGTGCGTGCTAAGATATTTCACCGATGCGCTGAAAAAACGTTGTACCACTTTCCTTATCTCAGATTTTATTGATAAGCATGATTATAAACAAGCTCTGACAATAGCTGCCAACCGCCATGACGTGTACGGTATTCAGGTCTTTGACAAGCGCGACTCTAAGCTGCCCGACATAGGTTTGATGAGGGTAGCCGACCTTGAAACCGGCGAGATGCGTTGGGTCGACACCTCATCTGTCCGCAACCGCAACGCTTATAGCAAGTGGTGGTACAATCGTCAACAAACCATGGCCGACACGCTCAATCGTTGCAGGGTAGATTTCGTTTCGATCCCTACCGACGAGGATTATGTCGTGTCGTTAATGGGATTGTTTAAGAATAGAGCTTTAAGATAGAGATAATGAATAGATTACTCTCAAAATTATTAATTGTTTTATGCGTGGCGGTTTTCTCCAATACCGTCAAAGCCGCGAAAGTAGACTTTAAGGTTCAGCTCGATTCGGCCCATTTGCTGATGGGGAAAACCATGAATATGCAGCTGACTATAAAACAGCCTTCGCCCGATGCCGGTAAAGTGATTGTTCCGGCCGACAGCGTGCCTCAGGTTGAGTTTTGCCAGCTCGACTCGCTTCCTGCTTTAAAGCTTGAGTCTTCGGCCAACGGTCAGAATATTTTCACCGCGCAATATAAAATTCAGGCTTTTGATTCAGGCGATTACCATATCCCTTCGCTGGTTTATATCTGCGGAAACGACACCATATATTCCAATGGCCTTTCGCTCAAAGTGGTTCCGGTCAATGTCTCGAAACTGAAAGACATAAATCCTACGGAAGGCGTAGGCAGATATGAGTCGCGCTGGTACGACGCGTTGCCCGATTGGGTTACGGACTACTGGCTTGTCGGTGTGGTTATATTATTTATCATAGCCGGAGCGATTGCGGCTTACTTCATCTTCGTTAAGAAAGTTTCGGTCAATGTGTTGCCAAAGAAGAAGCCTATTCCCCCATATAATGTGGCAATGATGAAACTTCAAGAGCTACGCTCGCGCAACTTATGGGAGCCGGGTCATGAACGAGCATTTTATACCGAGCTTACAGATATTCTCCGCGATTATCTTGAAAGACGCTTCGGTATCAACGCTATGGAAATGACCTCCACTCAGATTAAGGAGGCTCTGAACGCGAACAGTGAGACCAAGCTGTCAAGCGGCCTTGTTGAGCAGGTGCTTGAGATTGCCGATTTCGTTAAGTTTGCCAAAGAGCAGCCTTCGCGACAGGAAAACATGGCTTCGTTCGACAAGGCTCTTTTGTTTGTCGAAGATACCAAGCCCCAGCCTGTCACTGAGCCATCAAAAGGAGACGGTCAGAACTCAAGCGGCAAAAACTCGGTAAACGACAAGCCCACTGACGACAATGCCACAAAACCTCTCAATCTAAAGTGAATATTAATGTAGATTATGGAGTTTGCTCATCCAAAAATATTATTTCTTCTCATATTAGTTCCTGCGCTAACCGCATGGTATATTTTCCGGCGAAAGGGTGCTAACGCGACAGTGGCCGTATCTTCTTCGGCTCCGTTCGCAGGGATGCGTACATCGCTCCGCGCGACGCTTCGCCACTCCTTGTTCGCGCTAAACATGATTGCCATGAGTTGCATGATAGTGGCTTTAGCCCGCCCTCAGACTTACGATTCGTGGCATAATTCGCGCGTGGAAGGCACCGATATCGTTTTGGCAATGGACATTTCGACCTCAATGCTCGCCAAGGACTTTGACCCGAACCGTCTCACTGCTGCAAAGCAAGTGGCCACTACATTCATCTCTGGCCGTGAAAATGACAATATGGGGCTCGTGATCTTCGCTGGCGAGAGCCTCACGGCC
This sequence comes from uncultured Barnesiella sp., assembly GCA_964544595.1. GTDB lineage: Bacteria > Bacteroidota > Bacteroidia > Bacteroidales > Muribaculaceae > JAGBWK01. Next base: position 10,303 of record CAZJBM010000011.1, read on the forward strand.
GTGCCACTTACATCTGACCGCGCTACCCTACTCAATTATGTGGCTTCGATCAATACTAATCTTCTTGCCGACGGCACTGCCATAGGCGACGGCTTGGCGACCGCCATTAATCGTATCAAAGGTGGTAAGGCAAAGAGCAAAAGCATCATTCTGCTTACTGACGGCACCAACAACCGCGGCGTCGTTATGCCCCTTACCGCTGCTGATCTTGCCGCAAAAGAGGGCATAAAAGTCTATACGATCGGTATCGGCTCTAACGGAACGGCTGAATTCCCCGTCAGCGACTATTTCGGGCGCATTACATATCAGCGTATGCCGGTAGTTATTGATGAGAATACGCTGAAGTCAATTGCCGACCGCACCGGAGGTAAATACTTCAAAGCTACCAACGAAATGGCGCTCGCCAATATCTTCGATGAAATCGACAAGATGGAAAAGACCACTTTCGACATCCGTCAGTTCTCCCATACCGAGGACAACTATATGATATGGGCTGTCGTCGCTTTTATCTGCCTCGCTGCAAGCGTCGTTTTGAAACAAACCGTTTTTCGTACATTCCCGTAATCAGCGTCAGCTGTTTATGACTATTAATACTATAAGTTAACGATATAAATATTTTTATTTTGGACTTTGCTTATCCTAAAATACTATATTTGCTCTTTTTAGTGCCTGTAGTGGTAGGGCTGTATATGCTTTCCCGCTATAGCAGGCAGAAGAAGATAGCCCTGTATGGTCGTCCTGATCAGGTCGCGAAGCTCATGCCGATGGCCTCGAAATACACTCCAGTAATTAAGATAATACTCCAATCGCTAGCTTTGGCCTCCTTGATAGTCGCCCTCGCCCGCCCGAGAGGGGGAGACCGCGAGGCTACTGATGAGCGACGCGGCATTGAGGTTATGATAGCTTTCGACGTGTCGCGATCGATGCTTGCTTCGTCGACCGATGACCCCTCCGGCATTTCCCGCCTTCAAAGAGCAAAGTTTCTCCTTTCGCATCTGATAGACCATCTTAAAGATGATAAGGTAGGACTTGTGATTTTCGCGGGAGAGAGCTACACTCAGCTCCCGATAACCAATGATTTCATTTCGGCGAAAATGTATATCGACGAGCTTTCGCCAGAAATGATACCCACGCAAGGCACAGACATTGGCACCGCAATCCAGATGTGCCTCAACGGGTTCACTCCCCAAAGCGACGTAAGCAAAGCTATTGTGCTTATAACTGATGCCGAAGATCATATCGCACAAGCGGAGGATATGGCTAAAAACGCATACAAATCGGGCGTTCAGGTAGATGTCATAGGCATTGGCACTCCCGCAGGTGCTCCTATCCCCACAGCTAACGGCTACCTCACGGATTCACAAGGCAATAATGTGATCACAGCGCTTAACCCCGATGCTGCGCAAGCGATAGCTAAAGCCGGCGGGGGCATATATGTCGACGGCAGCTCTTCAGGCGCGGTAAAAGAGATAGAGTCTTATCTTGATAAGCTTGAAAAATCTGATTTAGGCAAAGTGAATTACAAAGCAAGCGCAGAGAAATTCCCGATTTTCATTTGGATAGCTTTCATACTCCTCGTGGCCGATCAATTTATTTTCGACCGCAAAATCAAGTGGTTGTCAAAAATCAACTTCTTCTCACGTTGATATTTAGTCTAAAACAACTTATTATTTGACTTGTATTAAATGTATCGTTTCTCACTACCATTAATAATGTTGCTCAGTCTGGTGTCATGCAATAATAATATGGACGACGCGGCGTTCACTCTCGATAATGTCAACACAACGAAGCGAGAGCGTCGTAACGTCAATGAAGGCAACGCGATGTATTCCGAAAACGAGTATCTCAAATCAATCGAAAACTATAATAAGGCCCTGACATTGAATCCCCATAGCGAGCTTGTGCTGTATAATCTCGCCGACGCGATGTATGCCTACTCCCGACAACTTCAAGTTAAGCAGCCGGAGCAGCCTGCCGCTTCCTCAGGAGTCGATTTGTCGCAGGCCGACGGCAATGCCGCAAGCGCCAATCAGGAGGACAAATCAGCCTTATTGGCAAACTATTCTCAGAAAGCCGACAGTATCTTCAGGATGCTCGCAAGCGGTGCCTACAACTCTCTGATTAAGGAATACGCGTCGTACAACGCCGGAAACATCGCTTACAACGATAAGAACTATACTCTCAGCATCGAGATGTATAAATCGGCATTACGTCTGAACCCCGATAATGAGAATGCTCGTCAGAATCTACGCCTGGCGCAACTCAAACTTCAAGATCAGCAGCAGAATCAAAACAACGACAATCAAGACCAAGACAAGGATCAGGATAAGGAAAAAGATAAAGAAAAGGATAAGCAGCAAGACCAGCCGAATCAGGATCAGCAGCAAAACCAAAATCAGCAGCCCCAACAGCCCCAGCCACCCCAACAAATTTCTGATCAAAACGCCGAGCAGATTCTAAAAGCGATGGAGAATGCCGAGCGCGACACCCGTCAAAGACTTGAAAAGCAGCCGAAGCGGATCAATCCCAAATATATCGAGAAGCCCTGGTAATAGGCATATTCTCGTTAATAATTTCAACTATTATGAACAGGTTAAGTTTGACTTTAGTCTCGCTTATGGCCGTAATGACAGCCTTTGGGCAGTCATTTAAGGTCATTCCGCCGACGGAGGCGTATGCCGGCGAGAATTTCCGCATAGTTTATCGCCTTACCAATGCCGAAGGCGATTCAAAGAATATCCCTCAGGTTAATGGCTGCACACTCATTTACGGGCCGGCCGTGTCAACCTCCTATTCCACCCAGATAATCAATGGTCGTCAAAGCTCCCAATCGACTGTCGATTATTCATACACTTATCAAGCGCCCAAAGCCGGAACATATACGATTCCGGCTGCATCGGTTATGGTGGGAGGAAAGAAACTGTCGACTTCCTCAGTTCAGTTCACCGTTAATGCCGCTCGCGCGAACACATCTTCTTCACAACAATCCTCGCCCCGCGCTCAACAGCCTTCGATGCCTCAGCTTCCGCCCGCGTCTCGCAACAGCATCTCAAAGGATGATATGTTTGTGAAGGTAGTGACGAATAAAACTTCGGTTTATGAGCAAGAAGCAATAGAATGTTCAATAAAGCTCTATACCAGGTATGCTAATATAATCAGTTTCTCGCAAACCTCGCCTCCTAAATACGACGGCTTCCTTATCGAAGAACTCAACATCGAGCCGACATTGAATCGCGAAGAAACCGTCAACGGTAAGGTTTATCATACCGCAACTCTTAAGAAGGTTATTCTTTTCCCTCAGAAATCGGGATCGTTGACCGTGGCAACCGGTACATACGATCTGTTGTTGCAGACTTATCAGACCATCAATACTGGGTTTGCGATATATACCGTGCCAGGCGATCAGTTCCATACCGATTTGCGCGAGTATAAGCAGACCATCCACGTGACGCCTCTCCCCGACCCCAAGCCGACAGGATTTAATGGTGCCGTAGGTACGTTCACCTACAGCAGTTCCCTCTCAAGCGACAAACTTCGTACAGGCGAAGCAGCCTCGCTCACCCTAAATATCAACGGTACGGGCAACATCAAATATCTTAAATTGCCGACAGTTGAGTTTCCCTCAGATTTTGAGCAATACACTCCTACCCAGGATTACGATACCCGCGTGGCCGGAGCGTCTGTAACGGGATCAATGGTTGCCAAATATGTTTTCGTGCCCGCCGAAACAGGTAAATTCACACTCAATGCTCCACAATTCGTTTACTTTGACCCTGAGAAACGGACTTATGTCACGCTTCCAGGCACAGATTACCCTATCGACGTCGCTAAAGGTGTTTCGGTGAAACATAGCGGTGACCAAAAGGATATATCGCTGCGCAATGCCGACATTCTTCATATTCAATTAGGCAATAAGCATCAGAGTCTCACACATTCATATTTCGCGCTTAGCGCGCTTTATTGGCTTGTTTACATATTGTTGATAGTCGCCTTCGTAGCTGTAATCATATATATGCGCAAACGAGCAAAGATGTATGCCGACACTAAGGGCCTCAAATATGCAAAAGCAAACAAGGTGGTGAAAAAACGCCTTGAGCTTGCCGAAAAATACCTGAAGGCTGATAAACGCGACGCCTTCTACGACGCTATCCTGAAGGCCATGTGGGGATATTTCAGCGATAAAATGGGAATTCCCGTATCAGAGCTTAACCGCGAAAACGTGAAGGATGAACTAATTAAACTCGGCGCCGGGGAGGATATATATAATGAAGCGCTCTGGATTCTCGACGAATGTGAAATGGCTCGTTATACTCCCCAGTCGCAGCTTGCACCGCTCAATGAGGTGTATAAAAAGACTTCCTCTACTATCAGAGAGCTCGAATCTATTAAAAAAGCCCAAGCAAAATGAAACGTATAATCTCACTCATATTTTTGGCTATCACGCTTGCGGCCGTCGCCGCTCCGTCTTCTTCACTCGCCGAGCAGGGTGACGAGGCTTATTCTAATCGCGACTATTCAAAAGCGGCTGAGCTTTACGAGCAATCAATCAAGAGCGAAGGCACATCGTCGGATATATATTATAATCTCGGCAACGCTTATTATCGTCTCGACTCCCTTTCAGGCGCCGTCATCGCTTATGAACGCGCGCTTAAACTCGATCCGACCAATTCCGACGCGCGTTGGAATCTCGAATTTGTGCGTACGAAGCTCGCTGACGCCCAGGGCGACTCATCTTCCTACTCAACGTTATTTATTGAAAAGACCATGCGGTTGATGACCGGAAACGGATGGGCTGTTACCTCTATATTTTTCTTCGCGATTTTTTTAGCGTTTGCAGCACTTTACATCTTATCGCAGAATGAAAAATTAAGAAAAGTGTCGTTTTTCTCCGGATTAGGTGTGTTGGCTATAACAGTCACGTCGGTGGTCATAACAATTATGGTCACAGCTCGCCAAACTGATGATTCTCAAGCCGTGATCACAGTCAACAGCTCTCAGCTTTCAACCTCTCCCGCCACGCCTATCAATAACACTCAGCAAGCATTCGTGCTTCATGAAGGCACCAAAGTAGAGGTTATAGATTCGGTTGCTACTCCGATGGACGCGACTTCGTCGATGTGGTATGAAGTAAAAGTCGGGTCGGATCACCGCGCCTGGATCGCGAAGGATCACGTCGTGTTTATCTGACCGTTTAGGTTTGGACATGATATAAAAAGCTAAAGAATAATCAATTAGCAAGCTGATTTCAGTTGTTTATGCTATATAACATAAAAAATAAGTGAATGAATATTTGCTTTACTGAAATTTTATTGATAATTTAGCAACAAATTAAAATTTGCTACTGCGATTCTATACATTTGCAGTCGCGATAAAACGAATTACTCATTTAAAATTTGAATATCATGACTAAGACTATCTCCTTCAACGAGCTTCGTCGCCTTAAAGACAGTTTGCCCGACGGTTCAATGCATCGCATTGCGGATGAACTCCATACAACTGTTCAGACAGTCAGAAATTATTTCGGTGGCACAAACTACGAATTCGGTAAGAACGCAGGCGTGCATATCGAGCCGGGTCCCGACGGGGGTATAGTGGTTCTTGATGATACTACTATATATGATATGGCCATGAAGATTCTTCGTGAGGCTGAAGAAAAGTAATTATTGCTTTAAGCATTTACTTTTATTTTCACGTTTTATAAAATAATGAGCGCGTGTAGGGATTATGAGCAATGCTCTAAATTACCTTCGCGCGCTTATTTCAAATTTTCTCGCTCCACATAACATTATCACTTTTCGGCGCGGATTCTTTTTTAACAACTAAAACAAATTCAGATGTCAGACGACAGATTGATCACCGTCGCAATACACACCTACGATAAGGCTGTTGCCCTTAAAAACCTTCTTGAGCATGAGGGAGTCGCGGCTGTGTTGCAGAATGTCAACCTCTCTGCTCCGGTCGTTTCATCGGGTGTAAGAGTACGTATAAAAGAGTCCGATTTGCCTCTCGCGCTGAGAATAATCGAGAATTACGATATTTTCATTGATAACGCCGCAGCCGATTCAGAGCATCTGAAGACCGTATTAGTGCCGATTGATTTCTCCGACTATTCGCTGAGAGCGGCCAAGGTTGCATTCGACGTGGCCGCGCGTCATTCTGCTAAAATCGTGTTGCTCCATTCGTTTATCAATCCCGCGCTTTCAAAACGCCTGCAATTAACCGAAGCTCTCTCTTTCGAGTTCTCCGAGACGCAGGAAATCGCCCGTATACTCATTAAGGAGGCGAAAGACTCAATGGACAAGTTTGAGTCGGCCGTGAAGCTTCTGATCAAGAATGGCGAACTTCCGCCCGTGAAATTTTCAAGCGAGATTCACGAGGGCGTGCCTGAGGATGTGATTCGCGATACGGCAAAGCGCATTAATCCTATGCTTATAGTCATGGGTACACGCGGCGCTGAGCGAAAGGAAGAGGAACTTATAGGCAGCGTCACGGCTGAATTGCTCGATTCGTGCCGCTATGCCGTCCTGACCGTGCCTGAAGGCACGACGCTTCGCAAAATCACGGATTTTAATCATATCATTTTCTTCAGCAATCTGGAGCAGGAAGACATTCTCGCGATGGAGCAACTTTATAGGCTCTTCAAGGATCTGGCAGTGGAAATCACCATTGCTCATATTCCAGGAAAGAAAGACAGGCATGACAGCCACCCCGACGCCATTGAGAGCTTACTGCGCTACTGCCGCCAGCATTATCCCGGTTTCTCGTTCAAGGTTGAGCATCTTCGCCTCGACTCTGTGATTGAAGATTTTAAACACGTGGCATTAGAGAGCCACGTCAACCTCATTGTGTTGCCGAATAAAAAACGCAATGTGTTTGTTAGATTTTTCAATCCTTCGTTGGCTCACCGTTTGCTGCTTCACGCCGATGTACCGATGCTCGTTATACCTGTGTGATTAACATTTCCTTATCTCTAATCCGCATGAAAGCTCCGCTCATAAAGAGAGTGGATGAAAAGACAAGATAATTCTAAATTATAACAAAAATGTGGATTTTACTCGCCGTCATTTCGGCAACCTGCTTAGGCTTTTACGACATATTTAAGAAGATTTCGGTTAAAGGCAACAATGTGCTTGCCGTGCTGCTGCTCAATACCGTATTTTCCACCTTATTGATGTCTCCGGTGTTTTTTACCGGGGCAACGCTTGGCGAAGGGTATATCGGTCACGCGCAAATCGTATTGAAAGCTATAATAGTGTTGTCGTCGTGGGTACTTGGATATTTCGCCATTAAGCATCTGCCGCTTACCATTCAGGGCCCGATTAATGCCTCGCGCCCAGTGATTGTGCTGGTTGGCGCGTTGCTTGTGTTTGGCGAGCGACTTAATCTTATACAATGGGCAGGTATTGCTTTAGGTTTCGCTTCGCTTTTTTTCATATCGCGAGTCGGTAGTAAGGAGGGATTCGCGTTCAAGCGGTCAAAGTGGCTATGGTTCTCGATTGGAGCAACCGTGCTCGGAGCGGTCAGCGCTCTCTACGATAAGTACCTGCTTCAGTTTTATGAGCCAACATCTGTGCAGGCGTGGTATTCGCTCTATCAGATGATAATAATGGGTTGCGTCATCGGCATAATGATAAAATCGGGCCACAATGCGGGAAAATTTCATTGGAGTTGGGCTATTCCCTGTATCTCTCTTTTCCTCACAATCGCCGATCTGGCATATTTTTACTCGTTGAGCCTCGATGGTTCAATGATTTCTATTGTGTCGATGATACGTCGAGGCAGCGTGGTCGTTTCCTTCTTCTATGGCGTTATCGCGCTCCACGAAACCCACGTGAAGGAGAAACTGATTGACCTCGGCATACTCCTCGTGAGCCTTATACTTCTTGTGATAGGCAGCTGATCAGAGCGAGCTTAGAAGTGCTGAGATTTGTGGCAGTAATGGCTGGTCGCCGCTGTTGTCGATATATAATGTGTTGGGGTGAGGAGAGAATTCTTCGATAGTCTGCGACTCGATGCGACGCACCACGTCTTCTCTTTTGAAACCATTTCGATGCATTACCCTCTCGACACGTATTTCTACGGGTGCGGTCACTTCCACGACGTAATCGACCATTTTGTCTATGCCGCTTTGATAAAGAATAGCGGTCTCGACAAATACTGGTTTCCCATTAGTCGCCTTGTATTCGTTCCATTGCTCAATATCCTTTTTTACCGCTCCATGAACGATAGTGTTGAGTACGTTGAGCTTCTCTGGCGAAGAAAACACAATTTCGGCGAGTAGCTTGCGGTTGATGGTGAAGTCGTTGTTTATTACATTTTCGCTAATTAGCTTTCGGAGTGACTCTTTTATTTCGGTCGACTCATCCATAAGCCTTTTTGCCTCGCGGTCGCAGTCATAGACATCATAGCCAAGCAGGCGTAGAATCTTTGCCACTACCGACTTTCCGCTCCCAATGCCACCTGAAATGGCTATTACCTTATTGTGGTTGCGCATTTGTTGTTTTGTTTGACGTTTTATGTTCGATAATGTATTCCACTTCTTCAGGCTTAACTGATACGCCTCGGTAATAATCAGGAATATTTTTAATAGTCACGTCAATTGTAGGCTTTTCGTGGTCAATGTCGTTGTAGTTGACCGTCGCGCTCAGTGCTGCGGCTGTCTCGTTATAGAGAGTCTTTGGAATCAAGTAGCTTACCTTAACCATCGAGGGGAATGTGATGACATTTTCTCCTGCCGGCGCATTGATCACCTTAATTGGCAATTCCCTATTCTTTACGACTAACGGCTGAACAGGAATTGTGACTTTCACGTATGGGGGTTCGACGCGGCATCCGCGGGGTATCTCTATCGGAACTTCAACCGTGGTCGAATCGCTGAGATTTCTGAGCGAAACGTTCTGGGTATTGAGTGCCACTACATTTGAAGGCAAGCCTCTAACTGAGTAAACCATTACGGAGTCGGTCGAGAGTTTATAGTCGCCGAAGACGATGTACTGAGGATCGGTCCGCGCATCGATTGCGACATGGATAGGCAGTTTTTCGCCGGGTAGAGTTGTGTATGACAGGCTTATGGAGTCAGGGCGAATCGAGATCACATCGGTTTCATTCCCGAAAATACCTCGGATAAGCGAGCTAAGGCGCTGCTCATTGATTACTACCCTATTGTTTTTAGTGTTAGAGAAGTCATTGAAATTGATTTTTAACTTAGGTACTTCGCTCCAATCATACTTCAGAAATGCTCGGCCTTTGTTTTTCATTGAAACGGTCACTTCTATCGGTGCGGTATTGAGCAAAGTAACCCCATTGGGAATATTCTGGAATTGAACGGGAACGGTGAAGCTACGTTGCACCTCGTCGTTCAGAGCAGTCATTATCCAGAAAATTGAGGCAATGGCAATGAAGATGCAGAATGTCACCATATTTTTGCCCAGGGAGGTCCGATATATTGTTTTGGCCGTTTTTTTAACGTTGTTGATCAATTTCATGACATGGATGATGAATTGTCATTAAGAAACACGTCGGGCATAGAGAGATGTGTCCCTTTACCCGACGTTGATAAATCCTGTGAAATTTGATTTATTTCTGCTGAGCCGCTGCCGCGTCCTCGGGCGTAGCATATACTGAGCCTTTGTCAACCTTGATTTTCACGCCGTCGGCAATAGAAATAATCATTGTGTTGGTCTTATCGTTAATTTCGGTGATTTTACCGTAGATACCACCTGAGGTGACCACTTGATCTCCTGATTTAAGAGAGTCGCGCATTTCGCGAAGTTTCTTTTGCTGCTTTTGCTGCGGACGAATAAGCAGGAAATAGAAAATCGCGATCATAGCCACAATCATGATGATTGAGCTCCAGTTGAAACCGCCGGCCTGGGCTGCGTCGCTGGCCTGACCTGCTGCCTGAGTTGCTGCGCCGCCTGCTGTGGCTGCCCCACCCTCGGGGATAAGCAGCGATATTAGAGAAGTTAACATTTGATATGATTTTTAAGGATTAAAATTGCTTTAACAGTTTGCCCTCGTCGCGTAAGCGGTTGAGAGCAGAGAAGAGAAGGCCGTTGACAAATTGACCGCTATGGTGATTTCCGTAGTAATTGGCAATCTCTACATATTCGTTGATCGAAACCGGCACGGGAATCAGCGGGAAGTGAAGGATTTCGGCGAGAGCAGTGGTCAGAATCACGATGTCCATTAGGGCAAGTCGCTCAGTATCCCATTGCTCAGGGTTGATAAATGAGTCGATCAGTTCGCGGTATTCCTTCTGATTAGTGACGGCGTAGGTGAAAAGTTGCTCGCCAAATCGAGAGTCTTCGTCGTCTTTGAATTGCGGCATAAGTGACAACATACAGCCTATGTCGTTGATAGGAGCGCGACGAATTGTTTTTAACACGAATCCGCCTACTATTGCCAAGTCGTCATTCCAATATATTGATTTAGACTCAAGCGCTTCAGCCAATTCGTCGCTCGGAAGGATTATGTCCTTCATCACGTCGCGCCAGAATTCGCAGTCCTCTACCGACGAGCGCATCGTCGACGCCATGTATTTCTTGTATATTTCCGAGTCAAGAATCTTATCAAGAAGTTTCTTGACAAGATAATAGTCTGACAAACGAGAAATTATGGGAGTCTTAAAATCGTTCTCAAGTTCTTTGCACTGGCTGACAGCACCTACAAACCGGTTTTCAACAAATTTGGGATTAGGATTGAGATCATCGGCAGTTGGGAGATACTTATCCTTTGCGTTCTCAATCTGCTCTTCGCGCATTCTCGTGATCTCGACCGGGAGCATAAGCAGACCGCGGTAGAGTTGATATGCTTTGTCGAGAGAATCCTGAAGCGAACGGCGAGCGCTTATCAGGGCTGAGCGGGTGTCGCTGTAATTTCTGAGTGTCTCAACAGCCATTTGCAGGCCGCGCTCAAAACCTGAGATCGTGAAGTCTTCGTTGCCGCGCGCTGTCTCGCGAAGTTTCTCGTCTTTAGCGAGAACGCTTTCAATCAAAGTGCACCACACTTTTACTTCATCCTCAATCTCAATTTTGCGCTTGCGACCATACTCTTGATAGATAGATGTTGAAGCGATCTTGTCGAGAAGATATTGGGCGATTGGAGCGTATTCGCCAAGGTCGATATGGCGTTTGGCGGTGATTTCCTTAATATCGTTGTTCGACGCAAGGGCTTTACCTATCGACTCAACCGGATTTTTCATCGGCATATTGAGGTTCAGGCGGTCGGCCGGAGACGACTTCTGGCCTGAGAGTTTCATGATAAGCAGAAGCGTTTGAATGTAAAAGGTGTATGCGAAGCGGCTGTCGCGGGTGTTTTTCTCAGGCGCACCGAGAATGTGGAATTCACTGCGGGTTAGCATATAGCTATACAGCAGCTGCACAACCTTAATTCTGATTAAAATGCGATTTATCATTGCTGTTTAATGTTCGTTTTGACTATATAAGCCTGTTCAGAAAGCAATGTTCTGAATACCTGCTTCCCCTATGGGAAATAAGGCTCCGCAAAGGTAGTGATAAATCCTCAATATGCAAAATTACTTCAGCGGATTCCACCCTTGAGCTTGAATTTGGATTTCGTTGCCGTCGCGGGTCACCAGTGCGCATCCGAGGTCTTCTTTCGTGATATGCCCTATCACTTTAATGCCTGGAAGATTTTTGATAGTTTCGTGATAGTGCAACGGAACGGTAAACAGCAGTTCGTAGTCCTCGCCTCCGTTCATGGCGGCGGTAACAAGATTCATATTCAGCTCTTCAGCCATTACCGCGGTTTGGTAGTCGATGGGGATACGATCTTCATACACTCGGCAACCCGTGTGGCTTTGACGGCATATGTGCAGAAGCTCGGAGGACAGCCCGTCGGAAATATCCATCATCGCGGTCGGAACAATGCCTGCCTTGTTGAGCTCCTCGATTATGTCGCGACGCGCTTCGGGCTTCAGCTGACGCTCTATCAGATACTCCTTCCCGGCGAAATCAGGCTGGAATTCCTTCTGTCCTGCCGATGCGGTCTTTTCGCGTTCAAGAAGCTGAAGGCCCATATATGCGGCTCCAAGGTCGCCGCTGACGCATATTAAGTCGGTATCTTTTGCCCCGTCGCGATAAACGATTTTGTCTTTTGGCGCATCGCCGATCGCGGTGATGCTAATGATCAGGCCGGAACGGGAGGTGGTTGTGTCACCGCCAACGAGATCCACACCATACATCTCGCAGGCGAGTCTCATGCCGGCATATAGCGCTTCGATATGCTCGACTGTGAATCGCTTGGAAATCGCGAGCGACACGGTGATTTGACGGGGGGTGCCGTTCATGGCGTATACATCCGACAGATTTACCACAACGGCCTTGTAGCCCAAGTGCTTCAGCGGCACGTATGTAAGGTCGAAATGAATTCCCTCGACGAGTAGATCGGTGCTGACGAGCACCTCTGTATCGTGATACTCCATTACCGCGCAGTCGTCACCTACGCCTTTGATTGATGATTTGTTTTTCAGTTCTATGCCATCGGTGAGATGACGTATCAGGCCAAATTCGCCCAGAGTTGAAATCTCTGTTGACTGTTCCATTTTCAGTTATCGAAATTTCTTAAGGGTGTTGCGCCTCTCTATGATATGCAAAGACAGTGAAAAGTGCAACACCCTCAGTGGTATGAATGTATTTGTCAAGTTAATTAGATGCGAGCGATAAGCCCCTTGATGAGCATAACCATTTTAGGCTCAGCTTGCTCGGCGGCTTTTTGCACTTCTTCGTGGGTGGGCACTTCTGTAATATCCTTGCCACCCAGGTCGGTGATCACAGAGATGCCATATACTTCCATTGAAGCATGGTTTGCCACTATCACTTCGGGCACTGTCGACATACCGACAGCATCGCCGCCGATAATACGGAAATACTCATATTCAGCCGGGGTTTCAAACGTCGGGCCGGGAGTGCCAACATATACTCCGTGCATAAGTCTTATTTCATTCTCTTCTGCAATTTCGTCGGCAAGCTTGATGAGACGCTTGCTATAAGCTTCGGTCATAGCGGGGAAGCGAGTGCCAAGCTCGTTGTAATTTTTGCCTCTGAGCGGATTTTCGGGGAAAAGGTTGATATGGTCGGTGATAGTCATAACGTCGCCAACCTTAAATTCTTTATTCATGCCTCCTGAAGCGTTTGACACGAATAGGGTTTCTACTCCGAGAGCTTTGAAAACTCTTACGGGGAAAGTCACTTCCTTCATGTCGTAACCTTCGTAGTAGTGAAATCTGCCCTGCATCGCTATGACGCGTTTGCCTCCAAGGGTTCCGAAAATCAGATTACCGCTGTGGCCTTCGACTGTAGAGACAGGGAAATTAGGAATTTCGGTGTAGGGAATTACAACTTGATTTTCGATAGAGTTCTTAAGGCCTCCGAGACCTGTACCGAGTATAATGGCTATTTTGGGCATATCCTCCACTTTTGAGCGGAGATATTCTGCTGTCTTGTTGATTTTTTCAAGCATGGTGAAGTATAATTTTGGGTTGTTTACGAGTTTACGCGAATATAATCAAAATTTTTATTAATCAACCCTATTTCTATACTCCTTTTCGAGAAAAATAAATAAATTCGCGGGCATGAACGAATCTGTATCTCTAAGAGTGCTCGACATTGTGCCGGGAACGTCGGTCGACGGCATCGGATTGCGTACTTCGGTATATTTTGCCGGATGCGACCACCAATGCCCCGGTTGCCATAATCCTCAGTCATGGGATTTTGACAGCGGGGTGGATATGACCGTTGAGCATATTATAGAAATCATTGTTGAGAACGGATTTAATGTCACCTTCACAGGCGGCGATCCCGTCTACCAAATGCCCGAACTTATCGAGCTTGCCAAAGCGGTTGTCGACAAAGGCTTTGATATATGGCTATATACGGGGTTTAAGTTCGAGCAATTGTTGAATATGAAAGGAGCTGCGGAGTTGCTCAAATACATTACTGTAGTTGTCGATGGAGAATTTTTAATCGCAGAGCGCGATTTGTCTTTACGGTTTCGTGGCTCAGCGAATCAACGGCTTGTCGACGTGGCCGCTTCGCTTGCTTCCGGTAAAGTTAAAGAGCTTTCATTAAATTAGAGTAAATACCGGTCAGGCATGGAAACCTGGCAAAAAATACATCAATGCGGTCGCGATAATCAAGCCTACCGTAAGGCCGAGCAGAAACATTACGACCCTCATCCGTCGATCAGACGCTCGTTGCTCTACATTGAGCTCAGGGCTGATTTCAAGACCATATCCGCGTATTGAAATCTCCTGCTTTACATCTTTGGGCTTCTCGTCGAGAGTATTGTCATCCTTTTCTGTAGTATTCGCGATATTATTATCCACTGAATTATTATCCATTGAAGTCGGAATCTCTTGCGGATATTTCTTCATTAGCGATGGCTCTGTGTCGTCCTCTTCTTTTGGATCAACTTCAGTGGCAAAAGTTGAAATTGCAGCCGCTTCTCCCATTTCTGCCGCAATCTCCTCCTTCTCATCTGTCTCATCAACGGCTGTATCCTCAGTTGGTTCGCTTAGCGGCGCGGGGATTTCTTCCAGTTCGCGATTTTCTTGGTGCGGTTGAGCGTTCACAGCTTCACTGCTGCTTTCTGATTGATTGTCAGCTTCTACAGTATCCGAAGCCTCCTCTTCTGAAGCTGGCAATTCTTCAGTTTCATGCTTATTGTCAAATTCCTCTGGCGTTTCGTGAGTATCTTCTTCGGGTGATGGTGACGGCTCTTTTTCTATATTTATGGCTATTTGAGCTTCCGATTCGATGATTTGTTCAGATAACTCCTCATCGGTTGTCCCGGCCTCGACCTCTACCGGCTCGAAAAACGAGAATGGATCATTGACGCGCTGAGCGACTGCTTCGTCAGCGATGAAGTCCACCCCCCTATCTGAGACCGCAAACTCGCCGAATCCTTTGATTTTAACGCGAGAAGACTCTTTTAGCCCCTCCGAAATGACGTTGAAAGCATTTTTGACGAACTCTACGCACGCTTCATTGTCCATTCCGGTCATTAACGCTAATCTTGCTGCGAATGTATTTATCGTTAGTGTGCGGTTCATCCTTTATTGATTTTTTTGAGCAATTCACTTTCGGTAAAAGACACCTTGATTTCAGGCGGGAAAAGATAGGTTTTTCCGTCGGTTAGGTCTTTGGCGATGCGTTCATCTGATTTCTCCGGCGCAAAACTGCCGAATCCGGGTATTGACACGGTATCTCCGTCACACAGTGTGTCAGTGATAGCGGAGAACATTTCACGCGCCAGCGCCTGCGTCTCTTTATAGTCCGACCCGCTGATTTTGGCCAGTTTACTTATGAATTGCTTATTATCCATGGCTTGTTTTTACTGTTATGATGTCAGAGAGACGTGTGGAGTAGAAGGGTGAGAGCATATTACGGTTCACTCGACGCGTATCGGCGGTAGAAGTGGCCACGTGGAGCTTGGAGTAAGTGCCTTCCGCACTATTCACGGCATCTATGGCCTGCATTAGCCGTTGACGCTTAATTCGGTCGAGGGCAGAGGTAAAGAGACTTTGTTGCACAGCTCGGCGATTGACTATGTCGGTCACTATCACCCCGGCCCGTTTATAAGCATATCCCTTGCGGAATATCCCGTATAGTATGCGTATAGCATTGGTCGTTAGGGTTATAGTGTCGTCGGTCGCTTCCTCAAACGTTATTGTGGCGTTTCCGTTGTGTTGGGGCAAATCGGGTCGGAAAGAGTTGGTCTGAATGAACACCGTCATCACTCTCGCGCACGATTTCTGCCCTCGCAGTTTCCTCGCGATATTATCGCAGAAATGACTGATCGCTTCACGCAGCGGTTCGATATCCTCAAACGCCTTACTGAATGATCGGCTTGTGCATATCTGCTTCCTGTCAGGCTCAATAGCTTCGAGGTCGATACATGGCTCGCCGTTAAGTTCGCGCCATGTCCGCTCGCCCACTATGTTGACTAAATCGCGCACGCGGCTGAGCTGTAGGTCGGCATATTGAAGGGCGGTAACGATACCTCTCTCCTTCAATCGCTTGCTGAGCCTGCGGCCAATACCCCATACTTCATTGATTTCGGTCATCGCAAGGGCTTTTCGGCGCTTCTCGTCGTTGTCGATTATACATACTCCTCGGTAGCCTTTGTATTTTTTAGCGAAATGCGACGCGATTTTAGCAAGTGTTTTGGTTTTGGCTATGCCCAGCGACGTAGGAACTCCTATGTCGCGCCTCACCTTTTTCACAATCGCTCTGCCAACCTTCTCAGCGGCCTCGCTGTCGGACCACGGTGAGAAGTCGAGAAAGGCTTCGTCGATGCTATATACTTCGATTTCCGGCACAATGGAGGCTATCGTGGCCATTATTCGCGAAGAAATGTCGCCATAGAGCTTATGGTTGCCTGAAAGTGTCACCACCTTGTGCTGCTTTATCAGTTGCTTCACTTGGTATACCGGCACTCCCCTTTTTATCCCTAACGCTTTGGCTTCATTGGACATGGCTACGGCGCAGCCGTCATTGTTGCTCATCACAACGACAGGCTTGTCTACGATGTCCGGGCGAAAAATCCTCTCGCACGAAACGAAGAAGTTATTGCAGTCTATCAGTCCTATCAAAATCGAGAGAGAAATTTATGATGACAAATCCAAGCTACTTACGTCGGCGTTTCCGCTTGATCGTATGCGTGACAACTCCCCATACCGTAAACTGGTTGTCGGGAGTAACCATGATCGGGTCGAAGGTCTCGTTGGAGGGTATGAGCCATATACGGTCAGGCTCAATGCGGATACGCTTCAAGGTAAATTCGCCGTCGACGCAACATACAACCAGGTCATCCTCCTCAGGCTCTATCGATCGGTCGATAACCAGGAGGTCGCCCTCCTCGATACCTTCCTCTATCATCGAGTCACCCGACACGCGACCATAGAAGGTCGCTGCCGGATGCTTAACGATTTCTTTATTGAGGTCGATCGACTCGGTGATGTAATCCTGAGCCGGCGACGGAAACCCGGCTTGGATTCCCTGGTCGGCGTAAGGAAGGGTTACATGAGTATCGGTGTCGGCTTTAATGATGTCGAGGCGCACCTCCGTGCCATTTTTTTCGGCCATAAATCGCGATTAATAGTTGCGGGCGAATATCACGCGACGAGCCGAAGGCTTGCCTGTGACCATGCAGACTCCGGGCGTGGTGTCTGAAATCTCAGGGCCGTAGCCGTCGAGAGGTATGCATCGGATAGTGGCCTTAGTTTCATCCTTAATGCGCTCTTCGGTTTCGGTTGTGCCGTCCCAGTGAGCCAAAAGGAAGCCGCCCTTTTCTATTTCGGTTTTAAATTCTTCGTAAGAATCAACTTTACGTATCATCGAGTTGCGCATTTTGAGAGCTTTGTCGTAGATATTCTGCTGAATCTGTTCGAGAAGTTGGTTGACCGTCTGAGCGATACCGGCGATCGGAAGAGTTTCTTTTTCAAGGGTGTCGCGGCGCATCACCTCTACTGTGCCCTCCTCAAGGTCGCGGGCTCCGACAACGAGACGCACGGGCACACCCTTGAGCTCATAGTCGGCAAACTTGAAGCCTGGACGCTTGTTGTCGGCATCATCGTATTTGACTGAAATGCCGAGCGAGCGAAGTTCCTCAACGATCGGAAGCACCTTGTCGGTGATCTGCGCAAGCTGCTCCGCGTTTTTGTAGATAGGTATGATGACAACCTGTATCGGGGCGAGATGCGGGGGCAGCACGAGGCCGTTATCGTCGGAATGAGTCATGATTAACGCGCCCATCAAGCGGGTTGACACGCCCCAAGAGTTGGCCCACACATATTCAGGCTTGTTATCTTTGTTGGCAAAAGTAACGTCGAAAGCTTTGGCGAAGTTCTGGCCGAGGTTGTGGGAAGTGCCTGCCTGCAGCGCTTTGCCGTCTTGCATCATGGCTTCAATCGTGTATGTGTTTAATGCTCCTGCAAAACGCTCGTTTGCCGATTTTACGCCTTTGATTACCGGCATAGCCATATATTTCTCTGCGAAATCGGCGTAGCAGTTAATCATCTGCACGGTTCTTGCCTCCGACTCCTCGGCGGTGGCATGAGCGCAGTGACCCTCTTGCCATAGGAACTCTGCCGTGCGGAGGAACATACGCGTGCGCATTTCCCAGCGCATCACGTTGGCCCACTGGTTTATGAGCAGCGGAAGATCGCGCCATGAGTGTATCCAGTTCTTGTATGTGCCCCAGATAATGGTTTCTGATGTGGGACGTACGATAAGCTCTTCCTCAAGGCGAGCGTCGGGGTCAACCACAACGCCTTTACCGTTGGGGTCATTTTTGAGGCGATAATGGGTCACGACGGCACATTCTTTCGCAAAGCCTTCAACGTGCTCCGCCTCGCGACAAAGAAACGATTTTGGAATCAAAAGGGGAAAATACGCGTTTTGAACTCCTGTATCCTTAAACATGCGGTCGAGCGTCTGCTGCATCTTCTCCCAGATGGCGTAGCCGTAAGGCTTGATGACCATGCAACCGCGCACGGCCGACTGCTCGGCCAAATCGGCTTTGACAACGAGTTCGTTGTACCACTGCGAATAGTTTTCGCTGCGTTTTGTCAGATTTTTAAGTTCTTTTGCCATTTTGTGTATGATCGATTATTTTTTTTGTTTCTTAATCAGACCCTTATCGGGGATAATGAATATCTCAAGGCGACGATTGGCGGCGCGGCCCGCGCGCGAGTCATTGTCATCGATAGGTTGCGAATCGCCCATCGGGAAGCCAACCACATTGGTGACATCGAGCCCTTTTCCCTCAAAATAGTCGAGCAGAGCGTTCACGCGACCCTCTGTCAGGCCATTGAGATAGCTCTCCGAGCCGGTGTTGTCGGAGTGAACCGCAAGCACGATTTTGAACGTTTCAGGCGGCGAGAAGTATTGGCGGAAGCGGTCGAGTAACTTCGGAGCGCTTTCAAGGAGCGTAAGCTCATTGGGCACAAAGAGCTTGTCGAGAGGTATGGTGACAACCACCACTTCGCCGTTGCGCATGGTCTCAACGATGAATTTATCGTTGTAGAGATTTTTAGCCACATTGTACATGTAGGTCTTAATCTGGCTTTGCTGCTTTAGCGGCACTTTGGGGGTACTCAGCGTGACTTCAAACTCGTCGGAGTAAGAAGTCGCCGTATCCTCCGCGTAGGCCGATAACCCGATAAGCAGACATAGCGCTAATAAGGCATATAGTTTGATTGTTCTCAACATAAATAATCATTGATTAGAAATCGAGCAGCGAATCCTCGTAGTCAAGCTCGGCTTGCACTATTATGGGGAGGTCGGCGAAATCGATGTTAGCGCCTTTATCTTTGCGGAGCATTCTCGAAATATAGTCGACAAGTTCGGCGGCAACATCCTCGTCGTCGTCAGCCTCAAAGTCATCGTCGATGTCGAGCATACCGTTTTCCTCGTAGTAGTCCCAGATCATGTCGATGATGTTGATTAATTCATCCTCGTCGTAGGTCTTGCGGTTGGCGTCGGCAAGTGCCTTATTTATGGCTATTATTGCTTTATTCTCGTCGAAAGATTCCATAATAGATATATGTTTATTTTAGATTTAACATTCCCTCAGGCAGATCGAATGTTATTATTTTGTTATCAGTGTCGATTTCGGCGATAAACTCGTCGGCTACAGGGATTAAAACCTCTCCGTTTGGAGTCTCGGCTATGAACAGCACATTGTCGGTCGAGTCTTCGATGTCGACAATTTTGCCGCTCAACGTTCGGTCTTCGTCGGCGATAGCATAGCCTATTAAATCTTCGGCGTAAAATCCCGGCTCGCTTTCGGTGTTGTCCTCCAGATTATCCTGAACTTCTTCATTTAATCCGTATATGACATGATTTTTCAAGAGCGTTGCCTCAGTCTCATTGCCTATGCCGTCGATAGTGAGTAATTGGGAGTGCGGACCCCGGCAACGGAACGACGAGACGAAAAACGGCACATAGATACCGTTAATCTCGCATATTAGGCAGCTGACGTCGTCGGGATTGACGTCGAGCATAGCGTTCAGCTCCCCTTTTATGCCGTGGGGTTGACCGAATCGCCCTATCTCCGTAATCATATCATCGGTAATCATCGCCGTTATTTTTTGCGTTTTTTCTTGCCGGTAGCGGGTGCGGGAGCCGCCTTGAACTCATGGAGCCTCACATTGTCGGATGAAAGACGAATTGCACCGCGTGAAAGCTCGGCAAGGTCTCTGAATATTTTGTCGTCGTCAACTCCTTCGGGATTAACGCTGAGCATTTGCTTCTTCATGTGGTTAGCCACGAGAATAGCGAGGTCGTCGCGGTCGGGCGAAGGCTCCATGGTCGCCGCCATGTCGATCATGTCGAGAATTATTTTGCCGTAATGGCGATATTTAATCTCATTCCCTGCATAGTAAACCTGCTTGGGACGCGACGACAGCGACTCCTGCTGAAGCACTTCGACAGGATAATCAATGTCGAGCTTGAAGTCCGACATGATAGCGAGATGGTCCCACAGTTTACGTTCGCGCTCCTCCTTCTTGTCGGTCGACGGAGTGATAATACCCATAGTCTTGATTATCGATCGCGCGCAAGCGTTGCGCTCGTCGCGGTCTTCAATAGTAAGGCAATGATCTACCATACTCTGAACCGTGCGGCCATATTCAGGGAGGGGTAAGTTTTTTTGACTTGTATTGTATTTCAGCATTGTTGGAAATAGGATTTTGCATTGCGCAATATTCAACGCAAAGATACGCAATAACGCCGACAAAAAAAAATTTTTCTTTCCGAGAGGGTTTCGCGATGAATCTCCCGGAAAGAAAAAACTATCTATTGAAAATATACGTCGCTCGAAAATTACATATTCATGCCGCCGTCCACTTGGATAACCTGGCCGGTAACGTAGCTCGACATGTCAGAGGCGAGGAATGTGGCCACATCAGCAATGTCCTCCACTTTGCCGCCGCGGCGCAGAGGTATTTTCTTGCACCATTCTTCGCGAACCGCGTCGGGAAGAGCGGCTGTCATCGCGGTTTCGATAAAACCGGGGGCGATAGCGTTGGCGCGGATGCCGCGTGAGCCCACTTCCTGAGCGATAGATTTGGCAAGCGCGATCAGGCCGGCCTTAGAAGCCGCATAGTTAGCTTGACCTGCATTGCCGTGAACGCCTACTACTGAAGCCATATTGATGATTGAGCCGCTGCGCTGACGCATCATCACGGGGAGAACGGCGTGGATGAAGTTGAATGCGCTCTTGAGATTAACAGCGATAACTGCATCCCACTGAGCCTCGGTCATGCGCATCATGAGGCCATCTTTTGTGATACCGGCATTGTTTACGAGGATGTCGATGCGGCCGAAGTCCTTTACGATTTCAGCTACCACATCGGCAGTCTGCTGGAAGTCGGCAGCGTTTGATGCATAACCTTTGCATTTAACGCCGAGAGCTTCGATCTCAGCCTGAGTAGCTTTCCCGTTTTCATCGATAACGAGGTCGGTGAATGCGATGTTTGCTCCTTCTTGAGCGAAACGTAAAGCGAGGGCCTTACCGATACCGCGGGCTGCCCCGGTGACTACGGCTGTCTTTCCTTCAAGTAATTTCATGATCAGAATGAATTAAAAAGTGGTTATATTAATGTTTTTTATGATTACTACAATGTCGCTTCAAGAGCTTGTGAGGCTCTTCAATATGAAATCGGCCACTATTGGCGGGAACGAGTCCTCATCAACGCCGAGGGTTGTGTAATTGTCGCGCATGAAGGTCATGTCTATGCCGTGCTGCAAAAGGGGCATAACCACCTTAAGCCTGGCGAGCTGGCGGCGGTTGACCCCCTGCACGTCCATACATTGACGGAGGATATCGTTGAACATAGCCCTCTCTTTACTGAGCGCGAGATGCAATATACGGTCAAAACGCTTGTTGTCGCGCGTGAATAACGACCTTACCGATTCTGGCTGACTCGCGTTCTCGATCTCTATCTTCAAAATCTCAAACCTGAGAATGATGAATTCGCGCAACTTTTCAAGCGGGGGAAGCTCCAAAGCATATACATTTCTGAGTCGCTCCACGAGATTCTCGCTCTCAGCTTCTATGACCGCGTCGTAAATCGCTTTCTTGCTTTTAAAATATGTATAGACGGTGCGTCGCCCCTTTTTTGAAGCGTCGGCAATGTCGCCCATTGTGGTATTCTCGATGCCCTTATGAGCAAAAAGATTGCGGGCCACGTTGATTAGTTTCTCGCGCGTACGATTGGCCATTTGGCCGCGAAGTTAAAGAAAAGTGCTAAAATTTCCAAAAAATCATTACCGGGGGAGTTGCGCATAGATAAAAATGACTAAATTTGTTGAAATTATTTGAATTTGTAAATTTTAAAATCACTTTTTAAAGACCATTTAATTTCAAACAATGCGAATATCAACAGGGAGGAATGGTATAATAGCGGCTATCGTGACCGCGGCGACACTTTCGGGTATGAGTGGCGTTGCACAGGATCTCGATTTTCCCTACCGCGACGCAGCGTCGGTAGGCATGGTAGTTTTCGATTTGAAGAATCATGAATATATCATTGAGGAGAATAAGGAGCAGTCGTTGATGCCGGCGAGCACAATGAAAGCCGTGACCACAGCTTCGGCGCTTCGACTTCTCGGTAGAAATTTCAAATTCACCACTGAGGTTTACGCGATAGGCAATGTGGAGGACTCGATCTTCAATGGGAGGATAGTCGTTAAATCTTCAGGTGACCCCACGCTCGAAAGCTCCCACTTCAGCGATTATGGAGGCTTCGGCAACGATATAGTGAACGCTTTGAGCGACAACGGCTTCAAATACGGTAAAATCAAAATCGAGATTGAAGAGAATATGCCCGACAGCGGCCCTATTGCCAACTGGCTTATCAACGATTACGGCCATGGCTATGGCGCGGGGATTTTCGGGTTTAATTATCGCGATAATGTTTTGGACCTTAATGCCTCGTCGATGTCGGTATCACCATCATACCCCGATGCTAAGATTCAGCGCGACGCATCGGCAACCGACGGTGGAGTCGCTCATGGCATTAATTCAAATCTATATACTGTAAGAGGCTCCACTAAAGGAACCCAGAGAGTGCCTATGGACAATCCCGCAGGTGTATTCTCGGCTACACTATCAAGCAAACTCAAAAGCAAGGGATTCAAGATAGCCAAGACCAACCCAGCAGTCGACACTATCCCGCTCGACACGATAAGGCTACTCGTTCATAACTCTCCGAGATTCCCTTCTATAGCGCGAAGTCTTATGGTGAGAAGCGATAATATGATGGCCGAGGGAATTCTGCGAGCTATCGCGCCGCATCGCTCGCGTAGCTCCGCGATTGCAAAGGAGCTTTCGGTTTGGAAAAACGAAGGCATCAATGTGTCGACAATCAAGATAGATGACGGCAGCGGCCTCTCCCGCCACAATAGATTAACACCTCAATTTCTTACCGAAGTGCTCGCATCTATGGCCGAGTCTGATCGCTCTGCTCTATATATAGGTTTCTTTCCCCGAGTCGGGCGAGAAGGGACAGTCAAAGGGCTTCTTGCCGGCACTAAACTCGCGGGGAAGTTAGCTCTAAAAAGCGGATCGATGAATGGAGTGCAATGTTACGCCGGCTATAAGCTTGACGATGACGATAAGCCTACCCACGTGGTAGTAGTGATGGTAAACGGCTTTTTCTGCAACCGCGCCACATTGAAGAAAGGCATTGAAAAACTGCTCCTCGACACCTTCGATAAATCCTCTTCATCCTCCGTTCCTGATATTACCGAACCATCTTCGCTCGATGGCGACTATGATATTGATGAATATTCAAATTAACTGAATTCAGTAAATAACAAAAATTAATTTATACCGATTTTCGGTTTACTATTAAATTAATTTTCGATTAAATTAAAAACATAATAAATATGTCACTATTTACCAATGCCCGCAATATTACCATTGAGGTGGAAGCGCTTCTTGCTCTCGCGGATTCGTTAGGCGAGCACGAACCTAAAACGGCTGAAATCCTTGCGCTCGCAAAAGAAAAGGTCTCAGAACTGTCCGTTATGCTTGCGACTACTGATAAGCCCGAGGAGTTGCCCACCGAGACCCACGCATCGGCTGAACTTTATGCTCCCGAATCAGTCGAATCTGAATCCGAACCCCACGAACCTCACCCTCAAAGCGTGGCCGACGAGACTGAGGAAGAGGTGAATGTGGCGACTGGTGATGTCGAAGCTGCAGTTGCCGATAATGAAGCCGACGAACTCATTGAGAATGCTGCGTCAGAGGAAATCGAAAATAACCTTGTCTGCGGCGAGGATACTCTTGAGATTCCGCGCGTAGAAGATAAAGCGGAATTAAAGGAGGAAGACACATACGACCAACCTCAGCCTGCCGAAGAGCCTCAGGATGTGGCCACTAAACCGATCCCGCCATCTGAAATCGCAAGCGATACCGTAACTGAAGTATCCGCTTCCGACAAGCCCTTAGGATATGACCGAATGGAGCTTGCAACTGATGTCAACGAGCGCACTTTCATGGCCAACGCTCGCGACCTGACCAAAGTATTCACGCTTAACGATAAATTCCGTTTCCGCCGCGAGCTTTTCGGAAACTCCAATGCCGAATTCACCCGTGCCCTCGACTTAATCAGCGTCATGCGTCAGCCTGAAGAAGCCGACGACTATTTCTTCACCGATCTCGGCTGGGATGCGGAAAATGAAGACGTTAAAGATTTCATGCGTATAATCCGCAGCTATTTACTGACCAAACAATCCAGCAATTAATGTCAGGTAAATTATATATAGTTCCTACTCCGGTGGGCAATCTTGGCGATATGACACCGCGAGCAGTCGAAGTGCTCAAATCCGTGGGGCTTATCCTCGCGGAGGATACGCGAACGAGTGCTCCCCTTCTTGCTCGATTTGAAATATCTACCCCGTGCATCTCCCACCATAAGTTTAACGAGCATCAGACCGTGTCTCCGCTCGTTGATAGGCTTAAGGCAGGAGAGCAAATAGCGTTGATTTCCGATGCAGGCACTCCGGGTATTTCAGATCCCGGTTTCATGCTTTCGCGTGAATGTCGCAGGGCCGGAATCGAAGTTGAGACACTTCCCGGCCCAACGGCATTTGTTCCCGCTCTTGTTAATTCAGGGCTTCCATGCGACCGATTCGTGTTTGAGGGCTTTTTGCCGCAAAAAAAAGGACGCAATTCTCGCCTTGAAGCGCTCGCGGCCGACGAGCGTACATTTATAATATATGAGTCTCCGTTGCGATTGCTCAAAACGCTTACCCAACTTGCGGAGGCGTGTGGGGCGGATCGCCCGGCATCGGTGTCGCGCGAGATATCGAAAATCCATAATGAGACCGTCAATGGGTCGCTTGCTGAAATTATTTCTCACTTCTCAGTGAACCAGCCGCGCGGCGAATTTGTTATAGTTGTTGGTGGTCGTGTCGATGACTCTGCCCCTAAAGTTCATAAGAATAAATATAAAGATTCCTGAAAACATAAATCAAATGAGAAAATTATCAATGTTTGTAGTGGCCCTCGCCACTCTTGCCCTCGCCTCATGCGGAGACAAAAAGCAAGAAATCGCCGCAGAGCGCAACACCTCTGATATGACCAAGGAACAGCTTGAGCAAGCTCTTGCCGATCAAGATAGCTTGCTTGTGCTTATGACCGACATACAAAGCGGTATCGACCAGATCAAAGCCCTCGAAAATATTCTCTCCACTCCTGGCGGAGAAACACCCGATCGCCGCGAGCAAATAAAGGCCGACATTCTCGCTATACAGCAATCAGTAATGGAGCGTCAGAAACGTCTTGCCGATCTCGAGCAGCGTCTTAACGACTCAAACACCAACAATCAACGTCTTCAAAACGCTATCACAACCCTAAAAGCGCAGATTGAAGAGCAAGTTATTCAGATCAACTCCCTTCGCGATGATCTCGAAAAGGCAAATATCGTTATCGGCGAACTTAATCAGCAGGTCGACACTCTCAGCAACAGGTTGAGCGACACTTCTGAGCAACTCGCGGCCACTACCGAAGAGAAAAACAAAGTTGAAGAGCAGAACGTGGAGCTTAAAAACGACCTTAATCGTTGCTACTACGTCATCGGTAGCAAAAAGGAGCTTAAGGAGCATAAGATTATCGAATCTGGATTCCTTCGTAAAACCAAGATACTTCCCGCTGATTTCGAGATGCAATATTTCACCGTCGGCGATATGCGCACCCTTAAGACTCTACCACTCCATTCGCGCAAGGCTAAGATCGTTACCAACCAGCCCGAATCGTCCTATACAATTACCGAAACCGCATCGGGAAGCAAGCAGATTAACATTACCGATCCCGCCCGTTTCTGGGGCGCGAACAAAATTCTTGTCGTGCAGATCGACTAACGTATTCAATAAATACCCACATAAAATTAAAGCTCGGTGCTGAACCGGGCTTTTTTTATCTCTATCGATTACTACGACTCAGCAAATAGTAGTGTTAAGAATTAGAGCCTGTCCCATAAATATGTTAAGGCTGAGGTCGCATATCATGGAGTGATTTTGGAGGCGGCGGGAGGGAGCAATGCCGTCGCAATGTGGCCGAACGGCGGCTTCTAAAGCGCCCAAGAGATGCGAGACAGAGGTAATATTCGCTCCTGCAGCGCGTTAAAGATATGTGAAACGTTACTCTCTACTTAACTCCAGACAAAAGCGCTGGCTCTATTAATTGATTTACAGTGCGTTAAATCCAATTACTGCAAGTCGGAATTCGTTCCCTTGGAGGGCCGCTGGGTGGTTGAGCGCAAGATTGCTTGGCTTGAACGTTTCCGCCGATTATGCCGCAACTACGAGCAGCTGCTCACCACGGCGACGGCGATGACGAAAATGGACTTCATAATGATTCCGCCCAACCGTTTTTAGCTCCAGCAAGCCGTATCGTTTCAACATGTTCACATAGCAGCTCCGCAGGCGATGGAAATTACCGTCGCCTCAGCGTTAACAGATTTTATGGGACAGGCTCTAAGTATTCTCATTTATTTTGCTTAACTTCGCGTATTAATTAAAAAATTCAACTCCTTTATGGGATTTTTCAAAAAACTCTTCTCTAAAGAAAAAAAAGAAACCCTTGATAACGGCCTCGAAAAGACCAAGCAGGGTTTCTTCAGCAAAATCTCGCGTGCCGTTGCCGGAAAATCTAAAGTCGACGACGACGTGCTCGACAATCTTGAGGAAATATTCGTCACCTCGGATGTCGGCGTCGAGACTACCCTTAAAATTCTCGATCGCATTCAGGCTCGCGTCGCTCGCGACAAATATGTCGGCACCGACGAACTTCGCTCGCTCTTGTGCGAGGAAATCACCGATCTGCTTGTCGATGGCGACAAAACCGACGATTCGCTTGGCGATTTCGAGCTCCCCGCCGAAGGCCGTCCCCGCGTCATTATGGTAGTTGGCGTCAACGGCGTTGGCAAAACCACTACAATTGGAAAACTCGCCTACCAATTCAAGCAAGCCGGAAATAAGGTGATGCTCGGAGCGGCCGACACTTTCCGCGCCGCCGCTATCGAACAGCTTGAAGAGTGGGCGCGACGCGCCGACGTTCCTCTTGTGAAGCAAAAGCTCGGTTCCGACCCTGCCGCTGTAGCTTACGATACGCTTAACTCTGCGGTTGCCAACGGCGCTGACGTGGTTATTATCGACACGGCCGGACGCCTGCACAACAAAAAAGGCTTAATGGATGAGCTGACTAAAATCAAGAACGTGATGAAGAAGGTTGTGCCCGACGCTCCCCATGAAATCCTTCTTGTGCTCGACGGCTCTACCGGTCAGAACGCTTTTGAGCAGGCCCGCCAGTTTGTTGCAGCCACCGAAGTCAACCAGCTTGCCATCACCAAGCTCGACGGCACCGCCAAAGGCGGCGTGGTAATCGGCATTTCCGACCAGTTCAGGATTCCGGTTAAATACATCGGTCTCGGCGAAGGTATTACCGACCTTCAGGTGTTTAACAAACGTGAATTTGTCAATTCGCTTTTCGGTGACCGCAAGCTATGAAGCGCCCCGACGTTGATATAGTAACTCTCGGCTGCTCCAAAAATCTCGTCGACTCCGAGCGACTTATGGGTAAGATACGCGAACTGGGGCTTACAGTGCGCCACGACCCCTCGCCTGACCAGTCTCCGGCATCAATTGTCGTGATCAACACCTGCGGCTTCATTGCCGACGCTAAAGAGGAATCTATTGACACGATACTCTCCTACTGCTCCGAAGGCGACCGCGACCTCGGCTCCAAACCCGATGTTGTGGTTATGGGTTGCCTTTCGCAGCGCTATGCCGACGAGCTTCCTACTGAGATACCCGAGGTCGACGCCTGGTTCGGAAAGTTTGATTTCGACGGAGTGGTGAATTATATAGCTGAAAAAAAGCGACTTGCCTCTGCGTCAACTACCACTTCGCTGCGCGATGTAACCACCGGTCCATCCCACGCCTATATCAAAATCGCCGAAGGCTGCAACCGCTTTTGTGCCTTCTGTGCCATCCCCCTCATTACAGGGCGATTTAAGTCGAGAGCAATTGAGGATATTGTCGATGAAGTGACCGCGCTTGTGGCCAAGGGTTACACCGAATTTAACGTCATCGCGCAGGATCTGTCTTCCTATGGTCTCGATTTGTATGGTGAGCATCGCCTGGCCCGGCTTATCACAGCCATATCAGAAGTTGAAGGTGTCAAATGGATCAGGCTTCATTACGCCTACCCTGCCGATTTCCCATACGAAATTCTCCCGGTGATTCGCGACAATCCTAAAGTTTGTAAATATCTCGATATCGCGTTCCAGCATATCGCCGACCCGGTGCTGTCAAATATGCGGCGCCATTTCTCATCTGAGCAAACTATCGAGCTTATAGAGCGCATCCGCCGCGAAGTGCCCGGAATACACCTGCGCACGACTCTCATGGTGGGCTTCCCCGGCGAGGGCGATGCCGAATTCGCTCAGCTCCTCGACTTCGTTGAGAAAACCAAATTTGAGCGAATGGGCGCTTTCGCCTATAGCGAGGAAGACGACACTTTTGCCGCCAAAAATTTCTCCGACGCGATTCCCGAATCTGTTAAAACCGACCGCCTCGACCGCCTGATGAAGCTCCAGGAGAAGATTTCCGCTGAATCGCAGGAGCAAAAGGTAGGCAAAGTTATGGAAGTGGTTATCGACCGAGAGGAAGAAGATTATTACGTCGGCCGCACGGAGTTTGATTCCCCCGAGGTCGACCCCGAAGTGCTTATCGAGAAGCGCGATAGTTCTGGTTGCGAAGTCAATCTTATCCCCGGACAATATTATAATGTGGAAATCACCTCCGCACTGCCGTTTGAGCTGATGGCTCGCGTTCCTGCCAAATGTTGATAACTTTCTTGCTCCCCCGCTTGCGCGATTGAACAAGATTACATAAATTTGCGTTATAAAAATAAGGAAACACCCACATCAAAGTTGATTGGGAAACTCTTCAAATTACATTGAAATTCCGAGTCAGCTTAGTCGTCCGATGGCGGGCCCCAACTGCTCACGCAGTGCTTTAATGCCAGGCGGATTACAAAGGGCGGCGAGCGCTCAAATCCTGTCATATCGGAGTTTCATCGCATCCTTTGGTGTGGTTTTTATATCGGAGTCATCGCTTCTCGCTTTGGCTCCGATTTTTTTCGCTGATTAATTCTGCCCCAACTTTCTTAAATCCTTACGCTTTGCTATCGTTTGATAATCAATTTGTTGCGATTGTATTCTTTTTGCAGTGAAAATTTTTATTTTGCTGTTATGAAATAATGTTGTAAATTTGTGTTATAAAACATAATTAGCCCCAGATTTCACTGATAGCCATGGCTCTCAGATTATAGGTTACAATTTCCAATCGCCATATTTATTAATGATAAAAGAAGCTATAGCAAAGGTCGTCAGCGAGGATCTCGCTGAAATATGGTCAATACTCGACGGCGATGAAAAGCGTCAGATTCTCGACGCGTTCGCTGTTCATGAGTTCAAGAAAAACCAGCTCATATATGCCGAAGGTGAAACCCCCGAATACTTATGGTGTCTCCTTCAAGGCAAAGCTAAATTATATAAAGATGGCATTGGTGGCCGCAGCCAGATTTTGCGCCTTATTCGCCCCGTGCAGTATTTTGGCTATAGGGCATATTTTGCCGAGGAGCCTTACGTGTCGAGTGCTGGCGCGATCGAGCCTTCTACTCTCGGCACCCTCCCTATGGAACTGGTGATGGACATGATCAGGAAAAACAATCGTATCGCGATGTTTTTCATCAAAGAGTTGTCTCACAACCTCGGAGGCTCCGACACGCGCATCGTCAACCTTACCCAAAAGCATATCCGCGGCCGCTTGGCCGAAGCTCTTATCGCCCTCCGCGAGAATTACGGCTACGAAGACGACAATTCAACTCTTCGTATTTTCATGGCGCGTGAAGATCTCGCCAATCTGTCGAATATGACTACCTCCAACGCCATTCGTACCCTCTCGGGATTCGTTGCCGAGCATCTGATAACAGTCGATGGTCGTCGCATACGTATCCTCAATGAGCCAGCCCTTCGCAAAGTATCTAAATTCGGTTGATGTTGATTCGCTCCTTGCCTATATGACTCATAGATGCGTCGGTTGATATTAATAATATTCTGCTTGATGATACAGCTGTCTCTGCCGCTGTACGCGCTCACTTCTACCGACTCTATTCCTCCTGCGCCTGCCGACACGGTCGCCAAACCCAAAGGGCTGATTGAGAAAATCATCCAATATTTCGACAACTCCAACAAGGGGACAAGTGACAAGAAACTTGATTTCAGTTTCATCGGAGGGCCTTCATATTCCGACAATACTAAGCTATCGCTCGCTGTACTCGGTGCGGCGTTGTATAAGAGCCGCTATGATTCGCTGACCCCTGTGTCCGAAGCCTCGGCCTACGTCGAGGGTGCTATCACCGGGTTCTATCAGGTAGGTCTGCGCGGCACCCATATTGCTCCCGAAGATAAGTGGCGCATACCCTACGACGTTGATTTTGAGTCCTATCCTACCTACTTTTGGGGTATAGGTTACAGTAACAATATCGACGACGGCAACGAGACCAAGTTCAAGCAGCTTTCATCGACGGTCTCCGCAAGCCTTGAATGGCAAGTAGCCAAGAGCCTCTTTTTGGGCCCTGCCGCCGATTTCCAATACACTAAAGCCACCGATATCCGCGAATGGGCGAAAGCTAAGGACGCATCCCCCGACTATCAGTCCATTTCGCTCTGGCAGGGCGAAGACCTGCGCCAGCTCAACCTCGGTTTCGGTTTCAACTTCTCCTACGATACCCGCGATTTCATCTCCAACGCGTATTCAGGCGTTTACCTCTGCCTGGAGCAGCGTTTTTTCCCTGGCGGCATGATGAACGACAAGTTCTTCGGAAGCACCGAGATTACTGCCAACAGCTATAATCGCGTTTGGAAAGGTGGCATTATCGCGTCGCAGATCCATGGTCGATTCACTTACGGCCAGACCCCATGGTCGATGCTCTCCTATTTCGGCGGAAGCCACTCCATGCGAGGGTATTACAAGGCGCGGTTCCGCGATAAGTGCGAGGCCGATTTTACCGTCGAGCTCCGCCAGCATATTTGGCGACGCAATAGCATGGTCGTATGGGTCGGGGCCGGTAACGTTTTCCCCTCATTCAATAAATTTGAGCTTTCCCATACACTCCCCAACTACGGCATCGGCTACCGTTGGGAATTTAAAAAACGCACAAATGTGAGAGTTGACATAGGTTTTGGCCGTCACTGCAAAGGCCTCGAATTCAATATCTCCGAAATTTTTTAGACCATTCTTCAAGAATTACCCGATGACACACGACAAGAAATACCGCTCCCTCTTTCGCCGTTTTGCGGCATTGATGTCCGACCCCGATGTTCTGGCCTTCGTTTTGCCCATAGCACTTATTATTCCTAATCTCATTTTGTGCGTCACTGACTCAATGCCCTGGTGGATGCGTATTGTCAATATCGTGCTGCCCCTGTCGGTTTATTATCTCTTGACTTCGGTTATCAAGCGTATAGGATTACTTACCGTGGCCCTATTCGTTCTTATGGCCCTCAATTCATTCCAAATCGTGGTGCTATATCTATTTGGAGAGAGGGTTATTGCCATTGATATGTTTCTCAATGTGGTGACTACTCAGCCCTCGGAGGCTTGCGAGCTGCTTGCCAACCTTATTTTCCCCTTGCTTTTCTGCGCTGCCGTGTATATCACATTGACCGCATTCGGAGTCTATGCGGTGTGCAAGAAGCAAAAAACATCTGTCACTTATCGCCGCCGTATGCTTATGTGGAGTATAGGCGGTATTGCTTTCGGAGGACTCATTCTCGCGGTCGGCCTTATCTCCTCCCGCTCTACCACCCAGTTGCGCAATCTCTACCCCTACAATGTTTGCTCCAACATCGTGACCGCCACCAAGCGCATTGACCAAAGCCTTAACTATCCGAAGACATCTGCTGGATTTTCTTATCATGCCACTGACACTCATCGTGCCGACAGCTGTGAGATTCATGTGCTGATTATCGGCGAGACGAGCCGCGCCATCAATTGGCAGCTTCATGGATATGGCCGCGAGACCAATCCGGAGCTATCTGGGCGCGACGACGTTATATTTTTCGACCGTGCTATTTCTCAGTCCAATACCACCCACAAATGCGTTCCAATGCTCTTGTCGGAGGTCGACCCCTACAACTTCGACTCTATCGTGAACCGCAAAAGCATTATCACTGCCTTTAAGGAGGTAGGCTACAAAACAGCGTATTTCACCACTCAGCCCAAAAATAATTCCTACAACGAGCATTTCGCTTGCGAGGCCGACACTACCGTTTTCATCCCCAATCATAGCCACTACGACATGGATCTTGTCGACATGATGACCCAATTTATCGCCGATAATCCATGCCCCGGTAAGCTCTTTATCGTGCTGCACACCTACGGCTCTCATTTCAGCTACATCGACCGCCTCCCATCCTCCTTCCATCATTTCACCCCCGACGGCGACTCTAATGCCACTATGGCCAATCGCGATCAGCTCCTCAACGCCTATGACAATACGATTCGGTATACCGACCATGTGATCAACACAGCTATCACTGCATTGCAGCAGACTGGCGTTCCCGCATCGCTCCTATATGTGTCGGATCACGGCGAGGATATATTTGATGATTCACGCGAGCGTTTCCTCCATGCGTCTCCCTCCCCTACCTACTATCAGCTCCATGTGCCTATGCTGGCCTGGACTTCTTCGGCCTACGACGCTAATTACCCCGACGTTCGCCCGACTCTTCTCTCCCATCAGCACAGTTACATCGCTCCCCCGCAGCAATTATTCCATACCATGACTCAGATTTCTGGGCTATCTACCCCCTACTTCAAGCCTGAGAACTCTTTAGCGTCGAAGCGGTTCAAATCGCCTGCGCCCGTCTTTCTCGACGACTACAACGAGCCTACCCCGCTCGATCAATCAGGCCTTAAGAGCGAAGACATAGAGCAATTCCGTTCTATCGGTGTGTTATGAATATTTTCAACCTTCAATCTTTTCTCGTAATCAAAGTTTCCTAAAAATATTTTTATATTGCTGAATGTCAGTATTGTAAAAATTGCATAAGTAAAAATTGTTTTCCAAAACGAAAATATTTTGAGATTTTACGTGTCAAATCTTTGCGCTTTTTGAATAACTTCTGTATCTTTGCGCCATAAATCAATCATGAAATTCCGTTCCCCGAAATGATACAGACAGTATTGAAGCGCGATGGTCGCGTCGTTGGCTTCAACGAAGAGAAAATTAAAGCCGCGATCCGTAAAGCGATGCTTACAACCGAGCTTGGCGAAGACGAAGCGCTTATTCAGCGTGTCGTCGACCGCATAGCCATGTCAGGCCCCGAGCAAATGAGCGTCGAGGATATTCAAGACCGCGTTGAGATCGAGCTTATGAAGTCCTCCCGCAAGGAGGTTGCCAAGAAATATATCGCCTATCGCGACAAGCGTTCTATCGCCCGCAAAGCTAAGACCCACGACATTTTCCTCGAAATCATCGAGGCGAAAAACAACGACATAACCCGCGAGAACGCCAATATGAATACCGATTCTCCAGCGGGAATGATGATGAAGTTCGCTTCCGAGACCACCAAACCCTTTGTCGACGATTACCTTCTTACCGAAGAGGCTCGCACTGCCGTGCGCGACGGCTATCTTCATATCCACGACAAAGACTACTACCCTACCAAATCGCTGACCTGCGTTCAACATCCCCTCGACCGTATCCTTAAGGCCGGATTCATCGCCGGCCATGGTGAGTCACGCCCTGCCAAGCGTATCGAGACCGCGTCGATTATTGCTTGCATTTCGCTTGAGACGGCCCAAAATGAGATGCACGGTGGCCAGGCTATTCCAGCTTTCGATTTCTACCTTGCCCCTTATGTTCGCGCTTCGTTTCAGGAGGAGTTGCGGAATGTTGAGAAAATTACCGGTGAAGACTATTCCGATCTCTATGATATCCGGCTCAGCGACTTCGAGACGAAGCCCCTCGATGGACTTTCTGTTCGCGAACGCGCTCTTCAGCATGCCGTCAATCGTACTGTCAGCCGCGTTCATCAGGCGATGGAAGCCTTCATCCACAATATGAATACCATCCATTCTCGCGGCGGCAATCAGGTAGTCTTTTCCTCGATTAACTATGGTACTGACGTTTCAGCCGAAGGCCGTTGTATTATCCGCGAGCTGCTTAATTCCACTTACGAAGGCGTGGGCGACGGCGCGACCGCTATTTTCCCTATCCAGATTTGGAAAAAGAAGCGCGGAGTCAATTTCCTCCCTGGCGACCCCAACTACGACCTCTATCAAAAGGCTTGCAAAGTAACCGCGCGTCGTTTCTTCCCCAACTTTCTTAATCTCGACGCTACGTTCAACCAAAGTGAGTCGTGGCGTGCCGACGACCCCGAGCGCTACCTCCACGAAGTCGCTACTATGGGTTGCCGCACACGCGTTTTCGAGAACCGATTCGGCCCAAAAACCTCTATCGGGCGCGGTAATATAAGCTTCTCTACCGTCAACATTGTGCGCATTGCTATCGAGCAGATGAATGTCATTGATCAGAGTGAGCGTATCGACCGCTTTTTCAAGCAGCTCGACCGGGTGCTCGACATCACTGCCCGTCAGCTTCACGATCGGTTTGATTTTCAGAAAACCGCTCTCGTCAAGCAGTTTCCTCTCGTTATGTCCAAGCTTTGGAACGGTGCCGACCGTCTTTCCCCTTCCGAGACCATTGAGGCCGTTATCAATCAAGGCACGCTCGGTATC
Organism: uncultured Barnesiella sp.; assembly: GCA_964544595.1. Classification (GTDB taxonomy): domain Bacteria; phylum Bacteroidota; class Bacteroidia; order Bacteroidales; family Muribaculaceae; genus JAGBWK01. The sequence goes on from CAZJBM010000011.1 coordinate 45,654, forward strand.
GGATTCATCGGCCTTGCCGAGTGCCTTGTGGCTCTTACCGGCAAGCATCATGGCGAAAGCGACGAGGCGCAGAAACTTGGCCTTCGTATCGTCAGCCATATCCGCTCCAAGGCTAACGAATATAGCGAGACCTACGGCCACAACTACTCAGTGCTTGCCACTCCCGCCGAAGGCTTGTCGGGCAAATTTACCGCCAAAGATCGCAAAAGTTTCGGCGTCATTTCTGGAGTGACTGATAAAGCCTATTACACCAACTCCAACCATGTGCCGGTTTACTACCATTGCTCTCCGCGTAAAAAAGCGCAGATCGAGGCGCCTTACCATGAGCTTACCCGCGGTGGCCATATATTCTACGTAGAGATCGACGGCGACGCCACCCACAATCCCCAAGCCATTGCCGATATTGTCAATCTCATGGACGCCCACAATATTGGCTACGGATCGGTCAATCACAATCGAAACCGTTGCATGGACTGCGGCTACGAGGATGCTCAGGACAATCTTGAGGAATGTCCGCGCTGCCACTCCCGCAATCTCGACAAGCTCCAGCGCATCACCGGCTATCTTGTCGGCACCACCGACCGCTGGAACTCAGCGAAACTTGCCGAACTTTGCGACCGCGTTGTCCATAAATGATACATTTCTACTCTGTCAATCTTTAGAGCCTACCTTACGATATGTGTAAAAGATAGGCTCTATTTTTCCTTTTTTTCGGCTTATTTTTGAAAAACCATTATATTCTATTGATATTTTTGAAATAATGCGTTAACTTTGCGGTTTAAAGGCTTCTGCCTTATGTCAGTTGTCCACCTTCTTCTCTTTTCAATGGTTTTCACAATTACCTGAACAATGGCTGCCAATAAGTTTGTGAAAAATCTGATTTTGCTACCTTTGTCGAAGCTCTACGGCCTCGGCGTAGGTTTTCGCAGCCTTATGTTTCGGTGGGGATTACTGAAGAGCCGCACTTTTGACGTTCCTGTCATAGCGGTCGGCAACCTCGCCGTGGGTGGCACTGGCAAAACCCCTCATACCGAGTATATTATCGATTTGCTTCGACGTAATTACCGTATCGGTGTGATTTCTCGCGGATACAAGCGTAAGACCAAAGGCTTTGTCCTTGCCACGAGTCGCTCTACACCTCTCGACATCGGCGACGAGCCTTATCAGATTTATCAGAAATTTGGCCGCGACATCATGGTTGCCGTCGGTGAGGATAGATGCGAAGCCATTGATAAGCTACTTGCTATTGACCCGAAAATCAACCTCATTGTTCTTGACGACGCGTTGCAGCATAAATATGTGAAGCCGACTATCTCCGTGCTGCTTACCGACTTCAACCGCCCGATTTATATGGACAAGTTGCTGCCGCTTGGTCGCTTGCGCGAGCCTGCGTCAGAAGCCTATAAAGCCGACTTCGTCATTGTTACCAAATGCCCTGCCGATCTTAAGCCGATTGAGTATCGCCTCCTTGAAAAGAATCTCGGATTGCAGGCTTTTCAGCATCTTCTCTTCTCGATGTTTGAATATCTCCCGCTCCGTCCTGTTTTCCCCGAAGTGTGCAAGGAGCAGGTTAATCTCAATTGGTTTGGCCGCAACGACACGATTTTGGCCGTATCGGGCATTGCCAATCCCCGCCCTCTCATACGTCATTTGAAGAAGTTCGGTCCGCGCGTCAAAGTGAAAGTATTCCCTGATCATCATTACTTCAATCGCCGCGATATCGAAATCATACGCCAGCGCTTCGACGAACTCGAAGGAGAGAATAAGATAATCGTGACTACCGAAAAAGATGCCGTTCGTCTCGCCCACAACCCCTACTTCCCCGAAGAATTGAAAAAACGCATCTATTATCAGCCTATTGTGGTTAAGTTCGACGAGCATACTCCCGAAAACTTCGACTACGAGCTAAAGAAAATGCTCGACGAGCGCCGCCCCTCCTGATCCAACACTCCAATCGCTTGCCTCACTATCCTTACGGTGCGCATGTAATAAGCCAAGAGTGCGAAACCGCCCGACACATTATTATCGGGTATCCTACGCCCATATACATACGAAATACGAAAAAGGAAGCGCTGTCATTCAACGCTTCCTTCTTTGTATTGGAAATTAACGAATTATTTGATAAGATACTGCGACGAAATTGATTCGTTGGTATGCACTCGATGGATCGTGTCGGCAAACATCCGGGCCACGCTGAGAATGGTCACCTTCTTAGAATCCTTAGAATAAGGGATAGAGTTGGTGAAAATCATCTCCGTGAGGCCGCTCTCGTCAACGCGCTGTGTTGCGGGGTCGCTCATGATGGGATGTGAAGCGACAGCGCGTACCGATTTCGCTCCCGCGCTCATCATCAGGTCTGCGGCCTTAGTGATAGTTCCAGCTGTGTCGACCATATCGTCGATAAGCACCACGTTCTTGTCCTTAACGTCGCCGATAATAGTCATGTTGGCCACGACGTTGGCTTTGGCGCGCTGTTTGTGGCAAAGTACTAAGGGCACATTAAGGAATTTGGCAAAGTTGTTGGCGCGTTTCGCACCCCCGACGTCAGGTGTGGCGATCACGAGGTTTTCAAGGTTGAGCGACTGAATGTATGGGATAAACACCGACGAAGAGTAGAGGTGGTCAACCGGCACGTCGAAGAATCCTTGAATCTGGTCGGCATGGAGGTCCATGGTGATGATACGGTCAACGCCCGCTACTGTAAGCAGATTGGCAACCAGTTTGGCGGCGATTGACACGCGGGGTTTATCCTTACGGTCCTGTCGTGCCCAGCCGAAATATGGCATGACGGCGATAATTGATTTGGCTGACGCGCGCTTGGCGGCATCAATCATCAGCAACAGTTCCATCAAGTTGTCTGAATTGGGAAAAGTGGACTGAACGAGATAGACCTCGCATCCGCGGATTGATTCCTCAAATGAGACCTCAAATTCGCCGTCGGCGAAGTGCTGGATGTTCATTTGTCCGAGTGGCACTCCCAGCTCTTTACAAATTTCTTCTGCCATGTAGCGGGAGTTAGTTCCTGAAAAGACTTTGATGGGTGGTAAGAATGAATTCATTGGGGTATATTGCTTTTAGGATTTCTTTTTCTTTGATGCTTTTTCTGATACGCTCTCTGAAGTTGGCTTATGTTTCAACTTCCATATCACGGCGTTGGTAGGCGACGGTATGTAGGTGCGGAACGGCGTTTCCGACGATAGCGTTTTCTTCGCTTTCTGGCCTGATAGTAATTCCGTCATCTCAAATTCACCCTCCGGTATATCCAGCAGATCAAATGCGTGGCGGGGCAGGTTGACCTCTACTTCTGCGGCCGGGCCGTGGTGGAAGTTGACAACGAATATCAGCGTCTCGTCGTCGCATGAGCGTATAAACGAGTAGTGGCTGTGGGGATTGAAATGAGGATTGTTGTAGTTGACGTACATTACGTCGAAGAATCGCCCTTGCGCTATCGCTTTCTCTTCGTTGCATAGCGATAGGATATGCTGATACTCCTTTCTGAGCTTGATTTCGGCGGGAGTAAGCAAGCGGTCGTCGCATCTGCCTCCGTCGAGCCATCGGCGTAGGGTCGATAGCGACCAGTAGTCGAATATCGTTGTTCGCCCGTCGCGTCCGCTGAAGCCCTCTGCCTCTATAGCAGGCTCACCGAGCTCCTGCCCCATATAGAGCATGAAGGGGCCTGTGGAAATCATGGAGCTTACAATGAGCGATGGTATCACTTTCGACGCGTCGCCGGCATACTGAGGCGAAGCGAAGCGCTGCTCGTCGTGATTCTCAAGGAAATTCAGCATCTTGTCGCCGAGTCCTTCCACCGTCTGCCAGCATGATGTCAGCGTGGCGGCCGAGTGGTTTGAACATTCTATCGCGCGAAGCGAGTCATAGAGATTCACCTTGTCGTAGAGGTAGTCAAATCCGCCTATGTTTATGAAATCGCCATATAGGTGTATGTCGTAGATCTCTGCAATGAAAACGATTCCCGGGTAGCGCTCCTTCACGTTCGCTATTGCCCACCGCCAGAACTCGATCGGGACCATGTGGGCCATGTCGCAGCGAAATCCGTCGACCCCCTTCGAGGCCCAGAAGCGGAGTATATGGAGCATCTTTAGCCATGTCGGCGGTATCGGGTCGAAGTGATGAGAGCCGTCCGCAGGGTCTATTCCGTAATTAAGTTTTACGGTTTCATACCAGTCGTTGCGGCCCGGGAAAGCGGTGAAGCAGTCGTTGCCCGACGCTTTTGCCGGGAACTCGATATATGCGTCCTCCCCTATTCCGAGATCGATCGAGGGTGCGAATTGTTGGCGTGTTATGTAATAGAAGTTATTACGCGGGGAGAAGAACATATTCGGGTCGTCGCCCTGGCCTAAATCCTCTATTCCCGCGGGTGCCGCATCTGAATGGTAGCGACGGGCCACATGATTGGGCACGAAATCGATTATCACCTTCATGCCCGATTTATGGGTGCGATTCACGAGGGCCTCAAACTCCTCCATTCGCTTATCGACATTCTCCGCTATGTCGGGGTCTATATCATAGTAGTCCTTGATTGCATAGGGAGAGCCGGCTTTTCCCTTTACTATTTTAGGGTGATCTTTGGCTATACCGTGTTTCGAGTAGTCGGTACAGTGAGCATGTTCGATCACGCCCGTGTACCATACGTGAGTGACGCCGAGGCCTTTTATGGCATTGAGCACGCCGAGAGTTATATCATTTAGTTTGCCCGACCCGTTTTGTTCGATTGTGCCGTCGGGTACGCAATTAGGGCACGTGTTGGCAAATAATCTCGGTAGGAGCTGGTATATGATCGGCTTTGTCTTCATTGTTGGTTTTGGCGGTTTATGATTGTGATGAAGATAAATAACCTTTATCCTTCAGTATCTGTCGAGCGGTACTGTAGCCGCGGAGATAAACCTCGCGTATCTGCTTGAGGTTAAATGCTTTGTACGACGATATGTCGTCGATTGAGATAGAGAGATCGCAGAGTTGTATGTCGCGCGACTGGTATATCTTGGTAACAAGGCCGTAGGTGCGGATACCCACGTCAAGGAAACTTGACTTAAAGTTGTGCTCATGGTCGAGCGGGCTGCAATTCACGCCTATGAGCAATTCACATTTGTCGCGGAGCACCGGGGCCGGCAGGTTTCTGAGCACTCCCCCGTCGACATATCTCACTCCGTTTATCGTGACGGGCTGAAAAACGATAGGTATGCTGCACGATGCGACCATCGTTTCGCCTATTGGCCCGGTATTGAGGTCGATTGCGAGGCCATGGTCAAGGTCAGTCAACCCTAAGTATGTGGGTATTTTCAGATCCTCAAGATTCTTATACTCCTTGCCTATTACCTTCAATATGTGTTTCTTGAATTTTTCTATACTGAAAAAACCTCCCTTCGACATCTTGATTTCAGCGAAATCAAAAAACTTGGCTTTGGAGAAGGCTTTCAGCATTTCATCAAATCCTACGCCGGCGGCATACATCACCGCTACGACCGAACCGGCGCTTACGCCCGAAATCACATCGGGTTTAAGCCCCGCCTCTTCAAGAGCCTTCAATACTCCGACGTGGGCGAATCCTCTCGCTCCACCGCCGCTGAGGGCTACTCCTATCTTATATGGTCTGGTTGGATTTGAATCCATTTTGCTGATTTTTTTGCAAAGATACTACTTAAAAACGAAAAAACATTGTAAAATTTAATTAAAAAGCATGAGAAATTTGTAACTTCGCGACCATATTTTTCACTCATACATTATATATATGAACGAGCTCGCTACCAAGTACAGCCCTCAGGAGGTTGAAGACAAATGGTATGAATACTGGGAAAGTCATAATCTCTTTAAGTCTGTTCCCGACGCGCGTGAACCCTACACTATCGTGATACCGCCGCCAAACGTTACCGGCGTTCTCCACATGGGCCACATGCTTAACAATACTATTCAGGATATTCTCGTGCGCCACGAGCGTATGCAGGGTAAAAACGCCCTCTGGGTGCCAGGTACCGATCACGCCTCTATCGCTACCGAAGCAAAGGTAGTTGCCAAACTCGCCTCTGAAGGCATCATGAAGTCAGATCTCACCCGCGAGGAGTTTCTGAAACATGCGTGGGCATGGACTGAGAAGCATGGCGGCATTATTCTAACCCAGCTTCGCAAACTCGGCGCGTCATGTGACTGGAGCCGCACAGCCTTCACCATGGACGAAATCCGCTCCAAGAGCGTTATGAGAGTTTTCGTCGACCTTTACAACAAAGGGCTGATTTACCGCGGTGTACGCATGGTAAACTGGGACCCCCAGGCCAAGACAGCCCTCTCCGACGAAGAGGTTATCTACCAGGATGTTCACTCTCATCTATATCATCTCCGCTATAAGGTGGTGGGAGAAGAGGATAAGTATATCGTCGTGGCTACAACGCGCCCGGAGACTATTCTCGGCGATACCGCTGTATGCGTTAACCCCAACGACGAGCGTTACTCCTGGCTAAAAGGCAAGAAGGTAATCGTGCCCATGGTTGGCCGCGAGGTGCCTATCATCATGGACGACTATGTCGAGATGGAATTCGGCACAGGTTGCCTCAAGGTGACTCCGGCCCACGATGTCAACGACTATATGCTTGGTGAGAAATACAATCTCCCCTCTATCGATATTTTCAACGACGACGGCACCATCTCTGAGGCAGGTGGTATGTATATCGGCATGGACCGCTTCGCTGTCCGCGACCAGATCATGAAGGATCTCGCCGAAGCCGACCTCGTGGAGAAAATCGAGGATTACGACAACAAAGTCGGCTTCTCGGAGCGCACAAAGGTTGTAATCGAGCCTAAGCTTTCGATGCAGTGGTTCCTCAAAATGACCGATCTCTGCAAGCCCGCTCTCGAAGCCGTTGAAACAGACGACGTTAAATTCTATCCCGCTAAGTTCAAGAACACTTATCGCCACTGGATGACTGACACTAAGGACTGGTGTATCAGCCGTCAGCTCTGGTGGGGCCATAATATCCCCGCATGGTATCTTCCCGAAGGCGGCTACGTTGTTGCCGAGACCGAGGAGCAGGCTCTTGAATTGGCCCGCGAGAAGACAGGTAACCCCGACCTTCAGCTATCTGATCTTCGCCGCGAGAGCGACTGCCTCGACACCTGGTTTAGCTCATGGCTATGGCCTATCTCCCTCTTTAACGGCATCCTTGATCCCGGCAACGAGGAAATCAAGTATTACTATCCCACAAGCGACCTTGTCACAGGCCCCGACATCATCTTCTTCTGGGTAGCCCGTATGATTATCGCGGGATACGAATTCATAAATGAAAAACCATTTGGTTCGGTTTATTTCACCGGTATCGTTCGCGATAAAATCGGCCGAAAGATGTCGAAGCAGCTCGGCAATTCGCCCGATCCCCTTGACCTTATAGCCACTTATGGAGCCGACGGCGTGCGCATGGGCATGATGATGTCGGCCCCTGCAGGCAACGACATTATGTTTGACGACAAGCTCTGCGAAAATGGCCGCAACTTCTGTAACAAGATCTGGAACGCGTTCCGACTCGTGAAAGGCTGGACCGTTGATGACGCTATCGCCCAGCCCGAAGCCGCTAAGGAAGCTGTCAAGTGGTTTGAGGCCAAGCTCTCAGAGGCAATTATAGAAATCGAGGATCTTTACGGCAAATTCCGTCTTTCGGAAGCACTTACCGCAGTGTATAAGCTCTTCTGGGATGAGTTCTCGTCGTGGTATCTCGAAATGATTAAGCCTACCTATGGCCAGCCTATTGATAAGGCCACCTATCAGGCAACGCTCTCGTATTTCGACGCTCTTCTTCGCCTTCTCCACCCCTTCATGCCGTTTATCACCGAGGAGCTGTGGCAGCATCTGGCCGAACGTCGCGAAGGCGAGTCGATCATGTACGCGATGACTCCTGAAGCAAAGGCAGTTGATGCCGAAGTAATTTCGGCCATGGAGCGAGCAAAAGAGATTATCACAGGCGTTCGCGCGGTCAGGGCTTCAAAGAATCTGTCGCCCAAAGAGGCTTTGACCCTCAATATCGTGGGTGGCACTCTCGGCGCGCCCGCTTCGGTGGTAATCAAGTTGGCCAACATCGACGCCCTCAACGAGAACGCCGATAAGGATGCTTCAGCCGCCTCGTTCATGGTTGGTACCTCGGAGTTCAACGTTCCCCTCTCAGGCATGATTGACACCGCAGCTGAGATCGCCCGACTCGAAAAAGAGAAAGCTCATCTCGAAGGATTCCTCAAAGGAGTCAACGCCAAGCTTTCCAACGAGCGATTCGTCAGCAGCGCTCCTGCCGCTGTAGTCGAGAACGAGCGCAAGAAAAAGGCCGACGGCGAGAGCAAACTTGCCAATGTTCTTGCCTCCCTTGCAGCGTTAAAGTAACCATTTTACTGAAAACTGACATAAAGGCTGCGGATTTTAAAATGTCCGCGGCCTTCATTTTCGCGTCTGTTTTGTATTATAAGAGCCTGTCCCATAATATCTGTTAAATCTGAGGCGGTCAGCCATTGAGCAGAGTTGTTCGTGTGATGAGGGAGTGTACTCGACGTACACGACTGAAGAACACGGACGAATATGCCAATGGATGGCCGGGGCGATGGTAATTATCACCTCCCTCTGTATAACGCTGACATGTTGAAACTTACGGAGCAGCTTCTTCAGCAATATCACGAACCTTGCGGATTCACTGATTCTCCTGAAGCGATGTTAGACGCTCTTCCATTTTCAGAAGCCCTCGGGCAGCAATCGCCATTGGCCGCCAGTTTTCAAGACATATTTTATACCTTCTAATTGTCTTATATTCTGCTTGATGTTCATTCGCGCGCTGAATGAGGAGAGCCAGCGCTTTTGTTTGGGGTTAAGGAAAGAATATTGATTCACATACCACTAAAGTGCCGCTGCGCGGAAAATTACCTCCGTTTCGCATCTCTCGGGCGCTTTTGAAGCCGTCGCTCGGTCACAATGCGACGGCATTGCTCCCTCTCGTCGCCTCCAAAATCCCTCCGAGATATGCGGCCTCAGCGTTAACATATTTTATGGGGCAGGCTCTAATACAAAACATCGACATTTTTGACCCCCTTTTGCAAATTAATTTTTTCAAAAAATCCCCCAAAATGCACTCTGAGGTTTAGAAGCAGCTTATTTGGGATAGAGGGGTACAACAAAAGCCGGAAGCGGAGCTTCCGGCTTGTAGAGGTTTATTGCGTGGTAATCCGTGATTATTTGCTTGCGATGCGGCTTGATACGGTGAGGTATTTGCGGCCTTTAGCGCGACGACGTGCAAGCACCTTGCGGCCGTCTTTAGTGCTCATTCTTTCACGGAAACCGTGTTTGTTAACTCTCTTGCGATTGGAAGGTTGGAATGTTCTTTTCATTGCTATGCGGATTTTATTTTATTCTAAACTACATATTTCGGTGTTCAACCGAGTGAATGAAGCTTCAAGGAAATCAATCGGCCATGGAACCGATTAGGTCTACTAAAAGCGAGTGCAAATTTACGCAACTATTTTATATTATGCAAAGTTTTTTGCCGTATTTTTCGTTTTTTGGATTATTTAGTTGCAAATTTTGGTCGGATTGTTCCAACTTCAACCCGCCAATATATGAAAATACTATAATTTGGCGGGTTGAAGAGTTATCATTGAGCTGACGAGGTCGAGGCTTCGCTGCCTGGCTTGAGCCACTTGTCGAGCCAGCGGAAGAACACGCGCTGCCAGAGAATAGCGTTCTGCGGGGCGAGAATCCAGTGGTTTTCGCCGGGGAAAATCACCATTTCGGCGGGTACATTATTGAGTCGGGCGGCAGAGAAGGCCATCATGCCCTGCGAGGCGAGGATACGGTAGTCAAATTCTCCGTGAGTGATAAGTATAGGAGCGGTCCATCGATCGACAAAGCGGTGGGGCGAATTGGCAAAGGTGCGCTGCGCTGCGGCATTATCTTTTTCCCAATAAGCGCCACCCATATCCCAGTTGGCAAACCACATTTCCTCCGTTTCGAGATACTGCGACTCCATATTGAAGATACCGGCGTGGGCTATGAGGCAGGCGAAACGCCCTTCGTGGATACCAGCGAGCATGTATACGGAGAAGCCGCCGTAGCTTGCTCCGCAAGCGCCGATATGATCACCGTCGACATAGGGTTTCTCTTTCATGTAATCTACTGCGGCGAGGTAGTCTTTCATGTTCTGTCCGGGATAGTCTTTGGAAATCTGAGCGTTCCACTCAGTCCCGAATCCGGGGAGGCCGCGGCGGTTAGGAGCTATCACGATATATCCCTTAGAGGCCATCAGGGCAAGATTCCAGCGGTAGCTCCAGAATTGGCTGACAGGCTGCTGAGGACCGCCCTGACAATAGAGCAATGCGGGATATTTCTTATTGGGGTCGAAATTCGGAGGAAGAACCACCCATGTGGTCATCTCTTTGCCGTCGGTAGTAGGCACAAGCTCCTTAACTACAGAAGGCATAGTCAACTGATCTAAAATCGATTTATTGACAGCGGTAAGCTGCTTTATCTCGTTGCCCTTGACAGAGAAAATCTCGTTGGGATAAGTAATAGCATGGCGCATAGTGATGAGCGAGCCGTCGGCAAGAGGGCAAAGGGCCGCGTAGTCGCACTCGCCGTCGGCGATAGTAGCGACCTCTTTAGTGGCCACATCTACCTTAAATATGGGCTGGCATCCGAGATAGGGAGCTATGAAGTAGATACCCTTGGAGTCGGGCGACCAAGCAATCTGGTCGACGCTGTAATCCCAGTCGACGGTGAGGTCAGTCTTATTGGCCGGATTAGCGGCTTCCATGATGAAGATACGATTTTTGTCTGACTCGTAGCCGTCATGCTCCATTGAGAGCCATGCCACGTATTTGCCGTCGGGTGAATAAGCGGGATTTGTGTCGTAACCCATCATTCCCTCGGTGAGATTAGTGGTGTTTTTGGTGGCTACATCATATAAGTAGAGGTCGGAATTGGTTGAAACGGCATATTCCTTACCTACTTTTTTGCGGCATACATAAATAAGTTGCTTGGAGTCGGGCGACCAAGCGAATGACTCCGCACCGCCCCAGGGGAGCATAGGCGACTCATAAGGCTCGCCCTCAAGCACGTCGACGAGATTCGACACTTTATCGTCGTCGAAATCGGCGACAAAAGGATGCGGAATATCTTTTACCCAAGTATCCCAATGCTTAAACATCATGTCGTCGACGATATGGGCGTCGGCTTTCGGAAGATCCTCATAAAGATCGGTAGGCTGCTTCAGGACAGGATTCTTAACCGTAGAAATGATAAGCACCTTCTTCTCATCTGGGGAGATAAGGAAGCCCTCTACCCCATTCTCAACGTCGGAGATACACTTACGGTCGTCGCCGTCGGCATCCATGACCCATAACTGAGTTTTGGCATCCTCGCCTTTACCCTTGGCGAGGAAGGCGATTTTTTTTCCGCCGTCGAACCATACCGCATTGTTTTCAGAGCCGGGGGTCTTGGTGATACGCTCAGGTTCACCACCCTCGACGTCGAGGAGGTAAAGCTCGTTGTTAGACTTGTTTTGCTCGACGCTTTCGTAAGAAATGCCGAAAAGGATTTTCTTGCCGTCGGGGCTGACCTGAGGATTAGAGACTCTACCGAGAGCTTCTAAAGCTTCGTCGTCGAAAAGCCCGGTCTCACTCTTGTAGTCGGGTCGTTCGATCAGCTTCGCGTCGTTGCTTGACTCCGACGAGGAGCAGGATGCGATAATCGCGGCTGAGGCCATGATAGCGATTGATTTTTTCATGTTGGTTGGTTATTATGATAGATTTAGTTATTTCAGTCCGAGCATACGGATGAGATCCTCGCGGTGAAGCCGACGCAGCGACGTCACTATATCGCGGTGATACTTGCGGTCATACCAGAAGAAGTATTTGCGCTGAGCGAGCTTATCCTCGGGGCGGCGGGCCGTGAAGACCTTTTCGAGCGTGTAGGGATTTATCCCTGTGTAGTAAATTTCGGTAGAGAGGGTCATCGGCGTAGGGGTGAAATCCTGCACTTGCTCAAGATGCATATTGAGTTTCTTTGTCTTGACCGCCAACTCGGCCATATCGATTTCCTTACAACCTGGATGAGAGGATATAAAGTATGGTATGAGCTGCTGGTTGAGCCCATGTCGGCGGTTGACATTGTCGAATATCTTCTTGAAGTCGTAGAATTGGTCGAATGATGGTTTTCTCATAAGGTTGAGCACATGATCCTCAGTGTGCTCAGGAGCTACTTTGAGACGCCCTGACACATGGCGCTCGATCAGATGCTCATTATATTTACGATTGACTTTATCGACATCGGGGTCGCCGGTAGAGTGCATCGAGAGGTCGTAGCGCACTCCGCTGCCGATAAATGACTTCTTCACCTCGGGCAGAGCGTCGACCGCGTTATATATATCGAGAAGATGAGAATGGTCGGTGTTGAGATTGGGGCACGGCTTCGGATGCAGGCAGCTCGGACGCGAGCATTTCTCGCAAATCTTCAGGTTTTTGCCACCAAGACGATACATATTAGCCGAGGGGCCGCCGAGGTCGCTTATGTAGCCCTTGAAGTCGGGCATCTGAGTCACCTGGCGCACTTCGCGAAGAATAGATTCCTTTGAACGAGAGGCGATAAATTTGCCTTGATGAGCCGAAATGGTGCAGAAAGCGCATCCGCCAAAGCATCCGCGATGAAGATTAACCGAGTGTCGGATCATCTCATAAGCAGGGATACGCTTATTCTTATAGCGGGGATGCGGTAATCGGGTATAAGGGAGATCAAACGACGCGTCGATCTCGGTCGTTGTCATCGGCGGATACATAGGATTGACCTTAATTACACGATCGAGCGTGGGTTGCCATAGGGTCGCACCCTTCATGCGGTTGGATTGCTCCTCGATATGGCGGAAATTTTGCGCCTGGGCCTTTTTCGACCCTAAGCATTTCTCCCATGAGTTAAGGATAATGTTGTCTTGACCATTCTCAGCGGGGAGCGAAGAGAGGGGTTGCCACAACGCGGTCTGCGGCAGGTCGGTAAGATGGGATATGTCGCCTCCGGCAGCGAGATAGTCGGCAATAGCGACTATTGGCTTCTCACCCATACCGTAAACAAGCAAATCGGCTTTTGAGTCGACGAGAATAGAGGGACGGAGTCGATCCTGCCAATAGTCGTAGTGGCTAAGCCGACGCATCGACGCCTCAATACCGCCGATAATAATCGGGGTAGCGGGGAAAAGATCGCGGAGAATATTGGTGTAAACTATCGTAGGGTAATCGGGGCGCATACCATGGCGTGCATCGGGAGTATATGCATCGTCGCTGCGACGGCGACGATTGGCTGTATAGTGATTGACCATCGAATCCATCGCTCCGGCCGAGACTCCGAAAAAGAGCCTGGGCGCTCCAAATTTGCGGAAATCGCGGAGATCGTCCTGCCAGTTGGGTTGAGGCACAATGGCGACGTTGTAGCCATGAGCCTGAAGGACACGACCGAGAACCGCCGCGGCAAACGAGGGGTGGTCGACGTAGGCGTCGCCGGTGAAGAGAACCACGTCGACGTGATCCCAACCGAGGGCTTTCATCTCCTTGACCGAGGTAGGGAGATATTTCGTTATATCATTCACCATTTGTACTGCTAAGATATTATGATATTTTGTCCTGCAACTTCACGATTTCGTCGCGGAGACGGGCGGCTTCGATAAATTCCATACGCTTTGCCGCGGCTTTCATATCATTGGTCAGCTTACGGATAAGCGCCTCTAATTCGTTTTTACTCATATAGGGCACAACAGGGTCGGCAGCGATGTCGGCGTGGCGCATATCGATATTTTCGGCATATGGGCGCGGAGTCGCTGGGGCTTTTCCTCGCTGCGTAGCGGGCTGTCGGGTCGACGGGGCCGCATCCTCGGAATCGAGGCCGACCATGCGGTTGCGGGCCTTGATGATAGCCTGGGGGGTGATTCCGTGCTCCTCGTTGTAGGCGAGCTGAATAGAGCGGCGACGATTGGTCTCGTCGATAGTCTGCTGCATGGAGTCAGTGATTTTGTCGGCATACATGATGACCGTTCCGTTAACATTACGGGCGGCTCGGCCAACTGTCTGGGTAAGCGAACGGTGGGAGCGCAGGAAACCCTCCTTGTCGGCGTCGAGGATAGCCACAAGCGATACTTCGGGCAAGTCAAGACCTTCACGCAGAAGATTGACACCGATAAGCACATCGTAGGTGCCGGCCCGGAGGTCGTCGAGAATACGGATACGGTCGAGAGTGTCGACATCGGAGTGGATGTAGGCAGTCTTGACATCCATTTTCGTAAGATACTCGTTAAGTTCCTCTGCCATTCGCTTGGTAAGAGTCGTGACAAGCACTCGCTCTCCGCGGCTGCGGCGCACCTCGATTTCCTCCATGAGATTGTCGATCTGATTGAGCGACGGGCGGACGATGATATTGGGGTCGAGAAGTCCGGTCGGGCGTATAATCTGCTCAACTACCACGCCCTCCGACCTCTCAAGCTCGTAGTCGGCAGGGGTCGCGCTGACGTAGAGCATCTGATTAGTGAGCGATTCGAACTCCTGAAAGCGGAGCGGCCTATTGTCGAGAGCTGAAGGGAGACGGAAACCGTAGTCGACGAGATTCTGCTTGCGCGACAAGTCGCCGCCATACATTGCCCTGATCTGAGGCATCGTGACATGGCTCTCATCTATGACGGTAAGAAAATCCTTCGGGAAATAGTCGAGGAGACAGAAAGGACGCATACCAGGCTGGCGGCCATCAAAATAGCGGGAATAATTTTCGATGCCGGGGCAGTGGCCGATCTCGCGTATCATCTCGATGTCGTAGGTGGTGCGCTCATAGAGGCGGTTAGCCTCAAGGGGCTTACCTTCAAGATTGAATTGATTAACATAGGTGCCGAGATCAACCTCCATCTGAGCCAATGCGGTAGCGGCGCGCTCCTTAGTAGTCACAAAGAGATTGGCGGGATAGATGTTGAAGCGGTCGTGGTTTCCGAGGCTGACGTTATCTACGGGATGCAGAGTGGTAATCGACTCGATTTCGTCGCCCCAGAAAATCACGCGGAGTATAATCTCTTCGTAGGCGAGGCGTATCTCGACGGTATCGCCTTTGACGCGGAATGTGCCGCGGGCAAGGTCAACCTCGTTGCGCGAGTAGAGCGAGTCGGTAAGTCGACGGAGAAAGGCGTTGCGCGCAATCTTTTGCCCTACCTTGATTTCAATAGTATTGCTGTTGAAATCTTCAGGGTTGCCCATGCCGTAGATGCATGAGACCGACGAAACGACGATCACATCCTTGCGGCCTGAAAGCAACGCGGAGGTAGTAGACAGGCGCAGACGATCTATTTCCTCATTGATCATCAGGTCTTTTTCGATATATTTATCGACCGAGGGGATATATGCCTCAGGCTGGTAATAATCGTAATATGACACGAAATACTGCACCGAGTTTTCAGGAAAAAACTGCTTGAATTCGCTGTAAAGCTGCGCCGCGAGGGTTTTGTTGTGAGAGAGAATAAGTGTAGGGCGATTTAGTTGCTCGATCACGTTGGCTACGGTGAACGTCTTACCCGAACCGGTCACACCCAGGAGTGTTTGCGCCGGAACACCATCTCTAAACCCCTTGACTAACTGCTCGATAGCTTGAGGTTGGTCGCCTGTGGGGCGATATTGTGACGATAATTTGAAATCCAAAATATTATTCAGTTATTAAAGCGGGGCGAATCGCTTGAAAGCGAAGCCTGCTATGCGTAATCAACCAACAAAGTTACGCGAAAATACTGATATTTGCCACATTAGAGTCTTAATTTTTGCAAAAGCGTCGGAAGCTCGGCCAAAGATCTGATTTCATATTGAGCGCGCGATTTCTCATCCAAACGATCAGGTTGCTGCGAATGGATATTAACGCTATCGGCGTCAAGGAGCATCACGGAAGTCCAGCCCAATCGGTTGGGCCAGATGAAATCCTTCTCAGGGTTGTCGCCAACATAAATAAAGGAGTCGCAGTCGGGGTTGCGCTTCATCATACGCTCGAACGGAAAAGCGGAGTGCTTGTCACACCCGATTTCCTCTGAAATCGACACATTCGGTCGGGAAACGAATCTGTCAAGGCCGAGCGAGAGAATTTTATACATTTGCCCAACGGATCGGCCGTCGGTTATAATCGCCAACCTATAGCCTGACGCGATAAGCCGCTCTAAAGCGATTCTCGATTCGACAGGCAATAAGAGGTCGGGGAAATGATTACGGTAAAGCTTTAATAAATCGCATGTATTTTCTTCAATAACAATATTTTCAGTATTAAGAAAACTGTACAAAGCATCGAATGGATTGACACCATCACGACTCATCAGGTCAAAAATCCGCTCGGCCGACAAATGGTACTTAGAGCTGAGGAAACCGGCAATATGCAGCAATGCCGATTTCACGTAATCGCTCTCCTTGTAGAGGGTATCGTCGAGATCAAATGCAACGAGTGTCATCGTGGGTGAGTTGGTTTTCGTGCGCAAATATATCGGTTTTTGTGTATCGTTCATAATTTTCCGGCTAATTTATCGTTAAATGTATAACAAAGAAGAATCCATAATGATAAAATCATATATTACAACGCTTATACTCCTCTTTACGTTCGTCGCCGCTTTCTCGCAGACCACTATCCGCGGCAAAATTATCGACGAAAAGGATAACGCGCTCGAATTCGCGACCATACGCATAGCCGGCACCGCCATAGGCGCGACCTCGGGGCTTAACGGCGAGTACTCGCTCAGCGTGCCCCCCCGCGACACGATCAACGTGATATACACCTGCATCGGTTATAAAGAGGTTAAACGTCAGCTAATCAACCCTGACGCAAACGTCACGCTCAATATCAAAATGATGCCGCAAACCTACGAAATGGGCGAAGTTGAGGTGACGGACTTCCGCAAGCAGTCGGGTCAGATGCAAAGCATCGACGCGAGCAACGTAAGGCTTTCGCCCGACGCGAGCGGCGGCAGCGTGGAGGCGATGCTCGCCACAATGGCAGGCGTGAATTCATCTAACGAAATGTCGAGCCAATACTCGGTAAGAGGGGGCACCTACGACGAGAACTCGGTTTACATCAACGGAACTGAGGTCTATCGCCCGCAGCTTGTCAGTTCAGGCCAACAGGAGGGATTAAGTATCATCAACCCCGACCTTGTCGGCGCGATCGGCTTCTCGACTGGAGGCTACCCTGCTGAATACACCGACAAGATGTCGTCGGTGCTCGACATAAAGTACCGCGAGCCAGAGGCATTTGAAGGCTCATTGTCGGCCTCGCTCATGGGATTCAGCGCATCGCTCGGCACGAATTCAAAACATTTCTCATCGCTCCAGGGATTTCGCTATAAACGCAACTCCTCGCTCCTCAGCTCCATGGACACGAAGGGAGAGTATAATCCTAATTTTCTTGACTACCAGGCAAATCTCGTATATAAAGTAAACAGAAAGTTTAAAGTATCGTTTTTAGGAAATATCGCCGTAAACAATTACAACTTCACGCCGACGAGCCGCCAAACCAATTTCGGAACATCGGAGGACGCGAAGCAGTTTAAGGTATATTTCGACGGTCAGGAGAAAGACAGGTTTGAGACATATTTCGGCGCGATTAATTTCGATTACCGCGCATCGGAAAGCTCATTCTTCACTCTCACCACCTCGGGCTATCTGACCAACGAGCTTGTTAGCTACGACATATCCGGAGAATATTGGCTTGACCAGGCGGGAACGACTGGCTCGGGCAACCCCGATAACGCTATCGGCGGCGAGCTTGGAGTGGGTCGTTACCATGAACACGCCCGCAACAGGTTGAAAATGTCGGTAATAGGCATCGGGCTAAAGGGCCATACGTCGCTTAAAAACCATAATTTCACTTATGGTTTCGATTTCAAGAGTCAGAAGATATACGAGCGTTCGCGCGAGTGGGAGCTCCGCGACTCGGCTGGTTTCACCCTCCCGACCAACCCCGACGCGATAGAGATGATTTACAGCTCGACATCGCGCCAGGACGTAACGTCGGGGCGATTCGCAATATATCTGCAGGACGCATACAAACTGCGCACAAGCAAAGGCTTATGGGTGTTTAACGGCGGTTTGAGATACTCTTACTGGTCGTTCAACAAAGAGTCACTGATAAGTCCCCGCGTGAGTGCGGCGTATCTTCCCGACCGTAACCCGAATCTTACGTTCAGATTCGCCACCGGACTCTACTATCAGCAGCCTTTCTATAAAGAATATCGCCAGCCTATCGCCGATGAGCTCGGCAACGAGACCATAGTGCTGAATAAGGATATCAAATCGGAACAGAGTCTTCACTTCATCTTCGGGTCGGACTATACGTTCAGGGCCATGAATAGACCGTTTAAATTCTCAGCTGAGCTCTACTATAAGAAGCTGAATAATCTTATACCCTACGAGATCGACAACCTGAAGATCGTATATTCAGGTGTGAATCAGACCAATGGTTATACCTACGGTCTCGACATGAAGCTGTTCGGGCAATTCGTGCCAGGCACCGACTCCTGGGTGAGCTTCTCGCTTATGAAGACTTCGGAGAATCTCAACGGGGTCAACGTTCCGCGTCCTACCGACCAGCGATATTCATTCGCCCTCTTCTTCACAGATTACTTTCCAAAAATACCGAAGCTCAAATTCAGCCTAAGGGGCATATTCTCTGACGGATTGCCCACTACCGCTCCTCATACCTCGCGCGACGAGGGTTACTTCAGAGCGCCGGCTTACAAGCGCATAGACGTAGGCTTTCAGTATGCCCTACTTTCGCCCCTTGAGCCGAATCAGTCGCGCGCGGGAATGCACAAATGGTTTAAATCTGCATGGCTCGGACTCGATGTTTTCAACCTGCTCGACATCTCCAACGTAAGCTCATACTACTGGGTAACGGATGTCAACAATATCCAGTATGCCGTGCCCAACTATCTGACACGCCGCCAAATCAACGTGCGTCTCACCCTTGAATTCTGATTATGCTTAAACACATTAATTTCATAGCGATAGATTTTGAAACCGCGACGTCGCAGCGCAGCTCGATCTGCGAAGTGGGAATCTGCGTGGTGCGCGAAGGCGAAGTGGTCGAGACAAAGTCGTGGCTCGTAAGGCCTGAGGACAACCGATACAGCTACTGGAATATTAAGGTGCATGGCATAAGACCACAAGACACGGAAGACGCCCCTGATTTCGCGGAAGTGTGGGAGGAAATAGAGCGAACGTATCTCGACGAATTTGACACCTTCGTGGCCCACAACTCCCCTTTCGACCGAAGCTGTCTCGAACAGGCAGCAAGGTTGCATCATCTTCATCTGCCACCAATAAAATGGTTTTGCTCGCTTTCAACTGCCAGGAGATTGTATTGCTTCAGTCACAACTCGCTCGACGCTTTATGCAGTCGGCTAAACATACCGCAGGGGGAACATCACCGCGCCGGCGACGATGCAGAGATGTGCGCCCGCCTCTTCCTTCGCGAACTCGCCGACCAGCAATATTCAATGGGGCGATAGTTGAATCAAATACCCCTTTCAACTCATGATTTCTCCCGAATATCATGAGTTTTTTTATTTTTTTAACCAAATCCTCGGTTACGAAATCTAACTATTATCCATATATTTGCATGGGATTTTCATGAATATTGCATTATAAGTAAATAATGAAAATTAGTATGAAGCAATCATTTTATAGGAAATCGAAGTAAATTTATTCAATCTCACACAACAACTTTTATGAAAAAGTATCTGCTTTTAGCGGCGTCGGTCATAACGGCGATTGGCGTTCATGCCGAATTCAGCAGATTGGTGTTCCGCACAATTGACGGCAACACGCAATCGGTAGGTCTTACCGACCTTAACATCACATTCAGCGAGGGGGAAATGATTGCGACCGGCGACGGCGAATCGGTGAAAATATCACTGAACTCGTTATCATCAATGGAGTTTGACAATAATCAAGCGAGCGTCAACGAGATTTTGGGAAAAGGGGATGTTACCGGGAGAGTATCGATATTCACTACCGACGGAAAGCATATCGGCGACTATGACTCAATGGCAGCGGCGTGCTCTTCGCTCACTGGCGGCATCTATCTCTTGAAAACGGAAAATGGTTTCACATCTAAAGTAAAGATTAACTTATGAAACATATTGTAGCGTTTTCAACGGTTATCGCGAGCTTTATCGCGGCGACATCGGCTTATGCTCAGACTCTCAACGTGAATTGCGGTAACCTGAACTATCATTTCGATTCGGCTAAGACCGGTGAGATGATGTTCAACGGGAGCACAGAGCTTACAATTATTAATAAGGTCTTCAAATTAAGCGATATTACAAATATCTCCACCACATCGGAGCCGGTTGCCGACAACACTGTAAGCATTGTCTACGGCAGCGGAGCGGCCAACGTGACCGTTGCCGGAAACGTTGCGCGCTATGTTGACGTGGCTATAGATGGAGGTCACGTGGTCGTGACGCAAAGCGCCGAAGTATCAGACGACACATGCGGAGAGATAACATACACATTGTCGGGAAATTGCGACGACGGCGAGTTTACGCTTAACGGCGCATTCAAAGCGAGCATTGAACTGAACGGCCTGACGCTTACAAATCCCGCAGGCGCGGCGATTGACATCCAGAACGGGAAGCGGACGGCAGTGCGCGTAAAGGAGAACACAATCAATTCTCTAACGGACGGAACATACGGTAGCCAGAAGGCGGCGTTGTATTGCAAGGGACATCTTGAGTTTAAGCAAAAAGGCACGCTGAACGTATATGGAAATAAGTCGCACGCGATTTCAGCCAAAGAGTACATTGAATTAAAGAATACAAAGATTAATATTTACTCTGCGGTAAAAGATGGCATCAACTGCAACCAGTACTTCCTTATGGAAAGCGGAGAGCTGAACATTAGCGGCACGGGCGACGACGGCATCCAGGTATCATACAAGGACGAAATCGATCGCGAGGCAGAGGATACAGCCACTATCACCATCAATGGCGGAACACTCAACATACAAGTGACCGCCGACGCGGCAAAAGCATTGAAAGCCGACGGCAATTTCGTAATGACCAAGGGCAATATCACGGCAAGCGTTGAAGGGGGCGGTGTATGGGATGCAACCAAACTCAAAACCAAGGCATCGGCATGCATCGGCGTTGACGGAAATCTCGATATCAGCGGCGGGTCGCTGTCGCTCACCGCTACAGGCGGCGGAGGCAAAGGCATCAGCATTGACGGCGACTGCAACATATCGGGCGGCACGTTCGATATATCCACCTACGGCGGAATGATGGCTTATGTCAACGGCATAATCAACAATAACTATACCGGAAATGCCGACAACATAAAGTCGGACTACAAATCATCGCCCAAAGGCATAAAGGTAGACGGCGACATCGTAATCGACGACGGAGATTTTACTATCGAGACCAAGGGTAATGGCGGCGAAGGATTGGAAAGCAAGAAAACGCTGACAATCAATGGCGGTAAAATCGTGATTCGCGCATATGAAGACGGCACAAACTCTACAAGCCACACCTACATCAACGGCGGCGAAATCATTGTCACCACCGGAACCGGCGACGCTATCGACTCCAACGGCAATATTTATGTCGCAGGAGGCCGCATAACCGTAATAGGCGCATCGAGCCGTGAGCAAGGTTTTGACGCTGGCGATAATTATGCCATATATATCACCGGCGGAACAATGCTTGCAGCCGGAGGTGGCAACTCAGCGCCCTCAAACTCAGCTTCAACTCAGGCATACGTAATCCTCACACAAGCCGTAACCGCAGGATCGACCGTATCGATAAAGGATGGGGACACTGTTTTGGCCTCATTTGAGATCCCCGCAAAATATGGAAGCAGCACCGCAAACCGCGCTCCCGGCGGGGGCTGGAATTGGGGATGGGGAGGCTCTGGAGGCTCGTCGCTACTGATCAGCACCCCTGAGATGGTAAGCGGAAAAACCTATACCATAGTTTCAGGCACTACTTCGACCACATCTACCGCTCGCCTCACCGGCGGAAGCACCGGCCCAGGAGGAGGCGGTCGACCGTAATAGCTTCGGGAGCACGTCTTTCAAGGAAACAGGAAGGGAATTTATCGAGGTGGACTTCACCTTTACCAGCGAGTAAGCGACTTTGCTTCGTTAATATTAAATCAAGAGGCTGTTAACGGAAATTGTTAACAGCCTCTTGATTTACAGGAGTCGCGAGTGGAACTCGACCCCATCTTTGTAATGTAAAACAAAGGGAGATGAAACGAAAAGCCCGCCGTTCATCTTCTCAGAATAATAAGCGAGCAATTAATTAAATTTAATTTCAATGCAAAGAATTATAAAAACAATGTAAAGTTATGAAAACTTTAGCGATTTTCCAAATCATCGCCACAAATGACAGCAAACTTTCTGCGTGGCGTGTGTAGAGCTTGTAAACGTTGGAAGCTCTATGTTATAAAAAACCAAACCGCAGCAACGGTTTGAGGCGGGGGTCAAGGTAAAGGCAGCGATGCGAAGCTATTTAAAGGAAACAGGGAGGGAATTTATCGAGGTCAACTTCACCTTTACCAACGAGTAAGTATCTTCGATTCGATAGTAATTAATCAATAGGCTGTTAAAATTTCTGTTAACAGCCTATTGATTTACAGGAGCCGCGAGTGGGACTCGAACCCACGACCTTTTCGTTACGAATGAAATGCTCTACCGACTGAGCTATTGCGGCT
>CAZJBM010000012.1:0-66311 GCA_964544595.1 uncultured Barnesiella sp.
CAATACCGAACTCTTCTTATAACTGGTTAATGTTTAACCCGTCCAACTTTTGGGGGTCACTTCAATAGAGCAGGCCTATTGGCGGGTGGTCGATAATCAATGAAAATTGGCGGGAATCGATGAGTGTGCGGGAGGAGGGGTCAGACGAGGTATTTGCCGACGCGGGGGATGCGGCGACACAATTCGCTGACTATCAGGGGCGCTATCAGCATCACGGGGAGTCGCCACAGGCTTGTCTCCAATGCGGGGAAAACACGATCGAGCACAAGGCGCATCAATATGAGATGAATCAGATATATCCCATAGGCGTTGCGCGACAGCACTTTAACCACCGATTCGACCCATCGAGGCGCGGATTTGACAGTCACGAGCGTGGCAAACAAAAGGCAGGCATACGCGTAAACCGTGATACTGAGATTGTTGCCGAGAAATTCACGCGGCTCAGGCGAATTGAGCGGCATTGCCCACACCGCCAGCGGCAGCAGCAGGCCCACGCCAATCCCGACCGCGATTATCAGCGCGTCGCGGTAGCGCAGATAGACGCTCTCAACCACTCCTCCAGGCTCGGCCGAAGCTCTGTAGCCGAGGGGATAGCGCATAAAGTAGTAACCGGCCACGGCATATCCGCCGTAGTTGACAAACATTACCGCCATGTTGTAATCGGCGCTCATGCCCATATACCAATGAAGCCATATCACCAATCCACCCAATAGCCATATACCGACAAAGTATTCGAGTTGCCTCCTACCGGCTTTGGCTATCCAGGGCGACAGCACAGGCATGAAGAGATATATGCCCATTATGACGAACACAAACCACCCCGCGCCGAAATATGGAGTCAACCAGCTCCACCGCAGCATCGTCAGGAGCCATTTAGCGGGCTCGTGAGCCACGAAATAGAGCAGGGCCAGGTGGATGACCAGCCACGCGATATACGGCACGAAAACGCGCTTAAAACGCTTGGCAAGGAACCGCGACCAACTCCCCTCGACAGGCAGCAGCAACGCCCCTGAGAGCATGATGAACAACACGGCGTCGGGAGCCATGAACACATCGACGAGGAGCGCGTCGCCTGCCGAGGCCATACTCTTCAGCGCATGGTCGGCCACAACCATTACTATCGCGAGGGCGCGGATAAGGTCGAGACTGAACAGATGATGCCGCCCGCAGGCTTCGGCCACCGATTCGTCGCGGGGGATAGCTGTCGGTGTCATTGGTAATTGGCAAGTGCCGATTTGAGCGAATCCACCATTATGGCGCGCAATTCGGGCGGGTTAATCACGGTTACTTTCGAGCCATGGGAGAGCAGTTCCTCGACGAAGTCAAATGTCAGCTTCAGGCGGTAATGGAACAGCGAGGCGCCCCCCTCGCCGATAGTCTCGGTCTGGGAGTGATGGAGCGGGAGCGCCCTGAAATACTTAGCTTGCTGGGGGTCGACCTGAAGCACGACGTCTTTGGTTTGCCCCTGGTTGAACACTATGCCGAAGCTGTCGCGGAAATAGGTGGAGGCATCGAAGTCGTCGGGTATGCGGTAGGTCTCTGCCTGGAGCTGCAGATTGGCGATGCGGTCGAGGGCATAGGTCTTAATGGCCTTGTCGCGCACGTTAAACCCGGTAAGATACCAGCGCTGACGGAATATCTTAAGGAAATATGGCTCGACAATCACCGTCTTCGCCACCGAGCGCGTATATGGCTGATAATCAAACTTCACCCTCAACCGTTCTTTAAGCGCGCGTGTGACCGGGCTGAGAAACTCGCGTGCCGACGGCACATCCTCAAGAAAAATCAGGTCGCTGACGTCGCGCGAATCGGCGAGCAGATTGGTCATGGCCGCCGAGTTGAGCATCCAGTCGGTCATCTCCGAGTTATGGCGGTCGAGCTCCTCGATAGAGTAGGTGCGGTCCGACGAATTGTACAGGATATTCACCTTAAACAGCTCCTCGATGGCCTGGCGGTAGTTGTAGAAGGTGCGCCTCGGCAGCGGGTCGCCCTGCGAGAAAGGCGACTGCCGCCACTGCGCGTCGAGCTCCTCGCGGGTAATCGAGCCGAAGCGGCGTATCGTATCGACTATCCAGATATATCGGTTGAGTAATTCGCCGGTCATTACGTGTTTTGTTAGAAGTTGTAGAGTGGTTAAATCAGCTTGTTTATGAGGGATACGGCTGTCAATGCGCTTCCATCCAGTTAGAGCCAGTGCCGTAAGAGACCTCAAGGCGCACAGGCCCTGAGTAGGCTCCCTCCATCTCCTCGACGATAATACGCCTGAGGGCCTGAAGCTCGTCGGGGACGACGTTGAAGTTGAGTTCGTCGTGCACCTGCATGATCATCTGGCTCTTCATCGACTCCTCGCGCATGCGTCGGGCTATGCGTATCATCGCAATTTTGATAATATCGGCCGCGGAGCCTTGGATCGGAGCGTTGACGGCGTTGCGCTCGGCGTAGCCTCTCACTGCGGCGTTGCGCGAATTTATGTCGGGGAGATAGCGCTTGCGGCCCATTATGGTGGTGACCCACCCTTTTTCGCGAGCCTCCTCCTTAGCCTTATCGATATATTCGCTGATATGCGGATAGCTGTTGAAATACTCCTCTATGAGCATCTTTGCCTCAGAGCGGGGTATGCCGAGGCGCTCCGATAATCCGAACGCCGAAATGCCGTAAATGATGCCGAAATTGGCAGTCTTCGCGTGGCGGCGCTGGGTATCGGACACTTCATCGATAGGCAGATGATAGATTTTGGCGGCGGTGGAGCGGTGGATGTCGTGCCCCTCTGCGAAAGCCTCTATCATGTGGGGGTCGGAAGATAGCGCGGCCATGAGTCGCAGCTCGATCTGGGAGTAATCGGCCGACAGGAACACGTTGCCCGGGTCGGGGATGAAGGCGCGGCGTATCTCGCGGCCATCCTCGGTGCGTATAGGTATGTTTTGCAGATTGGGATTGGTCGACGAAATTCGCCCGGTGGCCGTAACGGTCTGATTATACGTCGTGTGCACCTTCCCGGTCGTGGGATTGATAAGCGCGGGGAGCGCATTGATATAGGTGGCCAGCAATTTGCTTAAGCCGCGTATCTTCAGAATGAGGTCGACGATTTCGTATTCGCGCGCGAATTTTTCGAGTATCTCCTCGGTGGTTGAATACGCTCCTGTCTTAGTGCGCTTCGCCTTAGGGTCGATTTTCATTTCATCGAACAACACGTCGCCTACCTGGCGGGGCGAGCTGATGTTGAATTGGTGTCCGGCAAGCTCGTAGCAGCGCGCCTCCATTTCTTTCATGCGGGCGGTAAGCTTCACCGACAGCCTGTTGAGCTCGGCCACGTCGATTCTCACTCCGGCATACTCCATGTCGGCGAGCACGCGCACCATCGGGGTCTCTATATCGCTGAAGAGCGGCGTCAGGCTGTCGGCGTCGAGTTTGGCTTTCAGCGGCTTGACAAGGTCGCGGAGCAGAGTGGCCCGCGAGGCCATGAGCGCCGGGGCAGCGTCGGGGCTGAGAGCGGGATAACGCTTCTTGCGGTCGGTCGGGGCGACTGTCACGTTGAGAGCCGCGAAGACAACATCCTCAAAGTTATGACGCATTTCGGGCTGAAGCACGTAATGCGCGACCGAGGTGTCGAAATATGGAGCTGAGAAATCAACGCCGAGATTGCGCATGATAATCATGTCGCGCTTCACGTCGTGACTCACCAGAGTGGCATTGCCGCCAAACAGCCTGGCGAGAGCGTCGAGCAAGCCTCGGCGCGTAGTCTCGTCGACTGTCAGCGCAACGTAGACCGGGTCGGAGCCACTCCAGGCCAGCGCAATGCCGTGAAGCTGCGCCGTCATTGCCTCCTCTCCAACGGAGTAGAGCGACACCCCCACGCGCCCGTCGCCTATGGCCGCGACGGCTTCGCTGACCGCTTCGGGAGTGGTGAGAGTGGTGAACGGTTGTCCTCCCGGCTGCTCAATAGGCGTTTCCGACGCGTTATCGAAGTCGAATAGCGAGCCTTGAAGCGCCGGAGGCGCGGGCGCGGCGGCCTTGGCATTATCCGCGAGCTTGGCCTCGGCATTGAGTTTGGCGAGAAACGATTTGAATTCAAGTTCGGTATAGACCTTGCGCAGCCGCTCCTCGTCGATCGGACGACGGCGAAACTCCTCATCCACGTCGACATCGAGCGGAACGTCGGTCTTAATGGTCACGAGCAATTTCGAGAACATTATCTGCTCCGCGTTGGCCTCGACTTTGGCCTTCTGCGCGCCCTTAAGCTTATCGACATTGCTCAGCAGCCCCTCTACGGAGCCGAATTCGCGAATCAGCTTGGCGGCGGTCTTCTCGCCTACGCCCGGACACCCCGGCACGTTGTCCGACGCGTCGCCCTCAAGCGCGAGCATGTCAATGACCTGGCGGGGCGACTCTATGCCGTAGCGCTCGCACACCTGCTGAGGGCCGCGTATCTCGAAGTCTTTGCCCTTCAAGGCCGGGCGATACATAAACACGCGGTCGGTCACCAGTTGCCCGTAGTCCTTGTCGGGGGTCATCATATAGGTGGTGAATCCGGCATCCTCGGCTTTGCGCGAGAGCGTCCCGATCACGTCGTCGGCCTCATAACCCTCCATTTCCACCACCGGGATGCGGTATGCGGCAAGTATCTCCTTGATATACGGCACGGCCAAGGTTATATCCTCGGGCTGCTTGTCGCGCTGCGCCTTGTATTCGGGATAAAGCTCATGGCGGAATGTATGGCCGCCGGGGGGGTCGAAGCAAACGGCGATGTGGGTGGGGTTTTCCTTCTTAAGCACATCCTCGAGAGTGTTCACGAAGCCAAACACCGCCGAGGTGTTCAGTCCCTTCGAGGTGATGCGCCGCGAATGCATCATCGCGTAGTAAGCCCTATATATAAGCGCGTAGGCGTCGAGCAGAAAAAGTTTCTTTTCTTCCATAAGAACTCAGAGAGGTTATTTTTGCGAAGTTAGGGATTTTTCGCGGTATTTTGCTATTTTTCGCGGATTTTATTAACTTTGCGGCTCTATTCAACTATGTCGGCTCTATCAGCAATACAACACTCAATCGCAAGCGAATTGGCGAGTCTGAACGATATGATCGCTCAGACACTCTCATCGCCCAATCAGCTTATGAACATGATAGTCGACAACTACCTGAAAACCAAAGGCAAGCAGATACGCCCCATTCTGGTCATTCTCAGCGCCAAGCTTATGGGCGAAGTCAACGACAACACCATATCGGCCGCCGCTTCGGTTGAATTGCTCCACAACGCGTCGCTCATTCACGACGACATCGTCGACGAGACCAAGACCCGCCGCGGCGAGCCTACGGTCAACGGTTTGTGGGACAATCATATAGCAGTACTTGTAGGCGACTTCTTCGTCAGCTCTTCGCTTCAGCGAGCCCTCGACACGGCCGATCTCCGCGTGGTCGACTGCGTGGCGCGGCTCGGCAAGATGCTCTCTATCGGCGAGCTCGACCAGATTTACTGCGCTCGGTTTCATCATCTCAGCGAAGAGGCTTATTTCCGCACGATCGAGCGCAAGACCGCGTCGCTGTTCGTCTCATGCGTCGAAATGGGTGCCTACACCGTCAACGCCCCCGCATCGCGGATTGCCGACATCGCCGAGTTCGCCCGACTCCTCGGACTTTGCTTCCAGATCAAGGACGACATCTTCGACTACTATTCCGACAATAAAATTGGCAAACCTACCGGCAACGACCTCCGCGAGGGCAAAATCACCCTCCCGCTGCTGTCGGTGCTTCTCCGCGAAGATGCCCCCGACCGGGAGGTCATGCTTGAGCTGACGCGCAAAGAGGAGCTTACCGCCGACGAGATCAATCGCCTGATCGACTACGCCAAAGCCAACGGCGGCATAGACTATGCCGTCGACATCATGCGCAAACTGCGCGACCGCGCCGTTGCGCTTCTTACCTCCAAATTCCCCCCGTCGGCCACCCGCGACTCGCTTGTGGCCGTCGTCGACTACACCATCAGCCGCGAAAGCTGATTCCGCCAGAGTATAATCAGCCCCTTAGGCGGCCTTTTCACCGCGTTTCTCCCCTCTTTCACTACAATACGGCCAACAATCGCACCCTCCGGCATAGCTGCCGTTATTTTTTTTGCGTATATTCGCGATACAATTTAGCTTGTCGACTATTTATCATGAAGAGGATTCTTTTTCTACTACTTGTTTTAGCAGCCGCCATGACCGGACGCTCGCAGATCGTGAACGTCAACGACGACGTTTTTCGCGCCGACTCCGTGCGCCGCGAATTCGACAAAGGCCCCTATTTCGGCCTTTACAAAGACAATTACTTCATCTTCGGCACGTCAATAGGCCCGCGGCCTACCCGCGAGAACTCCAACATCAAGTTTCAGATCTCGATTTCGCAGAAACTCACCAAAAGCACCCTCCCCTTCGGCACATATCTCTACCTCTACTTCACTCAGAAAGTGTTCTGGAACATTCTTGAGAACTCCATGCCAATGACCGACCTCAACTTCAATCCCGGCATCGGCATCGCCAAGCCCCTTTTCGTCAAAGACCGATTCATAGGCAAAGTGATGCTTCAGCTTGAGCATGAGAGCAACGGCCGCGACAGCATTTGGTCACGCTCATGGAACAAAGTGACCCTCGGCGCCAATATCCTCATCGACGCCAACCTTTCGGTCCACGGCAAGGTATGGATTCCCATAGTCGACGGCATGCACAACAAGGATATACTCAACTACTGCGGCATCTACCAGATTGGCACCTCCTACAACAACGGCAAATGGGGCGCATCGCTCGTTTTGGTGAAGCGCAAAGGGTGGAAACTCAACTATAACACCATTTTCGAGCTCTCCTACCGCGTCAACCGCAAGCAGAACCAATATCTCTTCCTGCAATACTACAACGGCTACGGCGAGGGGCTTCTCGACTACAAGCAATTCCACTCCCAGCTCCGCGTAGGCTTCGTGATCAAGCCCCGCATATTCTCCGACTACTAATCCCCCCGCTCCACGAAGTCTACGGCCAACTTCTCCCCCCCTCGCCTTCCACAAATCACATTGATCGATATTCCCCAGCCAGTAGGGCTGCTTCATGGAGCAGCCTCCTGACTTCCAACCAAATATCGACCGCACGACTTCATAAATGCATTAGTTTATAAGTATTTCATCAATTCAGCAATTCGAAATACTACCTCGTAAATTTTCTGCTTTATATAATCAATCGGTTTGTCTCTTTTATTATTAATCTTTATGTCAGGAATTGGCTTATAATATCTTTCATAAGGGAAATCATCCATCATTCCCCATGCTACAGTGCACGAATCCAACGGTAAATTGACGAAACTTTCAAGTTTACGCCTATAGAATAGATAGTAGGAAATCTCATTGTCCTTCAACTTATTATCCTTCAAAAAACCTTGATATTCCGATAAGTAATTGGGCATAAAATTAAATGGTGACACCCTTATAGTAAATAGAGCGCCATATTTCTTACTATAGTTATCTTCTGACGATATCATTAACGAATCCATTGGAATACTATTACAACTCCAAAGTATAATACTATCATTTTTTAATTTATTTATAATCAGATCGCATTCATTTCTGGTATAACCAGCTGTTGAGAGAGAATGAGAGTTTGGCAAACAATCAAATATATATCCCAATGAGTTTACACGAAAACTTAATTTGTATGACAGTAAATTATCAGACAAGCTATCTCTATCATACAATTGTCTATATTCGTTTAATAACTCCATCACTCTTTCATCACCCAAAAACTCAATCATGCATCTCCCCAAAGTACCCTGGTTTGCGTTTAAGCCGTTAGTATCATGTCTCAATGCCGTCCATGAAGGAAATAATATAAGCACTGAGATACTCGCGATGATTAAATATATCGATTTAAGTACTCCGTTCATAGCTATTATTTCAGTTTTCAATCTAATGCGATTATTTTGCGTAAGTTTCATACTTATCGATATATAAGCCTAATGTTGCCTATAACAATTGTTGGCTATCGCTTTCCGCAAATATAACCAATCGAGGTGACAACCACAACCCCCGAAACCAAATATCCCGCAAATATCTGCCACCATTCCCCCAATCTCATGGAGTAGCACTATTGACGTTTCTCCAACGCATCGTTTCTCTTCCGCAAGCCTGAAGGCATGCGCTCCATATATACTTACCACACAGCCGTTTGACATTTCTCCAACACTTTCGTGTTGATGTGAGACTTCAAGGCCAAATCACTGCCTGCAAATCCAATGACTTTCATGGGCGCAATGTGCAGCCGATGGACGGGGGATAAAAGCGAGTTGCGGGCTGGGGATTAGGAATCCGCAACCCGCAACTGGTAAGGATTATGAGGGGAATGCTTAGTCTTTGATCTTCACGTTGACGGCCTGAAGCGACTCGGGAGCTGACGAGTTGCCCACAAGCAGCTCATAGTTGCCGGGGATCACGCGCATTTGGCCTGCAGCCTCATCCCACACTTTGAAGGCTTCGCGGGGCATAGCGACCTCTACAACGCGCTTCTCGCCGGGATTGAGCGTCACGCGCTCGTAGCCGCGGAGGGTCTTAAGCGGGCCCTCTGTGTCGTCGGGGCGACGTACATACACCTGCACTACCTCGGTGCCTTCACGCTTGCCGGTGTTCTTAACCTCGACGGTCAGCTTGCCGTCTTTGTAGCGGGGCTTGCCGAACTTGAAGGTAGTGTAGCTCAAGCCGTAGCCGAAGGGGTAAAGGGGCTCATTGAGGAGGTAGCGGTAGGTGCGGCCCGTCATACGGTATTCATCGAAGGGTGGAAGCTGCGAATCGTCGGTGTAGAAGGTGACGGGGAGCTTGCCGCAGGGGTTGAAGTCGCCGAAAACGACGTCGGCAAGAGCGTTGCCACCCTGTTCGCCGGCATACCATGCCTGGATGATAGCGTCGCAGAACTGAGCCTCCGGGGTAATGGCCACGGCGCTGCCTGAGCAATTGACAAAGACGATTTTCTTACCGGCGCGGTGAAGAGCGGCGAGAATGTCGCGCTGCACCTGCGGAAGCTCAATCGAGGTGCGGTCGCCGTTGTCAAATCCGGGCTCTTTTACGCTCGCTTCCTCGCGCTCGAAATCAGGTGATATACCACCCACGAAAATCACGGTCTCAACGTCTTTGGCGCGCTCTACCACCTCGTCGATCGATACGGGGCGGCGACGGATGATGTCGAAATTGAGAGCCGCGTCGCCCAAGAGCTGCATATAGTTGATCTCGATGTCGTAGCGCTTGCCTGCCTCAACCTTAAGGTCGCGGGTGCGGTAGTTCATCACGTCGGTTTTCCAGCGGTTGTGCACGGTGTCGCCGTTGATAATGATGCGGAAACCGTCGTCGTTGTTGAATTTTATAGTAAGGGTTTCGGTTTCGGGCGCCACAAACGAGCCTTTCATTCGGGTGGTGAAATTGGTCAACTCCACGCCGGGGGCAAACACGGTGTTGCCGCCGTTATCAAGCACGATAGGCGAAGTGTAGACAGGGGTTGCCACCGGGTCGCCGGCCATATTGGTGTTGTTCCAATACTCGGCGGCCATACCCTTAGCGCCGTCGGCGGTGGTGAAGAGGTCGAAGATGCTCTCCTCCTCGGTGGGCGAGGTAATGCCGCACGACTTAGAGTAAGGGAGCGAGCGGCCGACGGCGTTGTTCAGGCCCTCAAGCATAGTGACGGTGTGGCCCGGCTGACCATAGTAAATGCCCCAGAGCATTGTCGAGTCGGCCGCATTGGGGCCCATCACCATTATCTTGCCGGCATCGGCCTTAGAGAGGGGCAGAATACCGTTGTTTTTGAGAAGCACCATCTGCTCGCGGCCCATCTTGCGGGCTAATTCGCGGTGCTTGGGGCTGCTGACCACGCTCATGGGTATCTGAGTCCAGCTGACAAGCTCATCGGCGTCGAAGTCGCCCAGGCGGAAGCGCTCGGCCAGCAGACGGCGCACGCTGACGTCAATATCTTCCTCCGATATGTCGCCGCGCTTCACGGCCGCGGGGAGGCTCTTGTATATGGCGCCGCACTCAACGTCGGTGCCGGCGCGCACGCCGAGAGCCGAAGCGGCCTCAACGTCGGCCGAAACGCCATGGCCCGGCTTGTTGCCCGTCACCGGGAGGAAGTCGCGGATCGCGCCGCAGTCGCTGACCACAATGCCGTCAAAGCCCCATTCGTCGCGGAGAATCGACTGGAGCAAGCGGTCGCTGCCGCAACAGGGCATTCCCTCGAAGCGCTGATAGGCGCACATCACCTGACGCACCTTGCCATCCTTCACCAGCACCTCGAAGGCGGGCAGATAAGTCTCCCAAAGGTCGCGGGGGGGAAGATTGTCGATATCGAAGCTGTGGCGGGTCTTCTCGGGTCCGCTGTGCACGGCGTAATGCTTGGCGCAGGCGTCGAGCTTCAGATATTTCGAGTCGGGGTCGCCCTGCAGACCGCGCACTACCCTCAGGCCCATACGGCCATTCATGTAGGGGTCTTCGCCGTAAGTCTCCTGGCCGCGGCCCCAGCGGGGATCGCGAAACACGTTGATGTTGGGAGTCCAGAACGAGAGGCCCTGATACTTGCCCACTTCGCCGTTGGCGCGGGCATAGGTGTTCTTGGCGCGGCCCTCGTCGCTGACGGCGGTGAAAACCTCCTCGATGAGGTCGTCGTCGAACGACGACGCCATGCCTATACACTGCGGGAACACGGTCGACAGACCGTTGCGCCCGATGCCGTGGAGAGCCTCGCTCCACCATTCAAATTTAGGGATACCGAGGCGGGGTATGGCGGGGGAGCCGTTAGTCATGAGCTTCACTTTCTCCTCAAGGGTAAGGCGGCCGCATAGGTCGGCCGCGCGCTCCTCGGGGGTGAGCTCGGGGTTCTGATAGGGGTAGGGTTGGGAAAATGCTACCGCTGCGGCTGAGACAGCGAGAATCGCGGTGGTTAGTAATTTCTTCATTTTATGGTATTATGGTGATTAATCATTTGAGGGGAGAGGCGGTCATCTGATCGAGCCTGCCTTCACGAAGTTGACGCCGCTGATGTTAACGCGCGCCGTCGAGGCGTCGATTTTGTCGGGAGCCTGGGTGTAGACGATCGTCGAGTTGGTCACATCTATGTCGTAGACGCAGTTAAGCCCCTCGATGCCTGAGGCTGAAATGCCTACGGCGGCTATCTCGCAGACAATGCCTGAGATATGTATGTCGCAAAATTCGGGCACGAATTTCACGTCTTCGGCAATCAGTCCGGCCGAAGCTTTCGACCCCGCGGGGCGGTCGGCGTAGGCACACTCGAAATGAATCGCCGCATCCTTGATGTCGGCCATGCTGATCGACGAGATGTAGATATCCTCGCATTTGCCGCCGCGACCGATCGCGCTCTTGAAGCGAAGCCCTATATCGGTGCCTGAGAAGGTGCAGTCGCGCACCACTATGCGCTTCATGCCGCAGATGCTCTCCGAGCCGATCACGAAGCCGCCGTGGGCGTGAAACACGGTATTATCCTGTATCAGAATATCCTCGCAGCCGTTGATGCCGCTCTCCTTGGCGTTGCCGCTCTTCATGCAGAGGCCGTCGTCGCCGCAGTCGACCGTGCAGTTGACTATAAGCACGCGGTGGCAGTCGGAGATGTCGATAGCGTCGCCGTTCTGCGCGTTCCATGGGCAGCGCACCGTGATACCGTCGAGTATCACGTTCTCTGAATTGAACGGATGGACATGAAATTTGGGCGAATTCTGTATCGTCACTCCCTGCAGCAATATGTTCTTGCAGTGAAACACGCGGAAGAGGTCGTTGCGCATCTTCTCCTGCTTCTCAGGGGTCTCGGCCACGTTTTTATATCCGTAGGCCGAATCCCAGGGATACCAGAGATGATCGTTGTCGCGCATGACTCCGCCGAGCTTCTTCACTTGCAGCAGCTCCCATTTGGCGAATTTATCGACCTTCACCGGGCGCCATTGGGCGCCGTTGCCGTCGATGACGCCGCGGCCGGTGATGCCGATGTTGGCGCATCGGGTGGCCGTGATGCAGGGTTTCACCCTCTTAGCCTTCGGGTCGGGGTCGAGATAAAGCTCTTTGTCGGGCGAGAAATAGAGGATGGCGTTGCGGTCGAGATTTAGCCGAATGTTGCTGCGCAGCTCGATAGGCCCGGTCAGCCATACGCCGGGGGTGAAATTCACCGTGCCCCCCCCTTTGGCCGCGAGATCGTCGATAGCCTTCTGGATAGCCTCGGTGCAGAGCGTCGCGCCGTCGGGCTTCGCGCCGTAAGCCGCCACATCGACCTCGGCGGCAGGGAAAACCACCTCGCTCACCGCCGCGAGCTCTACGGGCATATTAGAGTAATAGCGGGAATAATCGGCCGCTTCAGCCGCGAAAATGGCGATACCGGTCATTATCGCCGCGAAAAATTTCTTCATGTCGCTTGAAAAAAAATTTTCGACGCCCTCAGTTATGACATATAACGAAAGCGTCGAAAATAACTCAATTCTTAAAATATGATTTTCTTGCTCACGGAGCCCTGACGCTGTATGTACATCTGGCCGGGCTGAGGATTAGCCACGCGGATGCCCTGAAGGTTGAAATACTCGGGAAGAGCGTTGAGGTCGGCCGGGTCGAGTACTATCTCCTGAACCGCGCCAAGAGAGCCGGTAGTGGCGTAGAGGGTCATTTTCACCCAAGGGTTGTTGCCTTTCCATGTCATTGTGAGCACATTGGAGGGATAAGGCTCGGGGAGATCCACGGTGAAGACTACCGGATTAGTCTGCGTAGAGTTCTTAGGGAAAAAATATACGCCTTCGTTGTAAGTGTGTCCGGCAAGCTCCACGAGCGAAGCGTCGGTGTAGGTAGCGGTAGTGTAGCGGGGGAAGCCTTCAATCTTCACCTTCTTGACGTAAACGCCAATGGGCAGCGAGATCGAGTGTTGCATATCGCGGCCAAAGCCCCAATAGTCGCCGCGGGTGTTGTAGCTGCCGTTCTCGGTGTTCGACACGCGGATACCGTCGCCGAAGCTCCATGAGTTGGCCTCTTTGGTAGTGCCGTCGAGCACATACTCTTCTTTGTATTCAAGGCGCTCGAAATCACCCTCGATTTCGCCTCCGGCATTCTGGGCGGCGGTGATTTCCTCTACGAGCGAGTTGAGATAATGCTCAAGGTTGGTATATCCGTCGGCGCAGTATAGGCGGCCGTCCGACGCGTTGTTGGGATTGAGACCGTTGGCGATTTCCCATTCGTCGGGCATACCGTCCTTGTCGCTGTCGACGGGGGCGGTAGCGCTGTTGAGAGTGGGCCATGCGCTCCAGTCAGCCGCGGCGTTGGCGGGGCGGTTGTCGTCCTGAGTGTTGATCAGGCCCTTGCTGAGGCCCGAGCCGGTAGCGGTGGCCGCGCCGTTCTCGCAGTCGTAGATGAGCTGGTCGTCGATAGCGTCGCGATGGAGCGAGCAGCCTACATAGTCCATCACGCGGGCGTAAGCGTCCTGAGCGGTGTGGGTGGTGGTGGCGATGAAGCGTATGGGCTCTTCGATGCGTATCGAGTCTTTGGTCTCCTGGCTCCAGGTGCCGTCGGTGGCTGAAGCCGACGTGTCGATTTGGTTGTACATGCCTTTGCCCCAGTTGTCGCTGTTGACGTCGGAGTACTTAGAGTTGTAGTTGCCTTCGACGAAATATTTTCCCCAGAGGTGAAGGGCGGGGGTGTAGGCGGGGTAAGTCTTGCAGTAAGAGGTGGTGCGGATGCCTACGCCGGTTATACGCCGGCCCTTGTCGCCGCCGGGAGTCGCGGGACCCGGCTTGTAGTAGTTGTTGACGATATTTACCTTCATGCCCTCGCCGCCGTAGCAGCCGTTGCCGCCGAAGTTGTAGATGACGTTATTGCGCATGTCCATGCGTTCGTCGAGCTGAGTGGTCGGACGCGGGCCGAGGCGCGGGGTGCGTGAGCCGTGGTGGATCATCAGGTTGTGGTGGAACGAAGCGCCCGAGCCGCCCCAGTTGCCGCCATAGCCGTGGGCGCCTTTGCTGTGGCCCGAGTTGACGAGCGACTGCGCCGAGATGCACCATTGCACCGTAGTGTTCTTGTTGCCGAGCATCGAAAGACATTCGTCGATACTCCAGCTCACAGAGCAGTGGTCGAGGATGATGTCGCTCTGGTCCATGCCGCCGAAGCCGTCCCAGCCGTCGGCGCCGTCTTTAAGCACGTACTTGTTGCCGAGGCGCACGCGCAGGTAGCGCACGATGACGTTGTTGCCCCCCACCGAGAAGGGGTAGTCGGCGATGCAGATGCCGTCGCCGGGGGCTGTCTGCCCGGCGATGGTGGTGTTGTCGGGGATCGCCAGCTTGTTCTGAAGATGGATTGTGCCGCTGACGGTGAACACCACGGTGCGCGGACCTGGCTGCGAGAGCGCCCAGCGCAGGGTGCCGGCGCCGCCGTCGTCGCGGAGATTGGTCACTTGGTAGACGAAGCCTCCGCGCCCGCCGGTGGTGTAGCGGCCGAAGCCTTCAGCGCCGGGAAAAGCGGGAGTCTTTTCGGGCATGAGCTGGGCCGAGGCAGAGCCTGCCGCCAGCAGAGCCGCGATTGCGGTAGAATATATCGCTTTCATTTTCATGGATTTGATTTTTTCTATTGCGTTGAAAAATGAGAGAAAAATTGGAATGTTGCAAATATAGTGTGAAAAATTGACACTCAGGGGAGAAAAATTGGTGCTTTAGGCGGCTCTAAGCCCCGATTAAGGGGGCACGAGACTCATTTCTGCAACTAAAGCGACTCTGATTATCTTATTCGATAAACTCATAATCACCTTCTATCTCGCCCCCAACATTCTGTGCGGCGGTGATTTTCTCAACGAGCGAGTTAAGATAGTGCTCGAGGTTGGTATATCCGTCGGCGCAGTATATACGACCATCTGAGGAGTTATTGGGGTTTAGACCGTTGGCGATTTCCCAGTCGTCGGGCATACCGTCCTTGTCGCTGTCGACGGGAGCGGTCGCGCTGTTGAGGGTAGGCCATGCGCTCCAGTCCGACCCTGCGTCGGCGGGGCGGTTGTCGTCCTGTGTGTTAATCAGGCCTTTGCTTAGGCCCGTGCCGGTAGCGGTAGCCACGCCGTTTTCGCAGTCATATATGAGTTGGTCATCGAGCGCATCGCGGTGAAGCGAACAGCCAACATAATCCAACACGCGGGCATACGCGTCCTGAGCAGTGTGGGTTGTGGTGGCTATGAAACGGATAGGCTGTTCGATGCGTATCGAGTCTTTAGTCTCCTGACTCCAGGTACCGTCGGTGGCCGACGTGTCGATTTGGTTATACATGCCTTTGCCCCAGTTGTCGCTGTTGACGTCGGAATACTTCGAGTTATAGTTGCCTTTGACGAAATATTTTCCCCAGAGGTGAAGAGCGGGAGTGTAGTGAGGGAAAGTCTTGCAGTAAGAGTCAGTACGGATACCTACGCTTGCGATACGGCGACCTCGGTCGCCACCGGGAGTTGCGGGACCCGGTTTGTAGTAGTTGTTGACGATGTTGACCTTCATTCCTTCACCTCCGTAGCAGCCGTTTTCTCCGTAGTTGAACATGACGTTGTTACGCATATCCATGCGCTCGTCGAGCTGAGTGGTTCGGCGCGGGCCAAGGCGCGGGGTGCGCGAGCCATGGTGAATTATCAGGTTGTGGTGGAATGAGGCGCCCGAGCCGCCCCAGTTACCCCCGTAGCCATGGGCGCCCTTGGTATGCCCCGAATTTACGAGCGACTGTGCCGAGATGCACCATTGCACTGTCGTGTTCTTGTTGCCCAAAACAGAGAGACACTCATCGATACTCCAACTCACCGAGCAGTGGTCGATGATAATATTTTTCCGGTCAATGACACCGAAACCGTCCCAACCGTCGGCGCCGTCCTTGAGCACATTTTTATTGCCGAGACGCACGCGAAGGTAACGAACTATGACGTTGTTGCCGCGAATCGAGAAGGGGTAGTCGGCGATGCAGATGCCGTCGCCGGGTGCTGTCTGTCCGGCGATGGTCGTGTTGTCGGGAATCTTAAGCGCTTTTTCGAGATGAATTGTGCCGCTGACGGTGAACACCACGGTGCGGGGACCGGGCTGCGAGAGCGCCCAGCGGAGGGTTCCGGCACCCCCGTCATCGCGGAGATTGGTGACCTGGTAGACGAAGCCTCCGCGGCCGCCTGTGGTGTAACGGCCGAAGCCTTCTGCGCCGGGAAATGCGGGAGTCTTTTCGGGCATAAGCTGTGCTGAGGCTGCGCCTACTGCCAGCAAAGCCGCGATTGCGGTCAGATATATCGTTTTCATTTTCATGGATATGATTTTTCTCTTGCGCTGAAAATGAGACAAAATTGGGGTATTGCAAATAAAGTATTAGAATTTGAGACTCAATTTGTCCGCAACTAAAGCGACCATATCGAGACTGAGCGTTATAATAAAAAATTAACGGCAAAGGAGCCGTTTTATTATGCTCCTTTGCCGCTATTTAGGGTTATCATGGACGGGGAGGGAGTCAACCCCCTCCCCGAATCCGGGCGATGGATCAGAGACGCGCTTTATAGGCAGCGTTGCCTTGGCGGATGATGTAGACCTGGCCGGGCTGCGGATTGATCACGCGGGCGCCGCGGAGGTCGTAGTACTCAGCTTTGGCTGCAGGCTCGGCGATCACGTTCTCAACGCCGGTGGTGCCGTCGTAGTTCTCGGTGTAGGCGGTGTATTTGCCATCGGCGTTCTTCTCGCCGAGGTGATATACTTTGCCGTAGCTTACGGCGAGATTCTCGGTCTGCTCGCCGTTGCCGTTGTTGAAGATGATGTTTTGAGTGCCTGCGGGGAGGGCTACTTCATACACGTCGGGGTTGGCGACGGCGTAGGTAACGATGGCGGGAGTGGTCTCGGCGGGCACCAGGTGCATGAACGCGCCGGGCCATTGGGTGTTGATGGTTTCGTCGTCGTTCCAGAAGTGCACTCTTACCTGCTCCCAGCCTTCTGAGTTCACGAAGTAAACGGGGATGTTGCCATGCTCCTCGATCCAGAGCTTAGAGGGAGCGTTGTCGGTGGCCGAGGCGTTGTCGAGGGTGAAGCGGATAAGGGTTTCGTCGATGGTGTTGTGCACGAAGTTGAGGCTCGACTTGAACCAAGCGTCGTTCTCGACAAAGTCGAGCATCACGCCGCCCTGACCCGAAAGGTCGCCGCAGCCGAAGAACCAGTCCCAGGTGCCGTCGTTGATCTTCCAGCCGCCCGAAATGCCGTCGGGGAGCACGAGCTCGTAGACGTTGTTACCCTTAGGAGTCATGGCGATTTTTTTAGCGAGCCAGTTGTCGTTTTCGGCAGTCTGGTCGCCGCAGAAATATACCGGCTGAATATACTCGCCGTTGACGCGGATAGAGGCGGGAGTGCCGTCGGCGTTGAGAGTGAGCACGAGTGTGGGGGTCTGGCTCCAGATATTGAAGTTGAGGGCAGAGGTGGTGAGAGCCATGTCGGTGTTGACGGCCTGCTCGCCTGAGGTTGAATACCAGCCGTCGTCGAGCGTCACTTTCCATTCGCCGTAGAGCTGGGGAAGCTCAAGGGTGTAGTGAACGTCGTCGACAGTGGTGAAGAGGTAGCTTGCGTCATCGGTGCTCCAGCCGTTGATTGAGCCGGCGAGGTGAGGCTCCTTCACGGGCTCCGACTTCACGAAGCTTACGTGATTGAGGTTGAAGAGCCAACCACCTGAAGCAGAAGAGAATTTCATCTCTACGGTTTTCAGACCTACCGAAAGCTCGCCGTTGAGGCGGATACGGTCGCCTTTGCCGGCAGCGGTGCGGTCGATAGCGGCAGTAGCCTCTACCTTGCCGGTAGCGAAGTCGGTGACTGTGATGTCGATGTGCGAATTGTTGTAGTGAGTGTAGTCGCCTACCATTGTGTATTCGCCCGGCTCAAGCACTTTCGCTAAGTAAGATGCTGAAGTGCCGTCACGTAAATAACCGAGATTTTGATCCTTCTCTTCATACTGCACGCCAACGCCGGTAAAATGATTGGTTAGATCCCATGCGCCAGGTATAGTATTATAAATGGGAGTAGTGGTGAATTTGAAATCGCCGATATTACCGGCAAACTGATTTCCATCAGCCGTCTTTATAGCGGTAAGTATCAACTCATAATTGCCGACGGGGAGATTGAGAATCGGGAGTTCGCACTGTTCATCGAGTCGCCAGTTGGGAGTTTGGGGCACAATGAAGTCATCAGATGCCACCTCAGTCTTATCGCCTGAGGCTGAAACCGAATTTAACGACACGTTCCAAACCCCTCCCTCAGCTTGACCATGACCTGCCTTGAACTGGAAAAAGTAGGTTTGCTCTACTTTGTTGATTATCTCATACTTGACAACCGCATTGAGGTAAGTATACCCGATATTTGC
This sequence comes from uncultured Barnesiella sp., assembly GCA_964544595.1. GTDB lineage: Bacteria > Bacteroidota > Bacteroidia > Bacteroidales > Muribaculaceae > JAGBWK01. The sequence continues at coordinate 18,353 of CAZJBM010000012.1, forward strand.
TCCGTCATTCTCTACCACACAAGAAGTTGTCGTAGCATCATCGAGATTCATCGTCTCATTATCAGGCACTACAAACGGCTCGGCGGCATAAGCGAAGCCGGCGGCCAGGAGCGCGGACGCGACTCCGAAGGTTTTTAATAATTTCATGATATAATTGATATTTGGTTAGTTGTCACATAATCTCTCTCTGAAGCCAGATTTTCAGGAATGCGAATTTACAAGTAATATCACGCTGCGGGGTGGAAAATTTGCCGTCTGATGTGTTATAAAAGAACATTAAGATGGTAAGTTTTCGGTTTTTTTTGCGAATGTAGCGTTTTTTTCCCTAACTTTACGTTCGTGTAACCAATTTCATGCTAAATATTATGAAGATTTTCAATTTTGACGACGGCTGCTCGCTTGTCAGCCAATATATGTCGGAGCTTCGCGACGTCAACGTGCAGACCGACCGTCTGCGCTTCCGCCGCAACCTTGAGCGCATAGGCCAGATCATGGCCTACGAGATCTCAAAGACCCTTAATTATAAGAAGGTCGACGTGACCACCCCCCTCGGCATCGCCCCATGCGACCGCATCGACGACCCGGTGGTGCTCGCGACGATTTTCCGAGCCGGAGTGCCGTTCCACCACGGTTTTCTCGAATATTTCGACAACGCCGAGAACGCGTTCGTGTCGGCCTACCGAAAATATAAGGAGAAGGAGAATTTCGACATCTGCATCGAGTATCTCGCCTCTCCGCGCATCGACGGAAAGGTGCTCGTCATCGCCGACCCGATGCTCGCCACCGGAGCCTCTATGGAGCTCAGCTACCGCGCGCTGCTCACTAAGGGCGTGCCCCGCGAGATACACGTAGCCTCGGTGATCGCGTCGAAAAAGGCGATCGACTACATCAAGAGCACCTTCCCCGACGACAAGACCACCGTTTGGGTAGGGGCGATCGACGACCAGATCAACGCCCACTCCTATATAGTGCCCGGACTGGGCGACGCCGGCGACCTCGCATACGGCACCAAAGAGTAAACCACAATCCCCCCCTTCAACGACCCTTATCTCAATACCCATGTCAGCTCAACTTAAGGTTTTCTGCAAGAATATCGGGCGATATATCCCCATTGACGGCGGGGAAACGCTATCCGACATCTACCGCGGCATCGCCTCGGAAATAGCGTTCAACCCTATCTGCGCCCGCGTCAACAATAAGACCGAGGATATGCAGTTTCAGGTATTCGCCCCGAAGCAGGTGGAGTTTCTCGACCTGACCAACCATACCGCCTACCGCGTCTACACCCGGTCGCTCTGCATGACTCTCTACCGCGCCGTGGCGGAGTGCTACCCCGGGGCGCGCCTCAACATCTGCCACTCGGTCTCCAACGGCTACTACTGCCGTCTCCACGGCGTAGAGGTCGACGAGGGGGTCGTTGCCTCCCTTAAGTCCAAGATCGCCGAACTCGTTGAGCGCGACATCCCCTTCGAGCGCAAAGAGAGGCTGACCGCCGACGTTAAGGAGATGTTTCGCCGCCAGGGACTCGACGACAAGGTGCGCCTGCTCGACACGATACATGAACTCTATACCGTCGTCTACCGCCTCGACGGCCTCTACGACAGCTACTACGGCAATCTCGCGCCCTCTACCGGGTTTCTCACCACCTTCGACCTCATCCCTTACCACGAGGGCTTCCTTCTTCTCGGCATCGACTCCGACACTCTTGCCGACCCCGCGAAGCCTATCAGGCAGGAGAAGATGTTTGAGGCGTTCACCGACTACGTTCGCTTCAATAACATCATAGGCATATCAAATGTCGGCGAGCTCAACGAATCTACCCTCGACAACCGCTCTAAGGAGCTGATTAATGTGGCCGAAGCCCTCCACGACAAGAAGATCTCGGGGATCGCCGACGAAATCGCCGCCCGCTATCATCAGGGGGGAGCAAGGATCGTGCTTATCGCCGGACCCTCGTCGTCGGGCAAAACCACCACTACCAAGCGACTGGCCACATATCTGCTGACCGACCTGCTAAAGCCACGCATGATCTCGCTCGACAACTATTTCGTCGACCGCCACCACACCCCGAAGGACGAATCGGGCGACTACGACTACGAGTCGCTCTATGCTCTCGACCTCGACCTTTTCAACGACCACCTCAACCGCCTGCTCGCCGGGGAGGAAGTGGAGTTGCCGACCTACAACTTCGAGTTGGGTTGCCGCCAATACAAGGGCGACCGACTGAAGCTCGACGATAACTCCGTGCTTCTCATCGAGGGTATCCACGGCCTCAACCCTAAGCTTACGGAGTGCGTGCCCGAGGAGCAGAAATTCCGTATCTACGTGTCGGCCCTCACCACCCTCGCCATCGACGACCACAACTGGGTGCCTACCACCGACACCCGCCTGCTCCGCCGCATTATCCGCGACCATAAATATCGCGGCACGTCGCCGCTCGACACCATTCGCCGCTGGCCGTCGGTCAGGCGCGGCGAGGAGAAGTGGATTTTCCCCTATCAGGAGAATGCCGACGCGACCTTCAACTCGTCGCTCATTTTCGAGTTAGGCGTGGTGAAGGATTATGCCGAGGATGTGCTTCGTAATTTCCCGCGCGACGTGCCAGAGTACGCCGAAGCCTACCGTCTTATGAAACTTCTGAGCTACTTTGTCTCCATCCCCGACCAGGCTATCCCGCCTACCTCCCTGCTGCGCGAATTCCTCGGCGGCTCGTCGTTTCATTATTAGGAGAGCGGAGCTCTCAGTTTGTGGCAAGCTGCGCTTGCAGTTGTTGGCGGCGGGGCCGCAGTTCTTGGCAAGCTGCGCTTGCAGTTATTAGTGGCTTCGCCACAGTCTTTAGAGAGCTGAAGCTCTCAGTCTTTAGCCGCTGTCGCGGCAGTTTCCACCCCTCAAAAACCTGCAAGCGCAGCTTGCCAAAAACTGCGGCGAAGCCACCAAAAACCGCAAATCTCCGATTTGCTCAAAAACTGCGGCCCCGCCGCCAAAAACTGAGAGCTTCAGCTCTCCAAAAACTGCAAATCTCCGATTTGCTCAAAAACCGCCGCTCCAGCGGCCAAAAACTGCGGCTCCGCCGCCCAAAAAAACAACAAATATGCAGAGCAGTGACTTTAAAGATCTGGTAGTTTGGCAGAAAGCCATGGGGCTGTGCATGGAGGTTTATCGGCTGACCAAAAGGCTTCCGCCCGAAGAGCTCTATGGACTGACGAGCCAGATGCGGCGATGCGCGGTCTCCATACCCTCCAACATCGCTGAGGGTCATGGCCGCAACACCTACAAAGAAGAGCTTCATTTCTTAGCGATAGCCAAAGGCTCACTAAGCGAATTAGAGACCCAATATATACTCTGCGAGTCGTTGGGCTACCTCGACCGCGAGTCACTGACAAAAACAATAGGTCTCGCCAAAGAGACCGGCCGCCTCATCAAAGGCTACGCCACCTACCTCCACTCCAAACACTCCACCCCCAAATCCCCCTAACAACCGCAAGCCTTTGGCTTGCCAACAACCGCGGCCACGCCGCCAAAAACCGCAAGCGTCAGCTTGCCAAAAACCGTGGCGAAGCCACCAAAAACTGCAAATCTCCGATTTGCCAACAACCGCGGCCCCGCCGCCAAAAACCGCAAGCGCAGCTTGCCAAAAACTGTGGCGAAGCCACTAAAAACTGAGAGCTTCAGCTCTCCAAAAACCGCAAATCTCCGATTTGCTCAAAAACTGCGGCTCCGCCGCTCAAAAACCGCAAGCGCAGCTTGCCAAAATCTCCAATGGCCAAACACGATCAAAACAAATCACAGGAACTGATTGAGAAAATCCACAATCTGCCATCCACCCCCGGCGTCTACATGTACTACAACGCCGAGGGCACCGTCATATACGTAGGCAAAGCAAAAAACCTCAAGCGCAGAGTCAGTTCCTACTTCAACCGCACCCATGATGTGCTCCGCACCAACCTTCTCGTGAGGGCCATCGCCGATATGAGCTACATCGTAGTGCCCACCGAGCAGGATGCCCTCAACCTCGAGAACTCAATGATAAAGGAGTATAAACCCCGCTACAACGTGCTGCTCAAAGACGACAAGTCATATCCCTGGATATGCGTCACCAAAGAGATGTACCCGCGGGTGTTTCTGACGCGCCAGCGCACCAAAGACGGCTCGAAATACTACGGCCCGTATACCGACGCCGCCTCGGCCCGCACCGTGCTTGCCCTCATACGCCGCCTCTACCCCATACGCTCCTGCCGCATCCCTATCACCCCCGAATATCTGCTTCGCGACAAAGGCCGATTGTGTCTCGACTATCACCTGAAGAAATGCCTCGGATGCTGCAAGCCGGGGATGGTGAGTCCGGAGCAATACGGCGAATACATAGAGCGCATCAAGCAGATACTCAACGGCGAGACCCGCGAGCTGATGGACTACCTGCGCGACGAGATGAGCCGCAAAGCCGAGGAGCTGAAATTTGAGGAGGCTCAGGAGCTCAAAGAGCAGTATCAGGCCGTGGAGCGATACCGCGCCAAGAGCGTGATCGTGAGCCAGGTGCTCGACGACATCGACGTGTTTGGAGTCGACGACGACGGCAAGATAGTGTATGTCAACTATATGCACCTCCGCCGCGGGGCCGTAGTGCGCAGCGCGACTCTGCAATACCGCCGACGCCTCGAAGAGCCGATTGAGGAGATAATCGGATATGCTCTCGGCGAAGTAAAGCAGCAGTTCGGAGCCGAATTCGACGAAGTGGTCGTGCCGGTGATTCCCGACGTGGAGCTTCCCGGAGTCACGTTCACCATACCTCAGCGAGGCGACCGCGCAAAGCTCCTCGACGTGTCGACCCGCAATGCCCGCCAAGCCAAAATCGACTGGCTCAAGCATCTTGAGAAAACCGACCCCGAGCAGCGCGTCACCCGCCTGCTGGAGCGCATGAAGGCCGACTTCCGCCTCACCGAGCTACCTCACCATATCGAATGTTTCGACAACTCCAACATCCAGGGAACCAACCCTGTGGCCTCATGCGTGGTGTTCAAGGACGGCAAGCCATCGAAAAAAGATTATCGCCACTTTAATATAAAGACCGTAGAAGGCCCCGACGATTTCGCTTCGATGAAAGAGGTGCTTACCCGCCGCTATACCCGCCTGATGAACGAAGGGGAACCGTTGCCGCAGCTCATCGTGGTCGACGGCGGCAAAGGGCAGCTCTCATCGGCCGTCGAAGCGCTCGACGAAATGGGGCTCAGAGGCACAATCGCCGTCGTGGGCATCGCCAAGAGACTCGAAGAGATATATTTCCCCGGCGACTCGGTGCCGCTTTATATCGACAAAAACTCAGAGTCGCTCAGAGTGGTGCAGCATCTGCGCGACGAAGCCCACCGATTCGGTATCACCCACCACCGCGACCGCCGCAGCAAAACCCAGACCGTCAGCGAGCTCGACACGATCAAAGGCATCGGCGAAGTGACCAAAACCGCCTTGCTCAAGGAGTTTCGCAGCGTGAAGCGTATCGGCGAAGCCACCGAGGACGCCCTCGCTGCCGTCGTGGGCAAAGCCAAAGCCAAGCTCATACGCGACCACTTCAGCCAACCGAAAGCCTGATCAGCTCACCCTTATCTTGCGCGGGTCGTAGCCGGGAATCGTGACGATATAAATCCCGGGGGTCAATGGCGTGCCGAACTCCGCTTGAACTCCTCCGGGGGTAAACAGCCGCGGGGCAGCCGCCGACCCCGACGGCATGGTCACTCTCACGCAGCGGCCCGTCACCTCGATCAGAGGCTCCCCGGCCGATAGGCTCTCGCCCACAAGAGCCTCCCGCTCAATAATATACCGCAGCCCGGCCATCGCGTCGACGCATCCGGCTCCCCAGCGCGGGTCGGAGAAATCGACGAAGTCGGTGCGCGCGGTTTTCATAGCGATGTCGCGAATCTCTGATGAGGTCAGCGACGGGTCGGCCTGAAGCCAGCAGGCCGCGACTCCGGCCGCATAGGGGGCCGACATCGACGTGCCGCACATCGACGACCAGTAGTAGGCCCGCCCGTCGACAACCGCCTCAGCCGCCATTTTATCATACCCCTCTGTCTCAGCGAAGTAATCGCTTACGGCCGACACCACGAAGTTGCCCGGCGCACAAAAATGGGGATAGCGGTCGATGCCGGGAAGATTGGAGTAGGAGGAGAACGCCGCAGCGTCGCCGACGCGGAAATTCCAGCTGCTCTCGCCGCCCGACAGCAGCGGCGCGGTATTGCGCGAATTGCAGGCCCCGACCGCGATCACACCCTCGGCGGTAGCCATATCGTTGATCGACCCGCGGCTGCCGTAATAGGCACTGCCGCTCCCTGCCCAGTTGAAATAAGACTTGTTGCCGTCGGCGAAAAAAAGCACCTGCGCCGACGCGTCGGCTTCGTCGCCGTCGAGCGCGACCGCTATGGCGTTGTAATATCTGGCCCAACGTCCTGCTGATGAATATTCCTGAGTATCAGTGTCGTAAGCCACCGCCACGTTATATCGCCCATTGAGTGACGATATGCCCGCCGAGGCTGCCACGCTCCCTGAGATATAGGGCGCCATGCCGCGGCCGCTTTCAGCGTCGGAGTCGAGCGAAAGCGTCGCCGCCGGCGAGCCGTTGCCGCCGATCCAGTCCGATGCGTAGACTATCGACTGCGTGTCGATATCGTAAACCTCATAGCGAAATTTCACTTTCGCGCTGCCGAGACACCATAAATCGGTGTAGCCCGAGACATTGAAGCCGTTCCACGTGATCAGCGAGTTGAGACTCACACGCGCCACCGGGTTATCGCGCGTCAGCGTAGTCCAGGCCGATATATCGGTCTTACCCGAATTGCCCGCCGAAATGCATATCACCGCATCCTTCGCGCACTCCGCGAGATAGCGCGAGCATAGGCTCGTGCCGTCGTGGGGGCCGAGATGATTCGACAGTGACAGGTTGACAACAGCGGGCCTCCCCTCCGCTTTGGCGCGGGCGATAACCTCCTCTACGCCGCAGAGGATGCCTACATCGGTCAGACACACCGTCGAGGCCACGATGTCAGCGCCCGGAGCCACACCGTAATATCCGTTGCCCCTGTATCCTCCCGCCAGTATGTTGGCTACATGGGTGGCATGGGCCGTCTCGTCTCCCGCCGCATCGTCCCCGACAGGCATCTCCCAGCGGGCTATAGCCTCGGGAGTAGTGGCGCTCATTATACGGTTGCGGCGTATGTCGAAGTCATATACTGATATGACGCGGTCCTTAAACGCGATGTGATGCGGGTCGAATCCGGTGTCGGAAAACCCTACCACCACTCCCCTCCCGTCGTAGCCCATCGGGAGGTCGCGGCCGGCCTGAACCTCATCGACCCTGCCGAAAGGGCGGGCGCGGTCGAGCGCGCTGTTGATTAGTCCCTCGGCCTGGATATTCAGCACCCCGGCGATGTCGAGCGCGGCGTCGATACTATCGCGCGGCACCGCCGTCAGAAGCAGATCGCCGCGGCGATGATACACCACCACGCCTATCTCCTCAAGCGACTTCACCGCCTCGTCGTCGGCCACCTGCATGATAAGGGCGTAAAAAGGATACTTCTCCTCCTCAGTCTCGCCTGCCGATTCACCCTCAGAGCGCGAGTGGCAATCGGGCAACCTGAGGCGCAGCCGCGACATATTATCGAGCTGCGCGACGGCGAGCATCGGGAGCAGCAAAAGCAGTATATTGACAAAAATTCTTCTCATAAGTATGTGTCGAAATTTGCGCATAATGTGCGTCAAATATATGCAACAATTTGATATTTTCCCTAAATTCGCGTAATATTACAAACATTTTTAACACCATGAAACGATTTTTTGCCCCTATTCTCATCATTTTCGCGGCGCTTTGCGGTTTCGCGGGTAACTATCCCGACCGCAGCGACGGCCTATGGGTCACTGTCCCTGATCATGCCGACTGGATATATCAGTGCGGCCAGCCAGCCACTATCGACATCCAATTCTACGAGTACGGTATCCCCGCCGACGGCCTCGAAGTGGAGTATGAAATCGCCGACGACCTCATGAAGGCCGACAAGAGCGGCAAACTGACGCTCAAAAACGGGCGCGCGAGCCTCAATATCGGCACCATGAAGAAGCCCGGCTTCCGCGACCTTCGCCTTAAGACCTCTATCGGCGGACGTAAATTCGCCCACCACGTTAAAGTAGGTTTCTCTCCCGAGAAAATCGAGCCTTACACCAAACTCCCCAAAGATTTCAACGAATTCTGGGACGCGAACAAGGCCGAGCTCGCCAAAACGCCCCTCAAATACGAAATCACCCCGGTGGAGAAATACTCTACCGACAAGGTGAAAACCTATCTCGTGAAACTCTACCTCAACTCTCAGAAACAGTCGGTCTACGGCTACCTGATGATTCCCGCCGACGCCAAGCCGGGCAGCTGCCCCGCGGTGATATGCCCTCCCGGAGCCGGCATCAAGACCATTAAGAATATCGAGAACCAACTGGAATACGCCAACAACGGCTTCATACGATTCGCCACCGAGATCCATGGCCTCAACCCTGAGCTTACCGACGAGCAGTTTGACGAGATAAGCCGCGCCTTCAACGGCCGCGAGAACGGCTACCTAAGCAACAATCTCGACGACCGCGACAACTACTACATGAAGCGCGTATATCTCTCGCTCATTCGCTCGGTCGACTTCCTGAGCCAGCTCCCCGAGTGGGATGGCCGCAATATGGTGATACAAGGCGGCAGCCAGGGGGGCGCTCTCTCGATTGTCGGAGCCGCGCTCGACCCCCGCATCACCCTCTGCGTGGCCAATCACCCCGCACTCGCCGACATGGCTCGGTTCCGCATCAACGAAGCCGACGGCTACCCCCACTTCTCGCGCACCGAGGGGATGGACACCGACGATAAAGTCGCCACGATGGCCTATTACGACGTGGTCAACTTCGCCCGCAACCTGAAAACGCCCCTCTACATGACCTGGGGCTACAACGACGACACATGCCCTCCGACGACAAGCTACGCCGTTTGGAACGTCGTCACCGCGCCCAAAGAGTCGCTCCTCACCCCTATCAACGAGCACTGGACCTCAAAGATGACCAATACCGACCAAATCCGCTGGATCAAGGCGCATCTCAAATAACAGACCACGCATCGCATAGCTACAGGAGCCGCGGACAGCAAAATCCGCGGCTCCTGCTGTTTTATGGGACAGGCTCTTAGTACTGCTCCGAGGCGTTGGGGAAATCCTGAGATTTCACGTCGTCGATGTAGCCCTTGACAGCCTCGTCGATGACAGTGGCGAGATCGGCGTATCGACGCAGGAATTTGGGCGAAAAGCCCTTGTTAATGCCGAGCATATCGTGCATGACGAGCACCTGGCCGTCGACACCGCCCCCGGCGCCTATGCCGATGATAGGTATTGAAACAGTCTCGGCCACTCTCTTGGCGAGATCGGCGGGTATTTTCTCGAGCACAATGGCGAAGCACCCTATCTCCTCAAGCATTTTGGCGTCGTTGATAAGCTGATTAGCCTCAGCTTCTTCTTTGGCGCGCACGGCATAGGTGCCAAACTTGTTGATCGACTGAGGAGTGAGGCCGAGATGACCCATCACCGGGATACCCGCGCTCAGTATTCGCTCGATTGATTCGCGCACTTCCGATCCACCCTCGATTTTAACCGCCTCGGCGTGCGACTCCTTCATGATACGTATAGCCGAAGCGAGCGCCTCTTTAGAGTTGCCCTGATACGTGCCGAACGGCATATCCACCACCACCAGCGCGCGGTTGACACCTTTAACCACACTCTTAGCGTGATAAATCATCTGGTCGAGGGTCATCGGGAGGGTGGTGACGTTACCGGCCATCACGTTAGAGGCCGAGTCGCCCACGAGAATCACGTCGATGCCGGCGCCGTCGATGAGTTTTGCCATTGAGAAGTCATAGGCCGTGAGCATTGCTATCTTTTCGTTGCGGCGCTTCATTTCGCTAAGGCGCAGCGTGGTGACTTTGCGCTGATTATCAGTTGTGTTTGTTGACATTTCTGTGTTGATAAATTGAGGTTTATGGGCGCGAAGTTACTAAATGTCGGCTTATTTTGCTATTTTTGCCCTAAAATTATAGCCAAAGATGCTTTATTACGATATACATAAAGAGGTTGAAGCGTTTTCAACCCACAAAACCGACGCACTCGACTTTGAGGTTACTCTGCCTGACTATCAGGCACATTCGACCGAAGTGGCCGTAGTGCCCCGCGAGGCCATGGATACCTACGGGCGCGACGCGCTCGTCACCGACATGCCGGGGCTGCGTATCGGGGTGAAGACAGCCGATTGCGTCCCCATTCTGCTCTACGACCCGACGCGCAAAGCCGCGGCCGCGATCCATTCGGGCTGGAAAGGGACTCTCGCCAATATCTGCGCGGCGACCGTGGAGAAGATGACCGCTGAATACGGCACTCGCCCCGCCGACCTCGTCGCCCTCATCGGCCCTTGCATCCACCAGGCTGCCTTCGAGGTGGGCGACGAGTTATACGACAAATTCGCCGCGGCCGGCTACGGCAACTTCGCCGCCCGTATGCCCCGGTTTGGCGTCCGCGAGGGAGTGAAGTGGCATCTCGACCTCCCCGGCATCTGCCGCGAGCAGCTGCGTCAACTCGGGGTAGGCGCGATAGAGACCCGCGAGGAGTGCACCTACACGCTCCACGACAGCTTCTACTCCGCGCGCCGTCTCGGCCCCGACTTCGGCTCTCAGCGTATCATCACGTGCATACGAATCCTGTGAACGACGCCGCTCCGGGCTATCTTGGCACAGGCAGGGTAAAAAATTTGTTTTTTACCAAAATATTATTGTATATTCGCGGTAAATAAACAACGACCACCATGCATAAACATGACAGCAAAGCTGTTGCCGGGCGCATAAAATATCTGCTCGACGACAAGCTTACCAATCTCAATCAAGGGCAGCTCGCCAAGCAACTCGGCATCGACCCCTCCAACCTATCGAAATACATCAACGGACGACTCGAAATAAGCAACTCGCTAATCAACAAGTTCGTGGTGGAGCTGGGCATATCCAAAGACTGGCTGACCGAGGGCACGGGCCTGCCGTTCGCCAAGCCGTCACACGCCAAAATCATCACCCCCGACGACATCTCCCCGGCAAAGCCCGCACGCGGGGTGCCCGTCTACGACGTCGACGTCACAGCCGGGCGCAGCCCCTTGGAGCGGCTTCTCACCGAAGACCGCATCACAGGTTATATCGACATGCCGCGCATCAACCCGGAGTCAATCATAGTGAGAGTTTCGGGCGACTCTATGGAGCCCAAAATCATCGACGGAGGCTTCATCGCGGTCCGGCCGATCAAATCGACCACCAACATATTCTGGGGACAAATCTACGTCATCGTCATGGAGGAATACCGCATGGTGAAATATCTGCGCCGCGACCCCAACGACAAGTCAATGGTAATATTACACAGCGCGAATCCCGCCTACGACGATATGGACGTGGCGCGCGACGACATCCAAGCCCTGTTTCTGGTGGAGTCGATATTAAATTTTAAAAATTTGTGCTGATAAATACTTATAAATTGCGATAAATCACTAACTTTGTGGGTTTAGTAGGATTTTAAGCAGCGTTTAAAGCCACAATTATCACATAATCGGGCATCGGTATGCCCTCTCTCCGCAATTAATTCTAAATCCATAATTACTCAAATGAAAACTGCCAAATCACTAATTCTCTCTCTATGTTTGCCGTTGGCGGGCAATCTATTCGCTCTTGACATATCGACCTCTGCCGGCTATCTGGGCACGACTATGAGACAAAGCGACTACTCGACCACAACCCTCAAGGTCACCGGAACTCTCAATGCCGCCGACTTCGACTTCATCAATAGCAACCTGAAGAATCTTACCGACCTCGACCTCAAAGGTGCGACTATCGCGGCCTATTCAGGCGAAGGGGTGCTGACAGGCGGCACCGAATACGACGCCAACGAGCTCCCCCCCTACGCTCTAATGGGTCTGCCGCTACAGAACGTCGAACTCCCCGAGTCGCTCACAAGCATCGGCGAGGGGGCGCTCGCTTCCACCTCCATCACCCGGATAACGCTTCCCGACCGACTCGCGAACATCGGCTCACACGCCTTCTCGGCGTGCGCCCGGCTGAAGAGTGTCGTCATACCGGCCTCAGTCACCTCCATTGGCGACGCTGTATTCGCCGACTGTAAAGCCCTCACCGCGGCCAACCTCGGCTCGCTCAAAACGATCGCCCCCCGCACTTTCGACGGATGCGCGGCTCTCACCGACGTGACCCTCTCGGCGGCGGCCGATAAAATAGGCCAGGCCGCCTTCCGCTCGACAACATCGATGGCCAGCTTCAGCTTCCCCGCTTCGCTCCAGACCATAGAGCCCGAGGCGTTCTACCAATCGGGCATATCGACAGTCGACCTTAGCCCCTGCAACTCGCTCAGCTCAATAGGAGACTTCGCTTTCGCCAAATGCGGCGCGCTTACCGAAGTGGTTTTCGCCAAAAACGCGAAACTCGGCCAGGGCGTATTTTTCGACGACAGCTCGCTCACTACCTTCGCGCTCCCGTCGGCTCTCGGCGTGATTCCGGAATTCACCTTCAAGGGCGCTTCGGCCATAAACCCCGGCTCAGTGTTAGGCAACGGGCTAATCGAAGTGCGCGACTACGCGCTGACAGGCTGGAGCCATATATCAGAACTGTCTCTGCCTGAGTCGCTCGAATACATAGGCGACAACGCCATGGAGGGATGGACATCGCTCAGCACTCTCGACGTAAGCGAGATACGCAATGTGCCAGAGCTTGGCCAAAGCGTGTGGGAAAACGTTGATCAGCCCGGGGTGACCCTCTCCGTTCACCCCGACGACGTTGACCTCTACACCGCGGCCGACCAGTGGAACAAATTCAATATCAAGGCAAAGAAACTCGACAACATCACCGACACCGCCGCTCCGGGCGACGAGAACAACGGCATCGAGATAGCATATCGCGACAACACCATCTCCATAACCTCAACCGGGGAGAAAATCGCCAATGTCGTAATCTACGACCTCGACGGTCGCCGCCGATATGCCAAACCTGTCGACACACAGCGCATCGACATTTCCACCAAAGAATGGAACTCGGTGGTAGTAGCCGCCAAAGTGACACTCGCCAACGGCGCATCAACCTCATTCAAGGTGCAAGTGGCGAAATAGACAAGCTCTTATCATGGGAAAAAACAAGCTAAAGAAATTCAAGGATATGGAGACGATCGATTTCGTGTTTCAATATCCGTTCGCCCGACTTCAACAACAACCCTTTCCGCTCAAAGGCAAATGGCGCGAGCACTTCGGCAACGATAATCCGATTGTGCTGGAGCTGGGGTGCGGCAAAGGAGAATACGCCGTAGGCATGGCCCGACATTTTCCCGACAAAAACTTCATAGGGCTCGACATAAAAGGCGCGCGAATGTGGACCGGCGCCACGCAGGCCAGGGCCGACGGGCTACAAAACGTGGCGTTTCTGCGCACCAACATAGAGCTCATCGCCGAATTCTTTGAGCCTGGCGAGGTGAGCGAGATATGGATCACATTCCCCGACCCTCAGATGAAAAAAGAGCGCAAACGCTTAGTGTCGACCACCTTTCTCAACCTCTACCGCAAGGTGCTGAAACCCGACGGCCTCGTGCATTTAAAGACCGACAGCCCGTTTCTCTACACCTATGCTCACTATCTCGCCATCGAGAACGGGATGAAAGTGGAAATCGACACCGACGACCTCTACGAAGGGGTGCCGACCGCGGCCTCAAGCGACCAGCCCGGGCTACAACGCCCCCGCATCGTGGCCGTGGAGGTAAAGCCCACATCGCGCTTCGGAATCGAGAAAATCAACCGCGACATCCTCGACATAAAGACCTACTACGAGCAGCAGTGGCTCGCCCGCGGGCTCTCGATAAAATACATCTGCTTCCGCCTCGACGCCGACACTCCGCTCCGAGAGCCGGAGGCAGAGATACCGCTCGACACCTACCGGTCATTCTCGCGCGGTGAGCTGCAGACCGTGGAGAAAGCGTAACCCATTAACCGAAATCCACATAGTCAAACCATTAACCCTTCATAACCATGACCTTATATCCGGCACTCATACTCGACGCGCTCAAGAACGTGCGCTATCCCGGCAACGGCAAGAATATTGTCGAGGCTGAGATGGTGGAGGACGATATTCGCATCGACGGCAACAAAGTCAGCTTCTCGCTGATTTTCGACCGACCGACCGACCCATTCATCAAATCACTCACCAAATCGGCCGAAGCAGCCCTTAAACACTACATTTCGCCCGAAGTCGAACCCACCATTTCCACCAAAACGCGCGTCCAGGCCCCGCAACCGGCCGCGAAGCCCCTCGCTCAGGTGAAGAATATAATCGGCATATCGTCGGGCAAAGGGGGCGTAGGCAAGTCGACCGTAGCAGCCAATCTGGCCGTGGCCCTCGCCCGCGAGGGGTATAAGGTAGGCCTTCTCGACGCCGATATTTTCGGTCCGTCGATGCCTAAAATGTTCGGCATAGAGGATGAGGAAATCTATATGCACAAGGTAGACGGCCGCGAGCTTATCATACCCGCCGAACGCTACGGCGTGAAGCTGCTTTCGATAGGCTTCCTCGTAGACAAGAACGCCGCCGTGCTATGGCGCGGCAGCATGGCCTCAAATGCGCTCAAGCAGCTTATCACCGACGCCGACTGGGGCGAACTCGACTATTTTCTCATCGATATGCCCCCCGGTACATCCGACATTCACCTCACCCTCGTCCAGACTCTCGCCATGACAGGCGCCGTGATCGTCACCACCCCTCAGCAGGTTGCTCTCGCCGACGCCCGCAAAGGCATCTCAATGTTCATGGGCGATAAGGTCAATGTGCCTATTCTCGGCCTCATCGAGAACATGGCCTTCTTCACCCCTGAGAAGCATCCCGACGAGCGTTACTACATATTCGGTCACGAAGGGGGCGTTGAATTAGCGCGCGAGCTGGGAGTAAAGCTTCTGGGCCAGATACCTATAGTGGGCAGCATCTGCGAGCACGCCGACAACGGCTCTCCAGTGGCTTTGGAGGACTCGATTTCGGGCATGGCATTCATTCACGCCGCCCGCGAGCTCATAGAGGCAGTCGACGACCGCAACGCCAATCTCCCACCGACACAGAAAGTCAACGTGAAATAACCTACGGCATCAACATGAAAATCATTATAATCAACGGCCCCAACCTCAATCTGCTCGGAACCCGCGAGCCGGGCATCTACGGCAACACCTCTATGGAAAGCTGCCTCGAAGAGCTTCGCCAGAGATACCCCGACACGGATATACGATACTTCCAGAGCAACCATGAGGGGGATATAATCGACTGTATTCAAAACAACGGATTCGACGAGGAGCTAAGCGGCATTGTGCTCAACGCCGGGGCATATACCCACACGTCGCTCGCCATTGCCGACGCTATCAGGGCAATCTCCGCGCCGGTGGTGGAAGTGCATATATCCAACGTTCATTCGCGCGAGGAAATACGCCACCGCTCGCTTATATCCCCCGCCTGCAAAGGGGTGATAGCCGGATTTGGAATGGACTCGTATCGTCTTGGAGTCGAATCACTTATACATAAATAAGCCGTGGAAAACGATCTCGAGAATTACATCACAGCCCATATCGACCCGGAGCCCGAGAATCTCCACAGGCTATATCGCCGCGTCAATATAGAGCTTCTGTACTCGCGGATGTGCTCCGGCCATATCCAGGGCCGACTGCTGAAGATGCTCACCCGGATGCAACGTCCGCGGCGAGTGCTCGAAATAGGCACTTACGCCGGATACTCGGCCCTATGCATCGCCGAGGGGCTCGCCGACGACACCTGCAAAGTAGTCACGATCGAGATTGAGGACGAAATGGAGGATTTCATCAGGCGACAGCTTGCCGACTCACCCTACGGCAAGAGAGTGGAGCTGCTTATAGGCGACGCCATGCGGCTTATCCCCGCGCTCGACGAGGACTGGGATATGGTCTACATCGACGCCAACAAACGCTATTATATCGAATACTACAATATGCTGGTCGACAAGCTACGCAGCGGGGCGCTGATAATAGCCGACAACACCCTCTGGGACGGCAAAGTGCTCGATCTGCAGGCCAACCGCGACAGTCAGACCCTCGGTATCGCCGCCTTCAACGACATGGTCGCGGCTGACCCGAGAGTAGAGAAAGTAATCATACCCCTGCGCGACGGGCTTACCTTGATCAGAAAGGTGTGATACACCGCTTTCGTAACCAAATAAATCGTTTCAAATTTATGATAAAGAATCTCATGTTTGACCTCGGAGGGGTCATTATGGACATTAAGCGCGAACGCGCCGTCGAAGCCCTCAAAGAAATAGGACTGGCCAACGCCGACGAAATGCTCGGAGACTTCGGCCAAAAGGGCGCATTCTTAGCCCTCGAACGAGGCGAAATCACTCCCGCCGAATTCCGCGCGGAAATACGCCGGGAAATCAAGGGGGAAGTGACCGACGAGCAAATCGACAACGCCTTCACCAAATTTCTCATCGGCATACCGACGGAGCGCCTGCGCCAACTCGACGAGCTGAAGAAACGCTATAACATCTATCTGCTGTCGAACACCAACGCTATAATGTGGTATAAGACCATTCTCGACGAATTTAAGAAAGACGGCAAAAACATAATAGACTATTTCGACGACCTCGTAGCCTCGTTCGACGTAAGGGCCTACAAACCCGATGCCGAAATATTCATTAAAGCCGCCGAAAAATTCCGCATACGCCCGGAGGAAACCATATTTTTCGACGACTCGGCGGCCAACGTGGAGGCGGCCCGGCGGCTCGGATTCAAAGGCGCCCACGTCAACGACATCGAGCTCCCCTTCAGCCACTACATCTCAACAGCCAAATAGAGAACTATCGACGCGACAAATGCGTTATAAACATGAGGGAACGACCCCTAACTCAAAACGCTATCAGACATGAAACGCTTCAGCTACATCCTTATCGCATTGGCGGCCTTGATAATAACCGCCTGCAACGACGACCCCAAACTCACATTCTACGACTATTCAGGCACATATTCGCTCAACGACGACCGCTCGCTCGACATTACGCTCGACGGCTTCACGCTGACCGAGAAAGGCTCTAAGACAGAATTCAGCTGGAACGAAGGCTCACTGGCCACGCTCACGCTTCATCAGACCATTCCCGGCATGGGCACAGTCACAGTAGGGGGCATCGTGGTGACGCCGCTCGACAACGGCGCCGGCATAGCCTTTGAAGGTGAATTCGCCAAATCAGAGACCGAGAAAATCGTGTTCAAGGGCACAATCATAAACCTTAAAATGACCCTTGATATACAGACCGTTCCGATCACTCCAACTGAGTAAGCGATCGTCGCGTCAGACCGTAACTACGATTTTTCCGATCTGGCTCCGCTTTTCGGCCAATTCGTGCACCTTAGCCATCTCGTCGAGTGGGTATTTTGCCGCTATGACAGGATGTATATGGCCTCTTTCAATCAAGTCAAGCATATCATCAATCTGCCGCCGCGTAGGATTGTTGCTATAGAATCCCGTCAGATACACCCCCGACGGGATTTCCTTTATAGGATCGAAATCGTTAAGCGCGAACTTATTGCCCAACAGCCCTGTATGGCACACTACGCCATGGCAGGCCGTCAGACGCAACGATTCGCGCAGAGTAGCTGCACCAATCAGCTCAAGCACCTTGTCGGCGCCATGAGGGAACTCGCTCAGGAAACGGCCTCTGAAATCATCTCCTTCGAGCACTACCGCATCGACTCCAACGCCGCGAAGCGCATCGGCCTTATGCTCCCTGCGCGTTGTCGCGATAACAGTCGCTCCCATAGCCTTACCGAGTTGTATGGCGGCAAGCCCGACAGTGGAAGTGCCTCCCCTTATCAGTAGCGTCTCGCCCCTCTTTAACCGCAGCGAAAGCGATAGAGAGCCGTAGGCCGTATAATATGTCTCGGGGATAGCGGCGAGCTCATCCCAAGGGAGCGACGAATTCACGGCGAAAACGTGGCTTGCGGGCATTAGCACATACTCGGCGTAGCTCCCGTCGAAGCTTCGCCCCATTCCGCCCATGAGCGCCATCACGCGCTGGCCATTGACGAATCGCGTGTCAGACTTATCGACAATCTCCCCGACACATTCGATGCCGGGTATAATCGGGGTGTGAATGTAAGGTCGGTCGGCCTCAAACTGGCGCAACAACACCTCAGAGTGATTTATTCCGAACGCCCTGACGCGGATAAGCACCCACCCTGGCTTCACTTCGGGAACCGGAACATCGGTCACGCGGAGCTCCGATGCCTCGCAGGCCTTTTCTATAACAATCGCTTTCATATTTCTTTCCAACATTGGGGATCTGGGGCGTAAAACGAACGATGATAGCCATAAGCCACCGCAGGGCACCCGCGGCAGAATCTCAGGAGCTCACATTTAGAGCATTTTTCAAACTTGTCATACTCTCTGTATGCTTCCATCTCTTTTCCTCGCCATATCTCGTCGATAGGCTTACGGAAAAGGTTGCCAACGACGCTGTCGAAACGCCGGCAAGCCATGACATCACCTGTCGGCTGTATGGTGAAATGACAGTCGCCGCAGTGACAGCCGTCGTATATCGCGTCGGGATTACTGTCATCGGGTATCTTAAACAGCCCTTTTTCGTAAAGAAACAGCGTCCAAAGATGATCTTTAAGGTTGAAAACGGTGCCGGAATCCTTATGCTCCTCAAATTTTTTCCATATAGTGCCAAGAAATTCCCTGTATTCCGCCGGGGAGATGTGGGTCGATTTCTCGTCAGAGGTAGGACAATAGCGACCGAAAGCGAACACATCCACCCGCTTTTCAACCGCGAGGTCGACAATACTGGGTATCTCGCGTATATTAGTGCCTGAAACGGTGGTCATGACGGCCACCCTGATTCCGTTTCGACGGAGCACGCCGATTTTCTCTATCGTCGCGTCGAATGACCCCGGCCTGCGAATGGAGTCGTGGGTCTGACGCATGCCGTCAAGAGAGAGCTGGTATTTCTGGCATCCCCGCTCCTTGAGCTTCCGGCACACCTGATCGGTGATATGAAAAGGGTTGCCGAGGATAGTGAACGGAATCTCGCGCGCCTTCACCAGGTCGAGAATCTTCCAAAAATCGCGGTGGAGTATCGGATCGCCGCCTGTGATATAAAAATACGGCAGTCTGCCCATCTTACGGCACATATCAACGCACTGCCCTATCACCCTCTCGGCCTTTTCGAGCGGCATCTCGATAAGGCGGGGATGCCCCTCGGAGAAGATATAACAATGGTCGCAGCGCTGATCGCAGCTGTCGGTTATATGCCATTGAAACGCGAAATATTCCATTATCGTCACATTAAAAAATCAACTCCAACGCGACGTCGCCATCGGGCGTCGCATTGGAGAAAACCGGGATTTGTAGCCGAGCTTATTTATCGCCTGCGCCACAAGCCGAGCCGCAAGCAGCGGGTTTGGGTTGGGGCTTTTCGTCGCCGGCTCCACAGGCCGAGCCGCAAGCGCCAGAGGGCTTCTCAGTCTCGGCAGCAGCGCAAAGATAAGACTGCGCAGTGTGCTTTACAGCACCGTTGTTGATACGTTTCATTTTCGCGTTAGTTTTAAAATTAAACATTCTCAAGCAAGTATCGAAACTCACTTAACACACGCAAAATTAGCAATTTAAGCCATACGGCGCAAGTAGGGATTATTTACATACCAAGTAACCTTTTTATCGCTTTTGCTGAAAAACAAGTCTTTATAAAGATATAAAAAAACAAAATATTAGCGCATAGACCTGAAATTTGCGCGGGCGACATATTTGAGCTACCTTTGCGCCTAAAGCTGATGATTTTTTATGCGGAAAAAGGAATTACTTAACTCTATTATCGAGATATGCCCGGTGCGCAACGTAGTGGCCCGTTTCGGCAACAAATGGGCGCTGCTCGTTCTCCTCGTCATCAGCGAGAACGAGCCGATACGCTACAACGAGCTTGGCCGCAAAATACCCGACATATCGTCGAGAGTGCTTTCAGCCACGCTGCGCACCCTCGAAGCCGACGGCCTTGTCAACCGCAAGCTCTACAACGAAGTTCCGGCGAGAGTAGAGTATTCGCTCACCGAAATAGGCCGCTCGCTGATACCGATAATCCTTGATCTGACCGAATGGGCCCAAAACAACATGAAAACGATCATCGCTCACCGAAAAAACTGCGAGGGCCAGGAATAGCATGACGCGTCACGCGTCAATCACTTCTTGCTGAAAAGCGACAGAATCCAGAGCAAAACAACGGCTCCGAGGACCGATGTGATCAGGCTACCGATAAGGCTGCTAGTCTTGAAACCCAATATACTGATGATCACGCCGCCGAGTATGCCGCCGACCACGCCTATCACTATGTTAATCCAAATGCCGTAACCACGGCCGCGGGTAAGCTGCCCGGCGAGATAACCGGCGCAAGCCCCGATTAGGATATAAAGGATGAAGCTCCACATGATTGTAATGTTTTAAAGATTGATAATCCTGACGGCGGGAGAGGTCGGGGAACCGACACCCGGCGCGCCGCCTTATATCGTTAAAACACGCTCAGGAGTAAATATGTTTTGAGGCCACCCTAACCGAGGGCAAGCGCCAAGGCCGTTTTAAGCCGTTTTAAAGCGAGGCGACGCGGGCGGGCTAAGTTCTGCGGCGACCGGGCGAAACCGCGACAGCGGCCATTTAAATCGCCACTACGGCCTTTCTCCGACGTAATTTCGGCAAAAGAGGGGCTAAAGAATGGAAAAATGGGTCAAATTAGTGAAAATCGAGGGCAGAAATCATGCGAAATCAATCTTTTTTTGGCAATCGGGAGAGATATTTCGGATTTTAACGCTATATTCGCGATATTAGCAAATAGTAAACAGATTTACCTGAATTCATTGAAACGAATGTCAACCATGAAGAAATTCCTCGCCACCGCGGCAATAGCTTTTGCCCTCCTGCTTGCAGGCTGTAAGTCGACCGACTCTCAAAAGGAGCCCACACTCTCAGAGTCGCAAGTTGAGAATGTCACCTCGATAGTTGAAAAGTTTAAGGCCAAACTGCCTCTCGACAAGGGGCTGACGATGCTTACCGACGTTACCTTCGCCAACGACACGCTGACTTTCAAGAATGTATATAAAGCCGAATTCGGAGGCAAACCGATTGACTGCACCCCGGCGGTTATAGAAAAAGACCGCGAGGCCAACCGCGAGGCGAATTTCCAGAGCCTGCGCAGCCAGCGCGCTCTCGAAAGCCTCATACGCAGCGGCATGGTGGTGGTGTTCAACTACTACAATCCCGAGGGTGAATTGCTTTTAAGCCAACCGTTCACCGCAGCCGATTTCGCCAACAATCCTCTCCAATCGCCCGACAGCAAGGACGACCAGTCGACCGACCAGTTAGAGGCCGAGGTGGAGAATTCAGAGCCGTAACCCCTCCGCCGCCGAGCATAGAAAACATAGACTGCGGATTCGCGCGATTTTCATGCAATGATTGAAAACGACGCGAATCCGCAGTCTGTTTTTTTTCACATCTCTACTTAGAGGGGTCGAGGGTAAGGATTGACGAGAGGAGGTTGTGGGCGTCGGTGACCGTCTTGACATCGCCGATCACGAAGCTGCGGCGACCGTTGCGTTCGCGGATTTGGGTGCGCAGAGGATTGTTTTGCAGGAACGTCAATATACGCCCGAACATAGCCGATTGATAGTACGCTTTGTTGCTGTCGTCGACGAAATAGATATACATGTCACCCCCTTTTAGGGCAACCTTCTCTATGCCGAGACGCCGGGCCGCCCTTCGGAGCATAGGTATCTGGAGCAGCTCCTGTGCCACGGGGGGCACGGGACCGAACCGGTCGCGCAGACGAGCCGTGAACGCGGCCAGATCCTCGCGCCGCTCTATGGCGTCGAGTTCGCGGTAAAGATTGATGCGCTCGCTCTCCTGCGGCACGTAATCGGCCGGGAGAAGGAGTTCAAGGTCGCTCTCTATGACGCAGTCGGTGACGAATTCGCCGGCGGTGTCGATAGTGTTCTCCGCCGTAAAGGTGTCGGCAAACTCTTCAGTGGTAAGCTCGGTTACGGCCTCTTTAAGTATCTTCTGATACGTTTCGTAGC
Source organism: uncultured Barnesiella sp. (assembly GCA_964544595.1). Classification (GTDB taxonomy): domain Bacteria; phylum Bacteroidota; class Bacteroidia; order Bacteroidales; family Muribaculaceae; genus JAGBWK01. Next base: position 40,547 of record CAZJBM010000012.1, read on the forward strand.
CCAGGTCGGCGATAAAGCCGCTTTGCTCGGCTCCGAGCAGATTGCCCGCCCCGCGAATGTCGAGATCCTGCATGGCGATATGTATTCCAGAGCCGAGGTCGGAGAAGCTTTCGATCGCCTGCAGGCGGCGGCGAGCGACGGGAGTGAGGGGCACCCCGGCGGGAACCATAAGATAGCAGAACGCCTTACGATTGGATCGGCCGACACGTCCGCGAAGCTGATGCAGCTCGCTCAGGCCGAAATTCTGCGCGTTGTTGACGATGATGGTGTTGACGTTAGGCATATCTATGCCGCTCTCGATGATTGTCGTGGAGAGGAGCACGTCGTAATCGTGGTTGGCGAAATCGATGATAGCCTGCTCAAGCTTCTCAGGGGGCATCTGGCCATGGGCCACAAGGACGCGGGCATCGGGAATAAGGCGAGCGAGCATCTGACGAAGCGTTTCCAGCCCCTCGATGCGGTTATTGACGATGAATACCTGGCCGTTGCGCGAAATCTCGAAATTGACCGCTTCGGCAAGCACTTCGTCGGTAAGCGTGTCGACCGACGTGAGTATAGGATAGCGATTGGGCGGGGGCGTCTGGATCGCAGACAGGTCGCGCGCGCCCATCAGCGAGAACTGGAGGGTGCGGGGTATCGGTGTCGCGGACATGGTCAGCGTGTCGACATTAACTTTCATCTGCTTCAATTTCTCTTTGACCGCTACGCCGAACTTTTGTTCCTCGTCGATGATTAGCAAACCTAAATCCTTGAATTTCACACTTTTACCTATAATCTTGTGTGTGCCGATCAAGATGTCGATTTTGCCGGCTTCGAGGTCGGCCAATATCTCTTTCACCTGCTTGGCAGTGCGTGCGCGCGAAAGGTACTCCACCCTTACCGGGTAGTCTTTAAGACGCTGAGAGAAAGTGATATAATGCTGATAGGCAAGCACGGTTGTAGGCACAAGGACTGCAACCTGCTTACTGTCGGTAGCGGCTTTGAAGGCAGCACGTATCGCAACCTCGGTTTTGCCGAAACCGACGTCGCCGCATATCAGGCGATCCATCGGGCGAGAGCTTTCCATATCCTTTTTCACGGCGGCGGTGGCGGTCACCTGGTCGGGGGTGTCCTCGTAGATAAACGACGCCTCAAGCTCGCGCTGAAGGTAGCTGTCGGGAGAGAAGCTGAAGCCGGGCTTATCTTTTCGGGCGGCGTAAAGGCGGATAAGGTCCCGGGCAATATCCTTGAGTTTCGACTTGGTTTTCTCCTTGATTTTATTCCAAGCGCCGGTTCCGAGCTTATTGAGCTGAGGCTCTACACCCTCCTTTCCGCGGTATTTCGAGAGCTTATGGAGCGAATGTATTGAGACGAAAATGAAATCGTTGTTTTTGTAGATGAGCTTGATCATCTCTTGCGGATGTCCGTTGACCGACGTGCGCAGCAGGCCACCGAACTTGCCTATGCCGTGGTCGACATGGACGATATAGTCGCCTGTCTCGATCGACGAAAGCTCCTTCAACGATAAAGCCAATTTGCCGGAGCGCGCCCGGTCGCTCTTGAGGTTATATTTGTGGAAGCGGTCGAATATCTGATGATCGGTAAAAACACATCGTTTTGCCCTATGGTCGACGAAGCCCTCGTGGAGCGTATTGTCGACAGCGATGAACGAGAAATTATCGCCGCGGTCGGCGAAGATAGCTTTAAGGCGGTCGAACTGCCGCGACGAATCGCTGAGGATATAGATAGAATAACCGTCGGATACAAACTTTGAGAACGACTCAGAAATCAGGTCGAAATTTTTGTGGAAGATACCCTGCGGCGAGCAATCGAAATCGAGTGTCGGCGCATCGGCGAAATCTCCCTGCTTAGCGGCTGTGAAAGCTATTTTCCAGAAAGAGTCGAATCGAGCGGCGAAGTCTTCGGCATCGACCACGTTTTTCAACGCGTCTTTGTCGCCCTCGTCGGCCAAAAGCGCGTTCTTGGAGAATGTTTCCTGCGAGATTTCTTTTACCCTACCGAGCACAATGCGAGGAGAGCGCACGGCTATGAGCGTGTCGTCGCCGATAAATTCGAGTAACGATACTCCGCGGGTGTCGCTCGCGACATTCGACGACACCAACGCCTCAGAGAGCTTGTCGCGCGAAAGCTGGGTTTCGATGTCAAAGGTGCGAATGGAGTCAATTTCGTCGCCGAAGAAGTCAATACGGTAAGGTAGCTCGTAATTGTAGCCGAATATATCGAGGATTGAGCCGCGGATAGAGAAATTGCCTGGCTCATAAACATAGTCGACCTGAGAAAAACCGTTGTCGAGGAGCCATTTTCTCGCTTGAGTCATATCCGTTTCCTCGCCGACTGCAAATCTGAACGTCGAACTATCGACACTATCACGCGAGGCGACACGCTCGGCCAATCCCTCAGGCGAGGCGACTACGAAACGGAGACTTTTGTCGGCATACCACTTCGAGAGCGATTCGGTGCGCAGTATCTCGGAAGGGGCGTCAATTTTTCCGAATTTGATGTCGCGCTTATACGCCGACGGGAAAAAGCCAACGCTCCCCTCTCCTACCAGTCGGGTAAGGTCGTGATACAAGTATCCGGCATCGTCGGGCGAATCGCCAATAACAAGGATTGGGGCTTTTTGTCTCGGTAAAGAACACAACATCATTGCCACCGACGACCCTGCCAAGCCGGTGAAATTAAATTCTCTGGCCGACTTGTCTATCAACAAACCTGATATTGCCGACTTCATTGCGGCTCCGGCAAAACCGTTCAATAATTCAGCTACATTCATTTGCAATCAAAAATATCCGCGATAAGCATCATACACTCATAAGTGGAGCGCAAAAAATGCGCCCCACTTCAAATTATATTTACGCTTTGCTTCGTATCCCGGCTGGGACACGCGCTAATGATTAATACTTAATCAGCGAGGAAACCTCTACCCCCTCGGGCATCTTATCACGGCCATTGAGAGCTTCAAGCTCAATAATGAAGTTGATATAGATTTTTTTAGGATTCATGCTCTTGACCAATTCGTAGGCAGCGCGCATAGTGCCACCCGTAGCAAGAACATCATCATGGAGCACAACTACGTCGTCGGGGCCAATCGCATCGCGATGTATCTCGATAACGTCTTTGCCGTATTCCTTGTCATACTCCGCGCGTATCGTATCAGCAGGCAATTTGCCGGGCTTGCGCACAGGCACGAAACCTGCGCCGAGCTCGAAAGCAAGGATCGAGCCGCCAATAAAACCGCGCGATTCGATACCCACAACTTTGGTCACACCCTTGTCTCGGTAAATTTGGGAGAGATCCCACCCTATCACATGAAGAGCGCGGGGATCCTTGAAAGCGGTGGTGAGGTCTTTGAAGAGGACACCCTTCTGAGGAAAATCCATAACATCGCGGACTTTTTTCTTTACATATTCCATAATCGAAATTAATTTGTATGGTTTAAAAAATATATTTGTATTCCGTAATAATTCTATTTTCCGGCCGTATGGTACGACACCTTTTGATTAACCCACCGGGAACTCTCCATTGAAAACTCAGGCAAAAGCTTCGTGGAAACATTCAGAGTAACCGATACGCATTTAGAGAGTTAGCGGCGTTCCACGTGGAACACACACCATGTATCTGCCAACGTCTACCTACCGAGCATGAGCAACAAAATATTGATGTCGGCGGGAGAGACACCAGGGATTCGGGACGCTTGCCCTACGGTCGCAGGGCGAATTTTTTCAAGCTTTTGCCGAGCCTCAGTCGAAAGGGCCTTAATCGCTCTATACTCAAATCTGTCGCCCAACTTTAGGCTTTCAAGCCGTCGCGCTTTCTCTGCGAGCAACTTTTCTCTCTGAAGATAGCCCTGATACTTTAGGCTTACTTCTACTGATTGCAATACATCAGAGAAAAGCTTGCCTTGACGCGACTCCAACTCTACCTGATTTATGAAGGAGTCAAACGCAGGGATACCGTCTCGCAATTTGGCGATATTCAAATTCGGGCGCAAAAGCAATTGAAGCAGCCTGCATCCTTGTGAAAGGGGCTGCTCACCTATCGATTCAAGATAAGGATTAATAATCGCAGCCTTTACTGAAAACCCATTGATAAAATCAATAATCTTTGCGCAGGCCTCGTATTTATCGGAGAAGAAATCAAATCGCGTATCGTCAACAAGACCTACAGTCCGGCCAATTGGCGTTAATCGAGCGTCTGCATCATCTTGCCTAAGCAATATTCTATACTCTGCACGCGAGGTAAACATTCGATATGGTTCATCAACTCCTTTAGTGACCAAATCGTCTATAAGCACTCCAATATAAGCCTGATCGCGTCCTAACACAAGCTGATCTTGCGACTCAACTATTCCGGTAGCCGAGATTGAATTTTCCGACAAAGATATATCTATGGCAGTATCCACTGCCTGATTGTCTTGTCCATCAAGAGAAGACGGGAGATTAAAACTCTTTCCCAAGGACTTAAGCGCACTGTTAATACCCGCAATGAGTCCTTGCCCTGCTGCTTCCTCATATCCGGTAGTTCCATTTATCTGACCTGCAAAATAAAGACCACTTACCAGCTTCGTTTCGAGAGTATGCTTCAACTGAGTCGGATCGAAGAAATCATACTCTATAGCATAACCAGGTCGGTAATACTGCGCATTCTTAAAAGCAGGTATCGTAGAAAGAGCCTCAAACTGGATATTGATGGGCAACGATGACGAAAAACCATTTAAATAGTACTCGCAAGTCGTTTCACCCTCCGGTTCAAGAAACAACTGATGCTCGGTTTTGTCGGCAAAAGTAACTATTTTTGTCTCAATGCTTGGACAATACCGCGGCCCAATGCTCTGAATTTGTCCGTTGAAAAGGGGCGAATCGGGAAGTCCGCGGCGAAGCACGTCGTGAGTCTGCTCATTAGTGTAGACCGTGAAACATGGGCGTTGCTTAAGCTCCCTACTTACCGTAGGAAGATACGAAAACTGATGGTAGTCTTCAAACACATCATCATCTCCAAGCTGAACTGTGGATTGGCTAAAATCAACCGTGCGGCCGTCAATTCTGACAGGCGTACCTGTTTTCATTCTATCAGAGGTGAATCCAAGCGAATTTAGAGCATTTGTAATACCTATGGAGGCAGGCTCTGAAACGCGGCCACCTGGTATTTGTGTGCGCCCGATATGCATCAATCCATTGAGGAAAGTGCCATTTGTCAGCACAACTGACTTCGCGAAAAACTCAATATTATCGCGGGTACGAACTCCTTTTATTTGCAATTTTCCGTCGTCGGAAGTATCAGATATGAGGTCAATCACGTCGTCTTGCCACATATAGAGGTTATCGGTATTTTCCAGCGCTTCGCGCCATAACTTGGAGAATACCATACGATCGCACTGCGACCGAGGACTCCACATAGCCGGGCCTTTTGACCTGTTGAGCATACGAAATTGTATAGCGGCGCGATCAGTAATAATACCCATCATACCTCCCAAAGCATCAATCTCGCGCACAATCTGACCTTTCGCAATGCCCCCCACAGCAGGGTTACAGCTCATCTGAGCGATTTTGTTCATATCAATAGTGATAAGCAACGTAGAGGCTCCGAGCTTGGCTGCGGCATGGGCTGCCTCGCATCCGGCATGACCAGCGCCTACCACTATGACATCGTAGTTAAACTTCATATTAATAATAGATATAAGCTGTCACAAGTATTACCCGACACAGGAAATAACCCGCATCAGGCAAACGAAAAAAAGATATTGTATATATCTGATATTCAGATATTTAAATCGTATCAAGCAATTGTAATGCTCTGTTTTCGAGGGCTTCCATTATCTCGCGCTCGCCAGGGCCTTTATCATTGATGCCGCATAAGTGCAAAACGCCGTGGATGATCACTCTATATAGCTCATCGAGATATGTTACATTCTGCAACTCTGAGTTAGAGAGTACAGTGTCGAGGGAAATATACATATCCCCTTCAATATAGCCAGCTGTTGAATAATCAAAGGTAATGATGTCGGTATAGTAATCGTGACTCAGAAACTCATTATTCACTTCGAGTATTCGCTTATCGTCACAAAATATATAATTCAATCTACCGAGACGAAATCCCTCGCTTTTGGCAACCGCTCTAATCCACCGCTCAATTCTCGCCCAATCAAGATCAGGCAATACGACAGATTCGGTCATCCAGGTAATTTTCGACATTCAGCAAATATTTGAATTAGATTACAAAATTAAGAAATTTTCCAAAATTGCAAAAAATAAAAATTTGGGCTTCCTCACTAATGGCAAAAGAAAGTGAAGGCGACCACTCCCCTACCCTACCGCCGAAATTTGTGAATAAAGTCTGAAAAATCCGAATCCCTGCATCGACTATCGAATTTCAATTTTTCTGACCGAAAAACCAATACACGAAAGAATTAGATATTGCACTATATATCAATGCATTGTCGCAAAATTAGCCCTTCGACAATAAAATAAAAATCGTTTCGTGTACGATTAACGGCGAAAAACAAACTCTTGAACCGACAAAAACGCCTATAGCATACCCTGCTCAATAAGCACGGCTACCCTCTCAATGATTGCGTCCTTCTCATCTTTGTCGGGCTTATAGCTATTGTTGATATTCACTCCGAAGAGTTTTCCGAAGCCACTCCAGAAAAACGCGCGCGCCGATCCCAAGAACGCCTTCACGATGTCGTAGCCACTTTGGTTGGTTTCGCGCTGAATTAACTTGACAAGCATATTGGCCTGACCCTTTGTGAATTTTTTCAGCACTGGCTTATATTGTTTGAAAACCGATCCTTCCATATCCTTGAGGTAACGTTCCCTCTCTTTCGTGGTCTCAAACGTCTGAAGATACTCGTAGGTCTCGGCAAGGGTCTCGTGAATCATCTTGGCGTAAGGCAAAGTTTTGCGCACATCTCTCACTGTGCGCCAATAGAAGTCCTCATGCTTCTTATTCTTAAATTTAAGCTGCGGGAAAACGGTAATGTCATTAATCACTATCATCATTACCGTGTCTTGGTCGATAACGGTATGATAATATCCTTTATAGGCTTTAGGCACCTCAAAACGGCGCAATTGTTTCTCTATCTCTTCCTCCGACATAGTGTCTTGCGCGATTACGGGCAAAACGGTGACAAACAAGCCGAGAAAAAGAAGAAAAAACCTTATTAAAGGAAATGATAATATTCTTTTTACCTTAAACAATATTCAAAATTAGAAAAACGTGAATATATACAAAAATTTCAGCCACTGAATACGTGATCTATTCAGCAACTAATATGCCCAAAGCATAATCTATAATTTAAACGTTGTAAATAAGTAAAATGTTACGCCTCGGTATCTATTTTTCGCTTAACCTGGGGATAGTCGAGCGTGTAGTGAAGTCCGCGCGACTCCTTGCGCTCCTTTGCCTGCCGCATGATAAGATAGCCTACGTTGATAAGGTTGCGCAGCTCGCATATCTCGCGGGAGGCCTTCGACTGTTTAAACAGTTTTTCGGTCTCTTGATAGAGGATGTCAAGACGATTCCACGCGCGGTCGAGTCGCAAGTTTGAACGCACAATCCCAACGTAAGTCTCCATTATCTGATTGACCTCTTTGATACTCTGGGTGATGAGCACCATCTCTTCGGGGTGTCGGGTGCCTTCGTCGTTCCATTCCGGCACATCGTCGCGAAGAGTGATATGCTTGATTGCGGCTGCGGAGTGCTTTGCAGCAGCGTCAGCGTAAACGATAGCCTCTATCAATGAGTTAGATGCTAATCTATTGCCTCCGTGCAGCCCTGTGCATGAACATTCGCCTATTGCATAGAGATGTTTAATCGAAGACTCACCGTTGAGATTCACCTTTATGCCGCCGCAAAGATAATGCGCAGCGGGAGCAACAGGGATATAATCCTTAGTGATATCTATGCCGAGCGAGAGGCATTTCTTATATATATTGGGGAAATGTTTCTTTGTCTCTTCAGGATCCTTATGGGTAACGTCGAGATAAACATGGTCGGTGCCCGACTTCTTCATCTCCGTGTCGATAGCGCGGGCCACTATGTCGCGGGGAGCGAGCGACAGGCGAGGGTCATATTTGTGCATGAACTCGTTGCCGTTGATGTCGCGAAGCACAGCTCCGTAGCCGCGCATAGCCTCTGTTATGAGGAACGAAGGGCGGTCGCCCGGGTGATAAAGCGCGGTGGGGTGAAATTGGATGAATTCCATATCCTTTACCGTACCTTTCGCGCGATATACCATCGCTATGCCGTCGCCGGTAGCAATTAACGGATTCGTGGTCGTGCGGTAAACCGCCTCGCAGCCGCCGGTCGCCATAACCGTGACGCGCGAAAGGAATGTATCGACATTGCCTGTCGCGGTGTCGAGCACGTATGCGCCGTAGCACGTTATATCAGGTGTGCGCCGCGTAACTATTTTGCCGAGATGATGTTGGGTGATAATTTCTATCGCGAAATGATTCTCATAGACATCGATGTTGGGGTGATTACGAACACGCTCGTTAAGGCTCTGCTGAATTTCGTGTCCGGTATTGTCGGCATGGTGAAGGATTCTGAACTCAGAGTGGCCTCCTTCGCGGTGAAGGTCGAATGTGCCATCCTCCTTACGGTCGAAATCCACGCCCCAACCTACCAATTCCTTTATCTGCGCGGGCGCGTTTTTCACCACTTGCTCCACCGCTTCGGGGTCGCTGAGAAAATCGCCCGCTATCATCGTGTCCTTGATATGCTTGTCGAAGTCGTCAACCTCAAGATTGGTGACCGACGCTATACCCCCCTGAGCGAGATCGGTATTAGCTTCCGGAAGCGTGGTTTTACATATCAGTGCTACACGGGCATTGTCGGCGACCTTGAGCGCAAAACTCATCCCGGCGATGCCCGATCCTATAACGAGATAATCATATTCGCGAGTCATGGCAGATTTATATGGATTGGACGGCAAAGTTATAAAAAATATGTATAATATGGTTGAATATAAGCGAAAAACGCGTAATTTTGTGTCATAATTAACTTGCAGAAGTATTTTCAAATTCATTTTTATTACAAAAAATGTCAATCGACAAGATTCTTGCTGAGGCCGTAGCCAAAGCAGTCAAAGAGCTTTACGGCGTTGATACCGACGCCGCGAATATCGTGCCACAAACCACAAAAAAGGAGTTTGAGGGCAATCTCACGATAATGGTGTTCCCCTGGGTGAAAGCGGCGCGGAAATCGCCCGAAGCTGTCGGCACCGAAATCGGCAACTGGCTCGTCGAGAACGAGCCCGCCGTCGACCGATTCAACGTCATCAAGGGATTCCTTAATATAGTGATTGAGCCTACGTTCTGGAACTCAGTACTTAAACACATCGAAAACACCCCCGACTACGGCCTGACCGCCCCCACGGAGCAGTCGCCCTTAGTCATGGTAGAATATTCGTCGCCCAACACCAACAAGCCTCTTCACCTTGGCCACGTGCGCAACAACCTGCTCGGCTACTCCCTCTCGGAGATTCTTAAGGCTTGCGGCAACAAGGTCGTGAAAACCAACATCGTCAACGACCGCGGAATCCATATCTGCAAATCTATGCTCGCTTGGCAGAAATGGGGCGACGGCGCCACTCCCGAATCTACCGGCAAGAAAGGCGACCACCTTATCGGCGACTTCTACGTGCTATTTGACAAGCACTTCAAGGCCGAAGTTAAAGAGCTGATGGACAAAGGCATGACAGAAGATGAAGCCAAAGCCGCATCTCCTCTCATGGACGAAGCCCGCGATATGCTCCGCCGCTGGGAGGCTAAGGATCCCGAGGTGCGCGATCTCTGGGCTATGATGAACGAATGGGTTTACGCCGGATTCGACGAAACCTATCGTCGCATGGGTGTGGATTTCGATAAGATATACTACGAGAGCGACACGTATCTCGAAGGCAAAGAGAAGGTAATGGAGGGGCTTGAGAAAGGCATAATGTATCGCAAAGAGGATGGCTCGGTATGGGCCGACCTTACCGCCGACGGCCTTGACCACAAGCTGCTTCTCCGCTCTGACGGCACTTCGGTGTATATGACACAGGATATCGGCACAGCCAAACTGCGCTATCAGGATTTCCCTATCGACAAAATGATTTACGTGGTCGGCAACGAGCAGAACTACCATTTCCAGGTGCTCTCGCTCCTTCTCGACAAGCTCGGATTCAAATGGGGCAAAGACCTCGTGCACTTCTCTTACGGCATGGTAGAGCTGCCTGAAGGCAAAATGAAGAGCCGCGAAGGCACCGTTGTCGACGCCGACGACCTCATGAAAGAGATGGTCGACACCGCCCGCGAAGTGTCGAAAGAGCTCGGTAAGCTCGACGGCGTGAGCGAGGCTGAGGCTGAAGAAATCGCCGAAACCGTAGGGTTGGGAGCGCTGAAATACTTCCTCCTCAAAGTCGATCCGACCAAAAACATGACCTTCAACCCCAAGGAGTCGATCGACTTCAACGGCAACACAGGCCCGTTCATCCAATACACCTACGCACGTATTCGCTCGGTGCTCCGCAAAGCCGCCGACCAGGGCATGGCCATAGGCGACTACACTGCCGTTGTGTCCAACGAGAAGGAAATCGCGCTGATACAGTCGCTCGCCGACTTCCCCTCGATCGTGGCCGACGCCGGCCGTCGCTACTCCCCAGCCCTCATCGCCAACTATGTCTACGAGCTCGTCAAGCAGTACAATCAATTCTACCACGATTGCTCGATACTCCGCGAAGAGGATGAAGCCGTGCGCTCGCTGCGCCTCGCTTTAAGCGACGCGACAGCACGAGTGGTGAAAACCGGCATGGGTCTGCTCGGCATCCGCGTTCCCGAGCGCATGTGATCGACTGCTTAAACTTTTTGACGTTTGCTGCGTCTAATATATAGTAATTGCCCGCATTGATTCCCATATCGGGCACCTCATTAACAAACACTCTCTAAACCAACTGAATATGAACAACTATCAAAACGATTATTCGGGCTACGGTTACGACAGCGCCCAGTCGCTTTCGCGCACCGTAAGCCAAGTGATGAAGAAGGTATACTTCAAAATGTTTCTCGCGCTGCTCGTGACAGCGTTCACCTCTCTACTGGTAGCATCAACTCCCTCGATGGCCTCAATCGCCTTAGGCAACGGCTACTGGATTTTAGCGATCGTTGAAATCGGGCTTGTAATGTGGATTTCTGCCGGAATCAACAAAATGAGCTCAACCACAGCCACTTTGCTATTCTACCTGTTCTCGATTGTCAACGGATTCACCCTCTCGGTTATCTTCTACGCCTACGCGCCCGGAGCCATAGCCAAAGCATTCTTCATCACCGCCGGCACTTTCGGCGCGATGAGTATCTACGGCTATACCACCAACTCCGATCTGACCAAATTCGGCACCTACTGCATGTACGCGCTCTTCGGCTTGATTATCGCTATGGTAGTCAACATCTTCGCGCACAGCTCGACCCTCGACTGGATTATCTCGATTGTAGGCGTGTTCCTGTTCCTCGGCCTTACCGCCTGGGATACTCAGACAACCAAGCAGATGGCAGCTTCAGCACCCGCTGATATGCACGGAAAGCTCGCGACAATCAGCGCGCTCAACCTCTATCTCGACTTCATCAACCTCTTCCTCTTCATCCTCCGCATCTTCGGAGGCAGCCGCGACTAATCACGCATCTCGACTAAAAACGATAACTCACCGACCCCGCCTCTGAATTGAAGGCGGGGTCTCGCTTTTTACTCTATCGCTATGAATGACGACCTCGGTTCTTGAGTAGGATTAGTATATCAAGATTCAATTATCATTTATCGTTTTTTGTAAAAAATGCGCAAAATGATTATTTTTGCGGGTATCTGAAACGTATTTCTAATGACAAAACAACTCAATATCGCGATAATAGGGGCCGGATCGATGGGCGGCGCGATCGCCGAAGGGCTGCTGCGCGCCGGACTCGACCCGAAAAACCTATTCATAGCCAACCCCTCACTCGGGAAGCTTGAGACGTTTGCCCGGCGAGGCGTGTTCACCTCCGCCGACAATGTCGCCGTAATCGCCAAAGCCGATGTTATAATCCTCGCCGTTAAGCCCTGGATTGTGGCCGGAGTGGCCGAAGAAATCTCCGGGCATCTCGACCGCGGTAGGCAGTCGGTGGTCAGCGTGGCGGCGGGCGTCAGCGGCGAGTCGCTCGACAGCCTCTTCAATTCCGCGCACGCCCAACAACCTGTCGCGCTGTCAATCGCCATACCCAACACAGCCGCTTCTCTCTGCGAGTCAATAACCTTCATAGTCGAAATCAACGGCCCGGCCGACCCCGCTGAAGCGGTGTTTTCCCGCATAGGAGCGGTGATGAAGATAGAGGAGAAAATGCTCCCCTCGGCTACGACCCTCGCCTCATGCGGCATAGCCTATGCCATGCGCTACGCGCGGGCCGCTATGGAAGGGGGAGTGGAATTAGGCTTCAGGGCAGCCGACGCGCAGAAGATTGTGGCGCAGACCGTCAAGGGAGCTTGCGCCCTATTGTCGCAACCTGGCTCTCACCCCGAAAGCGAAATCGACAAAGTCACCACACCCGGCGGCCTGACTATCCGCGGACTCAACGCGATGGAGCGCGCCGGATTTACCAACGCCGTAATCGAGGGCCTCAGAGCCTCAACCATATCATGAGCAGGATCGTAGTGAAAGTGGGCAGCAACGTGCTGACCCGAGCCGACGGTAAGCCCAACGTCACGAATATGTCGGCGCTTGTCGACCAAATCGCCCGGCTACGCGAGTCGGGCCACGAACTGATACTCGTGTCGAGCGGAGCTGTAGCCTGCGGTCGCGGCGCCATCACCCCCGACCGCGACCTCGACAGCGTGGCCCAGCGCCAACTATTCTCATCGATAGGTCAGATTCGCCTCATAAACCTTTATAATCAATTGTTTGGCGAATATGGAATCGTCATAGGCCAGGTGCTGACACAAAAAGAGAATTTCGCTTCGCGCACCTCTTATCTCAACCAGCGCGCCTGCATATTGACGATGATCGATAACGGCGTGATCCCCGTTATAAACGAGAACGACACGGCAAGCCTAACCGAGCTGATGTTCACCGACAACGACGAGCTTTCGGGCCTCATCGCCGCGATGGTCGACGCCGATATGCTCGTGATTCTCTCCAATGTCGACGGCATATTCACCGGAAGCCCCGCCGATCCGGCGTCGCGGCTGATTCCCGTGATTGAGCCCGGCAAGGATGTCAGCGAATTCGTGGTCGCTTCAAAGAGCGGCTTCGGGCGCGGAGGCATGGGCACAAAGAGCGGCATCGCGAGCAAAGTGGCCGACGAGGGAATAGCCGTGGTAATAGCCAGAGGCGACCGCCCGAATATCCTTGTCGACTTAATCCAGAGCCCAGAATCGGCCCCTCACACGCTTTTCAGCCCCAATCCTCAGCCTATCAGCACAATCAAGCGTTGGATTGCCCACAGCTCATCGTTTGCCAAAGGTATCGTCAAGGTCAACGCCCGAGCCGCCGAAGCTCTCGTCAGCGACCGCGCCGTCAGCCTTTTGCCTGTTGGCATTACCGCCGTCGAGGGCGACTGGGAAGAGGGCGACATAGTCAACATACTCGACCAGCAGGGCAACCGCATAGGCGTCGGCCGATCTTCGCTCTCAAGCGATGAGACTCGCGCCTCATTGGGCCACCACGGCGCGCGCCCCATGATCCATTACAACTATCTTTACATCGAGAGCCATGACTGATTTCAACTCTATATTCAAAGCCTCGCGAAGCGCCGCGCGCTCGCTAAACTCCATTTCAGATAGCGTACGCAACGACGTGATTCTCACTCTCGCCGACCTCGTAGAGAGGCGGCAGCAACCTCTCCTCGCCGCCAACGCCCGCGACCTCAGCCGCATGGACCCCTCCAACCCGCTTTACGATCGCCTTAAGCTCACCCCCGACCGCCTCGCCGCCATTGCCTCCGACCTGCGCAACGTGGCCTCCCTCCCCTCACCCATCGGCGAGGAAATCGAGCGGCGCACTCTCCCCAACGGCATTTTGCTCAGAAAGGTGAGAGTGCCGTTCGGCGTGATCGGCGTGATATATGAAGCGCGGCCCAATGTCACCTTCGACGTGTTCTCGCTCTGCTTCAAAAGCGGCAACGCCTGCATACTTAAAGGGGGCAAAGACGCAGAGGAGTCGAATCTCGCCGCCATGCGGCTTATCCATGACGCCTTAGAGGCTCACGGCGTCACAGCCGACGCTGCCCGACTCCTCCCCTCAACCCACGAAGCAACCGCCGCCCTTCTCGGCGCCGTAGGGTATGTCGATGTGTGCATACCGCGAGGAGGGCGCCGTCTTATCGATTTCGTGCGCGACAACGCCCGCGTCCCCGTGATCGAAACCGGAGCCGGGGTAGTGAGTTGCTACGTCGACTCAGAGGCCGACCTCTACATAGCCTCTAAGGTGGTATACAACGCCAAGACGCGTAGGGTAAGCGTATGCAACGCGCTCGACACCCTCCTTATCGACCGCTCGCGCCTCGCCGACCTCCCCTCCGTATGCGCTCCGCTCGCCGAAAAAAGCGTCGAAATCCATGCCGACGACGAGGCTTTAGAAGCTCTCCGCGGTCATTATCCCGACAATCTGCTCGTCGCTGCTACGCCCGACTGCTGGGATCGCGAATGGATGGACTACAAGATGGGCATCCGCACGGTTGACGGCATCAACGGAGCCCTCGCCCACATCGCCGAGCATGGATCGGGCCATAGCGAAAGCATCATTACCGCCAACGAGCATAAAGCCCGCCGGTTCCAGCAATCGGTCGATGCGGCCTGCGTCTACGTCAACCTGCCGACAAGCTTCACCGACGGCGCCCAATTCGGCTTAGGCGCGGAAATCGGCATCAGCACCCAGAAACTCGGCCCCCGCGGCCCGATGGGTCTCCGCGAAATCACTACCACCCGCTATCTCCTTGACGGCCACGGCCAGACACGCCCTTAAAAACGCCCCGCTTATGAAAAAACAGGATGACGACATAGTATTGTGCCGCGCGTTTGAATCAAACATCAACGCCCACATAGCGCAAGGCGTGCTCGAAGAGCATGGTATTCGCTCCATTATCGACAACCAGATATTCGGCTCTATTCTTCCGATCAGTATTAACGGCATAGGGTCATTCAGATTGATGGTATATCGCAAGGATCTCGACGAAGCGACTCGCCTGGTCGACCAAACCGGGCTCGAATGAAACTCAACCTGCAAAATCTTCCACTAAAACAACCAATAAGTAAACCACAGTAACATGAAACGCATCGCCCGCATCGCGGCCTCCTCTATCATCGCCGCCACTTTCGCGTTCTGCGCCGCAAATTGTGTGAACGCTGCCGAAACCACGACAACCCAAGCCAAGCAAACCGCCACGAAAAAGGCTGAATCAGCCATAAAGATAGGCGTGTTCACCGCAAAAGTTCCCGACAACGAAAGCTCTCTGACCGTTGAATATCCCGTCGACGGCCCCGCAGCGCTCGTCGAGTCAATCCGCGGCTGGATCAATCAGTCGCTCGGAGGCGAATATAAAGGCAACCTCGCCAACGTCAACGACGTGGCCAAATTCTACGAGCAGAAGCTGCGCTCAAACGAAGACATCGAATATGGCGGCTACGAAATCTACTCGATCAAAAAGGTCTATGAGAACAGCAAGGTGATCACATTCGTCTGCGACTATGAGATGTATGGCGGAGGCGCCCACGGCATGGGAAGCCAGACCGGCGCGACTTTCCTGAAAAGCAACGGCAAAATGCTGACCAACGATATGCTGACCAACTGGTCGGGCCTTCGCCCCACGGTTATGGCCGGGCTGAAAAAATATTTCGGCGTGAAAACCAACGCGCAACTCCGCGAAGCCATCGGTCGCGAAAACATTAACGCCCTCCCTAAGCCCGGGGCCAATCCCTGGATCACGTCAAAGGGCCTTGTGCTCGCCTACGGTCAGTATGAGATTTGCGCGTACGCGTATGGCGCGCCCACGGTCGTCATCCCCGCCGCGACGGCCAAAACCTACTTCAACGCCGTAGGCAAGAGCTTCTTCTGATCGATAAGAGCCCGTCGTGACCATAAAATGTTAACGACGGGCTCTAAATAATATCAAGAAATCAGCCCCGGCAGGAGAATTTGATTTTTTACATTCAACTTTTTGACGTAAATTTGCGGTAAACAACATCCAATTACTGCACTATGGCCAAGAAAATCGCGGAAACGCCGCTGATGAAACAATATCTCGAAATGAAGCAACGCCACCCCGACGCGGTGCTTCTTTTTCGTGTAGGCGACTTTTACGAGACATTCTCTTCCGACGCCATAACAGCCTCCGAGATTCTCGGCATAACCCTTACCCGACGCGCCAACGGCACAGCATCGTCGGTTGAGCTCGCGGGCTTCCCTCATCATGCTCTCGACACGTATCTCCCCAAGCTCGTCAGAGCCGGCAAGCGCGTGGCGATATGCGAGCAGTTGGAAGACCCGAAACTCACGAAAAAACTCGTCAAGCGAGGCATAACCGAGCTGGTCACCCCCGGCGTGTCGATCAACGACAACATCCTCGAAAACCGCGAGAACAACTTCCTCGCCGCCGTGAATTTCGGCAAAGACCGGGCCGGAGTCTCATTCTTAGACATCTCCACGGGCGAATTTCTCACCGCCGAGGGCACTCCCGACTATATCGGCAAGCTGCTTGGCAACTTCTCTCCGAAAGAGATACTGGTAGAGCGCGAGAAAAAGCGCCTGCTCGACGACACATTTCCGGGCAAATACCTCGCTATGGAGCTCGACGACTGGATTTTCACCACCCAGGCGGCCACCGAGCGGCTACTGAAGCACTTCGAGACCGCCAACCTGAAAGGTTTCGGCATCAGCAATATGCCCGAAGCCATAATCTCGGCCGGCGCTATCCTCCATTACCTCGACATAACCAAGCACACCCGCATTAGCCACATTTCGCGCATATCGCGCATCGAAGAGGAGCACTACGTCAGGCTCGACCGCTTCACGGCGCGCAATCTCGAGCTCGTGCAGAGCATGAACGAGGACGGCAAAAGCCTTCTCGACGTGATCGACCACACCGTCACCCCCATGGGCGCCCGCGCGCTGCGCCGCTGGATTCTTTTTCCGCTAAAGGATGTGAAGGCCATCAACGCGCGCCTCGACGTGGTCGAATATTTCTTCCGCGACTCCGAGAGCCGCGAGCAGCTCGTAGAGAAGCTCACCGGCGTCGGCGACCTCGAACGCCTCATCTCCAAAGTGGCCGTCGGCCGCATCTCGCCCCGCGAGGTGACCCAACTCAAAAACTCACTCAGCCAGATTGCCCCTATTAAGCAGATATGCGCCGAGAGCGATCTCGACGCGCTCAACTCCCTGGCCGAGCAGCTTAATCCCTGCCAGCGCGTGATAGAGCGCATAAGCCGCGAAATCGCCGACGACGCTCCTATCGCCGTCAGCCGCGGCAACGTCATCAAAGCCGGGGTTGACCCCGAGCTCGACGAGCTGCGCGAAATCGCCTTCAAGGGCAAAGACTACCTCGCCAACATACAGCAGCGCGAGAGCCAGCTTACGGGCATACCCTCGCTCAAAATAGGCTTCAACAACGTGTTTGGCTACTACATCGAGGTCACCAACACCCACAAGGACAAAGTGCCGCAAGAGTGGATACGCAAGCAGACCCTCGTCAACGCCGAGCGATACATCACCCCCGAGCTCAAAGAATACGAGGAGAAGATTCTTACCGCGCAGGATCGCATTGCCATAATCGAGACGCGGATCTACAACGAGCTGGTCAATTGGCTTAACGATTACGTGTCGGCCATTCAGCTCGACTGCTCGCTACTGGCGCGGCTCGACTGCCTCGCCGGGTTCACCTCCGCCGCGCTGCTCAACCGCTACAACCGCCCGATTGTCGACGATTCGCTCCGGCTCGAAATGACCGAAGGGCGTCACCCCGTTATAGAGAAAGAATTGCCCCCGGGCGTTCCGTATATCAGCAACAGCGTCAGCCTCGCCAACGACGGCACCCAGGTGATGATGATCACCGGCCCTAACATGTCGGGTAAATCGGCTCTGCTGCGTTCCGTGGCCCTGAACGTGCTGATGGCCCAGATAGGATGTTTCGTGGCCGCAGAGAGCCTTAAAACGGGCATAGTCGACAAAATTTTCACCCGCGTGGGTGCTTCCGACAACATTTCGCTCGGTGAATCCACCTTCATGGTCGAAATGAACGAGGCCGCCTCCATTATCAACAACCTCTCAGAGCGGTCGCTCATACTCTTCGACGAGCTGGGCAGAGGCACCTCGACCTACGACGGCATTTCGATCGCCTGGGCCATCGTCGAGCATATCCACCAATCGCCTCTGCAACCCAAAACGCTCTTCGCCACCCACTATCACGAGCTCAACGAAATGGAGCATCAGTTCCCCCGGGTGGTCAATTTCAACGTCTCGGTCAAGGAAATCGACGGCAAAGTCGTGTTTCTTCGCAAGCTCGCCCGCGGAGGGTCGGAGCACAGTTTCGGTATCCACGTGGCCAAGCTCGCCGGCATGCCCCGTGCTATCGTGACGCGGGCCAACGAGGTGCTTCGCCACCTTGAGGAAGCCAACCGCCAAAGCGGAGTGGCTCCTGAGAAGAGGCTCGCTTCGATGGAGGCGCCGTCGGGTATGCAGCTATCGTTTTTCCAGCTCGACGACCCCATGCTGGCCCAAGTGCGCGATGCCATAGCAGGCCTCGACATCAACCGCCTGACCCCCATGGACGCCCTCAATAAGCTCAATGAAATCCAGATGATGCTCTCAGGCAAATGAAATCAGCTCTACCCCTTAGTGTCGACTCCCGGCGCGTCCCTTACATCGACGCCATAAAGGGCTTCACAATCTTCTTTGTAGTCTATATGCACGTGTTGACAGGCATATACGGCTACGTCGATTTCATCGCCGAGGCGAGTATCACCTTCCTGATGCCCGTTTTCTTCTTTATCAGCGGCTACTTCATTTATCCCGTAAAATCGGGTGTCGAGGCCAAGAGAAAGCTACGCGACAAGATCGCGAGACAATTTCTCCCGGCCATAGTATGCTTCCTGCTCTACGCCCTTGAGCTATACGGCACGGATATTCCGTGGCAATACGCCCTCGGCGAGATGAAGCTCGGCTACTGGTTTCCCCTGGTGATGGTCGAGTATTTCGTCCTGGCCATACCGATGCTCGGTCTCGCCCGGAAGCTCCGATTGAGCGACCGCGCGTTTGTGGCCTCTCTGGCCATATTATCGGTGCTTGCCTACGCCTTAGGGCTGATCGCGTGGAAATCGGGCTGCGCTCTTTTCGGCTGGCTCAGCCTCAGCCATTTCGGCACTCTGGCCGTCTACTTCCTCTGCGGCATAGTGGCGAAGAAGCACCGCGACAAGTTTCTCGCCCTCATCGACAGCCCCTACGCGCTGATTGCCGTAGCCGCCTGCTGGCTCTGCGTGATTCCGTTCGCCGCATGGTGGCTCAACCCGCTTCGCAGCCTACTATCCATTCTGTTGATATTCATGCTGTTCAAGCGGCTTAACCCATATCTTGAGAAACGCGCCGCCCCCGGCCGCCTGCTCTGCCGCATAGGCGCCAACACGCTTGAAATCTACTATTTCCACTGGTATTTCCTTACCCTCATTAAGCGGTCGGGCTTGGCGCCTCACCTCGATTTCGCCCCGGCGCAGACTGCCGTCTACTTCATCCTTTCGGCGATAATCATAGCCGCCTGCTTGGCCGTCAAGTTCGCTCTACGATTTATCACTTCGCGGACGACCGCAAATCTCCGTAGATAAGCTCGGCTGCCGACGCTTTGGCCGAGCTCAGCCTCCGGCGTATCTCGGCGTAACCGCCGCGTTGCTCGGCGGCGGCTTTCCCATCGGCCTGTAGCAGAGCGGTCAGCTTCGCGTCGACCTCATCCGCATTGCAATGATGCAGCAACATCTCCGGAATCACCTCGCGGTCGGCGATAAGGTTGGGAAGCGTCACGTAAGGTATCTTTAATATACGCTTGAAAAGCCCGTAGGCCATTCTCGACCCGTTGGAGCGATAGCAGGCCACCTGCGGAGTGCCCAGCAGTGCGCACTCAAGCGTGGCCGTCCCTGAGGTCACGAGCGCGGCGTCAGCTGCGGCCATTAGTTCAAACGTGGCGTCCTCCACCACCTTCAGGTCGGAATATTTATTATAAATCGAGCTGTCGATACCGGGAGCTCCGGCTATCACACCCTGCATATCGCCGTGCCGGCGGGCCACATCGGCCATAACCGGAAGATTATTGCGTATCTCCCCCACCCGGCTACCGGGCACCAACGCCAGAATCGGCCTCTCCGGGTCGAGCGAATGTTCGCGGCAGAACCCCGCCTTCGATTTAATCGACATCTTCTTCGCGTCGACCTCCGCGAGCGACGGATTCCCCACGTAGTCAACGTCGTAGCCGTGCTTTCGCTTGTAGTAATCAACCTCAAACGGCAATATCGAGAGCACTCGCCGGCAATATCTCTTGATTTTCTTCACTCTCCCCTCTTTCCATGCCCACACCTTCGGCGAGATATAGTAAAACACCGGGATACCGATTTTGCTTGCCGTCTCCGCGAGCCGCAGGTTGAACGACGGATAATCGACCAGTATAAGCGCGTCGGGCCGAAGTGTGTGGAGCGACCGCTTGGCGATCGACAGGTTGCCGAGCACCTTATTCAGGTTGCGTATCACCTCGCTGAAGCCCATATAGGCCATCTCGCGGTAATGTATCAGGGGATCTACTCCCGCCTCCTTGGCCATCAGGTCTCCGCCCAAAAACGTGAACACGGCCTCCGGATCTCGCTTCTTGAGGTCGGCTATCAGCCGCGACGCGTGGATATCGCCGGATGCCTCCCCGGCCGAAATGAAGTAATGCATAAGAGAGTGAATTGTGTATTTCGGGTTAAGTCTCGAAGAAAAAAATTTCTGAGGTCGCCTTAACCTGCATAAGTAGCGCAAATATAAGCAATAATATTGGATTTTTCAAAGAGAATCAGCCCCGCGCACCATTATCGGCTCCAAATAAATTTGGCGGTACGCGCTCTTATTCGTATCTTTGCAATAAACGCGCCTGAGCAGGGCGCTCCATGCCGATCATGCCCGCGAATCTCTTCGCCCGCAAGCCCTCTTTTTCATGAACACAGCTTAAACCTTATTTCATATTATGATGACTATCAGACATTTGACAAAAATAAAACTTTTAGTGACGCTCGCCCTCGCGGTTTTCGCCCTGACGGGATGCGCCGGCCCTGGCGGCTCTGAGCGCGACTCTATCGCCCTCGCCCGCCAGAAAATAATCGACGGCAACTTCGACTCAGCCGCCGACATCCTCGACTCCACGGTGAAAAACTTAGGCGACTCGATCACCTCGCCGAAGGCCGTCGGCGAAATCGCCGTCCTATACATGATTATCGACGAGCACCAGACCGAGGAGGGCCACAACGCCAAAGCCCTCGACCTCTACCGCCGCGCCGTCGCTGCCGACGCCGACTCGGTCAACGCCCTCTTCTCAGAGCTGGAGAGCGCCGACGCGCGCTACCTGTTCATGCTGAAGAACCTCGACGCCCAGAATGGCGGCGAAATCGACCTCAGCGACTTCGACGAATACGAGGATGAGACCGACGACTCGTCCGACATCCCCGCTTAAGCCTCATCGATTACCCCGTTTTTCCCAATCATCCCCCACCCCCGACGATTATGAACGACTGGCAAGCTTCACTCAAAGGTTTTCTCGACAACAACCCCGACCTCCCCGAGGGTACCGACCCCACCCTCGACCAACCGAAGCCCGAAAAGAAACCTAAACTCCATATCGCCATTGAGCGAAAGGGCCGCGGAGGCAAAACTGCCACTATCATCGACGGCTTCCCCGACTCCATGCCCGACTCCGAAATCGCCGCCCTCGCCGGCCGCCTTAAGCAGAGACTCGGCACCGGAGGCTCGGCCCGCGGAGGCGAGATACTCATTCAGGGCGACCGCCGCGCCGACCTTCTGCCGCTGCTCCGGGCCGAAGGCTACCCCTGTTAATCCACCTCCTTCCCCACCCTCCCCTTAGCCACATCCCCCTTTAGGCCGATCTTATATGCTCCATATCTACAAAGCCTCCGCGGGCTCAGGCAAAACCTACTCGCTGACAAAGCATTATCTCCAACTGCTCTTAGGATACCGCGACGATAACCCCGACCCGTCGCTATGCCGCTGGCATCTGCGTAAACACCCCGATGGAGCCAATCGCCATATCCTCGCCATCACGTTCACCAACAAGGCCACCGAGGAGATGATCAAGCGTATCATCTCCGAGCTCGCCATTCTTGCCCGCCGCGAGCCGGGAGTCGAGGAGAAAAGCGACTACCTCGACTACTTCATCGACCTTTTCTCTGCCGACGAGGAGTCGATCAGCCGACTCGCCTCCGAAACCCTCGACGACCTCCTCGCCGACTTCGCCTATTTCCACGTCAGCACGATCGACGCCTTCTTCCAGACCGTCCTCCGCACCTTTGCCCGCGAAATCGAGATGCCCGACAACTTCGAGCTTGAGCTCGACAACCATCTCGCCGTGTCGACCGGCGTTGGCGATATGCTGTCGTCAATCAACCGCCCCGAGCCTTCCGACCCGGCGAAACGCGCCGAACACCGATGGCTCACCGACTGGCTTACCCGATACGTCAACAGCAAGCTCGACGAGGGGCACGCCATCAATCTTTTCGCCCGCTCATCCAATCTCTTCGACGACCTTGTCGGCACGTTCACCCGCATAATGGATGAGAATTTCAAAATGAATTTCGACGAGATTTCAGCTTATTTCTCCAATCTCGACCGCACCCGCGCCTTTGGCGACGCCCTCCGCGCCTCCGAGAAAACCTCGCTCGACAATATCCTTAAAGCGATCGCGACCGCGAGCGCCTATGCCGACTATCAATTCCTCCACGCCAATATGCGGAAATTCTTCGACAAGCTCCGCGAAGGCCCTCTACCTAAGGACGTCAGCAAATATATCGTCAACTACCTTGAGAATTCGGCCAAATGCTACACCAAGAAGCATGTCCCCTCGGCCGACTTCGACGGCCTCATCTCCTCCCTTTGCGGCCTGATCGCGAGCCATTACTCCAATCTCGCCCGCAACAAGGTGATACAAAGCTCTCTGAGCACCTTCGGCCTGATGGGTTGCCTGCTCCGTATTCTCGACAACTACTGCAAAGACAACAACCTCATACTCCTCTCTGAGACCAATTCACTCCTCCGCGACATCATCAACGACGACGACACCCCCTTCGTCTACGAGCGCATCGGCTACTATCTCCGCCATTTTCTTATCGACGAGTTTCAGGACACCTCCAAAATGCAGTGGCAGAATCTGCGCCCTCTCGTCATGGAAAGCCTGTCGCACAACCATGAGAACCTCGTCATCGGCGACGAGAAGCAATGTATCTATCGCTTCCGCAACTCCGACCCCGACCTGCTCGGGTCTACCGTGGGCTCTCAGGTAGCCGACGTATTCGGCGACCGATACATCTCGGTCGAGGGCACTACGGTGGAGAAAAACAACAATTGGCGCAGCTCCCGCGAAGTCGTGACCTTCAACAACTCCATTTTCAGGGCCATGGCTGAGGTCGTGGGCGACACCGAGACCTACTCCCACGTGGTGCAGCAGATAAGCCCCGCGCGCAAAAAAGAGATTCCGGGCCACGTTAAGCTCATCTTCGAGCCGGAGCGACCCGCCGACGAAAACCCTGCTCCGCCACTCGGCGAGGAAATCATTGACAATGAAGACGTTGTCGATGAGGATTTTTCCCTCGCCAAGCTCGCCGACGAAGTCAGCCGGCTGCTCGACCAGGGCTACCGCCAGGAGGATATCGCGATACTTGTGCGCCGCCACTCCGAGGGCGAGAAGGCTATCGCTACCCTGCTCGATCTCCCCAACCGTGAGGGCTGGCGCCACGGCAATATCGCGGTGACGTCGGTCGACTCCGTTCGCCTTTCCTCGTCGTCGGCCGTCAGAATGATTATCGAGATACTCAGGCTCTCGCAGGTGCCTCATCTTATCAGCAGCGTCCGCCGCGGGGCCGACGGCACCGAGCAGGCCGTCCGCGAGATCAACCCCGCCTACCGCCGCTCGCGCCTCCTCTGCTGCTACGAGTATTTTCTCCATGAGCCCGCTGCCGACAGCGAGGGCAACGACGTCTACCCTACCCCCTCGCAGGCTTTGACGCGGGCCATCGAGCTGCTCCGCGACGACTCCGACCCCGAAGCCGAGATCAACAGCGGCGACTTCAAGACCGGCCGCGAGAAGCTCGACCTTATCGTCAACTTCAACCCCCGCTCGCTCAACTCGGCCGACACTTTCGTCGAGGCCGACGGCATCACCGTCTGCGCCACGTTGTCGACTCTGATCGACCGTATTCTTTCGCGCTACATCAACCCCTCGGTCGTGGCCAAAGAGACCGGCTACATCACTGCGTTTCAAGACGTCGTGCTCGAATTCTGCGCCCGCGGCAACTCCGACATTCGCTCTTTTCTCGACTGGTGGGACAAAAAAGGCTTCCGCTCTACCCTCTCGTCGAGCGACGAGACCAAGGCTATCACCGTTATGACCATTCACCAGTCTAAAGGTCTGGAGTTCCCATGCGTCATAATCCCCTTTGCCGATACCCCCTTCGTTAGCTACAACAGCTCCATGAAGCGGATTATCGAATGGTTCGACCTCGATCGAAACGACTTTCCCGGCGTCGAGCCGGAGCTCGTCCCCCCCTTCCTGCCGCTCGACTTCACCTCCGCGCTCGGCAAAATACCCTCGTTTAAAACGCGGTTTGACCAGTACGTGATGCAGCAGCGCGTCGACGCGCTCAATGTCACCTACGTGGCCTTCACCCGCGCCGTCAACGAGCTTGTCGTGATCTCCCCCTCCGCCAAAGAGGAGAGCCTCAACGACTACCTCAGGCGCGCCGTCGCCCTTCTCAGCAGCGACTATATCGGCAGCGACCGCGTCGAGCCTGATGCCCGCCCATGGATGCTACCTCTGGCCGAGCTTCTCGGCGAGGATGGCGTTATCGAGATCGGGAGCCCCACGTCTCCTGTAAAGAAAACCGACGAGAAAGCTGCGGACGCCGCCCCCGGCATCAACATCCCCGACTATTCCCCCGCCGTCAACGACAACATCAATACATTTACCGAGGCCGACTGCGAGACCTTTGACTTCGACGACCCCCGCATGCGCGGAGACTTCCTCCACCGCGTCCTCAGCCGCGTGCGTCATTGCGCCGACCTCGACCTCCAGCTTCGCCGCGCGGCCGCCCGCTCATCTCTGTCTGAGCGGCAGATTGCCTACTGCCGCGACACCCTCTCGGCGGCTCTCGCCGACCCGAAGGTGACGCCCTGGTTTGATGGCTACAAGCGTATCGTGTGCGAGCGGTCGATGGTCACCGGCAAGAGCGTCTATCGCCCCGACCGCGTCGTGTGGACCGCCGACGGCCATATCGACATTATCGACTTCAAATTCGGCGAGCCCGACAGCCGCTACCACCGCCAGGTTTCCAACTATGCCCGCATTATCCGTAAAGCCGGCTACAGCCCCGTCCGCGCTTTCCTCTGGTACGTCGGCCGGGGCCTTATCGAGCAAGTCGACCTTAATTAGAGCCTGTCCCATAAAATCTGTTAAAGCTGAGGCGGTCAGCCATTGAGGCTTGCTTTGCGACCTCGATCAGTTTACCTCTGTAGCCGTTTTCGGCTTTGATT